>NZ_JACBZW010000003.1:0-715335 GCF_013408065.1 Bradyrhizobium sp. IAR9
GCAGAAGACCCTGCAACCCCTCGACAACCCGTTCGGCACGAGGTTGTCACCCATCTCTTAGGTACGATCCGTTACCCATCTCTTCGGGCCGGACAGCGGCTAAAATGGCGGAGAGGGAGGGATTCGAACCCCCGATAGGCTTGCACCTATGCCGCATTTCGAGTGCGGTGCATTCAACCACTCTGCCACCTCTCCTGAAGGCGCCATGGTAGGAGCAGCGGCCCCTGTGGTTGGGGGCGTTAATAGGCGAGGATGGCGGGCCAGACAAGGCGCGCGGGGCGAAAATCCGCTGCCTGTTTCGCCCTCTGCCTGCCTTTTCCCGGCGCGAACGGGGGAAAGGTGGTCCGATTAGCGATTTGCCCCGGTTTTCGCGCGCGCGAGGCGTCCGCTTCGACAACCCCAATGCGGAGACACCCTCTCCCCACCCCTCCCGCGAGCGGGGAAGGGGGCGCACCGCCTTCGGAGCGGGCGTCTCATTGCATGTTCGAAAAAAACGGGGTGGGACCGCCAGACGCGGTAAACACTGGCGGTCCCGTGCCGCTCATTGCAATACTGGCTGGGAAGGGCGGCTTCGCCGGCCAGGTGAGGCGACAATTCGACCCTAGCGTGCGGCCCCGGCGCCGCAACGCAATCCGGCCCTTAACCTAACCAGTCAAGGTTACTCTGGAGCCCGCTGCCGTTCCGACGACACCGGAACGGGGCTCCAGTTTCCTCATTTTGCGCGTTTTCTCGACGCGAACGTGTCCACTTCGCCTGAAAACGCGCAGCTAGTCGCTTTTGGCGCTGTCCTTGTTGTTTTCCTTGTTGTTTTCCTTGGCCTTTTTCTTGCCGTTCTCCGTAGTGTCCCGGTCCTTGGCGCTCTCCTTGCGGCGGTTGGTGAAGCGCGCATTGCCAAGGCCGGTGCCGATGGTGAGCACGCCCCAGCGCTCGACGTCCTGCATGAACGGCACCTCGGAGAGGCCCTGAACCACGCCGTCATTGTGCATCAGGATCGCGGTGTCGTGCTCGCCGATCTCGGGGATGCCCTCGATCAGGCTCGCCGGCAGGTTGAACTTGCTGCTCTCCCAATTGCCCGGCAGGTTCTGCGCACCCTTCTCGATCGAGCCGTCGGCGTTGATCACGCCGGGACAGGCGATGCCGATGAACGGCGCGAGCTTGAAGCCCTCCTCTTCGGCCTCCGCGATCAGCCCCTTCAGCATCTTGGTGAGGCGCTTGACCGCCCCCTCGCGCGTCGGCTCGTCGTCGGCATGACGCCACAGCTCGGATTTCACGACCTTGGCCTTCGACAGATCCTTGGCCTTCCTCCAGTTGGTCTCGACCAGGCCGCAGCGGATATTGGTGCCGCCGATGTCGACGGCCAAAATGCTGTCATAGGCCTCGAAGATCCAGGACGGCGCCAGATGCAGCGCGCCGAGCAGGCCGGCTTCATCCGGGTGATGGCGAATCGGCATCATGTCGATCTTGAAGTCCTCGGATTTGAGGATGATCTCGGTCCGCGCGATCGCGAGCTCGCCGAGCCGGGAATCGCGGAAGCCACCGCCGACCACGATGCGCTCGGTCTTGGCCCAGGCCTTGGTCTTGAGGAAACGCCGGGTGACATAGGCGAGCTCCTGGGCGAAATCCTCGATCGCGCTGTGCACCACCGCGGAGGCCTCGGTGTCGTCGCCGACCAGGATGGCATCCAGCGTCTTCTTGCTGATCTCCTCCGAGGGCTCCTTGCCGAACGGGTCCTCCCCGGTCTTGCGCAGCGGCTTGCGCCAGCGGTCGAGGATGTCGCGGAACGCGCCCTTGCTGGCGCGATCGCCGAGAAAGCCGTCCTCGTCCTTCATCTCGATGTTGAAACTGTCGATCTCCACCG
Source organism: Bradyrhizobium sp. IAR9 (assembly GCF_013408065.1). Lineage (NCBI taxonomy): Bacteria > Pseudomonadati > Pseudomonadota > Alphaproteobacteria > Hyphomicrobiales > Nitrobacteraceae > Bradyrhizobium > Bradyrhizobium sp. IAR9. The sequence goes on from NZ_JACBZW010000003.1 coordinate 1,859, forward strand.
ACGGCAGCCGCTCCGCGCCGTGATGGGCGATGCCCGTCGCCTTGACCAGTTCGTCCGTTGCCATGGTAAGCCCTTGCCCGCATGTCGATTTGCGAGGACAACGGCAGGGGAACCCGATGGTTGCAATGCTATCCCGCAGATTCGACGAGGCACCGGAAGAGGTCCAAGGCCTTCAAATCCGGGCCTTTTTCCGCGGTTTTCCTTGACTCTTCCCTGCCGGCGGCTATAAGTCCCACACCCGGCGCGGGGCGTTTCTCGCGCCGCTTGTTTTTGCGTGGGTTTTCAAAGGGATAACTCCCGCCCGCACAAAACTCGCATAAACCCATAGCGACTGACAAAAAGCCGACCCCGACGATACCAGTCGCGAGGCCGGGATTGAACACGGAGAAAAAAACGATGTTCGCAGTCATCAAAACCGGCGGCAAGCAATACCGCGTCGTGCCGGATGATGTTCTCGAAGTAGGCAAGATCGAAGGCGAAGTCGGCTCGATCGTGCAGCTGAATGAAGTTCTGGTGGTCGGCGGTGACACGCCGGTGCTGGGCATTCCGACGGTCGCAGGCGCGTCCGTTGCGGTCGAGGTGCTCGACCACAAGCGCGGCCCCAAGGTCATCGCGTTCAAGAAGCGCCGCCGCAAGAATTCGCGCCGCAAGCGCGGCTATCGCGACGAGATCACGGTGCTCCGCATCTCCGAGATCCTGACGGATGGCGCCAAGCCCACCAAGGGCCCGCGTCCGAAGAAGGAGAAGGTGGCGAAGGAGCCGGCAGCGGAAGCCGCCGAGTAACGCAAAATCGATCACGCCAATTCACGAATTGATGCGTGAGAAATTTTGAAATGATTCCGTCAAGGAATTGATCTAGAAATACGCAGGATTTCGGAGACGAGCCATGGCTCACAAAAAAGCAGGCGGTTCATCGCGCAACGGTCGCGATTCCAAGGGTAAGCGCCTCGGCATCAAGGCGTTCGGCGGGGAAGTTGTGATTCCCGGCAACATCATTGCGCGTCAGCGCGGCACCACCTGGCACCCGGGCCTTAATGTCGGCATGGGCACGGACCACACTTTGTTCGCCAAGATCGAGGGTCGCGTCACGTTCCAGGCCAAAGCCAACGGCCGCACTTTCGTATCGGTGCTCCCGCTCGCAGAGGCGGCTGAATAGACGGTGGATCAAATTGGAGTCCGCCGGTCCTACCAAACCGGCGGAGTCCTTAAGATCGCAAGAGATCGAAGGCTCCAAGGGGGAGGCGGGAAACCGGCCTCCCCTTTTCTTTTGACTTGCTCACTTTGACTTAGTGACTTTCACGGAGCCGGACATGTTGCAGGATTTCTCGAGCGCGACCTTGGCTGAGGCGAGACCTGGTGTCGTCGCCACCGAGCGGCTGACCTTGCGGCGGCCGACCCTCGCCGACGTCAGGACCATCGCCCGGCTCGCCAACGACCGCCGCGTCGCCGAAAACACCCGCCGCCTGCCGCACCCCTATTCCCAGGACGACGCCGTCGCCTTCGTCCGCGCCACCGCCGCGCTCGGCAGCGAGACCGTGTTCCTGATCGAGCACGATACCGGGCCGGTCGGCATGGTCGGCATCGACTGCTCCACGCCTGGCAATGCCGAACTCGGCTATTGGCTCGGCGTCGAGCACTGGGGCCAGGGCTTTGCCACCGAGGCCGCGCGCGGCGCGATTGACTTCTTCTTCGAGGAGTTCGAGGACGAGCATCTCTATGCCGGCGCGCGCGTCACCAATCCCGCCTCGCGCAAGGTGCTGGAGAAATGCGGCTTCCAGTGGAGCGGCGTGCAGCTGCACCGCTTCCTGGCGCTGGGCTCGTCGACGCCGGTCGACTGCTTCCGCCTCTCGCGCGGCGTGTGGGCCTCGCTGAAGAGCTGGAGCAGTGCGCGAAGGATGAGGTAGGGGGGCACACTGCGTCCTCAATCACCAGTGTCGCCCCCGCGAAAGCGGGGGCCCATAACCACAGGGAGGAGTGTGAGGCAAAGCGCCCACTCCGAGTCTTCGCAAAACATCTCCCTGTGGGTATGGGTCCCTGCGTACGCAGGGACGACGGCGTGAGTGGGGTTACGCCGGCGGATTCACTTCCACGCTCTCGCGACCCAAATCCCGTTCGCGCAAGTAGATGTAGAACCCCGCCCCGATGATGATCGCGGCGCCGATGAGTGTGGCCATTGACGGCACGTCGCCGAACACGACGAAGCCGAAGATCACGGCCCAGACGATCATCGAATATTGATAGGGCACGACGACGCTGGCCGGCGCCAGCTTGAGCGAGCGGTTGACGCAGAACAGCGCGGTGACCGAGACGCATCCGGCCAGCGCGAAGATCACCAGGCTGCCAGGGGTCGGCGGCACCCAGTGGAAGGCGGACAGCACCGCGCCCAGCGAAAACGTGCCGACGAATTGCGAGGATGCCATCACGATGTCGGGCGTCTTGCGCAGGCTGCGGGTGATCAGCATCAAGGTCGCAAACGACAGGCTGCCGCCGAGCGCGATCAGTGCCGGCAGGCTGACGGTCTGCGCCGATGGCCGCAGCGCGATCAGGACGCCGCAGAAGCCGATCAGGATCGCGGTCCAGCGCCGCCAGCCGACCTTCTCCCCTAAGAAGATCGCCGACATCGCGGTGACGAAGATGGGACCGGCAAGATAATAGGTGATGACGTCGGCGAGCGGCAGATAGACGGTGGCGAGGAAGAAGGCGGCGACCTCGAGCGTCGACAGCACGACGCGAAACAGCTGCAGCCACGGCCGTTCGAGGCGGACGAAATCATGACGCTGCCGCCAGATCAGCGGCGCGAGCAGCAGCAGCGCCGCGCAGGCGCGCAGGAACAAGAGCTGCCCCACCGAATAAGTCCCGACCAGGAACTTGCCCATGGCGTCGCCGAACGAGAACATGAAGATCGACAGCACCATCAGCCCGATGCCGGCGAGGCGCGCGGAACGATCGTCATAGGCGGAGAGGTTCTTGAACAGGGGCATCGAATGAGTCGGACTGTGAGAGGTCGTCATTGCGAGCGAAGCGAAGCAATCCAGACCGTCTCCATGGCGGCAGTCTGGATTGCTTCGTCGCTACGCTCCTCGCAATGACGGGCGGAGAGAGCGCAGAAAATCAGCGGTAGAGTTCGCTTGCGGTCGTTTTTAATGACGTGAGCCGCCGCGGCAACCCCGCGCAAGCCGAATTGAACGGATTGTCGCACTCTTCGCATCGCGGTAGCGATAGGCGCCTCCCGAATGAAAGAGCATGGACATGACCGATTTCGATCCGACCCAGCATCGCATGATCCCCACGCAACGCTGGTTTGAGGATTTCGTCATCGGCGAACGCTTCGTGCTGCCGAGCCGGACCCAGACCTCGGCGATATTCGCCGCGTTCCAGACCGCGAGCGGCGACACCCATCCCGTGCACTATGACGTGGAATATTGCCGCAGCCGCGGCATGCCGCATCTGCTCGCCCACGGCTTCCAGACGCTGATCCACACCGCACCGGGCGCCGGCCTGTTTCCGTTCATGGTCGAGGAGTCCCTGGTGGGCTTCCTCGAGCAGTCGAGCCGGTTCCTCAAGCCCGTGTTTGCCGATGACACCATCTACCCCGCGCTCGAAGTCACCGAGCTGGTGCCGGGACGTACCACCGGCGCGGTGACGCTCCGCAGCACCGTGTTCAACCAGCGCAAGGAGCTGGTACTGGAGGGGACGCAGAAATTCCTGATCCGGCGCCGGCCGACTGGTTAAGCAAGGGGCGAAATCGCGAGAAATTCGGCCGATTTGCGGGTCTATCCGGGTTGCCGCGGGAGACCTGCTGGCCTACCTATGGCCCATGAAATTCCTCGACGAAGCAAAGGTCTATATCCGCTCCGGTGACGGCGGGAACGGCTGCGTGGCGTTCCGCCGCGAGAAGTTCATCGAATTCGGCGGCCCCTCCGGCGGCAATGGCGGCCGCGGCGGCAACGTCATCATCGAGGTCGCCGACGGCCTCAACACGCTGATCGACTACCGCTACCAGCAGCACTTCAAGGCCCAGAAGGGCGAGAACGGCTCAGGTTCGGACCGCCACGGTGCCAACGGCAAGAACATCGTGCTGAAGGTGCCGATGGGCACGCAGATTTTCGACGAGGACCGCGAGACGCTGATCCACGACTTCACCAAGGTCGGCGAAAAGTTCGTGCTGGCCGAGGGCGGCAATGGCGGCTTCGGCAACGCGCATTTCAAGACGTCGACCAACCGCGCGCCGCGCAACGCCAATCCCGGCCAGGTGGGCGAAGAGCGCTGGATCTGGCTGCGGCTGAAATTGATCGCCGACGCCGGCCTCGTCGGCATGCCCAATGCCGGCAAGTCGACCTTCCTCTCCAAGGTCAGCGCGGCGCGGCCGAAGATCGCCGACTATCCCTTCACCACGCTGCATCCGCAGCTCGGCGTCGTGAATGCTGACGGCCGCGAATTCGTGCTCGCGGACATTCCCGGCCTGATCGAAGGCGCGCATGAAGGCACCGGCCTCGGCGATCGCTTCCTCGGCCATGTCGAGCGCTGCCGCGTGCTGCTGCATCTGATCGATGCGACCTGCGAGCACGCCGGCAAGGCCTACAAGACGGTGCGCAAGGAGCTCGACGCCTATGGCGGGCTCTTGACCGACAAGATCGAGATTGTCGCGCTGAACAAGATCGACGCGGTCGAGCCGGACGAATTGAAGAAGCAGAAGGACCGGCTGAAGCGCGCCGCCAAGAAGACGCCGTTGCTGCTCTCCGGCGTCACCGGCGATGGTGTCAAGGAAGCACTGCGTGCGCTGGTCGAGGTGATCGGCGAGGCCCCGGTGTCGGCCAAGGCCAAGAGCGCGGCCGAAGCGGAGCCGTGGTCGGCGTGAAGTAAGCACAGCTCTCTCCACTGTCGTCCCCGCGAAAGCGGGGACCCATACCGCGTGATCTCTCGATGCGGATGGTTGCAGTACCGAACATCGAATCCTCGCCAAACCACGCCCTGTGGTTATGGGTCCCTGCTTTCGCAGGGACGACGGCGGAGATTGCGGCTGCGGTCACGACGCATCACCGGCTTGTCTTCGCCCCTCCAATAGCGCAGCATCCAACATCAAGAAAATGCAGGGATGACGCATGGCGCGGGCGAAGAACGTTCTCTGGATCATGTGCGACCAGCTTCGCTATGATTATCTCGGCTGCACCGGCCATCCCACGCTGAAGACGCCAAACATCGACGCCATGGCGAAGCGCGGCGTGCTGTTCAGCAAGGCCTATGTGCAATCGCCGATCTGCGGTCCGTCGCGGATGTCGTTCTACACCGGCCGCTACATGCGCTCGCACGGCTCGCACTGGAATGGCTGGCCGCTGCGCGTCGGCGAGCCCACGCTCGGCGATCACCTCAACAAGATCGGCGTGCGCAACGTGCTGGTCGGCAAGACCCACATGGCGCCCGATCTCGAAGGCATGAAGGCGCTCGGCATTCCCCCGGAATCGATAATCGGCGTGCATGTCGCCGAATGCGGTTTTGAACCGTATGAGCGCGACGACGGTCTGCATCCGACCGGACGACCGCGCCCGAAATACGACGAATATCTGCGCAGCCAAGGTTTTGAAGCCAGCAATCCCTGGGAGCATTGGGCCAATTCAGGCGCGGCGGAAGACGGTAGCTTGCAGAACGGCTGGCTGCTGGTGCATGCCGACAAGGCCGCGCGCGTGCCGGACGAGCATTCCGAAACGCCCTACATGACGCGCCGCGCGATGGACTTCATCGGCGAGGCCGAGACCGACGGCCGGCCGTGGTGCCTGCATCTGTCCTACATCAAGCCGCACTGGCCCTATATCGCGCCGGAGCCCTATGCCAGCATGTACTCGACCTCGGACATGATCCCGGCGATCCGTTCGATGCGCGAGCGGCAGAATCCGCATCCGGTGTTCGGCGCCTACATGGACATGCGCTACTCCCGCAACATGGCGCGCGACGATGCCCGCGAGAAGGTGATCCCGACCTATATGGGCCTGATCACCCAGATCGACGACCAGATGGGCGTGCTGATGAAATTTCTGGAGCAACGCGGCCTGCTGGAAACCACCATGATCGTGTTCACCTCCGATCACGGCGATTATCTCGGCGATCACTGGATGGGCGAGAAGGATTTGTTCCACGAGCAGTCGGCGAAGATCCCACTGATCATCATCGACCCTTCGCAAGAGGCTGACGCCACGCGCGGCACGCGCAGCGACGCGCTGGTGGAGGGAATCGACCTCGCGCCGACCTTCGTCGATTATTTCGGCGGCAAGGTGCCGGGCCACATCCTCGAGGGACGTTCGCTGCTGCCGCTGCTGCGCGGGCCGACACCGCCGGACTGGCGCAAGGTCGCGTTCTCCGAATACGACTACGCCATGCAGGACGTGCGGCTGAAGCTGAACCAGCCGATCGAGCGCTGCCGCCTGTTCATGGTGTTCGACGGCCGCTGGAAATACATCCACGCCTCCGGCTTCCGCCCGATGCTGTACGATCTCGAAACCGATCCGCAGGAATATGTCGATCGCGGCGACGACCCTGAGTGCGCCGGCATCATCGCGCGGTTGCAGGCCGAGCTGTTCGACTGGGCGCTGCATCCGAGCGGTCACATCACCACGCCCCCCGAAAAGATCGCAGCCTATGCCGAGAACCAGCTCCAGGTGAAAGGCGGCTTCCTGATCGGCATCTGGGATGAGAAAGAGCTCGACGCGATCAAGGACGGCATCGCGCAACGCGCGAAGATGTAAGCCAAATCATCGCTCGGTACGTCTTAAGGGCGGTCCACGAGTCGTCCTTCGAACTCCGGTTTGCCCGGAACCAGAAAGAGGCGATACCACTCGACATCTTTTCGCTGGGCGAATTCGACATCAGCGAGCTTCGTGCTCTCGCCGAGGCTCAATTGATCGATTCCAAGATTTTGCGCGGCCGCATAGATCGAATAATCGCCCGGCTCCACGTCTGCGGAATATGCAGGCTCATTGTCGATCACCGACATGACGTGAACGCGTCCGCTCTCGGATCGGAAGTGGACGCAGGTGATCCGCTGCCATTCATCGAAGGAGGGCGGCCGGCTAGCGGCGACCAGCTCGACCCAATGGTCATTAAGATCAGCTTCGGTATTGATCATGCGGAACGTGGGCGCGCCTGCAAAGCCCCGTTTGGTTTTCTCGTCATTCCAATTTTCATCAGCACCAAGCGGTCTGCGCGGATCGTCGCAGACGACGATCTGATAGTGACTCGCAAACAACCGCGCGGCGCCAAGCAGCTGCTGTTCCATTAGCAGAGATCCACTTCACGATTACGGTTCAATTCTCGATCTTGTATCCCGTCGCCTTGACGATCGGCTGCCAGAACGCCGTGTTCGCGGCGAGCTCCTTCGAAAGCCCGTCCGCATTGCTTCCGACCGGAATCAACCCGATCGCGGTGAGCTTCTCCTTCACCTCCGGCTTGGCCAGCATCGCGACCGCGGCTGCGCTGAGCTTTTCGGCAAAATCCGGCGGGCTGCCGGCGGGGAGCCACATGCCGTACCAGCCGTCGGCAACGAGATCGATGCCGCTTTCCTTCAGCGTCGGCACATCGGGAACGAACGGCGAGCGCTCTGCGCTTGCAATCGCGAGGATCCTCACGCCGTTGGCACGATGCTGCGCGATCGCATCGGATACCGTGGTGATGCCGAACGGCAGATGGCCGGCGATGAGATCATTCATGACAAGCGCGCTCCCGCGATAGGGCGCCCGGGTCATTGAAAGACCAAGGATCTGTTCAAGTCGCCATCCGAGGAAGTGCGGGATGTTGCCGCTGCCTGGTGTCCCATAGGCGGCCTTTGCGACATTTGCCCTCAACCAGGTGACGAGTTCACTAAAACTACCCACCCCGATCGCGGGACTTGCAACGACGGCAAACTCGAAGCGAACGAGTTGCGACACGGGGACGAAATCCCTGGCCGCGTCGAAGCTCGGTTGATTCTCCACCATCGGCAGCAGGTACATGGTCGGACCGGTCGTCACCAAGATTGTATTGCCGTCCGAGCTTGCGCCCTTCACGGCCCTAATTCCGATCAACCCGTCACCACCGGTACGATTCTCGACGATCATGGTTCGCCCAAGCGGGGCGCCGAATTGCTCGGCGATGAGACGACACAAGGCATCACCGCTGCCGCCTGCCGCGAACGGGAAGATGATGCGCGTCAGCGGACCGGATTGAGCATGTGCGCCACTGGCCTGCGCCAGCAAGGGCAGCGAGAGGCCTCCGGCGATGAAGCTGCGTCGGTCCACGTCATCCTCCCTCGTTATTGATTATTCGAGGCATAGACTGCCCGGGCCTCGGCCGACAAGGGTGCCGTTAGGCCTATTTACCGGCTCCTCTGCCTTGCGCCGGCCACCGTCCTGCTGCAAAAGCTAGCCGCATCGGCGCCGCCCCTTTTTGCTCCGCCGGACCAACGACAGAGCAATTTGACGACCGCCATGGCCAGCCCCGAACTCAGTCAATTCCGCCGCATCGTCGTCAAGGTCGGCTCCGCGCTGCTGGTCGATTCCGACAAGGGCGAGGTGCGGGCGTCCTGGCTCGCCGCGCTCGCCGACGACATGGCCAAGCTGCACCGCGAGGGACGCGACGTCCTCGTCGTCTCCTCCGGCTCGATCGCGCTCGGCCGCAGCCGCCTCAAGCTGCCGCGCGGCCCGCTCAAGCTGGAAGAGAGCCAGGCCGCCGCCGCCGTCGGCCAGATCGCGCTGGCGCGGATCTGGTCCGAGGTGCTCGGCGCGCACGGTATCGGCGCCGGCCAGATCCTGGTGACGCTGCAGGACACCGAGGAGCGCCGCCGCTATCTCAATGCACGTTCCACCATCGGCAAGCTGCTGGAGTGGCGCGCGATCCCCGTGATCAACGAGAACGACACGGTCGCCACCAACGAGATCCGCTACGGCGACAATGACCGCCTCGCCGCGCGCGTCGCCACCATGGCGAGCGCCGACCTGCTGGTGCTGCTGTCCGACATCGACGGGCTCTACGACGCCCCGCCGAAGAACAATCCGAACGCAAAACTCATTCCGGTGGTCGAGAGCATCTCCTCGGAGATCGAGGCTGTCGCTGGTGATGCCGAGTCCGAGCTGTCGCGCGGCGGCATGCGCACCAAGGTCGAGGCGGCCAAGATCGCAACGACCGGCGGCACGCATATGCTGATCGCCTCCGGCAAGATCGAGCATCCCCTGCAGGCGATCGCCGATGGCGGCCGCTGCACCTGGTTCCTGACGCCGGCCAATCCCATCACCTCGCGCAAGCGCTGGATCGCGGGCACGCTGGAGCCGAAGGGCACGCTGACGATCGATGCCGGCGCTGTGACGGCGCTGCGCGCCGGCGCCAGCCTGCTGCCGGCCGGCGTGATCAAGGTCGAGGGCCAGTTCGCCCGCGGCGATGCCGTGATCGTGCGCGGCCCCGACACCAGCGAGATCGGCCGCGGCCTGATCGCCTACGACGCTGAGGAAGCCGAGCGGATCAAAGGCCGCTCCTCCCCCGACGTCACGACCATCCTCGGCATCAGCGGCCGCGCCGAGATGATCCACCGCGACGATCTGGTGGTGGGCGGATAAGGGCGAGAAGGGGCGTATCGAAGATCAGAGAGCTTCCGCGCGGCCAGCCGCTCGCGTCCTCGAGCCTTGATGCGTTCGATCCACTGATCATCGATCTCTTCCATTGGTCCGCTGTCGAAACCCTTCTGGATTTCGGCTCTCAGCGCCTCAAGCTTGGCCTTTCGTCGCTCTTCGCGCTCCTCGACGGTCGGCATCGCAGACTCCATTATTAGGCATTGATATTCCGAGATATTTTGGCGTCCCGCAAGTCGTGGCCCAACCAGGCCATTGGCCGAGCCGACAGCGCGGACCGGGCCTCAGCCATACCCTCCACGGCCTTCGCAAACGCGGGATTTCCGTGCTAGGACACCGCCTTAGCAGAAGGTTTTGACCCCCATGGCCGCCCCCCTCAAAGCCGTTGACGGCAATGCCGATCTCCAGGCGCTGATGTCCGATCTCGGAACCCGTGCCCGCGCTGCCGCGCGCGTGCTGGCGCTGGCGCCGCCGGAGCAGAAGAACCGGGCGCTGGAGGCCATGGAGCGGGCGATCCGCGCGAGCTCTGCGGCGATCCTTGCCGCCAATGCCGAGGACGTCGCCGAAGCCCGCGCCTCCGGCAATGCCACCTCCTCCTTCATCGACCGCCTGACGCTGACGCCGGCCCGCATCGAGGGCATGGCCGAGGGCATCGGCATCGTACGCGGCATCGCCGATCCCGTCGGCATCGTCACCGAGAGCTGGCAGCGGCCGAACGGCATGAGGATCGAGCGCGTGCGCGTGCCGCTCGGCGTCGTCGGCGTGATCTTCGAGAGCCGGCCGAACGTTGCGGCCGACGCCGGCGTGCTGTGCCTGAAGTCAGGCAATGCCGTGATCCTGCGCGGCGGCTCGGACAGTTTTCGGTCCTGCCGCGCGATCCATGAATGCCTGGTGCAGGGCCTGCGCGAGGCGGGCCTGCCCGAAGCTGCGATCACGCTGGTGCCGACGCGCGACCGCGCGGCAGTTGGCATGATGCTCTCAGGCCTGAACGGTGCGGTCGACGTGATCGTGCCCCGCGGGGGAAAAAGCCTCGTCGCGCGCGTCGAGCAGGAAGCGCGCGTGCCTGTCTTCGCGCATCTGGAAGGCGTCAACCACGTCTATGTCGATGCCAGCGCCGACCTCGCCATGGCGAAGTCGCTCGTGCTCAACGCAAAAATGCGCCGCACCGGGGTCTGCGGCGCGGCCGAGACGCTGCTGGTCGATCGCGCGGCGGCCGGCAAAAATCTGAAACCGCTGGTCGAGATGCTGATCGAGGCGGGCTGCGAAGTGCGCGGCGACGAAACGGTGCAAGGAACCGATGCGCGCGTAAAACCTGCCAGCGACGACGATTGGGACACCGAATATCTCGACGCGATCATCGCGGCAAAGGTGGTCGACGGCGTCGACGGCGCAATCGCGCACATCCAGAACCATGGCTCGCATCACACCGATGCGATCGTGAGCGCGGATGAGGCGGCCGCGAAGAAATTCCTGAGCGAGGTCGATTCCGCGATCGTGCTGCACAACGCCTCGACGCAGTTCGCCGATGGCGGCGAGTTCGGCTTCGGCGCCGAGATCGGGATTGCCACCGGCCGCTTCCACGCCCGCGGCCCTGTCGGCGCCGAGCAGCTGACGAGCTTCAAATATCGCGTTCACGGCACCGGACAGACGCGGCCGTAAGCAACGTCGCGGGGCGGGCATTGAGCAACAATTTCGTCGTGCCGCGTTTCGTGGCGCAAGCGGTCCCGCCCCACACGGAGGGCATGCGCATCGGCCTGCTCGGCGGCTCGTTCAATCCGCCGCATCAGGCGCATCGCGCGATCAGCCGGTTCGCGCTCCAGCGATTGCAACTCGATCGCGTCTGGTGGCTGGTGACTCCAGGCAATCCGCTGAAGCAGAACGGCAATCTGCATGAGCTCGGCGAGCGCATGCAGGCCGCGCGCGACGTCGCCGATGATCCCAGGATCGAGGTCAGCTGTCTCGAATCCGTCATCCGTACGCGCTACACTATCGACACGATCAACACCTTGCGCCGCCGCTTCTCGGGCCTGCGCTTTGTCTGGATCATGGGCGCCGACAACCTCGCTCAATTCCATCGTTGGCAGGACTGGCGGCGCATCGCCGGCCAGGTCCCGATGGCAGTCATCGATCGCCCGCCGCAGAGTTTTCGCGCCCTCGCCTCCCCCGCAGCCCAGGCGCTGGCACGCTACCGCCTGCCCGAGAGCAAGGCAGCGCTGCTTGCGGACCGGCCGGCGCCGGCCTGGGTATTCCTGACCGGATTGAAGCTGAATCTGTCCTCAACGGGCTTACGGAACCCGGACGGGAGCTGGAAAGGTAAAATGTGAGGACGAGGGCGTGGATGTGGTGTGGGCTTTCGCCTCTCTGGCATATTGAAACCCTTAACCCCACATGATGTAGTGTAACCAGTGAGCGCGGATTCGGCGTTCGCGATACAGTGAAAGGAATGGTCCCTGACCACATCTGTATTGTCCAAGTCAGCTTCGACGAAGTCTGTTTTACCCAAGGTTGCCAAGCCGGCGCGTAAAACATCAGCCAAAGCTGCGGCCTTGAAGGCGCAACCCGACGCCGACAAGACGCTGAGCCTGATCCTCTCCCGCCTCGAGGACATGAAGGCGGAAGAGACGGTCACCATCGACCTTCGCGGCAAATCGGCGTACTCCGACTACATGATCGTCACCACCGGCCGGGTGAACCGGCACGTTGGCGCGATCGCGGAAAACGTCGCCAAGGGCCTCAAGGAAAACGGCATCAAGAACATCCATGTCGAGGGCTTGCCCAATTGCGACTGGGTGCTGATCGATTCCGGCGACGTGATCGTGCACGTGTTCAGACCCGAGGTCCGCGAGTTCTACAATCTCGAGCGATTGTACACGCAGGGCCCAGGGGCGGCGAAGGCGATCTAGGCTGATCGAGCCGATTTCGAATCGGCTGACGCGCATGCTAGCGTCGTGCGCGCGCCATTTGCGCGCGGTCTTGAAAACACGACCCTGAAGATATCAGACCCCTGAAGATATCATGCGCGTTGCTGTCATTGCGGTGGGCCGGCTGAAGCAGGGCCCCGAACGAGAGCTTGCCGACCGCTATTTCGAGCGGTTCGACGAGGCCGGCCGCAAGCTCGGATTCCGCGAACTCCTGGTCCACGAAATCCCCGAGAGCCGCGCGCGCGACACCGCGACGCGGATGACCGAAGAGGCCGCCGCGATCTCCGCGCATATTCCGGACAAATCGATCCTGGTGGCACTGGACGAGCGCGGGCAAAATCTCGACTCCACCGTATTCGCACGGCATCTCGGGCGCTGGCGGGACGAAGGGGCCGGACATACTATCTTCATGATCGGAGGGGCGGACGGACTTTCGCCCGAATTGCGCCGTAAGGCCAAGCTCGCGATCGCGTTCGGCTCTGCGACCTGGCCGCACCAAATGGTCCGCGTCATGCTTCTGGAACAGCTTTATCGGGCCGCCACCATTCTGGCCGGCCACCCCTATCACCGCGCGTGATCCGCGCCACAACGGGCACTTTTGCCGACACGATGCGAGCGCCGCTCCTCAACCTGCTGCTGATCGGAAGCGTTGCCGGCGCAAGCCTCGCGCAAGCTTACATAAGCCTCGCGCAAGCCCAGACCGCAGCGCCGGCGCCACAGACCGCCGCCGTCTCGCCCGACGCCATCAAGCAGCGCGAGCAGGAGCTCGAAGCCGCGCGCGCCCGGCAGAAGAGCGCGGAAGAGGCGCAGGCCAAGCTCAAGGCCGAGATCACCTCACTCGGCCAGGACCGCACTCAGCTCAATCAGCAGCTGATCGACACCGCCGCCAATGTGCGCAGCGTGGAGACCAAGATCGACGAGACCGAAGCCCGGCTGCGCGCGCTCAACGGACGCGAGCAGGCGATGCGCTCCTCGCTCGATTCGCGCCGTGCCGACATCGTCGAGGTGCTGGCAGCACTGCAGCGGGCCGGACGGCGCACGCCGCCGGCGCTGCTGGTGCGGCCCGAAGATGCGCTGCAATCACTGCGCACGGCGATGCTGCTCGGCGCCGTGGTGCCGGAGTTGCGCGGCCGCGCCGAAAAGATCGCAAGCGAGCTCGGCGAGCTCGTGGCCTTGCGCAAGAATATCGCCACCGAGCGCGACCAGCTCGCCTCCGACCGCGACAAGGTCAGGAGCGACCAGACCCGGCTCACCGCCCTCGTCGACGAGCGGCAGCGCCAGCAGGCGGCGCGCGAAAAGGACCTCGACGCGGAGAATTCGCGCGCCATCGCGCTTTCGAGACAGGTCGGCGATCTCCAGGGCCTGATCACCAAGATGGAGCAGGATCTGCAGAGCGCCGCCAAGGCCGCCGAGAAGGCAGCCGAGGCCGCAAGGCAGGCCGAGGCCAAGGCGGCGGCCAGCGCCAGCGCGAGCGCCAAGTCCGGGCCGGGCGTGTTCAAGGACCGGTCCCGGACCACCCCCGCGATCGTCTTTGCTTCCGCCAAGGGTCTCCTGCCTCTTCCGGTTAATGGTAACAAGATCAGGGATTTTGGCGGTTCCGACGGGGTCGGCGGGGTCCAGAAGGGCATTTCGCTGGCCACCAAGCCCGGCTCCCAGGTCACAACGCCGTGTGACGGCTGGGTGGTCTATTCAGGCCCGTTCCGCAGCTATGGACAACTCTTGATCCTCAACGCCGGGGGCGGGTATCATGTCCTGATCGCCGGGATGGAGCGCATTTCGGTCAACATCGGACAGTTTGTGCTCACGGGGGAGCCGGTTGCGACGATGGGATCGACCTCTCAGGTCGCCTCCATTCTCGCGACGAACGCGAGTCAACCTGTGCTGTATGTCGAGTTCCGTAAGGACGGCACTCCAATCGATCCAGGCCCATGGTGGGCCGCAAATGAAGGCGAGAAGGTTCGCGGATGATGCGCAAGACTTCAGTAATCCTCCTCAGCGCAGCCACCGGTGCGGCGCTGATGCTGTTCGTGACCCAGCCGCGCGCGGTGTTCATGGGCTCCAGCGCGCGAGCCGCGACCGCAGACACCTATCGCCAGCTCAATCTGTTCGGTGACGTCTTCGAGCGCGTGCGCTCCGACTATGTCGAGAAGCCCGACGACACCAAACTGATCGAATCCGCCATCAGCGGCATGCTCACCGGCCTCGATCCGCATTCGAGCTACATGGACGCCAAGAGCTTCCGCGACATGCAGGTGCAGACCCGCGGTGAGTTCGGCGGCCTCGGCATCGAGGTCACGATGGAAGACGGCCTGATCAAGGTGGTCTCGCCGATCGACGACACCCCGGCTTCGCGCGCCGGCGTCATGGCCAACGACATCATCACCAATCTCGACGACGAGGCGGTGCAGGGCCTGACCCTGAACCAGGCGGTCGAGAAGATGCGCGGCCCCGTCAACACCAAGATCAAGCTCAAGATCATCCGCAAGGGCCAGGACAATCCGATCGACGTCACCCTGGTGCGCGACAACATCCGCGTCCGCTCGGTGCGCGCGCGCGTCGAGGCCGACGACATCGCCTATATCCGCATCACCACCTTCAACGAGCAGACCACCGAAGGCCTGAAGCGCGAGGTCGCCAACCTCTCCAATCAGATCGGCGACAAGCTGAAGGGCTACATCATCGACCTCCGCAACAATCCGGGCGGCCTGCTCGAGGAAGCGGTCACCGTGTCCGACTCGTTCCTGGAGAAGGGCGAGATCGTGTCGACCCGCGGCCGCAATGCCGAGGAGACCCAGCGTCGTACCGCGCATTCGGGCGATCTGACCAAGGGCAAGCCTGTCAT
Source organism: Bradyrhizobium sp. IAR9 (assembly GCF_013408065.1). Lineage (NCBI taxonomy): Bacteria > Pseudomonadati > Pseudomonadota > Alphaproteobacteria > Hyphomicrobiales > Nitrobacteraceae > Bradyrhizobium > Bradyrhizobium sp. IAR9. The sequence goes on from NZ_JACBZW010000003.1 coordinate 17,209, forward strand.
CGTGCTGGTCAATGGCGGCTCGGCCTCGGCATCGGAGATCGTCGCCGGCGCGCTGCAGGACCACAAGCGCGCGACCATCGTCGGCACGCGTTCGTTCGGCAAGGGCTCGGTGCAGACCATCATTCCGCTCGGAAGCGGCAACGGCGCGCTGCGCCTGACCACGGCGCGCTACTACACGCCGTCGGGCAAGTCGATCCAGGCCAAGGGCATCGTGCCCGACATCGAAGTGCTGCAGGACGTGCCGGACGAGCTGAAGTCGCGCACCGACACCAAGGGTGAGGCTTCGCTGCGCGGCCATCTGAAGAACGATGGCGACGAGAAGACCGGCTCGCAGTCCTACGTCCCGCCGGACGCCAAGGACGACAAGGCGCTCAAGCTCGCCGACGACCTGCTCCACGGCATCAAGAACAGCGCCTCCGCCGCGCCCACCCCGGGCGGCGACAACAAGGCCGCGACCGACAAGCCCAAAGCGGCGAACTAAGTCGGGCGCATCCACGCGATCCCACGAAAGGGCGGCTCCTCGAGCCGCCCTTTTTGCTTGGAACTCCTGGTTGCTGGAAACTCCTGGCATCCCCGGCCTATCCCGGCCTGCCGCCGCTTGACCCCGGCGTGGTATCGTCATTGGCAGTGATTCGGGATCGCGCATGACTGAAACGGCCGATGATCTGAGCGCCCCGCTCGGACAGGACAAGCCGCGTCGAAAACGCCGGCTGCGGTTGCCGTTCACGGCCATGCAGGCGCTCGCCGTGCTGCTCGGCCTGTTCCTCCTCACCTTTGCCGGCTTCGCCATCTTCAACAGGGATCCGCTCGGCGGCGAGCCGATGACGCGGATCGCCATCCGCGAGAACGGCGCCGACAAGGCTCCCGCCGAGAAGCCCGCCGCCGGCCACGGCCAGGACGGCAAGCAAGACAGCAAGCAGGATAGCAAGCACGACAGCCAGGAGACGCCCAAGCAGGCCGCACCGGGCGAGCAGAAGACCGTCACCATGATCGACGGCTCCACCGGCGCCCGCCATGACGTGGTGATCGGCGAGGACGCAGGCGACAAGGCCGGGGCCGCGTCGGCCCCGCCGCCCGTCATGGCCGGGATCAATCCAAAACTGCTGGAGAAGTCACGCTACGGCATGATCCCGGTGGTCGCCGACGGGCTGAAGCCGTTCAATGTCTATGCGGCGGACGCCGATCGCGCCAAGGCCGCCAAGATGCCGGTGGTTGCCATCGTGATCGGCGGGCTCGGCGTCGGCGCCGCCAAGACCACCGATGCGATCATGAGGCTGCCGGCGGCGGTGACGCTGGCCTTCACGCCCTACGGCACCGATCCCGGCAAGCTCGCCGAACGGGCCCGCGCGCAGCGCCACGAGATCTTCCTCCAGATCCCGATGGAGCCCTACGACTTCCCGGACAATGATCCGGGACCGCAGACGCTGCTGACCTCGCTCAGCGCCGACCAGAACATGGACCGCCTGTTCTGGCATTTCAGCCGGATGCAGGGCTATGCCGGCATCACCAATTTCATGGGCGCCCGCTTCGTCGCGACGGAGCCGGCGATGCAGCCGATCATCCGCGAGGCGGCGAAGCGCGGCCTCGGCTTCTTCGACGACGGCTCTTCGCCCCGCAGCATCGCAGCCCAGGCCGCGGCGAACCAGGCCATGCCGTTCGGCAAGGGCGACATCGCGATCGACGTGGTGCCGACCCCGACCGAGATCGACCGCGCCCTGAACAAGCTGGAATCGGCGGCACGCGAGCGCGGCGCGGCTGTCGGCACCGCCTCCGCCCTTCCCGTCTCGATCGAGCGCATCGGCGCCTGGACCAAGACGTTGGGCGACCGGGGTATCCTTTTGGTGCCATTGACAACCGCGATGCTGAAATCAAAATCCAGCTAAATCAACGGATTGGTACGGCACGGGTCCCGCGGGACCAGTCAAGCCTTACCGACAGCATGCGAGAGGTCTGGCGGAATGGCGCGTTACGAGGATCTGCCCTACCGGACCTGCGTCGGTGTGATGCTGATCAACACAGAGGGACGGGTATTCATCGGCCGCCGCGCCGGCGGCATCGAGCATGTCGACGACACCCACGTCTGGCAGATGCCGCAAGGCGGCGTCGATCCCGGCGAAGACACCTGGGACGCCGCCAAGCGCGAGCTCTATGAGGAGACCAGCGTGCGCTCGGTCGAGCGGCTCGGCGAGGTCCCGGACTGGCTCACTTACGACATTCCGCGCACAGTCGCCGGGCGCGCCTGGAAGGGCCGCTATCGCGGCCAGCGTCAGAAATGGTACGCGGTGCGCTTCACCGGCAAGGACAGCGAGATCAATGTCGCCAGTCCCGGCGGCGGCGGCCACAAGGCCGAATTCGTGAGCTGGCGCTGGGAGCCGATGAAGAATCTGACCGGGCTGATCATTCCCTTCAAGCGCCCGGTCTATGAGCGCGTGGTGCAGGAATTTTCCGCGCTGGCGGACCAATAAATCGAATTGTCGTCCCAGCTTCGGTGCTAATGCATCGCCGGAACGACGACGAGAGATTGACGCGTGACGAATGAAAAACCCTACCGCCCCAACGTGGGGATCGCCCTCTTCAACACCGAAGGCCGCGTGCTGATCGGCCATCGCTTTAAGGGCGACGGACCCGAGATCATCCTGCCCGGCCTCGACTGGCAGATGCCGCAGGGCGGCGTCGATGACGGTGAGAATTTGCGCGATGCCGCGATGCGCGAGCTCTGGGAGGAGACCAGCGTCGTCAGCGCGGACTATCTCGGCGAGACCGACTGGCTCGCTTACGAATTCCCGCCCTACGACGGACCGCAGACGCATCGCCTCGCGAAGTTTCGCGGCCAGCGGCAAAAATGGTTCGCGCTGCGCTTCACCGGCAAGGATGACGAGATCGACCCGCTGACGCCGCGCAACGGCCAGCCCGCCGAGTTCGACGCCTGGCGCTGGGAGCGCCTCGATCGTGTTGCGGACGTCGTGGTGCCGTTCCGGCGTAAGGTTTATCAGGCCGTCGCGCAGCAGTTCGCGGCCTTCGCAAACTAAAACTGCGAAAACAACCCCATGCACAGTAGAATGGGGTTTGAAATGGTTGGAGAAATTTTGGCGGACATTTGCGTGAGGGGGCCCCGCTATCTCGCTCCCTCCCCCCTTGTGGGGGAGGGTCGGGGAGAGGGGGTACCACACGGGGATTCTATCCGCCCGGGATCGCCTCGGCGCATCGACAACAACTCGCACCTTTTGCCGGGCTACCCCTCTCCCTAACCCTCCCCCACAAGGGGGGAGGGAACGCACCTGTGTCGGCGCGCCAGTGGGGCCTTTATCGCATCACCCTAATTAATCGGCCCCACCGTGAACGGGCCGAGTGCGATGACGTGGCAGTCGCTGTCGCGCTTAGCGCAGTCGGATAGCGCGGAAGCGACGGCGGCCTGCTCGTCGGCGGCCTTGAGGCCGAGGCCCGGCCGACCTGCGGTGCCGACCGCGACCGCATTCCAGCCCATGGCGTCACCGAGCTTGCGCACGACCTCGCCGCGCGCATCCGCCACGATCGAGGCGTTGGAGGCGGCGTTGAAGAAGCCGGTGATCCTGAACAGGGTCGGGATCGGCACGACGAAATTGTCGTCGATCGCGACCACGAGGCAGGCAACGCCGGCGATGGCGCCGCATGATTCCAGCGAGCGCCGCGCGGCATCTTCGGCGGACGAGGCGCCGAGCACCATGAAATATTGTCCGCCGGGGCCGAGCGCGACCGAGCGGGATTTCGCCGCGGGCACGAACATGTTCTCGAGCCGGACCTTTTGCGGGTCGCGCACCATCGGAAAGTCCTTCGATGCGAATGTCCGCTCGGTCATGGCGTCATGCCGGAAATAGGGAGATGGCGGCATCGGCGGCTTGCCGTGCGCGTAGACGACGTTGTTGCCGACCGCATAGAGCTCGCAGCGCCGCGGCGATTGCGCGGCATCGGCGCGCTTCTGGCACTGCTCGATCGCGGTGTTGCGCGCGGCCTCCTCGTTCGGCTGGTTCAGGGCCGAGCCGGTGAAGCCGCCAACATTGACCGCGAAAGCCTTGTAGTCGCCCGCCGCGGAATAGTCGCCGGCAAGGTAGTTGCGGACGCGCTCGTTGATGAAGGGAACGCTGTCGGCCGCAAACTTGCCGGCCATCGGCGCGGCCGATGGTGACGGCGCAGGCATCGGCGCCATCGCAGCGCCGGCATTCGGCGCGGTCATCGGCATCATCGGCGTCTTCACCATTTGAGTCGGCGCCGCGCTTGGAGTCGCGCTTGGTGCTGCGGCCGGCGTCGCTGCGACATTCGCCGTCTGCTTGAGCTTGGTGTTGTAGAGGAAGCCGGTGACGCCGATGCCGGTGACCGAGACCACGGCGACCACCAGCGGCCACATCCACACCGGTGCTGCGGCCACCTTGGAAGCCGCCTTCTTCAGCTGCGGCTTGCTATAGCTGCCGTCCTCGCGCCGCATCGCCACCATGTAGGCATGCACCGGCGTCGGGATGTTCTTGACCTCCTGCGCGCCGATATCGGCGAACTGCACCGAGAGCTTGTTGGCGACCTGCTCATGCACCGCGCGCGAGACGCAGATGCCGCCGACCTCGGCGAGCCCCTCCAGGCGCGCGGCGATGTTGACGCCATCGCCGAGCAGATCGCCGTTGCGCTCGACCACGTCGCCGATGGTGATGCCGATGCGGAACGACATCTGCCGGCTCGGCGGATAGGCCATGTTACGGGTCCGCAAGGATTCCTGGATGTCGATCGCGCAACGCACCGCATCGACCGCGCTCGGGAATTCCGCGAGCACGGCATCGCCCGCCGTATTGAAGATGCGCCCGCCGGCCCTCGCGATGAAATCGTCGACGACCTCGCGATAGGAGGCCAGACGCCGCAGCGTCTCTTCCTCGTCTTCGGCAACCAGTCTCGAGTAACCGGCAATATCGGCTGCGAAAATCGCTGCGATCTTGCGTTTCATCTGCGACCCGCCCCGGGAACAAATTCGCAGGGCAGAATGCCGCGATCGGTAACACGGTGCAACAAAGTTTCAGCGCCCGCCACGGGTGTGACGAGCGCTGCACTTGGTCAGGGAATGTCTTGCAGGGTTCTCGCTCGAGCCCCGGAGCGGTGCCCCGGGGCTTAGTGCATAGCCGTCGAGTTGAGCTGCTGCTGGATGCTCTTGAAGTGGTCGAGCCGCTCGATCGCCTGATCGAGCTCGCTGCCTTCGTGCTCCTTCAGCCCCTCTTCCATCTCCGAGATGGTCGCCGCGAACTGGGCGCGGTCGAGCTCGGCCAGCGACGTCGCGACGTCGGCGAGCACGGTCAGGCCCTTTTCGGAGACTTCGGCGAGACCGCCGAGCACGATGACCTTCTCATGGCGGCCAGCCGTGGTGATGGTGAGGATGCCCGGACGGATCGCAGCCACGACCGGCGCATGCCCCGCCAGCACGCCGAAATCACCCTCGACGCCGGGGATGTCGACCTGATCGACCTCGCCCGAGAACGCGAGCTTTTCCGGAGAGACGAGATCGAAGTGGAAGGTAGCCATGGTGTACCTGCGAATGGTGAGTAGCGAATGGCGAGTGGCGAAGAGAGCAGCGCGTCTATTCGCTACTCCCCATTCGCCATTCGCGCCTTAGGCCGCTTCCGCCGCCAGCTTCTTGCCCTTCTCGACGGCTTCTTCGATCGTGCCGACCATGTAGAAGGCAGCTTCGGGCAGGTGGTCGTACTTGCCTTCCACCAGGCCCTTGAAGCCCTTGATGGTGTCGGCGAGCTCGACGAACTTGCCGGGCGATCCCGTGAAGATTTCGGCGACGTGGAACGGCTGCGACATGAAGCGCTCGACCTTGCGGGCGCGTGCCACCGTCAGCTTGTCCTCTTCCGAAAGCTCGTCCATGCCGAGAATGGCGATAATGTCCTGGAGCGCCTTGTAGCGCTGCAGCACCTGCTGGACCTGACGGGCGACCGCGTAGTGCTCCTCGCCGACGACCAGCGGGGAGAGCATGCGCGAGGTCGAGTCGAGCGGATCCACCGCGGGGTAGATGCCCTTTTCGGCGATCGAGCGCGACAGCGTGGTGGTCGCGTCAAGATGCGCGAACGAGGTCGCGGGCGCCGGGTCGGTCAAGTCGTCGGCCGGAACGTAGATGGCCTGCACCGAGGTGATCGAACCCTTCTGGGTGGTGGTGATGCGCTCCTGCAGCGCGCCCATGTCGGTGGCGAGCGTCGGCTGATAACCCACCGCCGAAGGAATACGGCCGAGCAGCGCCGACACTTCCGAGCCGGCCTGGGTGAAGCGGAAGATGTTGTCGACGAAGAACAGCACGTCCTGGCCCTTGTCGCGGAAGTCTTCCGCGATGGTCAGACCCGTGAGCGCGACGCGGGCGCGGGCGCCGGGCGGCTCGTTCATCTGGCCGAACACCAGCGCGCACTTCGACTTCACGCTCGGATCCGGATTCTTCGGATCGGCGTTGACCTTGGATTCGATGAACTCGTGATAGAGGTCGTTGCCCTCGCGGGTGCGCTCGCCGACGCCGGCGAACACGGAGTAACCGCCGTGCGCCTTCGCGACGTTGTTGATCAGCTCCTGAATCAGCACGGTCTTGCCGACGCCGGCGCCGCCGAACAGGCCGATCTTGCCGCCCTTCGCATAGGGAGCCAGAAGATCGACGACCTTGATGCCGGTGACCAGAATTTCAGCTTCGGTCGACTGGTCGGTGTAGCTCGGCGCGTCCTGATGGATGGGGCGCAGGCCTTCGGCGTTGACCGGGCCGGCTTCGTCGATCGGCTCGCCGATGACGTTGATGATGCGGCCGAGCGTGCCTTCGCCGACGGGAACGCGGATCGGCTGGCCGGTGTCGGTCACTTCCTGGCCGCGCACCAGACCTTCGGTCACGTCCATCGCGATCGTGCGCACGGTGGACTCACCGAGATGCTGCGCAACTTCCAGCACGAGGCGGATGTTACCGTTCTTGGTTTCCAGCGAATTGAGAATGGCCGGGAGGTGGCCCTCGAACTGAACGTCGACGACGGCGCCCATGACCTGGGTGACGCGACCGACCGGGTTAGCTGCTGTAGCCATGAAGCTCTCCTTCGAAATTCTGTACTTGAACGACCGTCGTTGAGTTCGTGCGTCAGACCGCCTCGGCGCCGGAGATGATCTCGATCAGCTCCTTGGTGATCTGGGCTTGACGGGTTCGGTTGTAGATCTGGGTTTGCTTGCGGATCATTTCGCCGGCGTTGCGGGTGGCGTTGTCCATCGAGCTCATCTGCGCGCCGTAGAACGAAGCAGTGTTCTCCAGCAGCGCGCGGAAGATCTGCACCGCGATGTTGCGCGGCAGCAGGCCCGAAAGGAGTTCGTCCTCCTCCGGCTCATATTCGTAGGACGTCGACGGCGCGTTCGCCGCCTTCTCTTCCACGACCAGCGGAATGATCTGCTGCGCGGTCGGGATCTGGGCGATCACCGACTTGAACTGCGCGTAGAACAGCGTGCAGACGTCGAACTCGCCGTTCTCGAAACGGGCCAGCACCTTCCTGGCGATGTCCTCGGCGTTGACGAAACCGAGCTGACGAACGCTGCGCAGGTCGAGATGTTCGACGATCTGCTTGTCGAACTGGCGGCGGAGCTGCTCATAGCCCTTGCGGCCGACGCAGAAGAATTTGACTTCCTTGCCCTGCGCCATCAGCGCCTGGGCACGATCGCGCGCGAGACGCACGATCGAGGAGTTGAAGGCGCCGGACAGGCCGCGCTCGCCGGTGCAGACCAGCAGCAGGTGGACCTGGTCCTTGCCGGTGCCGGCCAGCAGCGCCGGCGCGCCGGGCGAACCGGCGGCAGCGCTTGCGATGTTGGAGATCACCGCGCTCATCTTGTCGGCATAGGGGCGCGCAGCTTCGGCCGCCTGCTGGGCGCGGCGCAACCTGGACGCCGCGACCATTTGCATGGCCTTGGTGATCTTTTGCGTCGCCTTGGTGGAGGCGATGCGCACGCGCATGTCTTTAAGTGACGCCATTCTTCGTTCACCCCGGCGGTTCGACTGATACGTCGGACCGCTAGCCTGTCCCGATCGCAATGCCCGGCCGGGCGCCGGGCACGCTTCTTATTGTCTTGCCTCTCGCGAAGCGATCATGGCCGGGTGACCCGGCCATGCTGCGATTAAGCGAAGCTCTTCGCAAAACCTTCGACCACCGACTTCAGCTTGGCAGCCACGTCGTCGGAGAGGTCGCGGGTGTCGCGGATCGAATTGAGGATGTCGACGTTCTTGCCGCGCAGCAGCGACAGCAGGCCGTCCTCGAACGCGCGCACCTTGTTGACCGGGAGCGGATCGAGATAGCCGTTGGTGCCGGCCCAGATCACGCAGACCTGCTCTTCCATCTTCAGCGGCGCGAACTGCGGCTGCTTCAGGAGCTCGGTCAGGCGCGAGCCGCGGTTCAGCAGGCGCTGGGTCGAGGCGTCGAGATCGGAGCCGAACTGCGCGAACGCCGCCATTTCGCGGTACTGCGCGAGCTCGCCCTTGATCTTGCCGGCGACCTTCTTGGTGGCCTTGGTCTGTGCCGACGAGCCGACGCGCGACACCGACAGACCGACGTTCACCGCGGGACGGATGCCCTGGAAGAACAGGTCGGTTTCCAGGAAGATCTGACCGTCGGTGATCGAGATGACGTTGGTCGGAATGTAGGCCGACACGTCGTTGGCCTGGGTTTCGATGACCGGCAGTGCGGTCAGCGAGCCCGAGCCGTGATCCTTGCTGAGCTTGGCCGCGCGCTCGAGCAGACGGGAATGCAGGTAGAACACGTCGCCCGGATAGGCTTCGCGGCCCGGCGGGCGGCGCAGCAGCAGCGACATCTGGCGGTAGGCGACGGCCTGCTTGGACAGATCGTCATAGATGATGACCGCGTGCATGCCGTTGTCGCGGAAGAACTCGCCCATGGTGCAGGCGGTGAACGGCGCGATGTACTGCATCGGCGCCGGATCCGACGCGGTGGCGGCGACGACGATCGAATATTCGAGCGCGCCCTGCTCTTCCAGCACCTTCACGAACTGGGCAACCGTCGAGCGCTTCTGGCCGACCGCGACGTAGACGCAGTACAGCTTGATGTTCTCGTCGGGCTGCGCGTTGAGCGGCTTCTGGTTCAGGATGGTGTCGAGCGCGATCGCGGTCTTGCCGGTCTGACGGTCGCCGATGATCAGCTCGCGCTGGCCGCGGCCGATCGGGATCAGGGCGTCGATCGCCTTGAGGCCGGTCGCCATCGGCTCGCTCACCGACTTGCGCGGAATGATGCCGGGCGCCTTGACGTCGACGCGCATGCGCTTGTCGGCCTGGATCGGGCCCTTGCCGTCGATCGGATTGCCAAGCGCGTCGACGACGCGGCCGAGCAGGCCCTTGCCGACCGGCGCGTCCACGATGGCGCGGGTGCGCTTGACGGTCTGGCCTTCCTTGATCTCTCGGTCGCCGCCGAAGATCACGACGCCGACGTTGTCGGTTTCGAGGTTCAGCGCCATGCCGCGGGTGCCGTTCTCGAACTCGACCATCTCGCCGGCCTGGACGTTGTCCAGACCATAGACGCGAGCGATACCGTCGCCGACGGACAGCACCTGTCCGACTTCGGAGACTTCAGCTTCCTGGCCGAAATTCTTGATCTGGTCCTTGAGGATCGCGGAAATTTCCGCGGCGCGGATGTCCATCAGCCTGCCTCTTTCATCGCGTGCTTGATCGAATTGAGTTTGGTGCGAAGCGAACTATCGATCATGCGGCTGCCGAGCTTGACGACGAGGCCACCGATGATCGAGGGATCGACATTCACGTTGAGCGCGACGTCCTTGCCGGTCACCGACTTCAGGGCAACCTTGAGGGCGTCGAGATTCTTGTCCGAAAGCGTTTCCGCCACGGTGACGTCGGCCGTCACCTCGCCCTTGAACCTGGCGACCAGGGCCCGGTAGGCGCGAATGACGTCGACCACCGCAAACAGGCGGCGATTGGCGGTCAGGACCTTCAGGAAATTGGCGGTGATGCCGGCGATGCCGGCCTTGGCCAGCACGGCCGAAAGGGCCTTGGACTGGGCATCGGCCGCGAAAACCGGGCTGCGGACGAGGCGCTTTAGATCGGCGCTCTCATTCAGCATGGCCTCGAATTTCTCGAGATCGGCTTTGACCTCGTCGACCACTTTCTGGTCGCGGGCCAGTTCAAACAAGGCCGTTGCATAACGGCCGGACACACCTGAAACGGACGTATCTTCTGCAGCCACAGACGCGCTCTTTTTGCTGTCAAACTCGCAAGGGAAAAACCGTCGCCACAAAGCGGCGCCAAGCGATCCAAGCCCTTGGAATTCAAGCGGGACTTCGATTTCCGGCCGACACGGGAGGTGCCGGATCCGTGAAAATCGCGGCTTTGCTAACATAGCAGGCGCGCAGGTGCAACATGACGCCAAATTAAAGGCACGAGGTTCTGTCGCCAGTTCGTCGCACGCGGGATGCATCGATCACCACCTGATCCGACGACCGTATCAGGGACTTGAGCAAGGACATGGTGACGAGGTGCCGCGTCACGGAATTGTCGCGGCGGCTCTGCCGTGTCTCGCCTTGTTGGTTCCTGCTCTCAGCGCATAGCGGCCATGAACACGGATCGCTGAGGCGTGATTCTGGCCTCGCCAGCTCCACTCGCCGAATACTTACCCAATTCTAAATGCTCAAGGTGATGACTTCGCTTTTACAGTATTTTGAAGTATTTCATAGGTTAACAAATCGTTAAAGGCGAAGATTAAGGGGCATCGGCTGAATATCTTGTACCGGTAACAAGATATTTCATGACGACACAGAATGGATTTACTGCCCAATTCACGCCTCATTAGGAATCGAAACGCCAATCCGCTCACAAACTGATGGGGGCTCCACTAGCCACATGTGTGGCAATACTAGCTTAGGGACCACTAAATGCTGTCTTTGAAGACGCTGGGCTTTGTGACCCGGCCGCGCACGGCGATCGCTTTCATTGCCGCAACTCTTCTCATCGGTGGAACTGCCACCGAAGCTTCCGCCAAATCCCGGCATCACCGGCATCATCATCACCGCCACCACGCTCAGACCGATACCAACGCGACCTCCGATTGGCGCAACGCCAATGCGTCGATGACGCCGACCTCGGGCACGGGCCACAGCTTCTCCGGCATGGCCTCCTTTTACGGCAACGAGTCCGGCAGCCGCACGGCCTCGGGCCAGCGCTTCAACCAGAATGCTATGACCGCGGCGCACCGTTCGCTGCCGTTCGGCACCAAGCTGCGCGTCACCCACGGCGGCTCGAGCGTCGTCGTCACCATCAATGACCGTGGCCCGTTCATTCGCGGCCGGGTTCTCGACCTCTCCACGGGCGCTGCCCGCGCCATCGGCCTCACGGGTCGCGGCGTCGGCCGCGTCACCGCGGAAGTCGTCTCCTAAGGCGCGATAAAGCGTCCATCGAGCGCGCGCAGTTTTCATCAGTTTGATGCGCGCATGAAACAAGTCCGCGGTCTTGGGGGACCGCGGGCTTTTTTATTGGCACGTCGTAGCCCGAGCGGAGCGCAGCTGCCGTAGGGTGGGCAAAGCATTCTCCGGCGCTCGCAGAGCGGCGGCGGATGCGTGCCCACCAATTTCAGTGGTAGGCACGCTTACGCCTTCGTTCTTCGAACGAAGACGCGCGCTTTTGCGCACCCTACGAATGCGCGTGGCCCCTACAAAAAGCTCTGCGGATCGACGTCGACTTCGAGCTTCTGATTGCCCGTCGGCTTCGGGCAGACGGCGAGCCAGTTGCGCAAATAGTCCGAGAGGTCGAAACCGCGCGCCGATTTCACCAGGATGCGGAAGCGGTAGCGGCCCTTGATGACCGCGAGCGGCGCTTCCGCCGGGCCGAGCACCACGACGCGCTCGTCGCGCGGGGCGAGCGCGACGAGACGGCGGCCAAGGCCTTCGGCGCTCGGGCGGTCGCCGGCGGAGATGATCAGGCTGGCGAGCCGGCCGAACGGCGGATACAGCGTGCGTTCGCGCAGATCGATCTCGCTGTCGTAGAAGGCCTCGCGGTCGCAGGCGATCAGCGCCTTCATCACGGGATGATCGGGCTGGTGGGTCTGGAGATAGCCGACGCCGCGGCCCTGCTCGCGGCCAGCGCGGCCGATCACCTGGTTGAGCAATTGCCAGGTCCGTTCCGCCGCGCGCGGATCGCCGTTGGACAGGCCCAGATCCGCATCGACCACGCCGACCAGATTGAGCCGCGGGAAATTGTGGCCCTTGGCGACCAGCTGCGTGCCGATGATGATGTCGACGCGCCCCTCCGCGATCTCGGCAAGCTCGGAGCGCATGGTCTCGATCGAGGTGATCAGATCGCTCGACAGCACCATGGTGCGGGCTTGCGGGAATAGCGCGGCGGCCTCCTCCTGCAGGCGCTCGACGCCGGGGCCGACGGCAACGAGCGATTCCTCGGCCGAACAGTTCGGACAGAGATGCGGACGCGGCATCGAGAAGCCGCAATGATGGCAGACCAGGCGCTGGCGGAAGCGGTGATCGACCAGCCAGGCATCGCAGATGGTGCAGGCGAAGCGGTGGCCGCAGCCGCGGCACAGCGTCAGCGGCGCATAGCCGCGGCGATTGAGGAACAGCAGCGCCTGCTCGCGCTTCTCGATCGCGCCTCTGATTTCACCGGCCAGCCGCGGCGAGATGAAGCGGCCGCGCGCCGGCGGCTCGCGGCGCATGTCGATGGCCTCGATATGCGGCATGTGCTGGCCGCCGAAGCGCGAGGGCAGCGCGATTCGCTGATAGCGGTTCTTGCGCGCGTTGACCTCGGATTCGACCGACGGTGTCGCAGACGCCAGCACGACCGGAATCTTGGCGATATGCGCGCGCACCACCGCCATGTCGCGGGCATGATAATGCACGCCCTCGTCCTGCTTGTAGGCCTGATCGTGCTCCTCATCGACGACGATCAGGCCGAGATTGGCGTAGGGCAAAAACAGCGCCGAGCGCGCGCCGACCACGACCGGCGCGCTGCCTCCGGAGATCGCAGCCCAGTTGCGCGCGCGGGTGCGCGGCGTCAGCTCGGAATGCCATTCGATCGGCCGCACGCCGAAACGTTGCGCGAAACGATCGAGGAACTGGCCGGTGAGCGCGATCTCCGGCATCAGGATCAGCGATTGCCTGCCGCGGCGGATGGCTTCCGCGATCGCCTCGAAATAGACCTCGGTCTTGCCGGAGCCGGTGACGCCGTCGAGCAATGCGACGTGGAAGGTGCCGTTGGCGGCGAGCGCGCGCATCGTGTCGACCGCTGCGCGCTGCAGCGGGGTAAAGTCCGGCCGGCCGAAATCGGGATCGGGCACCGGCGGCGGGGCAGGCGGCGGCATCGGCTCGACCGTCAGCGTGCCTTCGTCGACCAGCCCGTCGATCACGCCCGAGGAGACGCCGGCCTCCTTGGCCGCTTCCGACTTGCCGTGCAGCAGCCGGTCCGACAGCACCTCGATCACGCGCTGTCGGGCCGGCGTGAGCCTTTTCGGCGGGTCGCCGACCAGCCGCACGCCGGGACGCACCCGCTCGGGGCCGAGATTCTCGCCCATCCGCAAGCACATGCGCAGCACCATGCCGCGCGGGCTCAGCGTGTAATTGGCGACCCAGTCGACCACCTGCCGCAGCTCGGGCTTGAGCGGCGGGATGTTGAGCTTCTCGCTGACCTCCTTGAGACGGTTGTGCAGGCGCGGATCCGGATTGGCGTTCTCCCCCCAGACCACGGCCAGCACCTCGCGCGGCCCGAGCGGCACGGCGACGAGATCGCCCGCCTTCAGCTCCATGCCGCGCGGCACCTTGTAGGAATAGGTCTGGTCGAGCGCGACCGGCACCAGCACGTCGACCATGCCGGTCGCGTTGGTGGGGGCGGTGGTGCTGCGCGAGGTGTGATCCATGAACGAAGAATCGGAACCGGGGCCTCAAGGCTAGCGCCCTGCGGCGGCCTTAGCGAACGATAAACGGATGTGATGCGATATACTGGGTGGAATCACCACGTCCAGTGCGCATGAGCAAAGCCGTCGCCCCACAAATCGAGCTGGCCAGCGCCGATCCCTCGATCGCGCAGGAGATGACGCGCTGGCTGTCGCATCTCGGCGCCGAGCGGCGGTTGTCGCCGAAGACGCTGGAAGCCTATGGCCGCGACTTGCGGCAGTGCCTGGATTTCCTTTGCAGCCATTGGGGCGAACGCGTGACGCTGAAGCGCTTCGCGGCGTTGGAGGCCACCGACGTCCGCGCCTTCATGGCGATGCGACGCGCCGACGACATCGCCGGCCGCAGCTTGATGCGTGCGCTCGCCGGGCTGCGCTCCTTCGGCCGCTTCCTCGAGCGCGAAGGCAAGGGCAAGGTCGGCGCACTCTCGGCGATCCGTGCGCCGAAGGTGGCCAAGACCTTGCCGAAGCCGTTGCCGATGGCATCGGCCAAACGCCTTGCCGATGCCGACGAGCGGGCCGGCGAGGATCGCGAGACCTGGATCCTGGCGCGCGACGCCGCGGTGATGGCGCTCTTGTACGGCTCGGGCCTGCGCATCTCCGAGGCGCTCGGCCTGAAGCGCCGCGAGGTGCCGCGTCCCGGCGAGGGCGACGTGCTGATCGTGACCGGCAAGGGCAACAAGACCCGCATGGTGCCGGTGCTGCAGAACGTGCTCGAGCTCGTTCAGGAATACGTCGCGATGTGCCCGTATCCGTTGCCGGCGGAAGGCCCGATCTTCGTCGGCGCGCGCGGCGGTCCGCTCAGTCCGCGCATCATCCAGCTCGCGATGGAGCGGCTGCGCGGCGCGCTCGGCCTGCCCGACAGCGCCACGCCGCACGCGCTGCGGCATTCCTTCGCCACGCATTTGCTGTCACGCGGCGGGGACCTGCGCGCCATCCAGGAATTGCTCGGCCATTCCTCGCTCTCGACCACGCAGATCTACACCGGCATCGATTCCGAGCGCCTGCTGGAAGTCTATGCCAGCGCGCATCCGCGGCGGTGAAGAATTGGCGCTGACACACTGACGTCATAACTGCCTTGCCTCTTGCGCAGGCCGCGCGGTTCGGTCAATCGTTGCGGAACCGAGGCAGGAGAGACTGATGAGCGCACATGAAAGCATGGAGCATGCCGAGCACGCCGAACACGCGTCCGGCTCGAACAAGAAGATCGCGCTCCTGATCGCCGTGCTGGCGCTCTTCCTGGCGATCTCGGAGACGCTCGGCAAGGGCGCCCAGACCGAATCGATCAGCAAGAACGTCGAGGCCGCCAATCTCTGGGCGTTCTTCCAGGCCAAGAGCATCCGCCGCACCGTGGTGATCACCGCCGCCGAGCAGGGCAAGCTCGCGCTCGCCGGCGCGGACGAGGCGCAGAAGCCCGCGGTGCAGAAGCAGGTCGACGACTGGACCAAGACCGCGCAGCGCTACCGCTCCGAGCCGGAGACCGGCGAAGGCACCGAGCAGCTCGCCGAGAAGGCCAAGCATGCCGAGCACGAGCGCGACGAGGCGACCGCGAAATACCATCACTTCGAGCTGGCGTCGGCCGCCTTCCAGATCGGCATCGTGCTGGCCTCGGCCACCATCATCACCGGCATGTTCGCGCTGGCCTATGTCGCCGGCATCCTGACGCTCGCCGGCCTGCTCATGACCAGCCTCGGCCTGTGGTGGCCGCATCTGGTGCATTTGCATTGATTGGTGCAACAGCGTTGCACCAACTCCGTCATCCTGAGGTGCGAGGAGCGCAGTGCATCAGCGCTGCGCCCGGAGCCTCGAAGGATGAACGGCCGAAATGCAGACGGGCCGTCGCCCTTCGAGGGCCGCTGAAGAAGCGGCCACCTCACGGTGACGGTGAGAGACTGAATGTGCGGGCAGCTACCGCGCCTGGTGCACGCTCTTCCTGAAACGCTGGATCACACGCAGCGTACGTGACGACCAGCCCTCGCCGTTGCCGGCGATCAGCTCGCGGATACGGCGCTTGATCGGGTCGACCAGCAGGTGCGCCTTGGCGCGGACCTTCATCACCAGATCGTAGATCCGCTCGAACCAGTGCATCTCCAAAAGCTTGTCGCGCGTCACGTCGAACACGAAGGCGGTGACGCCGACGCCCAGCAGCTTCGCGAAAACGATCGTGAAGACCGCGCTGGTCCAGTATTCATGCGTGAGCAGCCACAGGCCGACCAGCTTGAGCGGAAACAGCGGGACGATGGGGACCGCGAACACGATCAGCGTCATGGCCGGCGACAGCGCATCGACGCGCTCCGTCAGCCATTGCTTGAAACGTGCGAGCGGGACGGCTGCGACAACCCGCGCAACGATCGGCTCGAGATGGTCCCACAGCCAGGCTTCGATCAGGAAGATGATCGCAAGCAGGACCCAGACCGGTTGAAGAAGGCGGCGCAGCATGTGTTCCCCGCCCGATTTGGCGCTGGGCGCGTTGCTACATATGGATGGCTCGCTTGCCGACTGCAAGCGCGGCTTCCTTGATCGCCTCCGAGCGGGTCGGATGCGCGTGGCAGGTGCGCGCGAGATCCTCCGCACTGCCGCCAAACTCCATGAGAACGCACGCCTCATGGATCATTTCGCCGGCCTCGCGGCCGATAATGTGCACGCCGAGCACGCGATCGGTCTTCGCATCTGCGAGAATCTTCACAAAGCCGTCAGTGGTCTGGTTGACCTTGGAGCGGCCATTGGCGGTAAAGGGAAACTTCCCGACCGTGTAAGCTGTGCCCGCCTGCTTCAGCTCCTCCTCGGTCTTGCCGACGCAGGACACTTCCGGCGTGGTATACACGACGCCTGGGATCACATCGTAATTCACGTGCCCGGCCTGGCCGGCGATGATCTCGGCCACCGCCACGCCCTCGTCCTCGGCCTTGTGCGCTAGCATCGGCCCAGCGACGACGTCGCCGATGGCATAGACGCCCTTCAGGCTGGTGGCGAAATGCGGATCGATCTGGACGCGGCCGCGATTGTCCAGCGCGACGCCGGCCTCCTTCAGGCCAAGCGCGTCGGTGTAGGGGACGCGGCCGATGCAGACCAGAACGACGTCGGCTTCCAGCGTCTCGGCGGCGCCGCCGGCGGCGGGCTCGATGGTCGCCTTCAGCGTCTTGCCTGAACTGTCGACGGCGGTGACCTTGGCGCCAAGCTTGAACGCAAAGCCCTGCTTTTCCAGGATGCGCTGGAATTGCTTGGCGATCTCGCCGTCCATGCCGGGCAGGATGCGATCCAGGAATTCGACGACGACGACTTCGGCACCGAGACGATGCCAGACCGAACCGAGCTCGAGGCCGATCACGCCGGCGCCGACGATCAAGAGCTTGCCGGGCACCTTGTCGAGCGACAGCGCGCCGGTCGAGGACACGATGCGCTTCTCGTCGATCTCGATGCCCTTGAGACGCGCAATGTCCGAGCCGGTCGCTATCACGATGTTCTTCGTTTCGATCGTCTGCGACTTGCCGTCGGCGGAGACCGCGACCTTGCCGGTCCCCAGGATCTTGCCGGTGCCCTTGAGCACGTCGATCTTGTTCTTCTTCATCAGGAACTCGACGCCCTTGACGTTGCCGTCGATGCCCTGCTGCTTGAAGTTCATCATCGCGGGAAGATCGAGCTTCGGCGAGGAGACCGACACGCCCATCTTGGCGAAGGAGTGCCCGGCTTCCTCGAACATCTCGGACGCGTGCAGCAGCGCCTTCGACGGCATGCAGCCGACATTGAGGCAGGTGCCGCCGAGGGTTGCGTTCTTTTCGACCACGGCGACTTTCATGCCGAGCTGGGCTGCGCGCACCGCGCAGACATAACCGCCCGGTCCGGTGCCGATGACGACGAGATCGTAGGTAGCCATGAGAGAAAGTCCCGTAGGTTTAGCGTGATGGGGATGTGTCAGCGTCCGCGCGGCGCGTCAGCGTCCGCCGGACACATCGAGAGTTGCTGCGGTGATGTAGGAAGCCTCGTCCGACATCAGCCAGACGATGGCATTGGCGATTTCATCGGCGGTGCCGACGCGCTTCATCGGCACCATATGGGCCAGACGATGGGCGCGGTCGGGCTCGCCGCCGGCGGCGTGAATTTCCGTATCGATCAGGCCCGGCCGGATGCCCGCGACACGAATGCCTTCGCCCGCGACCTCATAGCCGAGGCCGGTGGTGAAGGAATCGATCGCGCCCTTGGACGCGGCATAGTCGACATAGGTGTTGGGCGCGCCGAGACGCGCCGCGACCGAAGACAGGTTGACGATGACGCCACCCTTGCCGCCGTGCTTGGTGGACATCCGCTTCACGGCCTCGCGCGCGCAGAGAATGGAGCCGGTGACGTTGACCGCGAGCACGCGCTGGATGCGCTCGGCCGACATCTCGTCGACCCGCACGCCGCTGGTGCCGACGATACCGCCATTGTTGACGAGCGCGGCCAACGTGCCGAACTTGTCGGCCTGCTTGAACAGATCGAGGATGTCGCCTTCCTCAGCGACATCGCATTTCACCGCGATCGCCTTGCCATTGCCGGCCTCGATCTGGGCGACAACCTCATCGGCGGCCTTCTTGTTGCTGGCATAGCCGACCACGACGCGATAGCCGCGCGCAGCCGCCGCAATCGCGGTCGCGCGGCCAATGCCACGGCTGCCGCCGGTGATGACAACGACTTTATCGGTCACATCAATCCCCACGAGTTCGAGCGCACTACGACGTCTTGCCCTCAAGAGCGGCCAATCGATCCAGCACGGACTTGTCCGTGAGGCTCACCAGATGGAACAGAATGAAGGGCGTGAGAAACGGAATCAGGCACCAAGCAGCAAAGCCGACCCCCTTACCTTTTCTTCGACTGATCGGAATCGCGAAGAAGAAAAAGATAAGGGTGGTCAGCAGGAACGGCACCATGGAAATGAGCGCATGCGCAAGCGACGGCTCCCCCATCGTCGCCTCCCTCAGAGATCGAGCACCAGGCGCGCCGGATCTTCCAGGCTCTCCTTGACGCGAACCAGGAAGGTGACGGCTTCCTTGCCGTCGATGACGCGGTGATCGTAGGACAGCGCCAGATACATCATCGGGCGAACCTCGATCTTGCCGCCGACGACCATCGGCCGCTCCTGGATCTTGTGCATGCCGAGGATGCCGGATTGCGGCGCGTTCAGGATCGGGGTCGACATCAGCGAGCCGTAGATGCCGCCATTGGTGATGGTGAAGGTGCCGCCCTGCATCTCGTCGATCTTGAGCTGGCCGTCGCGGGCGCGGCGGCCGAAATCGGCGATGCCCTTCTCGATGTCGGCGATCGACTTGTGGTCGCAGTCGCGCACCACGGGCACGACGAGACCCTTGTCGGTGCCGACGGCGACGCCGATGTGGTAGTAGTTCTTGTAGATCAAATCGGTGCCGTCGATCTCGGCGTTGACCGCCGGGATATCCTTCAGTGCCTGCACGACGGCCTTGGTGAAGAAGCCCATGAAGCCGAGCTTGGAGCCGTGCTTCTTCTCGAACGCATCCTTGTAGTGGGCACGCAGCGCCATCACGTTGGTCATGTCGACCTCGTTGAAGGTCGTCAGCATCGCCGCGGTGTTCTGCACGTCCTTGAGGCGGCGCGCGATGGTCTGGCGCAGGCGGGTCATCTTGACGCGCTCTTCGCGGGCGGCATCGTCTGCCGGTGACGGCGCACGCACCTGCACGGCGGCGGCGGGCTGGTTCACCGGGGTGGGCGCCGAGGCCGCACGCTCGATCGCGGCGAGCATGTCGCCCTTGGTGACGCGGCCGTCCTTGCCGGAGCCCGGAACGGTAGAGGCATCGACGCCGGTCTCGGCCGAGAGCTTGCGCACTGAGGGGGCGAGCGGCGCGTCGGCCGGCGGCGCCTTCGGCGCGCTAGGCGCCGGCGCGGAAGCAGCGGCGGCGGCAGGAGCGGCAGCGGCGGGCTTGGCGGGAGCCGCAGCGGGCTTGGCAGCGCCTGCGCCTTCCGTGATCTGTCCGAGCAGCGCGCCGACCGCGACGGTCGCGCCATCGGCCGCGACGATCTCGCTCAGCGTGCCGGCGGAGGGCGCCGGGACCTCGATGGTGACCTTGTCGGTCTCGAGCTCCACCAAGGGCTCGTCGACGGCAACAGGGTCGCCGGCCTTCTTGAACCAGCGGCCGATGGTGGCCTCGGTGACGGATTCGCCGAGCGTCGGCACACGAATTTCAGTCATGGTCTTTTCCTTAAGGGATCGCCGGTGCGGTCATAAGTCGGTCGTCAATGGCCCGCGAAAAGCAAGCCATCCGGCAAGCCGGACGTTCGTACACTGCACGGACATCGCGACGTACCGGATGCCCCGCCCCGGTGCGCTGGTTGCGCACGAGGCGGGGCATGACGCAGTTTAAAAAGTTCAGCTCAGTGCTTCGTCCAGGAACGCCTTCAGCTGTGCCTGATGCTTGGACATCAGACCAGTAGCGGTCGCGGCGGAAGCGGCGCGGCCGACATAACGCGGACGCCGGCTCGCGCCGTTCACCTGGTTCAGCACCCATTCCAGATAGGGCTCGATGAAGTGCCAGGCACCCATGTTGCGGGGCTCTTCCTGGCACCACACCACTTCGGCCTTCTTGAAGCGCGACAGCTCGGCCACCAGCGCCTTCAGCGGCACCGGATAGAGCTGCTCGACGCGCATCAGATAGATGTCGTCGATGCCGCGCTTCTCGCGCTCCTCGTAGAGGTCGTAATAGACCTTGCCGGAGCACAGCACGATGCGGCGGACCTTCTCGTCCGGCACGAGCTTGATGGCTTCGTTCGGCAGCATCTGGGCGTCATCATAGAGGATGCGGTGGAAGGTCGTGTCCTTCGCCAGTTCCTCGATGCGCGACACTGCCCGCTTGTGACGCAGCAGCGACTTGGGCGTCATCACGATCAGCGGCTTGCGGATCTCGCGATGAAGCTGGCGACGCAGCACGTGGAAGTAGTTCGCCGGCGTGGTCGGATAGACCACCTGCATGTTGTCTTCGGCGCACATCTGCAGGTAACGCTCGAGGCGCGCCGAGGAGTGCTCCGGTCCCTGACCCTCATAGCCGTGCGGCAGCAGGCAGACGAGGCCGGACATGCGCAGCCATTTGCGCTCGCCCGAGGAGATGAACTGGTCGAACACGACCTGCGCGCCGTTGGCGAAGTCGCCGAACTGGGCTTCCCAGAGGGTCAGCGTGTTCGGCTCGGCGAGCGAGTAGCCGTATTCGAAGCCGAGCACGGCTTCTTCCGACAGCAGCGAGTTGATGACCTCGTAATGGCCCTGCTCGTGGCCGAGATGGTTGAACGGCGTGTAGCGGCTCTCATCCTCCTGGTCGATCAGGACCGAGTGGCGCTGCGAGAAGGTGCCGCGCTCCGAATCCTGTCCGGACAGGCGGACGTGGTGGTTTTCCTGGAGCAGCGTACAGAACGCCAGCGCCTCGCCGGTCGCCCAGTCGATGCCCGCGTTGCCGTCGATCGCCTTGGCGCGATTTTCCAGGAAGCGCTGGATGGTGCGGTGGACGCGGAAACCATCCGGCACCTTGGTGATCTTGCGGCCGATGTCCTTGAGAACAGGCAGATCAACGCCGGTGACGCCGCGCCGCGCATCCTCTTCCTGATCGGCGATCTTGAAGCCGGACCACTTGCCGTCAAGCCAGTCGGCCTTGTTCGGCTTGTAGGAGGTGCCGGCCTCGAACTCGGCGTCGAGCCGCGCGCGCCAGTCGGCCTTCAGCTTGTCGACTTCACCCTCGGTGACCACGCCTTCGGCAATCAGGCGCTTGGAGTAGAGGGTGAGGGTCGAGGCATGGGCCGCGATCCGCTTGTACATCACCGGCTGAGTGAATGCCGGCTCGTCGCCCTCATTGTGGCCATAGCGGCGATAGCACCACATGTCGATGACGACGGGCTTGTGGAATTTCTGCCGGAATTCGATCGCGACCTTGGCCGCGAACACCACGGCTTCCGGATCGTCGCCGTTCACGTGGAAGATCGGCGCGTCGATCATCTTCGCCACATCCGACGGATAGGGCGAGGAGCGCGAGTAACGCGGATAGGTGGTGAAGCCGATCTGGTTGTTGACGATGAAGTGCACGGAACCGCCGGTGCGGTAGCCCTTCAGGTCGGACAGGCCGAAGCACTCGGCCACCACGCCCTGGCCGGCGAACGCGGCGTCGCCGTGCATCAAGAGCGGCATCACCGAGATGCGCATGTCGGGCGGATCGCCGTGCTGGTCCTGCTTGGCGCGGACCTTGCCGAGCACGACGGGATCGACGATCTCGAGATGCGAGGGGTTGGCGGTCAGCGACAGATGGATGCGGTTGCCGTCGAACTCGCGGTCCGAGGACGCGCCGAGGTGATATTTGACGTCGCCGGAGCCTTCGACCGCGTCGGGGTTGGCCGAGCCGCCCTTGAATTCGTGGAACAGGGCGCGGTGCGCCTTGCCCATCACCTGCGTCAGCACGTTGAGGCGGCCGCGATGCGGCATGCCCAGCACGATCTCCTTCACGCCGAGATTGCCACCGCGCTTGATGATCTGCTCGAGCGCCGGGATCAGCGATTCGGCGCCGTCGAGACCGAAGCGCTTGGTGCCGGTAAACTTGGTGTCGCAGAATTTTTCGAAGCCCTCGGCCTCGACCAGCTTCATCAGGATGGCGCGGCGACCTTCGCGGGTGAACGAGATCTCCTTGTCCGGACCCTCGATGCGCTCCTGGATCCAGGCCTTCTGCGCGGCATTGCTGATATGCATGAACTCGACGCCGAGCGTCTGGCAGTAGGTGCGTTCGCAGATCGCGGTGATCTCGCGCAAGCTGCCGTATTCGAGACCGAGCACGTGATCGAGGAAGATCTTGCGGTCGAAATCGGCTTCGCTGAAGCCGTAGGTACGCGGATCGAGCTCTTCGCGGTTGCGCTGGGCTTCGATGCCGAGCGGATCGAGCTTGGCATGGAAGTGACCGCGCATGCGGTAGGAGCGGATCAGCATCAGGGCGCGGACGGAGTCGCGCGTCGCCTGGAGCAGATCGGCGGAGGAGAGACCGGCGCCCTTGTCACCCCCCTTGGCCTGCGCCTTGGCGGCGATCTTGGCACCGACTGCCTTCTCGACCTCGGCCCAGTTGCCGTCGAGGGCGGAGGTGAGGTCATCCTGCGGGGTCAGCGGCCAGTTGTCGCGCTCCCAGGACGGCCCTTCGGCATTCTTCCGGACGTCGGAAGGCTGGTCGTTCAGGCTCTTGAAGAACTCCTGCCACTCGGCGTCGACCGAGGACGGGTCCTTCTCGTAGCGGGCGTAGATTTCGTCGATGTAGGTGGCGTTGGTGCCCTGCAAAAAGGATGACAGGGCAAAGGCTGCGTTCGCGTCCTGGCGAGACATACTGGAGTTCCTGGCGATTTCGGTTCGCGCATAATAAACGGCGCTGGCACCGAGCTCCCCGGCAGAGGCTCGGCGCGACAGGCACCCTTTACCCTATTTGCTGCGAAACTTCGCCCGGAAAAGCACGAAGAAGTGAATTAGCCCTTCAACTTTTCGGCAAGCGTATGGCCGAGGCGGGCGGGCGACGGGGACACTGTAATCCCTGCCGATTTCATCGCCTCGGTCTTGGAACCGGCGTCGCCCTTGCCGCCCGAGATGATCGCGCCGGCATGGCCCATGCGGCGGCCGGGAGGGGCGGTGACGCCGGCGATGAAGCCGACCATCGGCTTCTTGCGGCCGCGCTTGGCCTCGTCCTTGAGGAACTGGGCGGCGTCCTCCTCGGCGGAACCGCCGATCTCGCCGATCATGATGATCGACTCGGTCTTGGGGTCGGCCAGGAGCATTTCGAGGACGTCGATGAACTCGGTTCCCTTGACCGGGTCGCCGCCGATGCCGACCGCGGTGGTCTGGCCGAGGCCTTCCTGGGAGGTCTGGAACACGGCTTCATAGGTCAGCGTGCCCGAGCGGGAGACGATGCCGACCGAGCCGGTCTTGAAGATGTTGGCGGGCATGATGCCGATCTTGCACTCGCCGGCGGTCATGACGCCCGGGCAGTTCGGCCCGATCAGGCGCGACTTGGAGCCGGCCAGCGAACGCTTCACGCGGACCATGTCGACAACCGGAATGCCCTCGGTGATGCAGACGATCAGCGGGATCTCGGCGTCGATGGCTTCGCAGATCGCATCGGCCGCGCCCGGCGGCGGCACGTAGATCACCGATGCATCGGCGCCGGTCTTCTCACGCGCATCGCGCACGGTGTCGAACACCGGCAGGCCCAGATGCGTCGCGCCGCCTTTGCCCGGCGAGGTGCCGCCGACCATCTTGGTGCCGTAGGCAATCGCGGCCTCCGAGTGGAAGGTGCCGTTCTTGCCGGTGAAGCCCTGGCAGATGACCTTGGTGTTCTTGTCGATCAGGATGGACATGAGGTCTGCTTTCGCGAAACTAACAGAGTGAGAGGGTCAGTGGATGCGGCGGTAGACGCCAGTGAGCACGTCGGCCCAGCCTTCCGCGTCCGGCGAGAACTGGATCTTCAACGAGTAGGAATCCTCGTTGATAATTTCGTAGACGTGGCGCGCATTGCCGCGGAGCGAGCCGCGCACCAGCGTCAGGGTATTGCCGACCCACCCGCCGGAAGCGGGCGAAGGCGGCGTATAGCCGAGCGAGTCGTACCAGAACAGTTTGTAGGTCCGGTCGTCGCGGTCGTAGGTGAAGATGCCGTGGGTGGCGAAGATCTGCTTGCCGTCGCGCATCTGCACCGCGTCCTGGATCAGATAGAATCCATTCAGGTCCATGCGCGCGACGACGTGCGAAGTTGCCGGGCCGCCCGCCGTCCAGCGCGACGGGAAGACCACCTCTTCGCCATTCCATTCGCCGGCGAACGCGGCAAGACGCGCGTGCTCGGGAAGCGGAGATGATGCGGCGAGATGGTCCTGGGCCATGGCCTTAGCCTCCCTTGACGGCCTTCACGATCTTCTGCGCGGCGTCGTCGAGATTGTCGGCCGGCACCACGTTCAGGCCGGACTCTCGGATGATCTTCTTGCCGAGCTCGACATTGGTGCCTTCGAGGCGGACCACCAGCGGCACGCTGAGGCCGACTTCACGAACCGCAGCCGTAACGCCCTCGGCGATCACGTCGCACTTCATGATGCCGCCGAAGATGTTGACCAGGATGCCCTTCACGTTGGGATCGGCGGTGATGATCTTGAAGGCGGCCGCGACCTTCTCCTTGCTGGCGCTGCCGCCGACGTCGAGGAAGTTGGCCGGCGACATGCCGTAGAGCTTGATGATGTCCATCGTCGCCATGGCGAGACCGGCGCCGTTGACCATGCAGCCGATGTTGCCGTCGAGCGTGACGTAGTTGAGGTCGTACTTGGACGCCTCGATTTCCTTGGCGTCTTCCTCGGTCTCGTCGCGCAGCGCGAGCACCTCGGGATGACGGAACAGCGCGTTGTCGTCGAACGACACCTTGGCGTCGAGCACGCGGAGCTGGCCCTGCTTGGTCACAACCAGCGGGTTGATCTCCAGCATCGACATGTCCTTGGCGACGAAGGCCGCGTAGAGCTGCGCGGTGAGCTTCTCAGCCTGCTTGGCGAGATCGCCGGAGAGCTTCAGCGCATTCGCAACCGTGCGGCCGTGATGGCCCATGACGCCGGTGGCGGGATCGACCGAGAAGGTCACGATCTTCTCAGGATTGTTGTGCGCGACGTCCTCGATGTTGACGCCACCCTCGGTCGAGACGACGAAGGAGACGCGCGAGGTCTCGCGGTCGACCAGGATCGAGAGGTAGAATTCCTTGTCGATGTCGGAGCCGTCCTCGATGTAGAGGCGGTTGACCTGCTTGCCGGCGGGACCGGTCTGGATCGTCACCAGCGTGGCGCCGAGCATCTGCTTGGCGAACTCGGCGACCTCGGCGGCCGACTTGGCGATGCGGACGCCGCCCTTGTCGCCGGCCGAGGCTTCCTTGAACTTGCCCTTGCCGCGGCCACCGGCGTGGATCTGGCTCTTCACCACATAGACCGGACCGGGCAGCGCCTTGGCGGCGGCTTCCGCGTCAGTGGCCTTGAGGACCGGCACGCCCTTGGAGATCGGCACGCCGAACTCACCCAGCAGCGCTTTGGCCTGATATTCATGGATATTCATATGGTCGCTCCCTGAACCCGCGGGCGGTGACCTCTAGGGCCCACCTCAGTCTTGTGGCTGGCATACCATATACCACAGGAACTGCAACCCGGATTCTTTGACATCGATCTCTTGGACTGCTGACCCGGAACCTGTCCCGACAACCGGGCCCCGGAAATGAAACCGCCGAAGACCGGTTTTCGGACTTCGGCGGGAAGTGTTTGGCTCTTAGCGGCCGAGAAGATCGGGGGCGATCTTCTTGCAGGCGTCGACCAGGCCCTGCACCGCGCCGACCGACTTGTCGAAGGCCTCGCGGTCCTTGCCGGCGAGCTCAATCTCGACGACGCGCTCGACGCCCTTGGAGCCAATCACGACGGGCACGCCGACATACATGTCCTTCACGCCGTATTCGCCGTTCAGGTACGCGGCCGAGGGCAGCACGCGCTTCTTGTCACGCAGATAGCTCTCGGCCATCGCGATCGCGGACGCGGCAGGCGCATAGAAGGCCGAGCCGGTCTTGAGCAGGTTGACGATCTCGGCGCCGCCGTTGCGGGTGCGGTCGACGATCTCGTCGAGACGCGCCTGCGAGGTCCAGCCCATCTTGACGAGGTCGGGCAGCGGAATGCCGGCGACGGTGGAGTACTTCACCAGCGGCACCATGGTGTCGCCATGGCCACCGAGCACGAAGGCGGTGACGTCCTCGACCGAGACGTTGAACTCGTCGGCCAGGAAGTAGCGGAAGCGGGCCGAATCCAGCACGCCGGCCATGCCGACGACCTTCTTGTGCGGCAGGCCCGAAGCCTTCTGCAGCGCCCAGACCATCGCGTCGAGCGGGTTGGTGATGCAGATGACGAAGGCGTCGGGGGCGTACTTCTTGATGCCAGCGCCGACCTGCTCCATGACCTTGAGGTTGATGGAGAGAAGATCGTCGCGGCTCATGCCGGGCTTGCGCGGCACGCCGGCAGTGACGATGCAGACCTTGGCGTTGTCGAGCGCCTCGTAGGAGTTCGCGCCGGTGTAGTGCGCGTCAAAGCCGTCGACCGGCGAGGACTGCGCGATGTCGAGCGCCTTGCCCTGCGGCACGCCTTCGGCGATGTCGAACATCACCACGTCGCCCAGCTCCTTCAGGCCGATGAGATGAGCCAGCGTTCCGCCGATCTGACCGGAGCCAATCAAAGCAATCTTGTCGCGCGCCATGTGAGCCTGTCCTTTAGACACGTAAGGTGGGGAAAACTGAGAGGGTGGTTATCCCTTTCGCCTCCCCCGTTCAAGTCGCCGGATGCCCAATTGTCGGGCTTGGCGCGATTCCAACCCGCAGACCTAAAGCCGTCATTCCGGGGCACCCGCGCCATTGCACGGGCGAACCCGAAATCTCGAAATGGTAGCGCGAGAATCCGGGTTCGTGCTGGTGCGCGCCCCGGAATGACAGGGCTGGCAAATAGGACTTAAGTCTCCACCAGCCCCTTGGTGGAGCCGCTTGCGGTGGAATCCTTGCGGCCGTGAGCCAGCGCCAGATAGGATTCCGAGCTCATCTCGATCAGGCGCGACGCCGTCCGCTTGAACTCCATGGCCTCAACGCCCTCATGGGCCAGGTAGAGCGAAATCGGGTTGGCATCGGCCGAGGCCATCAGCTTCACGGCATTGTCATAGAGCGCGTCGATCAGCGTGATGAAGCGCTTGGCGGCGTTGCGCTGGGACTGGTCCATCACTGGAATATGGTCGACCAGGATGGTGTGATAGTCGTGCGCCAGCCTGAGGTAGTCGGATGCGCCCAGCGGCTTCTCGCAGAGATCGGCAAACGAGAACCGCGCCACGCCATGGGCCGAGCACGGCACGTGCAGGATGCGGCCCTTGATCGAAATATCGCGCGACTTGCATTTGGCGCTGCCCGACATCCGCGACCAGGCGCGGTCGAGCGCCGCGTCCGCATCAGCGTCCGCTGGCGTCAGCCACATCGGCACGCCCTGAAGTTTTTCCAACCGGAAGTCGGTGCGCGCATCGAGCCGCGCGACGTCCATGTGGTCGGTGATCTGCTTGATGAAGGGCAGGAACAGCGACCGGTTCAAGCCGCCCTTGTAGAGATCATCAGGCGCGACGTTGGAGGTCGCGACCACGACGGTGCCGAGCTCGAACAATTTGGCGAACAGGCGTCCGAGGATCATCGCATCCGCGATGTCGGTGACGTGGAATTCGTCGAAGCAGAGCAGCCAGCTCTCCTCGAAGATCGCGTTCGCGGTCAGCGCGATGACGTCGCTATCGGCGATCTCGCCGCGCGCGATGCTCTGGCGATAGTCGTAGATGCGCTCATGCACGTCGGCCATGAATTCGTGGAAATGCGCCCGCCGCTTGTGCTCGACCGAGGCGTGCTGGAAGAACAGATCCATCAGCATGGTCTTGCCGCGGCCGACCTCGCCATGGATGTAGAGCCCGCGCGGCGCCTCATCCTTGTCACTGCTGAACAGGCGGGCGAGCAGGCCCTGCTTGCGCTGCGGCTTGTAGTCCGCGAGCCGCAGGTCGAGCGCCGCATAGGCTTCGGCAACCTCGGCCTGCGCAGCATCGGGCTCGATCGCGCCGGAGGCGATCTGGGCCTGATAGGCTTCGCTGAAGGGAGAACTGGGGGTCGAGAGCATGGCCCTTTACCGCCAGAGACCGGCGGAAATTGCAACCGCGTATTGGCGCAACGGCTTATGCGCTTGATTTTCAGAGGAGATCGCCGACCTTGGACGCCCTCCTAGCCTATTACGCGCCATTTAGGTAGAATATACCTATTTAGGAACTAAGGATCCTCATATGGCCCTGAGCATCAAGGACCCCGAAACCGAGCGGTTGGCACGGAGTCTCGCGCAACTGACTGGCGAGAACATCACGACCGCGACCAAGCGCGCCATAGAGGAGCGGCTGCGTCGGCTCGGGGGTCAAACGCGCAAAGACGCGCTACTGGAAGACATGGCCGAGATCAGGCGTCGCTGGAGCGAAATGCGCGTCGTGGACGACCGCACGCCTGAGGAAATTCTCGGATACGACGAGTATGGATTGCCACGCTGATGGTGATCGACACATCGGCGATCGTGGCAATCGCGCTCAACGAAGACGATGCAGCCGATATTGAGCGACTGATTGTGGATGATCCGATCCGCCTGATCTCTGCAGCCACGGTGCTTGAAGCAACGATGGTGATCGAAACCCGGCTGGGCGATTCAGGCGGGCGTGAGTTCGATCTCTGGCTCGTCAAGCTCGGTGCAGAGATCGTCGCGGTCGATGCCGTGCAAGTCGATGCCGCACGGCGCGCCTGGCGGCGCTACGGCAAGGGGCGTCACGCCGCGTCGCTCAACTACGGCGATTGCCTCTCTTACGCGCTGGCTATGACTCGCGGCGAACCTTTGCTTTTCAAAGGCGAAGACTTCGCAATGACCGATATCAGTCGAGCAGGCGCTGCGCCGCTGCGGTAACGCCGCCGAGTTTGGGAGCCTACTCACACAGCTCGTAGGCGTCCTCGACCACATACGGCCCGCCGCCAGTGGAGGCGCGCGACGAGAACAGCACAAACCGCTCCGCCATGAACGCCTTGCTCGGGAAGTAGCCACGCAGCGAGAGATAGTCGGCGACGTCGCGATCGGAGGCATCGTGCAGCCGGGCGAGCGTGACATGCGGGATGAACTTGCGGCCTTCAGGGTTGAGACCGATCCGCTGCATCATGCGCTCGAGCTCGGCCTGCAATTCCATCAGCGGCCTGCTCGGTGCGATCGTCGCAACGACCGCTCTCGGCTTGCGGCCGCCAAAACTCGTCAGCCCCTGCACCTTCACCTCGAAGGGCTTGCGGTCGACGCGAAACAGCATCGATGCGATCTCGTTGGCGGACAGGCCGTCGATATCGCCGATGAAGCGCAGGGTGACGTGATAATTTTCGGGATCGATCCAGCGGGCGCCGGGAAGGCCACCCCGCAAATTGGAAAGCGTCTGGCTGACTTCGGCCGGGATTTCCAGACCAGTGAACAAACGCGGCATCGTTTCGCACTCCCGATGCTTGGGCATGATCCGAGGGACAGACCATATCCAAATTTTAGAGCCGGTGACGAATCACCGGTACCCTGATTCCTATCGCAGTTGTGTGACTCTGCGAAGCATCGCGCGCCTCACCCCGGTAAAACCCTGGGTATGACGGTTGGCGCTGCCCGCTTTTCAACGCCGTTGCTCAGCGATGGTGCCAAGGAATGCCTCCACGGTGGGCATGATGTTGCCGACGATGATGTCGACGCCGGCCGCAGTCGGATGAATGCCGTCGGCCTGGTTGAGCTTGGCGTCGGCCGCAACGCCCTCGAGAAAGAACGGATAGAGCGGCACGTCGAATTTCTTCACCAGATCCGGATAAATCGAATTGAAGCGCGCGGCATAGTCGGCGCCGTAATTCGGCGGCGCCAGCATGCCGCACAGCATCACCGCAATCTTGCGCGCCTTCAGCCGCTGGACGATGTCGGTAAGCGCGGCGCGCGTCAAATCGGGATCGACGCCGCGCAGGGCGTCGTTGGCGCCGAGCTCGACGATGACGCCGTCGGTTCCGTCGGGGACCGACCAGTCGAGCCGGTCACGGCCGCCCGAAGAGGTGTCGCCGGACACGCCGGCGTTGGTCATGTCGACCTCTATACCTTTGTCCTGCAAGGATTTTTTGAGCTTGGCCGGGAACGAATCCTGGGCCGAGAGGCCGAGGCCCGCACTCAGGGAATCGCCGAGGACGACCAGCTTGATCGGTTTGGCCGGCTGGGCCTGCAACGACGGCGTTGTCGCGATCGTCATCAAACCGAGCATCAACACGGCTATGTGCATGAACAATCCGTAACGCCTCTCGACCGCGCCATCGGAGTTGCCATATGACCGGACCATGGACACTCGCATCGAACCCTCGTCGCTCACCGCTGCCGCGGACACCATCGCCATCTCCAACGTCAATCTCTCATTGGGCACGGGCGCGGCACGCGTTCACATCCTCAAGGATATCAGCCTGCGGGTCGCCTCGGGCGAGACGATCGGCCTGATCGGCCCGTCAGGCTCGGGCAAATCCACGCTGCTGATGGTGATGGCGGGGCTGGAGCGTCCTGATAGTGGAGAGGTGGTGGTATCGGGCACGCCTTTCAATGCCCTCGACGAGGACGCGCTGGCCCGCTTCCGCGGCCGCCAGGTCGGCATCGTCTTCCAGTCCTTTCATCTGATCCCGACCATGACGGCGCTGGAGAACGTCGCGGTGCCGCTGGAGCTCGCCGGCAATCCCGATGCCGCAACGCGCGCGGCGCAGGAGCTGCAATCGGTCGGGCTCGGCGACCGCCTGCATCACTATCCGACCCAGCTCTCCGGCGGCGAGCAGCAGCGCGTCGCACTCGCCCGCGCGCTGGCGCCCGATCCCGCCATCCTAGTCGCGGACGAGCCGACCGGCAATCTGGATGAGGCCACCGGAAAGCAGATCGTCGACCTGCTGTTCAGCAAGCATGCCGAGCGCGGCATGACCCTGGTGCTGGTCACGCACGATTCCTCGCTCGCGCATCGCTGCGACCGCGTGATCCGGCTGCGCTCGGGCCGCATCGACACGCAGTCTGCGCCGGCATGAGCGCCTCGGCCCAACCGTTCGCGAAGCCGAACGGCATCGCGCTGTCCCTGCGTTACGCGCTGCGCGAATTGCGCGGCGGCCTACGCGGTTTCTATGTCTTCATTGCCTGCATCGCGCTCGGCGTGATGGCGATCGCCGGCGTCGGCTCGGTGTCGGCGAGCCTCTCCGACGGCTTGGCCCGCGAGGGCCGCACGCTGCTCGGCGGCGACGTCTCCTTCGTGCTGTTCCAGCGCGAAGCCAAACCTGAAGAGGTCGCCTTCCTGCGCTCACGCGGCACGGTCTCGACCGCCGCGACCTTGCGCGGCATGGCGCGCGCGGCCGATGGCCAGCTCGCACTGGTCGAGATGAAGGCGGTCGACGACACCTATCCGATGCTGGGACAGCTGACGCTGGCGCCACAGCTGCCGATGTCCGACGTCCTTGCGGAACGCGACGGCGCGTTCGGCGGCGCCGCCGATCCGACGCTGCTGGCGCGGCTCTCGCTCAAGACCGGCGACCGCGTCACCATTGGCTCTGCGACCTTCCAGATCCGCTCAACCGTCGAAGCCGAACCCGACAAGCTCGCCGGCGGCATCGGCTTCGGACCGCGCTTCCTGATCAGCGAAGCCGGCCTGCGCGCCACCGGCCTGATCCAGCCCGGCAGCCTGGTGCGCTGGGTCTACCGGGTGAAGCTGCCTGATACGGCGAATAACGAGCGCGCCACCGAAGCCTTCATCGCGGACGCGCGGAGCGCCGCGCCGCAGGCCGGCTGGGAGATCCGCAGCCGCTCCAACGCCTCGCCGCAGCTCGAACGCAACATCAACCGATTCACGCAATTCCTGACGCTGGTCGGCCTCGCCGCGCTGCTGGTCGGCGGTGTCGGCGTCGCCAATGCCGTGAAGAGCCATATCGACCGCCGGCTCGAAGTGATCGCGGCCCTCAAGGCCGTCGGCGCCACCGGCCGCGACGTGTTCGGCATCTATCTGGCGCAGGTTCTCCTGCTCGCAGGCATCGGCTCGATCATCGGCCTTGCGCTCGGTGCCGCCATGCCGTTTGCGATCGTCGGCCTGTTCGGCAAGCTGCTGCCGCTGCCGGTGGTGCCGGCCGTGCATGCCGACGAGCTCGCGCTGTCCTTCATTTATGGCCTCCTGACCGCGCTCGCCTTCGGCCTGTGGCCGCTCGGGCGCGTCCACGACGTGCCGGTGGCCGCGCTGTTCCGCGATACCATCAGCTCGGAATGGCATCGGCCCCGCGCGAGCTATCTCGTGTTCATGGGCGTTGTGATTGCGCTGCTGATCGCGGTCGTGATCGGACTGTCGTTCGACAAACGCATCGCGGCGGTGTTCGTGGCCTCCTCGGTCGTCGTGTTCGCCCTGCTGCGCGGCATCGCCGCCCTGCTGATGGCCATCGCGCGGCGGCTGCCGCGGACGCGGCTGCCGATGCTGCGGCTGGCGATCGCCAACATCCACCGGCCGGGCGCGCTGACGCCCTCGGTGGTGCTGTCGCTGGGGCTCGGGCTCGCCGTGCTCGTCACCATCACCCAGATCGACGGCAATCTGCGCCGGCAGTTCCTGGCAGCCCTGCCGGACCGCGCGCCGTCCTTCTTCTTCATCGACATCCCGAGCACGCAGGCCGAGCAGTTTGACGGTTATCTGCGCCGAATTGCGCCGGGCGCGACGGTCGAAGACGTGCCGATGCTGCGCGGGCGCATCGTCGCCGCGCGCGGCGTGCGCGCCGAGGAGCTCAAGCCGACCACCGATTCCGAGTGGGTGCTGCAGAGCGACCGCGGCCTGACCTATACCGGCGAGCTGCCGAAAGGCTCCAAGGTGGTCGAGGGCGAATGGTGGAGCGCCGATTATTCCGGCCCGCCGCTGGTCTCGATGGAGAAGAAGATCGCCGACGGGCTCGGCCTCAAGCTCGGCGACGAGGTCGTGGTCAACGTGCTCGGCCGCGACATCCCGGCCAAAATCGGCAATCTGCGCACCATCGACTGGCAGGGGATGGGCATCAACTTCGTTCTCGTATTCTCGCCGAACGCCTTCAAGGGCGCCCCCCACACCCACATCGCGACGCTGACGGAAACGGGCGGAACTGCGGCAGGCGACGGCAAGATCATCAAGCAGGTCGCCGACGCCTATCCGATGGTGACGAGCGTGCGCGTGCGCGAGGTGATGGAGACGGTCGGCTCTGTCGTGACCAATCTGGCGCTGGCGATCCGCGGCGCCAGCGCCGTGACCCTGATCTCGGCGATCCTGGTGCTCGGCGGCGCGCTCGCCGCCGGCCATCGCCACCGGGTCTACGATGCGGTGATCCTGAAGACGCTGGGCGCGACGCGGCTGCGGCTGCTCGGGGCCTATGCGCTGGAATACCTCCTGATCGGGCTCGCGACCGCGGTGTTCGGGGTGATCTCCGGCAGCATCGCGGCCTGGATGATCGTGACGCGGCTGATGACGCTGAGCTTCGTCTGGCAGGCCGGCAGCGCGGCCGGCGTGGTCGCGGCCGCGCTCGTCGTCACGGTCGGACTCGGGCTCGCGGGCACGCTGCTGGCGTTGAACAAAAAGCCCGCCACGGTGTTGCGGAATTTGTGACAAAATGTAGCGGATGGCTGCACGAGAGCAGAATCGCACGATTTCTGCGATTAACCACGACTGCCCGTCAGGTTCGCGTCAGGATTGCCGCCAAGGGCGACATTCAGCCGCGCGTGGAAGGTTGCAGCTAATGTGTTAGTTTCCCACATATCGAATGGGTTCGGAGCCCCGATTGTTAGCCAAAATTTAGTCGGTTGGCGTCGGTATCCGAGATAGAGTTTGACGAACCGGCGGCATGGCGACCCTCGTGCCGGACCGGACCAACCAACGGGAATTCGACCATGTCGGACCTAGACCGTAACTACGCTTCTCCTTTCGGCAGGGCCGCCGGGCGTGTTGACGCCGCGACGGTCGATGCCGGCCTGCGCGCCTATATGCTGCGCATCTACAACTACATGAGCATTGGCCTCGCCATCACCGGCCTTGCCGCGCTCGGCGTCTACATGGCTGCCGTGACCGACGTTCCGACGGCGGAATCCGTCCGCGTCGGCAAGCTGTTCCTGACCCCGTTCGGCTACGCGATGTTCGTCAGCCCGCTGAAATGGCTGTTCATGCTCGCGCCGCTCGCCATGGTGTTCGTGATCTCGGCGGGCATCAACCGTCTCGCTCCCTCGACCGCCCAGATCCTGTTCTGGGTGTTCGCGGCGCTGATGGGCATCTCGCTGTCGTCGATCTTCCTGGTGTTCACGCACACCTCGATCGTGCGGGTGTTCTTCATCACTGCGGCCACCTTCGGTGCGCTGAGCCTCTACGGCTACACCACCAAGCGTGACCTGACCGGCATGGGCTCGTTCCTGTTCATGGGCCTGATCGGCATCATCATCGCGAGCCTGGTGAACCTGTTCCTGGCGAGCTCGATGCTGCAGTTCATCGTGTCGGTGATCGGCGTGCTGGTGTTCGCGGGCCTCACCGCCTGGGATACCCAGCGGCTGAAGAACGACTACATCTACGGCTACGCTTCGGCCGGCGGTGACATCGCAGAGCGTGCGGCCATCACCGGCGCGCTGTCGCTGTACCTGAACTTCATCAACCTGTTCACGCTGCTGCTGCAGCTCCTCGGTCAGCGCGACTAAGCGCAACGACGAGGGAACGGATAGGAACCCCGGCCGAAAGGCCGGGGTTTTTGTTTGGGGGGTGGGTGGCGCTTGTAGCCCGGATGGAGCGCAGCGCAATCCGGGACAGTCCTTTCCGCGGATAAGGCGGCCCCGGATTACGCTTCCCTCCATCCGGGCTACAAGGCCACGAGTGCCGCCTCTTCCTCCTCGTCATTGCTCGCGCAGCGAAGCAATCTGGAGTCCCTCCGCGGATGCATTTCTGGATTGCTTCGCTGCGTTCGCAATGACGGGTGAGGCAACACCGTTGCCCCTTTCAGCGGAAGCGGGAAGGCTCTAATCTTGCCGCCATGTCCGCACCTGAAATCAGGCCTACAACCGAGGCCGACCTTCCCGCCATCACCGCCATCTACCAGCAGGCCGTCCGCGAAGGCACCGCGACGTTCGAGCTGGAGCCGCCCGACCTCGTGGAGATGACGCGCCGTTATCGCGCGCTGGTCGACGGCGGCTATCCCTATTTCGTCGCTATCCTCGACGGCCGCGTGGCCGGCTATGCCTATGCCGGCGCCTACCGCCCGCGCCCGGCTTACCGCTTCACGGTCGAGAACTCGATCTATCTCGATCCCTCCTTCCACCGCCGCGGTGTCGGATCAAAGCTGCTGGAGCGGCTGGTCGCCGAATGCGAGGCGCGCGGCTTCCGCCAGATGATCGCGGTGATCGGCGATTCCGCCAATGCCGGCTCGATCGGCGTGCACACCAAGGGCGGCTTCAAGATGATCGGCACGCATCCCAATGTCGGGCTGAAATTCGGCCGCTGGCTTGATACGGTGATGATGCAGCGCGACCTCGGCGAGGGCGCGAAGACGGTGCCGACAAAGTAGATCTCGTAGGGTGGGCAAAGCGATACCCGGGACCACCGCGAGACAAAACCCGGATGTCGCTGCGCTCATCCGGGCTACGAAGAATTCGCCACATCACTGCTGTCGTAGGGTGGGCAAAGCGCAAGCGTGCCCACGGCTTGCGGCGATAGAGAAAGGACGTGGGCACGGCGCAATGCGCCTTTGCCCACCCTACGGCACCGTCTATGTGGCTACACCACCGCCAGCTTCCGATCGATCACCAGCAGCACGCGCTCCAGCTCGTGGCCGCGGCGCAGGATCAGGCCGGTCGCCGAGATCACGCTGTACATGCCCTGCTTGCGCGCCAGCCGCGGATCCTTCTCGATGCGATAGATCGGCACTTCCGAGGCACGGCGATAGACAGAGAACACGGCGCGATCCCTCAGGAAGTCGATGGCATAATCGCGCCATTCGCCGTCGGCGACCATGCGGCCGTAGAGATTGAGAATACGATGCAGCTCGAGCCGGTTGAACGTCACCCGGCTCAGTTGCGTCGCCGCCGCGGCGGGGCGGGCCGCCGCGCGCTGCTCGCTCGGATCGGCATCCTCCGACAGACTCATGGAGCGCTTCCTCATCGCACGGCATGACCCGAATCCGCGAAGACCGTCCCCGGAACCTGGATCATGACAGCTGCATGATTGCGCCAACCGGCCACCGCCGCAAGGGGCTCCTGATTCAACCGGTCGAATCGGTTACGAATCGGGGCACACGCTATGGTGGAACGCCCTCGCGGCAAACCGTCACGGGATCGTTAGCAGGAATCATACTCTCGCCGCTTTTCCGCCTAGCGACTGCCGCCCTGCATTGCGAAAAGACTCCCGTGCGTTGACCCGGTCCTTTCGGTTCCGGATTCCTCAGCCCCCAGCCCCCCGGGGTCGAACAGGATCGGGTCTGTACGCGCGACAAGGAGGGCCAACGCAAGTTGGTCCTTTTTTGTTTGTGTCGGGATGTTTCTGCCCCGGCGAAATTCTCCTCTCATCAGCGCAAAAATTCTCTCTCCTCATCCTGAGGGCCGCGCTCTTGCGCGGCGTCTCGAAGGATAGAAGGCCCGGCTAGATCAGCGGGGCCTGCATGGTTCTCACGACGATGCGAAGCATCGTCCGGTAGACGCGCGCAAGAGCGCGCTCCTCACCATGAGGGTGGGCAGTGAGTACGACGCTAGAGAATTGAAATCAGTGCAGCGACGTGTAGGCCGCACCCAGCATCGTGCCGGGCTTCTCGCGGCTGCCGTCCTGGACATAGACCACCGCGCCGTCGACGCCGTCGCGCGTGAGGTTCTCGATCGGCACCGTCCAGCTTTCCGAACGCCCGGTCCAGTCACCGACCTTGAGCAGGTTGCGCACCACGTTGTGATAGGTGACCTGCTGTCCGCGATTCTCGCCGCGGGTGATTGCGATCGGGACTGACTTGGCGATCGAACAGATCCAGACCTCGCCATGCGAGACGGCCGGCTCGTTGCTCGCCGCCACCGATACGTTGATCTGCTTGCCCGCGAGCGACATCGTCACCGGCACGCTCATCACGCCCGTGCCCTTGTCGGTCTTGCCGATCGCGCTCTCGATGCCGGCACGATCGCTGCCGATGACATGGGTGGAGCCGTTGACCACAACCTGCGGCGTGTAGACCTCGCGGTCGCCGCGCATGCGCGAGTAAGCACGCTGCCGTGCAGAGAAGCGCGAATCCGCCAGCGTATCCTTCCAACCCAGATAGTCCCAATAGTCGATCGGCATGCTCAGCGCGATGATCGACGGGTCTTTGGAGAGATCGCCGATGATCTGGTCGGCGGGCGGGCAGGAGGAGCAGCCCTGCGAGGTAAACAATTCGACAACGGCGCGGGGATCGGCTTCGGCAGGACGGATGACGGCGACGATCGCACAGATGCCGAGAGCTCCCGACCAGAGAGCACCGGACCAACGTGAAACCAGATGAGAAGCCGTCATTGTTGTCATGTCGAACGCCGCACACCATTGCTCGTGGGAAGGAGAACTTATCGCCGGATGGTCACCGTAGTCTTACGGGGCGCGACACACCCGATCGCCCAGGCCAACCGTCCGAAAGGAGGTTTTCCGCCGGGCGGGCCCATCTGGAGCATGCCGCAAACGCACGAAGGCGGCCTTTGATAGGCCGCCTTCGTTTAACCTTCTACTCACGTCGCGGTGAGCCACCGTTCACAAATTCGCGCTTAGGCCGCGAGCTTGCGCAGCACGTAGTGCAGGATACCGCCGTTCCGGTAGTAGTCGAGCTCGTCCAGCGTATCGATGCGGCAGAGCAGCGAAACGCGCTGCAGCGAACCGTCGCCGGAGACGATCTCCGCGGTCAGCTTCTGGCGCGGCTTGAGATCGCCGACGAGGCCACGCAGCGTGACCTTCTCGTCGCCCTTCAGGCCGAGCGACGACCAGGAGGTGCCCTCCTCGAAGGTCAGCGGCAGCACGCCCATGCCGACCAGGTTGGAGCGATGGATGCGCTCGAAGCTCTGGCAGATCACGGCGCGCACGCCGAGCAGGCGCGTGCCCTTGGCGGCCCAGTCGCGCGAGGAGCCGTTGCCGTATTCGGCGCCGGCGAACACCACCAGCGGCACCTGCTCCTGCTGGTACTTCATCGCGGCGTCGTAGATCGACATCTGCTCACCGTCGGGCCAGTGTTTTGTCAAACCGCCCTCAGGGATATTTCCATCCGCGCCCTTCAGCATGAAGTTCTTGATGCGGATGTTGGCGAAGGTGCCGCGCATCATCACTTCATGATTGCCGCGGCGCGTGCCGTACTGGTTGAAGTCGGCGGGACGCACCTGGTGCTCGCTGAGATATTTTCCAGCCGGAGAGGTAAGCTTGATCGAACCGGCCGGCGAGATGTGGTCGGTGGTGATCTTGTCGCCGAACATGGCGAGGATGCGGGCCTCGACGATGTCGGTGACCGGCTCCGGCTCCTTCTTCATGCCGTCGAAATAAGGCGGGTTCTGCACATAGGTCGAAGACATGTTCCAGCGATAGGTCTCGCTCTCGACGGTCTTGATCTTGCGCCAGTTGGTGTCGCCCTTGAACACGTCGGCATACTTCTTCTTGAAGATCGACGCGGTCACGAACTTCTTCATGAAGGCGTTGATCTCCTTGGTCGTCGGCCAGATGTCCTTGAGGTACACCGGCTTGCCGTCCTTGCCCTCGCCGAGCGGCTCGACGGCGAGGTTCTTGGTGACGCTGCCCGCGAGCGCGTGCGCGACCACCAGCGGCGGCGAGGCCAGATAGTTCGCCTGCACGTCGGGCGAGACGCGGCCTTCGAAGTTGCGGTTACCCGAGAGCACGGCCGCGGCGACGATGCCGTTGTCGTTGATCGACTTCGAGATCTCCTCGGGCAGCGGACCGGAATTGCCGATGCAGGTGGTGCAGCCGAAGCCGACCAGGTTGAAGCCGACCTTGTCGAGATCCTTCTGCAGACCGGAATCGGCGAGATAGCCGGCGACGACCTGGCTGCCCGGCGCCAGCGAGGTCTTCACCCACGGTTTTGCTTTCAGGCCCTTCGCGGCGGCGTTACGGGCCAGCAGGCCGGCGCCGATCAGCACGCTCGGGTTCGAGGTGTTGGTGCAGGACGTGATGGCGGCGATCACGACGTCGCCATGGCCGATCTCGAAGTCCTTGCCTTCGACGGCGAAGCGCTTGCTGGGCTCCTCTGCCTTCTTGTACTCGGTGCCGAGAGCGAGCGAGAAGCCTTCGGCGACCGACGGCAGCGCGATGCGGCCTTCGGGACGCTTCGGACCGGCCATCGACGGCACGACGTCGGCGAGATCGAGCGTCAGCGTCTCCGTGAACACCGGATCGGCCGACTTGGCGGTGCGGAACAGCCCCTGCGCCTTGGCATAGGCCTGCACCAGCGCGACGCGCGGCGCCGCACGGCCGGAGGTCTTGAGATAGTCGATCGCGGCGGCGTCAACCGGGAAGAAGCCGCAGGTCGCGCCATATTCGGGCGCCATGTTGGCGATCGTCGCCTTGTCGGCGACCGAGAGATTGTCGAGGCCGGGGCCGAAGAACTCGACGAACTTGCCGACCACGCCCAGCTTGCGCAGCATCTGCGTCACGGTGAGCACGAGGTCTGTCGCGGTGACGCCTTCCTTCATCGCGCCCTTCAGCTTGAAGCCGACGACGTTGGGCAGCAGCATCGACAGCGGCTGGCCGAGCATGCAGGCTTCCGCCTCGATGCCGCCGACGCCCCAGCCGAGCACGGCGAGGCCATTGACCATGGTGGTGTGGGAGTCGGTGCCGACCAGCGAATCGGGATAGGCGACCTCGAAGGTGCCGGTCTTCTTGCCGACCGTCATCTTCTCCTTCTTGGTCCAGACCGTCTGGGAGAGGTATTCGAGATTGACCTGGTGGCAGATGCCGGTGCCGGGCGGCACGACCGAGAAGTTCGAGAACGCCTTCTGGCCCCATTTCAGGAACTCGTAGCGCTCCTGGTTCTGCTTGTATTCCTCGGTGACGTTCTTGCCGAAGGCCTTGTTGTCGCCGAAGAAGTTCACGATCACGGAATGGTCGATGACGAGATCGACCGGCACCAGCGGATTGATCTTCTCGGCGTCACCGCCAAGCTTCTGCATCGCGTTGCGCATCGCGGCGAGGTCGACCACCGCGGGCACGCCGGTGAAGTCCTGCATCAGCACGCGCGCCGGGCGGAAGGCGATCTCATGCTCCAGCGACTTCTTGCGCAGCCATTTCGAGACCGCGACGATGTCCTCTTTCTTGACCGAGCGGCCGTCCTCGTTGCGCAGGAGGTTCTCGAGCAGGACCTTCATCGAATAGGGAAGTTTCGAGATTCCCTTCAGACCATTCTTCTCGGCCGTGGGCAGGCTGTAATAGACATAGGTCTTGGCGCCGACCTTGAGGGTCTTTTTGCATTTGAAGCTGTCGAGCGAGGTCATGTAGGAATCCCAATTGTTAGTTATACCCGGCAGGGTATTTTAACACCGTTAGCGTATCAGGCTGGGCCGCTTGCAGGGGCAGGTTGAGTTGCTGCATCAAGTAGTTCCGGGCTTATAGAAGCTTTCTAACCGCGCCGCCACAGCCACAATCGTACCGCAGCATTCGCGAGCCAAAAATTCCCATGCGCTACCCCAAGTTTTCCTGAGGCCCGGCTTGAGCGGGGTGGACCAAGGCAAGATGCAGCTGTCCGGGCGCGGGGTCGTTTGCGTGCGCGGCGGCCGCGAGGTGTTTGCCGGGCTCGATTTCGAGGCTGTCGCCGGCGAAGCGGTCGCGGTCGTCGGCCGCAACGGGTCGGGCAAGACCTCGCTGCTTCGGCTGATCGCGGGTCTGCTCGTTCCGGCAGGCGGTAAGATCGCGCTGGAGGGCGGCGATGCCGAGCTGACGCTGCCCGAGCAGTGCCACTATCTCGGCCATCGCGATGCCCTGAAGCCGGCGCTCAGCGTGGCGGAAAACCTGACTTTCTGGGCCGATTTCCTTGGGGGGGAGCGTTCTGACTTCGCCGAGAGCCTCGCCACGGTGGGGCTCGAGCATGCCACCCACCTGCCCGCCGGCTTTTTGTCCGCCGGCCAGCGCCGCCGGCTGTCGCTGGCGCGCCTTTTGACCGTGCGCCGCCCGGTCTGGCTGCTGGATGAGCCGACCAATGCGCTGGACGTGACGGGACAGGACATGTTCGGCGGCCTGATGCGCGAGCATCTTTCGCGCGGCGGCCTGATCGTCGCGGCAACCCATGCACCATTGGGGATCGAGTCGCGGCAGCTGCGGATCGGGGGTGTGGCGTGAGGCGACACGACCCTCAGCTTTCCGAGCGGCTGGGCCCCGCTCTCTCCGTTCCCTCCTCGCTTGTGTGGTCCGAGGCGAGCGAATCTCGCTCTCGCGGGCAGGGAGGGGGGTGCCACACGGCAAGACGTCTCGGTTCTGGCCTTCAAGAGGCGGGCGCTCTGTTGCTGGCGATCCGTTTCCACCGAGCATCTCTCCCGGGGCTACCCCTCTCCCCCGCCCTCCCCCACAGGGGGGGAGGGAGCGCACTGCGCCTGCGGCTCGATGCACCAAGCGACTCCGCCGCGGGAGCCACCCCATGACCGCCCTCTCCGCCCTCGTCCGCCGGGACGTCAGGATCGCGCTCCGCGTTGGCGGCGGGGCGCTGATTGGCGTGCTGTTCTTCTTGACCGTGGTGGTGCTGATGCCGTTCGCGGTCGGGCCGGATTTGGCGCTGCTGTCGCGGCTGGGGCCGGCCATCCTCTGGCTCGGCGCGCTGCTGGCGAGCCTGCTCACCCTGGACCGGCTGTTCATGGCCGACCACGAGGACGGCTCGCTCGACCTGATCACGATGAGCCGGACGCCGCTGGAACTCGCCTGCGCCGCCAAGGCGCTGGCGCATTGGCTGGCCGCCGGCCTGCCGCTGATTGTCGCAACCCCCGTGCTCGGCCTCTTGCTCAACCTCGACATGGTCGCGACCGGCGCGGTGGCGCTGACGCTGCTGGCCGGCACCCCGGCCCTGACCTTTACCGGCATGATCGGTGCGGCGCTGGCGGTGACGCTGCACCGCGGCGGGCTGCTGATGGCGGTGCTGGTGCTGCCGCTGTCAATTCCCGTGCTGATCTTCGGGGTTGCAGCGTCGCAGGCCGTGATCGTCGGCCCGATGACGTTCGGCGCACCATTCTCGATCCTGTGCGCGCTGTCCCTGGTCAGCCTCGTGATCGGCCCCTTCGCAGCCGCAGCGAGCCTGCGGCACGGGCTCGACTGAGATGGGCGCGGCTGACCTTGACCCCGATCAACTTTCGTCCCTCGCTTTCGTGCTGATTGCCTGAGCGGCCACCGATGATTATCAGGGTACCATGACGCTGATCGACCTCGCCAACCCCACGCGGTTCCTCGCGCTGACAGCGCGGGTCTTGCCGTGGCTTGCGGCCGCGACCGTCCTGCTGCTTGCAATCGGTCTCTATCAAGCCGCGCTTGCGCCCGATGACTATCAGCAGGGCGCGACCGTGAAGATCATGTTCATCCACGTGCCCAATGCCTGGCTGTCGATGTTCGTCTGGGGCGTGATGAGCATCGCCTCGCTGGGCACGCTGGTATGGCGGCATCCGCTCGCCGACGTCGCCGCCAAGGCCGCAGCGCCGATCGGCGCCGCCTTCACCTTTCTCGCACTGCTGACGGGCTCG
Source organism: Bradyrhizobium sp. IAR9 (assembly GCF_013408065.1). NCBI lineage: Bacteria > Pseudomonadati > Pseudomonadota > Alphaproteobacteria > Hyphomicrobiales > Nitrobacteraceae > Bradyrhizobium > Bradyrhizobium sp. IAR9. The sequence continues at coordinate 60,435 of NZ_JACBZW010000003.1, forward strand.
CTGTGGGGCCGGCCGATGTGGGGCACCTATTGGGAATGGGATGCGCGGCTGACTTCGGTGCTGATCCTTTTCCTGATGTATCTCGGCCTGATGGCGCTGTGGCGCGCGGTCGACGATCCCTCACGCGCCGCGCGCGCCGCCGCGGTGCTGACCCTCGTCGGCGCGCTCAACCTGCCGATCATCAAATTCTCGGTCGACTGGTGGAACACGCTGCACCAGCCGGCCTCGGTGATGCGCATGGGCGGCTCCGCGCTCGACAAATCGTTCCTGATTCCGCTGCTGGTGATGGCGATCGCCTTCACGCTGCTGTTCGTCACGCTGCATCTGGCGGCGATGCGCAACGAGATCCTGCGCCGCCGTGTCCGCTCCCTGCAAATGATGCAGGCAAGCCGTGTCGCGTTCTCCGGCGAAATGGGCGCCGGTGCGCGCGGACAAAACGCGTCGAAAGAAATTGGGGCCGCAGGATGATGTCGCTCGGCCCTTATGCATCCTTCATCGTGACATCCTATGCCGCAGCGGCCCTCGTGGTCGCGATCCTGATCGGCTGGATCGTGCTCGATTATCGCAACCAGACGCAGCGCCTGCGCGAGCTCGACCGCAGCGGCATCACCCGCCGCTCCGGCCGTAGCGCCATGGACGCATCATGAGCGAACGATCGACCTCCGCACCGCCGCAGCGCCGCACTTTCCTGATGGTGCTGCCGCTGATCGCGTTCATCGGCCTTGCGCTGCTGTTCTGGTTCCGGCTCGGCAGCGGCGATCCCTCGCGAATTCCCTCCGCGCTGATCGGCCGTCCGGCGCCGCAGACGGCGCTGCCACCGCTCGAGGGATTGCAGATCGACAACGCGCAGGTGCCGGGCCTCGACCCCGCCGCGTTCAAGGGCAAGGTCAGCCTGGTCAATGTCTGGGCGTCCTGGTGCGTGCCGTGCCACGACGAGGCGCCGCTTTTGACCGAGTTCGCCAAGGACAAGCGCTTCCAGCTCGTCGGCATCAACTACAAGGACGCGGCCGACAACGCGCGCCGCTTCCTCGGGCGCTACGGCAACCCGTTCAGCCGGGTCGGCGTCGACGCCAACGGCCGTGCCTCGATCGAATGGGGCGTCTATGGCGTGCCCGAAACCTTCGTCGTCGGTCGCGAAGGCACCATCGTCTACAAGCTGGTCGGCCCGATCACGCCGGACAATCTGCGGACGGTGCTGTTGCCCCAGATGGAGAAGGCGCTGAAGGCAGCGGGAAGCTGAGCGCCGCGCTCGTGCCACACGCTCAACTGTCATCGCCCGACTTGATCGGGCGATCCAGTATTCCAGAGACGTCAGTCGTATACGGAAAAGCTGCGGCGTACTGGATGCCCCGGTCAAGCCGGGGCATGACAGCGGTATGTGGAGCGACGCTTCGGCCTATCCCTTCCGCACATCCCCCGCTTCCGCCTCGCTCGCCTCGAGCGACGCGGGCTCGATCCCGTAGCGCTTGGTCAGCGGCATCTGGGCGATGGCGAAGATCATCGTGATCGGGGTGACGCCGAACACCTTGAAGTTCACCCAGAAGTCCGTGCTCTGGGTGCGCCAGACGATCTCGTTCAGCACCGCCATGCCGGCGAAGAACAGCGCCCAGCGCAGCGTGAGGATGCGCCAGCCCTGCGGCGTCAGATTGAACATCTGGTCGAACATCACGGCGATGAAGGAGCGGCCGAACAACAAGCCGCCGCCGAGGATCGCAGCGAACAGGCCGTAGATGATGGTCGGCTTGAGCTTGATGAAGGTCTCGTCGTGCAGCACCAGCGTCAGCGTGCCGAATACCAGCACGATCACGCCCGTCACGATCGCCATGATCGGGATGTGGCGCGTCACCACGTAGGAGGCGACCATTGCCGCCACGATCGCGACCATGAAGGCGCCGGTCGCGGCGAACAGGTTGAACTTCGCGTTCACGAAGAAGAACACGAGCAGCGGCCCGAGTTCGGTCGCCAGCTTGAACAGCGGATGCGGCTGGGTCTTGTCCATTCTTCAGCTTTCGATTCCGGCGATGGCGCGGGCGAAATCGCGCGCGGTGAACGGCGCGAGATCGTCGACACCTTCGCCGACGCCGATGAAATGCACCGGCAGTTTGAACTTCTCCGCGAGCGCCACCAGAATGCCGCCGCGGGCGGTGCCGTCGAGCTTGGTCATCACGAGGCCGGTGACCCCGGCGGTGCGATGGAAAGCCTCGACCTGCGACAGCGCGTTCTGGCCGACGGTGGCATCGAGCACAAGCAGCACGGCATGCGGCGCAGTGTCATCCACCTTGCGGATCACACGCACCACCTTTTCGAGCTCGTTCATCAGCTCGGCTTTGTTCTGCAACCGGCCGGCGGTGTCGATCAGGAGCACGTCGATATTCTGCTCCTTGGCCGCCGTCAGCGCGTTGAAGGCGAGGCTCGCCGAATCCGAGCCCTGCGCGCCCGCGATCACCGGCGTCTTCGTCCGCTCGCCCCACACCTTGAGCTGCTCGATCGCTGCTGCGCGAAACGTGTCGCCGGCAGCCAGCATCACCTTGCGGCCTTCGGAGGCGAATTTCTGCGAGAGCTTTCCGATCGTGGTGGTCTTGCCGGAGCCGTTGACGCCGACCACGAGGATCACGAACGGCTTTTTGGCCGCATCGATCACGAGCGGTTTTGCCACGGGCGACAGCACCTTCTCGACCTCGGTGGCGACGACGTCCTTGACCTCGTCCGCCGAGATCGCCTTGTCGTAACGGCCGGTGCCGACGGCGTCCGCGATCCGCACCGCGACTGACGTGCCGAGGTCGGCGCGCAGCAGCACGTCCTCGATGTCGTCGAGCATGGCGCGGTCGAGCTTTCGCTTGGTGACGAGGTCGGCGACCGCGGTCCCGAGCGAGGACGAGGTGCGCTTCAGCCCGTTGGACAGGCGGCGCCACCAGCTCAGCTTGGGGGGATCTGACGTGGTATCGTTCATGGCGGGGGTGTGTTAGCCGTTCCGGCTGCCAAACGAAAGTCTTGACCGAAAGTCTTGCAATTGCTCGATGTTCCCCAATTGACGGCCGATGAAATTCTGGCCCGCGTGCTCCATCGCGACGGGCTGATGCTGGTCATCGACAAGCCGGCCGGCCTTCCCGTGCATCGCGGTCCCAAGGGCGGCGCCAATCTGGAGGCCTCGTTCGACGCGCTCTGTTTCGGCCTGCCGCGGCCGCCGGTGCTGGCTCACCGGCTGGACAAGGACACCTCCGGCTGCCTCGTGCTCGGCCGCCACCGCAAGGCGACGGCCTCGCTCGGCCTCCTGTTCAAGCACGGCAAGATCGGCAAGACCTACTGGACCGTGGTCGAGGGCGGGCCAGCCGAGGACGAGGGCACCGTCGACATGCCGCTCGGCCGGCTCAATGCCGAACGCGGCTGGTGGCAGAAGCCTGATCCGGAGGGACAGCAGGCGATCACCAACTGGAAAGTGATGGGGCGGGGCGACGGTTTTACCTGGCTGGCCATGGAACCGGTGACCGGGCGGACCCATCAATTGCGGGTGCATTCGGCCGCGACCGGCTGGCCGATCTTCGGCGATAACATTTACGGCAACGGCCCGCGCTTCGGCGAGCCGAAGCTGCACCTGCATTCCCGCGAGATCGTGGTGCCGATCTCCCGGAACAAGGAGCCCGTCCGCGTCGTGGCGCCGGCCCCGCCCCACATGCACGAAAAGCTCCGCGCCTGCGGCTGGAGCGGGGAATAGCCGCGGTGTCGCTCAACCTCTCCCGCTTGCGGGAGAGGTCGCGCCGAAGGCGCGGGTGAGGGTTCTCTCCTCTTGGGGACTGTCCCATTGCGGAGACAACCCTCTCCCCAGCCCTCCCCCGCAAGCGGGGGAGGGAGCGCACCGCATTCGCGGCGGAAGCTCGCCAAGCTAGCTGCCTTCCGCCCATGGTTTACGAAACGTTCAGTGCTCGCCGCTAATGATGACGGTTGCTTAGAACAAGCTTCTGTAACCGCTCAGGATGAGCAGGGCGTGATGTCCAAGGCCGAGCTATCGATCATCGAAGAGGTCGAATCCGCGATTCGCGCAGGCTCGGCGGAAAAGGGCCTGGAAACGGCCCGGCGCGTCACCGATCTGTTCCTCTCCTCTGCCGGCAAATTCGATGACGAGCAGATCGCGCTGTTCGACGAGGTGCTCGAGCGCCTGATCGGCACCATCGAGCTGCGGGCGCTTGCCGACATGGGCGCACGCATCGCGCTCGCCGAGATCAGCGCGCAGCTGGCGCCGATCGCGCAGGCGCCGCCCTCGGTAATCCGCCGCCTCGCCAGCAATGACGAGATCCGCATCGCCGGTCCCGTGCTGCAGGAATCGGCCCGCCTCGACGACGGCGAGCTGGTGAAGATCGCCTCCAGCAAGGGCGAGCCGCATCTGCTGGCGGTCGCCGGCCGCTGGTGGCTGAAGGAAATCGTCACCGACGCACTTCTGGCGCGGCGCTATCCCAGCGTCAGCCGGCGGCTCGCCGCCAATCCCGGCGCGCGCGTCTCCGGAAACGGATTCGCCGTCTTGATCGGGCAGGCCGAGGCCGATCCCGAACTTGCCGTCAGCGTCGGCGTCCGCGTCGACCTGCCGTCGGAGCTGCGCCGCCGGTTGCTGCGCTCGGCGAGCGACGCCGTGCGCGCCCGCCTGCTGTCGCGCGCGCCGCCGCATCTGTTCGAGGAAATCCAGAGTGCGATCGCCGCCGTCACCGTCGGTGTCGATCGCCAGATGTCTGGCGTCCGCGATTTCGAAGGCGCCAAGCGGGCGATTGCAATGCTCAAGGCGACCAGCCAGCTCAGCGAAGCGACGCTGCTCGGTTTCGCCACGCAGCGGCGCTATGAAGAGACCGCCGCGGCGCTGGCCGCATTGTCCGGATCGACCGTCGAGGTGATCCGCCCGCTGATGCAGAGCCTGCGCGACGACGGCTTGCTGGTGCCGTGCAAGGCGGCGCAGCTCAGCTGGGAAACCGCGGTGGCCGTGCTCGAAAGCCGTTTTGCCACAGGCGCCATGAAGCCGGCCGATCTTGCACGGGCGCAAGGGCACTACGCGCGGATGACGCCCGAGAATGCCAAGCGGACGCTGCGGTTCTGGCAGGTCAGGGCGTCGTAGCGGCGCGCGTTCCGCGGACGAAGTATCCACACTCTCGGTGTCGTCCCTGCGAACGCAGGGACCCATAACCACAGGGAGAAGTTTGGCGAAGATTCGCAATTCGGTACTGCGACCATCCACAGCGATAAATCACGCGGTATGGGTCCCTGCCTCCGCAGGGACGACGCTGGGGATATAGCGCGTCGCAACTCGCCGTAGCCCGACTAAGCAGTCAGCCGCTCGCCATCGCTGCCGGCAATCCTGCGCGGCACCACGCTTCCCACGCGCCCGCCCGCGATCGCCACCGGCAGATAGTGCTCCGTGCGGCCCTGCGTCTCGCCCTCGATCAGCACCTCGCGCGTTGCGCCGATCTCGGCCTGCAGCCGCTTGCGCAGTGCTGTTTCGCCTGCCGCACGCAGCCGCTTCGCGCGTTCCTTGATCACGCCGCCCGCCACCTGCGGCATCCGCGCTGCCGGCGTGCCGGGGCGGGGCGAATAGGGGAAGACGTGCAGGAATGTCAGGCCGCATTCCTCGACCAGATCGAACGAGCGCGAGAACATCTCCTCCGTCTCGGTCGGGAAACCCGCGATGATGTCGGCGCCGAAGGCGATGTCCGGGCGCAGGCGGCGGACCTTGTCGCAGAACGCGATCGCGTCCTGCCGCGAATGGCGCCGCTTCATGCGCTTCAAGATCATGTCGTCGCCGGACTGCAGCGACAGATGCAGATGCGGCATCAACCGCGCATCATCCGCGATGGCATCGAGCAGATCGGCATCCGCCTCGATCGAATCGATCGAGGAAATGCGCAGGCGCTTCAGCTCCGGCACGTGCCGCAAGATCTGCTTCGTCAGCATGCCGAGCTTCGGCGCGCCCGGAAGGTCAGCGCCGTAGCTGGTGAGATCGACGCCGGTCAGCACGATCTCGGCATGGCCACGCTCGGCCAGCATCCGCACCTGCTCGACCACCGCACCCATCGGCACCGAGCGCGAATTGCCGCGGCCATAGGGGATGATGCAGAAGGTGCAGCGATGGTCACAGCCGTTCTGCACCTGCACGAACACGCGCGGCAGGCCGCTGGCATAGCCGTCGATCAGATGCGGCGCCATCTCCCTCACGGCCATGATGTCGCTGACGGCGATCTTCTCGCCCGCGCCGAGATCGAAGGCATCGCGGGCATCGCGCCACACGGATGACCGCATCTTGTCGTCATTGCCGACGACGCGATCGACCTCGGTCATGTCGGCGAACATCGCAGCTTGCGTCTGCGCCGCGCAACCGGTGACGACGATGCGCGCCCCGGGCCGTTCGCGCTTCAGCTTGCGGATCGATTGCCGCGCCTGCGCCACCGCCTCATTGGTGACGGCGCAACTGTTGATGACGATAGTGTCGGAGAGTCCAGCGCCCTCGGCCTCGCGGCGGATCACCTCGGCCTCGAAGGCGTTGAGGCGGCAGCCAAAGGTGACGACGTCGACGGCCATCAGGCGACCGGCGCAAACAGCGCCGGATCGAACCTGCCCTCATATTCGAAGGTCGCAGTGCCCGTCATCAGCACGTGGTCGTCGCGCTCGCGCCATTCGATGCCGAGCTTGCCGCCGGGCAGCGTGATCTCGACATTGCGCTCGACACGCTTCAGGCGGGCCGCGGCCACTGCCGTGGCGCAGGCCGCCGAGCCGCAGGCCCTGGTCAGGCCGGCACCGCGTTCCCAGGTGCGGATCGTGATGTGCTTGTCATCGACGATATGGGCGAGCGTGATGTTGGCGCGCTCCGGGAAGATCGGATGGTTCTCGAGCAGCGGACCGAAACGCTCGAGATCATAGGCGTTGACGTCGTCGACCCAGAAGATCGCATGCGGGTTGCCCATGCTCACCACGGAGGGCGAATGCAGGATCGGATTGTCGATCGGCCCGATCTGCAATTCGATGTAGCGGGTATCGCGGAACTCTTCCGCCAGCGGAATGTCCTGCCAGCCGAACTTCGGCGCGCCCATATCGACGGTGTAGAGATCGGGCGCCGGGCCCTGCCAGGCATTGAGCAAGCCGGCCGCCGTCTCGAACGTCGCGGCGGTCTGCCCGTTCTTCTCGAAGATGCGCCGCACCACACAGCGCATGCCGTTGCCGCAGGCGCCGGCCTCCGAGCCGTCATTGTTGTAGATGCGGATGAAGGCTTCGGTGCCGTCGAGCCGCGGCTTCTGCAGCACCATGAGCTGGTCGTAGGCCACACCGCCGTTCGCAGACGCCACCGCGCGGGCGTCGTCCGGCGTCACCGGGCCCGCAGAATCGCGCATGTCGACAACGACGATCTCGTTGCCGATGCCGTTCATCTTGGCAAATGCGTGATTGGCGAGCGCGCTCATGAAAATTCCCGAATTTCGCCTGTCTTATATGGCGATCCTTGCCGGCTTGGCCAGTGATTTGCGGTCGGCGGCCGAGCGGTCTGCCATGACGCATCTGTCATGGGACGAATTCCGCGCCCGCGTGTTAGAACGGCGCAGCTCGCCGCGAACCGGGATGCGCGGCCGGGCTCAAGCCGGATTAGGCCTTGGTGGGCAAGGTCTTGCTGATGAAGGGCCTTGGTTAAGGCCTTGGGGAGAATAAAAATGATCAGGTTTCGTCGTCTTGCTCTGGCCGCGCTGATCCCGGCAGCGGCCTTGTCGCTTGGCCTGCCTGAGGTTCTGGCGCAAACCCCGAGCCCGGCACCGGCGGCCTCGGCAAGTCCCTCGCCGGCCCCATCGGCTTCTCCCGCCCCGGCCGCGAGCGCCTCGCCGGCCCCTGCGGCGACGGCCTCACCCGCGCCGTTGCCTGCCGCCAGCGCGTCGCCGGCCCCGACAACGTCGCCCTCGCCCGCAGCCAGCGCCTCACCCAGCCCAACGGCCCCGCCACCGGCGGCGGCCGCAACACCTGCCCCGGTGCAGACCGCCGATCCGTTCGGCCTGGAGACCACGCTCGAGGCCAAGAAGGTCGTGATGGTCAAGGGCACTGCCAATTGGGACTCGGCCTTCGACACGCTGATCGATGCCTTCAAGGCACTGAACACGCTCCTGGACAAGCAGGGCATCAAGCCATCAGGCAATGCGATGATCGTCTACACCTCGACGGACGATACCGGCTTCACCTTCCTTGCCGAGATCCCTGTCGAGCAGGATCCCAAGAACCTCGCCAAAGACATGAGCATCGGCAAGTCGCCGGAAGGCAAGGTGCTGAAATTCGTCCATCGCGGCTCCTACGACAACATGGACAACACCTATGAGGCGATCACCAACCACCTCGACGACAAGAGGCTGGAAGCCAAGGACACCTTCATCGAGGAATACCTCACCGATCCGCTGAAGACGGCAGAGGACAAGCTCGTGATCAACGTTTTCGTGCCGCTGAAGTGAGACCAATGAAAAAGACTGCCGTACTTGCTACGTCCCTTGCCGCCGTTTTCGCCGCCACGCTGCTGACAACGCCCTCGCTTGCCGATGATTTTCCATCCGCCATCACGGTGAGCGGCGAAGCCAACATTTCCGCGGCGCCCGATCTCGCGCAGATCGACGCCGGCGTCGCCAACGACGCCAAGACGGCGAAGGAAGCGTCCGATGCCAACAACGCCGCGATGGGCAAGGTGCTGCTGGCGTTGAAGGGCGCCGGCATTGCCGAGAAGGACTACCAGACCTCGCGGCTGTCGCTGCAACCGCAATACGGCCAGAACAAATCCACCGGCGCCTCGCCTGTAGTCGGCTTCCGCGCTTCGAACCGCGTCACCGTGAAAATTCGCGACGTGACCAAGGTCGCCGGCGTCATCGACACGCTGGTCAGCGCCGGCGCCAACGACATCGGCAACATCTCCTTCGAAGTGACGCAGGCGTCAAAACTGCTCGACGACGCGCGCGAGCAGGCGATCGTGGACGCCCGCCGCAAGGCGGAGATCTACGCCAAGGCCACCGGCGTGACGCTGGGCGCGCCGCTCAGCGTCACCGAGGGCGGTGGCCCGGTGCCGCTGTTCAAGGGGCGGATGGCTGCCGAACCGATGGCCAGAGCATCCGCTGCCGTCGCGCCGGGCGAAGAAACGCTGTCGGTGACGGTGAATGTGAGCTGGGCGATCAAGCAGGGGCAGTAGTCCCGTTCATAAGAGGAACGTCGCCGCAACACCAATGGTGCAGTCCCTGCGAACGCGTTCGCAGGGACTGATCATGCATGCCCGTTAATGGAGTCTCGCGGCGAGTCTTTCCGTTGATGAGTCGGCTCATCGCCCAAGTTGCTGTATCCAGTATGTCGCTGAGCGAGGCGACCGATCAAACGTCCGGCGGCAGTGGATAGCATTGTTGCCTGATCAATCATTCGCGCTGATATCAGTAAAAAGGAAACCCGCCGGCGTCTTGGTAAAGACGAAGATGAGCTCGCCGCAGAAGACGAAGTAACTGTCGTTCTTATAATCGTCGCGATCGTAGACGGCCTTGCCGCGCTGGATACACGCGCGATTTTTCGCCGTGAACGAGGTCCGATAGGTCTTGGCGCCAAATTGCGCGGCGTCGCGAATTGCGTTGTCGTTCATGAACGGCAATCGTGTCATACCGGCGACGGCGACGGAATCGTTTGCCTTCAGCGCCGCGCGAAACTTCTCGATGAAGCCATCGAATTCCTTCTGCAAGGCAGGAGAAGCGACGGCGTTCTTCGCCCGGGCGACGGCTGGAGCAAGGTTCACAAGAGCGGCTGCGAGCACAATTCTCAGCAAAAATCCCACAGGCCAGCTCCATCCATCGATCAATCAAGGTCTTCCGACCAAAAGAAATCCATGGTGTTTTGTTGCGTCATGGGCTTTCTGGTTCAACGGCGCAGAGCCGTACGCACTTGTCGCTAAAGGAGCAAAGCGGACATTGCTTTCGTCGCATCACGCCGCCGGGTTTATGGGTACACGACCTAAATCTCCACCACCTGCCCCGGCTTCATCGCCACAAACCGCTCCTGCGGAAGCTTCGCGGCGTCGAGCGCTTCGACCAGCGCCTTGGCCGGCGCGTCGATTGCCTCATCCGTGAGCTGGAACGTGCCGTGATGATGCCCGAGCGCGGCCTCGGCGCCGCAATCGCGTAGCGCCTTCACCGCGTCCTCTGGATTCATATGCTGGTCGCGCATGAACCAGCGCGGCTCGTAGGCGCCGATGGGAAGGATGGCGAGGCGCAGCTTCCCGTGCTTCTCGGCGACGCGGCGGAAATGCCGGCCATCGCCGTAGCCGGAATCGCAGACGACGTAGATTTTCCCCCCAGGCGTCTCCAGCACAAAACTCGCCCATAGCGCCTTGTTGCGATCGAACATGCCGCGCGCCGTCCAATGCCGGGTCGGCACCAAATGCACGGCGATGCCCCCGCCGAGCTCGACGCGGTCGTGCCAGTCGAAGGCTTCCACCTTGATCGTGGAATCCCAGCTGCGCATCGTCACGTCGTTGCCGAGAGGGGTGACCACGCGCGGGGCAAAATTCTTGGTGAGCCGCGACAGCGTCGCGATGTCGAGATGATCGTAATGGCCGTGCGAGACCAGCACGACGTCGATCTTCGGCAGCTTCTCGAAGGCGATGCCGGGATCGTTGTGCCGCTTCGGCCCGGCCCAGGCGACCGGCGAGACCCGCGTCGACCAGACGGGGTCGACCAGGATGTTGAGGCCGCCGGTCTGGATCAGCCAGCTGGCATGCCCGACGAAGGAGAGCCGCACCTTGTCGCCGTCGACGCGGGATGGCGGCGTGTCGGCATGGGGGCTGGGCGCCCAGTCGGGCCAGGTGGCGCGCTGCCGCTTGCCGCCGAGCTGCCAGCGCAGCACCTCCCGAAGCGATTTCGGCGGCGCGCCGTCCGGATCGAAGAAGTTCAGACCGTCGAAATGGTCGGAGGCGGGACCGTCATAGGTTTTCATGCGGGACATCCAGAGGGACGGGACACCGACCAGGGCGCCGGCCCCGGCAAGCAGTCCGAACAGGCGGCGGCGGGTGATCGGCACGGCGGGCTTCAGGAGTGGTGGCGGAGGTAAGTCATCACCTTCTATATGGGCGGGGCAAAAGGAAAAGGAACCGGCAGTCGAAAGCGACATATTTTCAGGATGTTACCTTGATAGAGACATTCCGGCACCCCAACTTTCCTTGACTTTTGGGCGGGAGCGGCGTTTAACCCCGCCACTTTCTCGGAAAGGCTTTCTTTTCGACCCGCCGACTGGTCCTCGAGGCCAGAGGTCAACGCCCGACAGCGCTGTGCGCCCTCGGGCGTAAAGGTGTTTGGAAGATCGCTTGCCCAAGGAGGTGGTCATCGCCCGACTTGATCGGGCGATCCAGTATTCCAGAGGCGGCTCGGCTGGAACCGAGGTGCCGCGGCGTACTGGATGCCCCGGTCAAGCCGGGGCATGACAGCAGTGAGTAACGGAGCGCTCTTCCCGTCGGGAAGACAGCAACAGGACAACGGCATTGTTCGACAATCTGTCGGAACGGCTTGGCGGAATTCTCGATCGTCTGACGGGGCGCGGTGCGCTGACCGAAAAGGACGTCGATGCCGCGATGCGCGAGGTGCGCCGCGCGCTGCTGGAGGCCGACGTCGCGCTGGAAGTGGTGCGCAGCTTCACCGAACGCGTGCGCGAGCAGGCGATCGGCGCCACCGTCGTCAAGTCGGTCACGCCCGGCCAGATGGTGGTCAAGATCGTCCATGACGAGCTGATCAACACGCTCGGCGCCGAAAGCCAGACCATCGACGTCAACTCCGTGCCGCCGGTGCCGATCATGATGGTCGGTCTGCAGGGCTCGGGTAAGACGACCACCACCGCAAAGCTCGCCCGCCGCCTGGTCCAGCGCGACAAGCGCAAGGTGCTGATGGCCTCGCTCGACGTCTATCGTCCGGCGGCGATGGAGCAGCTGGCCGTGCTCGGCCGCGACCTCGACATTCCGACCCTGCCGATCGTGGCGGGACAGCAGCCGCCGCAGATTGCCAAGCGCGCGCTGGAAGCCGGCAAGCTCGGCGGCTACGACATCGTGCTGCTCGACACCGCCGGCCGCACCACGCTCGACGAAGATATGATGGCGGAAGCAGCCGCGATCAAAGCCGCGGCCAATCCGCACGAAGTGCTGCTGGTCGCCGACAGCCTCACCGGTCAGGACGCCGTAAATCTCGCGCGCGCGTTCGATCAGCGCGTCGGCCTCACCGGCATCGTGCTGACCCGTGTCGACGGCGACGGCCGCGGCGGTGCTGCGCTGTCGATGCGCGCGGTCACCGGCAAGCCGATCAAGCTGATCGGCACCGGTGAAAAGACCGACGCGCTGGAAGACTTCCATCCCGACCGTATCGCCGGCCGCATCCTCGGCATGGGCGACGTGGTGTCGCTGGTCGAGCGCGCTGCCGCCAATATCGACGCCGAGAAGGCCGCGCGCACCGCCGAGCGCATGCGCAAGGGTCAGTTCGACCTCAACGACATGCGCGAGCAACTGCTGCAGATGGCCAATATGGGCGGCATCAGCGGCCTGATGGGCATGATGCCCGGTATCGCCAAGATGAAGAACCAGATCGCGGCCGCGGGGATCGACGACAAGATCCTGAAGCGCCAGGTCGCGGTGATCGATTCCATGACGCGCGACGAGCGCCGTCATCCCGATTTGCTCAAGGCCAGCCGCAAGAAGCGCATCGCTGCAGGGTCCGGCCAGAGCGTCGAGCAGGTCAACAAGCTGCTCAAGATGCACCGGAACATGGCCGACGTGATGAAGGCCATGGGCTCGGGCAAGCGCGGCCCGCTCGCCGGCATCGCGCAGGCCATGGGCTTTGGCGGCGGCATGAAGCCGCCCTCGCCGGAAGAGATGAAGGCGCTGCAGGAGAAGATGCAGAGCGGCGGCGGACAGGGCTTGCCCAATTTGCCGAAGGATCTGCCGGCCGGCTTGCGGCAGGGCCTGCCGAATGTGCCGGGCCTCACGGGCCTCAGCGGCAAGCCGATGCTGCCGGGCCTCGGCGGTTTTCCCGGCAAGAAGAAATGAGGAATTCGTCGCACGGGATCGATAAGCGTCCCGCGCAACGCGGAATACCAATCAACCGAACAAACTGTACTTTGAAGGAGAACTGAATGTCCGTCGTTATCCGCCTCGCTCGCGCAGGCACCAAGAAGCGTCCCGTCTATCACGTCGTCGTCGCCGACTCGCGCTTCCCGCGCGATGGCCGCTTCATCGAGCGTCTCGGCTATTTCAACCCGCTGCTGCCGAAGGACAACGAGACTCGCCTGAAGCTCGACATGGACAAGGTGAAGGCCTGGCTCGCCAAGGGCGCGCAGCCGTCCGACCGCGTGGCGCGTTTCCTCGACGCTGCCGGCGTCAAGAAGCGCGAAGCGCGCAACAACCCCGAGAAGGCCGTGCCGCGCAAGGAGCGCAAGGCGCAGGCCGAAGCCGCCGCGAAGGGCTAAGGCTAGATCATGTCGGCGCTGGTCTGCGTCGCGCGGATCGGCGCCGCGCATGGTGTGCGCGGTGCGGTCAAATTGTGGACCTTCACCGAGGATCCCTTTGCCGTCAGGCGCTACGGTCCGCTGCTGTCCAAGGACGGCAAGCGCCAGTTCGAGGTCGCAACGGCGCGCGAGGCCAAGGATCATCTGGTCGCGACGTTCAAGGGCGTCACGACCCGCGATGAGGCCGAGCGCCTCAACGGCATCGAGCTGTACGTCGCGCGCGAAAAACTGCCCGCGACCGATGCGGACGAATATTACCACACCGATCTGATCGGGCTCGCCGCCGTCACCACGGAGGGCGACGCGCTCGGCCGCGTGCTCGCGATCCATAATTTCGGCGCCGGCGACATCATCGAAATCGCGCCCCCAAAAGGCACGACGATGCTGCTGCCGTTCACGAACGCCGTGGTGCCGGAGGTCGATCTCGAAGGCGGCCGCGTGGTGATCGCGCTGCCGCAGGAGGTCGAGGGCGACGACGCTCCCTCGGCGGCTCCCCGCGAACGCGGGGACCCATAACCACGGGCCGTGGTTTTTGGCTAAGCTGATTGCGATGGCAAACCCCTCACCCTGGCGCGCGACGGTGCTGACGCTGTTTCCGGAGATGTTTCCGGGGCCGCTCGGCGTGAGCCTTGCTGGCCGGGCGCTGGCCTCGGGGCTCTGGGAGATTGAGGCGCGGGACATAAGGGCGTCCGCCACCGACCGCCATCGCAGCGTCGACGACACCCCGGCCGGCGGCGGGCCGGGCATGGTGCTGCGGGCGGATGTTCTGGCGGCAGCCATCGATGCCGCCGAGATCGCCCCCGAGCGGCCGCGCCTGCTGATGAGCCCGCGCGGTCGACCATTGACCCAGGCCCGGGTTGCCGAGCTCGCCGGGGGCCCCGGCCCCCTGATCGTCTGCGGGCGGTTCGAGGGGATCGACCAGCGGGTGATCGACGGGCGGGGCCTGGAGGAGGTCTCGATCGGGGATTACGTGCTGTCCGGGGGCGAAATCGCAGCTTTAGCCCTGATCGATGCCTGCGTCCGGCTGCTGCCGGGCGTGATGGGCAAGGAGGCCTCGGGAACCGAGGAAAGCTTCTCCGATGGCCTTTTAGAGTACCCCCAATACACCCGTCCGCAGCTGTTCGAGGGGGCCCCGATCCCGGAGATCCTGACCTCCGGCGACCATGCCAAGGTTGCAAGCTGGCGGCGGGCCCAATCCGAGGCCCTCACGGCGGTTCGGCGGCCCGATTTATGGGCCCAGATCCCACCCAAGCCGGCGAATCGGGCCGGTCGCCAAAAAACGCCAAAAAACAAGACAGACGGGTGACAAACGCTCCGGCTTGCCTTATAGGAGCGGCCAAATCCGCAATGGCTGGATAGACGAATTTTGCGCAGCCCCCCGTTTCCAGGGCTGGGCGCGCCGATGGAGATTTACCCATGAACCTGATCAAGCAGCTCGAGCAAGAGCAATTCGACAAGCTGTCCGCCGGCAAGGACATTCCAGAATTCGGTCCCGGCGACACCGTGATCGTCAACGTGAAGGTGGTCGAAGGCGACCGTACCCGCGTGCAGGCCTATGAAGGCGTCTGCATCGGCCGTTCCGGCGGTGGCCTCAACGAGAGCTTCACCGTCCGCAAGATCTCCTATGGCGAGGGCGTGGAGCGCGTGTTCCCGGTGATGTCGCCGATGATCGACTCGATCAAGGTGGTGCGTCGCGGCAAGGTGCGTCGCGCCAAGCTCTATTACCTCCGCAACCTTCGCGGCAAGTCGGCCCGCATCGTCGAGAAGCAGGACCGCCAGACCGCGGTCGGCGAGTAAGCTCCGCCCCACCAGGCAAGTTTTCGAAAGCGCGGAGCTCGGCTCCGCGCTTTTTTGTTGCGTCAGCCGTGCGCGTCAAACCACTCGCGCTTCCAATTCGGCCTGCTATATATTCTTGGAATGTTTCCAGATCCGACCAGCCTCGCCCCCGTCAAGCGCATCGTCATCGACGATCGCTCGCGGCTGCCTGGCCGGTTCTTCGGACGCTTCGCGACCTCGGCAACGTCAGAGCTTACGCGCGCAGCCTAAAAGCTGCGCTGACGATTTTGTTGCCGGCGCGCCGCGCGCGCCTATCCGCTGACACAACATTCTTTCGGAGCTCAAGCTCATGTCCAAGCCGACCACATTGTACGACAAGATCTGGAACGACCACCTGGTGCACGAAGCCGAGGACGGCACCTGCCTGCTCTATATCGACCGCCACCTGGTGCACGAGGTGACCTCGCCGCAGGCGTTCGAAGGCCTGCGCGCCACCGGCCGCAAGGTGCACGCGCCCGAGAAGACGCTCGCCGTCGTCGACCACAACGTGCCGACCACCGATCGCACCAAGCCGAATCCCGATCCTGAAAGCATCGAGCAGATCAAGGCGCTGGCCGAGAACGCCAAGGAATTCGGCATCGAATATTACAACGAGTTCGACAAGCGCCAGGGCGTCGTCCACGTCATCGGCCCCGAGCAGGGTTTTACCCTGCCCGGCACCACCATCGTCTGCGGTGACAGCCACACCTCGACGCATGGCGCGTTCGGCGCGCTCGCGCACGGCATCGGCACGAGCGAGGTCGAGCACGTTCTGGCGACGCAGACGCTGATCCAGAAGAAGGCCAAGAACATGCGCGTCACCGTCGACGGCAAATTGCCCGATGGCGTGACGGGCAAGGACATCATCCTCGCCATCATCGGCGAGATCGGCACCGCGGGCGGCACCGGCTACGTGCTGGAATACGCCGGCGACGCCATCAGCGCGCTCAGCATGGAAGGCCGCATGACGGTCTGCAACATGTCGATCGAAGGCGGCGCGCGCGCCGGCCTCGTTGCACCCGACCAGAAGGCGTTCGACTTCCTGCGCGGCCGCCCCAAAGCGCCGAAGGGCGCCGACTGGGACGCGGCGATGCGCTACTGGGAGAAGCTGCGCTCCGACGAGGGCGCGCATTTCGACAACGAGTTGCGCCTCGATGCGGCCAAGCTGCCGCCGATCGTGACCTGGGGCACTTCGCCTGAGGACGTCATCTCGGTGACCGGCATCGTGCCCGACCCCGACCAGATTGCGGACGAGGCCAAGCGTCTCTCCAAGCATCGTGCGCTCAAGTACATGGGCCTGACCGCGGGTACGAAGATCACCGACATCAAGGTCGACCGCATCTTCATCGGCTCCTGCACCAACGGCCGCATCGAAGATCTGCGCGCTGCTGCGAAGATCGCCGAAGGCAAGACCGTTTCGGCGCATGTCAACGCCATGGTCGTGCCGGGCTCCGGCATCGTCAAGGAGCAGGCCGAGGCCGAGGGTCTCGACAAGATCTTCATCAAGGCCGGCTTCGAATGGCGCGAGCCGGGCTGCTCGATGTGCCTTGCGATGAACCCGGACAAGCTGGCTCCGGAAGAGCGTTGCGCCTCGACCTCGAACCGCAATTTCGAGGGCCGCCAGGGCTTCAAGGGCCGCACCCATCTGGTGTCGCCGGCGATGGCGGCAGCGGCGGCGATCGCGGGTCACTTCGTCGACGTCAGGGACTGGCGCTAAGCCACTGCCTGCAATTGTAGCGATCGCGGCAAACAGCCGTTAAACGATCGCCTGACACTCTCGTCCTCGCGAGGTTTTCGCGAGGACGCGCGCCATGGCCAACAAGCCCGAATATGTCGACCTGATCAGCGAGGCCACGCGCCAGCACCGCCGGCGCGCGCCGCGCTTGCACATCGTCGCCAAGCCCGAGGTCGAGGAGACCTCGAAGCTCAGCCGCTGGCCGCCTGCGATGTTCAAGCAGTGGAAGCTCGATAATCTGATGCGGTGGAAAGCTTCGTCGTGGAAGCTGAAGGATTGGCTGTAACAGCATTCGTCATGCCCGGGCTTGTCCCGGGCATCCACGAACTTTGCTCGAGCCAAAGAACGTGGATGGCCGGGACAAGCCCGGCCATGACGCGTGCGGAACTAGCAACTCACATCACCAATACCGATACGGATGGTGCCAGCGATGCCAGCGGCAGATGCGGCGCGGGCCGTAATAGGTCCAGATGACCCGGCAGCGGCGCGGATAATGGTAATAGGGATAATAGCCGCCGACATAATAGCGCCGGTGGAAGTGGCGATGGCCGAAATGGGGACGATAGCCCCAGTGGCGGTGATAGCCGCCATAATGACGGAATCCGCCGTAGCGAATGCCGCCGCCGTGGAAGGCCGGCCCGGCGCGGAAGCCGCCGCCATGAAAGCCGCCGCTGCGGAAGCCGCCGAAATGTCCGCCGCCACCGCGGAAGCCACCGCCGCCGTGAAAATGTCCGCCACCACCATGCCCACCGCCGCCGTGCCGGACCTGCGTGACGAGGTCGTCGGCCGCAGCTTTCGTCGCAGGTGACGTCGCCGGATTGATCAAGGTGAGCGCTTCAGCGCGATGCGCGCTCCCGGCCGACAGCATCAGCGTCGCCGCAGCCGCAATCCCGAGCAGGCGCACCGGGCCTGCCCGGAGACCCAAACTCCTCAGCATGGACTTCTCCCTGAATCTGGACAGCGGAGCAGCGATGCTCGTTCCCGGCCCGCGTCATCCCTGTTCAATTGCAGTCGCTCGCGGGGTTAAATTGCTAACAGCGATGTGAACGCGCCATGAATGAACGAGGCGGGCGCCGCGCTGCGGCGCTGTGCCGCTACGGGAAGGAAGTCTTGAGATGACCGTCTACGCGATTGCACAATTGAAGATGACCGACCGCGCAGCCTACGATCGCTATCAGGCGCGGTTCTTCGATGTGTTCAAGAAGTACAATGGGCGCCTGCTCGCTGCCGATGAGCGACCGCGCGTGCTCGAAGGGGCGTGGCCGCACGACAAGCTGGTCATGATGTCGTTTCCGGACGAGGCCGCCTTCCTCGCCTTCTCGAACTCACCCGACTACGAGGAGATTTCGCGCGACCGCAAGGCGGGCGCGCAGGCGACCGTGTTACTGGTCAAGGGATTTGCGCCCGCCGGCTAGGACGTCACCAGAACGGCCCGTAGCCGAACACGAAGGGCGCGGGCACGCCGTAGGGATAAGGACGGTAGTGGACCGGCCGCGCGTAATAGCGGGGATCATGGCGCACGACGGGCCGCGCAATATGTTGGGTCCGCGCGGGTCGCCGCACATCGAAAACTGCGATCCCCGCCGAGGCCTCCGGCACCGTCGTCCTTGGCGCCGCGGCCGCGCGAGGCAGGCCCGCCGCTAGCGCGACGACAACGGCCAATGCAAACCATCTCGCCATGGCGATCCCTTGGGGCATCAGCCGGGGCGCCAGTAGCAGCTCATCCGCGGCACGATCACCGTGCCGCTGGGCCGGAATTCCTGCACATAGGTCGCGTTGCATTCGCGGACCGCATTGGGACCCGGATTGTAGCGCGGATAGACGCCGTCAGGGCTGTAATAGGGCGTGACGCGCAAGCGTGGCGGCCGCTTGCGCGGCGGCGGGGCATCAGCCGGGGCTGCCTGGGCGAGGCGAATCTCGGGGCCGGCGGTCTGGGCCTCGGCGCCAACGCAAAATGGCGAAAACAACCCCATGCACAGTAGCGTCAGCGCTGTTTTCGCTCGCATTTTTCCGCCCACCTGAAACGTCCCGTTCGAGGCCCACGCTCCCCGTTTTGGCGGCGCCCGTCAACCTCGCCGCGCTTTATAAAGCGGGATGCATCAGCGGGAAACCCGCGCCGGAGCCCGTTACAATGGAATTGAAACCGGCTCCAGATTCTTACTTTGACGCGTTTTCTTCACGCGAAGCGGTATCCACTTCGCTCGAAAACGCTTTAGAACAACCCCATGTGGACGGAATTGAAAGCGCCCTCGCTGGCCGAGATGGAAGCGACGGCACACGACATCTTCGAGCGCCTGCCGGCGGAATTTCGTAGCCTGTGCGAGGGCGTGATCCTCCGCGTCGACGACTTCCCGACCGAGGAGGTCCTGGACGAGATGGAATGCGAGAGCGAGTTCGACCTGCTCGGCCTGTTCCAGGGCGTCGGCCTGCCGCAGCAGAGCCTTGGTGACGTGGCGCGGCTGCCCAACATGGTCTGGCTCTACCGCCGGCCGATCCTGGATTACTGGGCCGAGCACGACGAGAGCCTTGGCCATATCGTCCGCCACGTCCTGATCCACGAGATTGGCCACCATTTTGGCCTGTCGGACGACGATATGGCGGCGATTGAGGCAAAGGCGGAGTAGGAAGCGCCGGCGTGAGATGAGCCCCCTCCCCCGCTTGCGGGGAGGGCTGGGGAGAGGGTCTCTCCGCAGCGGGACAGTCCCCTAGAGGCGAGAGCCCCCACCCGCCGCGCTTCGCGCGTCGACCTCCCCCGCAAGCGGGAGAGGTGAAGTCCCGACGCCGCACCAGCTCTGCCTCAAACCAGCCAAGCAGACGAGACCTGCCGAATTCGGCCTAGGATTCAGGCCCCGGACACGATAAACACGCCTTCCCTGAACCACCCCGGAAAAGCGCAACCATGGACAAGTTCACCACGCTGGAAGGCGTCGCGGCGCCGCTGAAGATCATCAATGTCGACACCGACATGATCATTCCGAAGCAGTACCTCAAGACCATCAAGCGCACCGGCCTTGGCAAGGGGCTCTTCTCCGAGCAGCGCTACAAGGACGACGGCAGCGAGAATCCGGACTTCGTTCTCAACCAGCCCGCCTATCGCAATGCGAAGGTGCTGGTCGCCGGCGACAATTTCGGCTGCGGCTCGAGCCGCGAGCATGCGCCCTGGGCGCTGCTCGACTTCGGCATCCGCTGCGTGATCTCGACCTCGTTCGGCGACATCTTCTACAACAACTGCTTCAAGAACGGCATTCTGCCGATCCGCGTCAGCCAGGAAGACCTCGACAAGCTGTTCGACGATGCCGAGCGCGGCGCCAACGCGACGCTGACGATCGACCTGCCGAACCAGGAGATCCGCGGCCCCGATGGCGGCAAGGTCAAGTTCGAGATCGATCCGTTCCGCAAGCACTGCCTGATCAACGGCCTCGACGACATCGGCCTGACGATGGAGAAGAAGTCCTCGATCGACACCTATGAGGACAAGCTCAAGCGCGAACGCGCCTGGGCCTGATCGTAGGATTTCATTCGAGCCCCGGTGCTGTCGGCGCCGGGGCTTTTTCTTTGTCCTGAATATTATAGCTTCCGCGCATGCTGCCCGACATCGTCACCTTCTGGCATGGCCCGATGGACGCCCTGCGCCAGACCTGTCTGCGCTCGCAGCTGGCGGCCGGCCACAAGGTCACGGTCTACAGCTTCGACACCATTCCCGGCCTGCCCGCCGGCGTCGCCAACGCGGATGCCGAAGCGATCCTGCCGCATGCGTTCTCGGAACGCTTGCGGCCCCCGCAACCGGACGGAAGCTGGCGCGACTGGACCACGCTGCAGTTCAGCGATTTCTTCCGCATGAAGCTGATGGCGAAGAATCTCGGCCTCTGGCTCGACGCCGACGTGCTGCTCTTGAAGCCGGTCGAGATTGATCCGGCAAAGCCTTACTTTGCCTGGGAGCGGCCACGCCAGCTCGGCAATTCCGTGATCTACCTGCCGCCCGGGCACGGCATCGTTGCCGCCTTCGAGGAGCTGATGGAGCAGGAGGAGCTGACGCCGAACTGGCTGTCGGTCCGCCATCGCATCACCTTCATGATGCGCCGCCTGCGCGGCGGCTCGAACCGCCTCGCCGATATCCGCGTCGCGATCTTCGGCCCCGCGGCACTCACCGCGCTCGCGCGCCGCACCGGCGAACTGCAAAACGCGCTGCCCAAGCAATCGTTCTACGCCGTGCATGCCGAGCCAAAGCTGTTCTTCGACCCCTCGAGCTATCTCGGCCTCGTCACCAACCGCGAGATCATCGGCCTGCACATCTCGCCCAAGGGCCGCGGCGGCGAGAAGCCGATTCCGGGCAGCCTATATGCCTGGGCGACGGAGAGATTCGCTTAGCTCTCGTGCCCCGGACGCAGCGCAGCACCCCTTGGTGATGCGCTGCCGGGGCCCAGTAACGTGGCGAGATGGGTCCCGGCTCTGCGGAGCGGCACTTCGCGCCGCACCGCGTCCGGGGCACGAGAGCAATTTTCCCCGCTCGAATCCAGTTTGATCCAGCGCAACGCGCTTCTGCATCATTGTGCTTAATTCGCTCCAATTCCGCTGTCCGAAGGGAGCTTTCCATGAGCACCGCAAGCAGGCCATATCCCATCGTCCAGGACCTCATCGACTCCTTTGCGAGCTGGCTGAAGCATCGCCGCGAGCTGAACGAGATGCGGCAGCTCGATCGCGCCGATTTCGACCGGATCGCGAGCGACCTGCGGATCGCGCCTGACGATCTCGAGGAACTGGTCCGCCACGGCAAGCATTCTGCCGACGAGCTGCCAATGATGCTGCAGCAACTCGGCATCAGCGCCGAAGGCCTCGGCCGCGCGCAGCCGCTGCTGCTCCGCGACATGGAGCGGGTCTGCTCGCTCTGCAACAACAAGGGACAATGCGACCGCGATCTGGCCGACGGCACTGCCGCGGAGAACTATCACGGCTACTGCGGCAACGCCGCGACGCTCGAATCGCTCGATCGCGCCGATGTCGCGCCGCGGTGAGCGGCGCAGAAGATTCGCTCGCCGCACAATCATCAATCCCTACCTTGGATCGGCGCAAGGATGTCTGCTGTGCCGCTGATAGCGGGGTATGGCAGATCTCCCCAGAGATCCGCGCCGGGTCAAGGTTAAACTCGCGCGCTGCCGCAACCATCACTGGTCGATCAGCACGTGGTGCACCTCGCCGAGCGGCAAAAAGATCGCGAATAGTATGATGTATGCAAGATTCCGTTTGCGCGGCGAGGATGCCGGCAAGGCCACCGCAATTATCCGTGCTTGATCTCGACGAATGGCTCTGTTTGGATAGTTTCGCTTCGGGCAATTCGTATTTCGGATAATCATGGCAAATGAAACAGATCGATCCCGTCGTTCATTGGGTGCTCGTTCACAAGAAAGCATCGTGACCGTCCACCGCGCGGGCATCGGGAATCGGCTGCTGGCGGCGTTGCCGCCGGCGGATCTCGGCTTGCTCACGCCCTACTTCCAGAAGGTCTCGTTCGAACCCGATGCCGTCCTGGTGCGGTCGGGCGATGAGCTCGACCCGGTTTATTTTCCCCATAGCGGCGCAATCGCCTTCATGCTCGATATGCCGGACGGGCAAACGGTCGCAACCACCTTGATGGGACGGGAAGGCGCCTTGGCCTCGTTCTCCGTGCTCGGCCCGTCGCTTTCATCCGTGACCGCGGTTACTCGCATAGCCGGTACTGCATCGCTGATTTCCGCCGCCAAATTTCGCGCCGCCTTTGCGCAAAGCACAGCCATCAGGAACGTGGTGCAGGTCCACGCCCGCGCGGTGTTATTGCAGCTCCAGCACGTAGCCGCTTGCAACGCGCTCCACCGGGTGGATGGCCGCATGGCGCGGTGGCTCCTGCAGCTTCACGACCGCGTGCCCGATGACCGGCTTCCGGTGACGCAGGAGGCGCTTGCGCAACTGCTTGGGGTGCGACGGACGACAGTAACCCTGACGATGAGCAAGCTACGCGAGGCCGGCGCGGTCCCGTCCGACGGACGCGGGTTTGTAGAGATCGATCGGGCGCGGCTCGAGAAGGTCGCATGCGATTGTTATGCGCTCATGCAGCGCAACATCGATCGAATGTACTGCGAGGAATTGGCCGCACCGTCCTCCTCTGCTCTTGGCGAACAGAAGATGGCGGTTTGTCGCGGAAAAGCGGATATCGCTTTTTCGAGTTGACGCTTCAGCCCTTGCTCATCGCGGCAATAGCATCCGCGATTGCGATCGTGCGCCGGGCCATGTCGGCGTGCAGCCGCTCGACCATCGCACCATCCAACCGGATCGCGCCGCGCGAGACGTTCTCCGGCAGCTCGAACGCCGCGATGATTTTTCGCGCGCGCGCGACTTCCTCTTCGGGCGGCGTGAAGATCGCGTTGCAGGCGTCGATCTGCGAGGGGTGGATCAGCGTCTTGCCGTCGAAGCCGAGATCGCGGCCCTGCGCGCATTCGGTGGCGAAGCCGTCGGAATTGGCGATGTCGCTGTAGGGGCCGTCGAGGATTTCAAGGCCGTGGGCGCGCGTCGCCAGGATGCAGTGCGTGATCATCGGGATCATCGCGGCGCGGCCGGGCAGCATCCTGATGCGCGTTTCGCGTGAGATATCGTTCGGGCCGAACACAAAGCCGGAGAGGCGCCGCGATGGATCGCGCCCGGCCTCGGCCAGCTCCTCCGCGTGCAGCACGGCGCGCGCGGTCTCGATCATGGCCCAGACCTTCACCGTCGGCGCCGCGCCAAGCTCGGTAAGACGGAGGCCGATCGTATCGAGATCTTCGACACTTGAAACTTTTGGAACCAGGATGCCGTCGGGCGAAGCCTTGGCGGCCATGGCGAGATCGTCGGCCCACCAGGGCGTGTCGAGACCGTTGGTCCGGATCAGGATCTCGCGCTTGCCAAAGCCCTTGGCTGCGATCGCGGCGGCGATCCCATCACGGGCCACCGCTTTGGCATCCGGCGCGACGGAATCTTCCAGATCCAGGATCAGGCCGTCGGCGGCGAGATTGCGCGCCTTTTCCAGCGCACGGGGGTTGGAGCCGGGCATGAACAGATGGCTGCGGCGCGGGCGGGTCATGCGAGCGTTCCTTCCGGTTTCCTCAAGCGGGCTCTTGATCGAAGCCGATAGCACCTGGCCTGCCTATTCGAAAGGCTTGTTCGCCCCTGCGGTCTATGATTAGGCATAGGTATGATGACATTCCCAGAGCATTTGCTGGAAGGCTACAGGGCCTTCGCCACCCAGCGGCTGCCGACCGAGCAGACCCGCTATCGCGACCTCTCGGTGAAGGGGCAATCGCCGGAAGTGATGGTGATCGGCTGCTGCGACAGCCGCGTCTCGCCGGAAGTGATCTTCGACGTCGGCCCGGGCGAATTGTTCGTGGTCCGCAACATCGCCAATCTGGTGCCCGTGTATCAGCCCGACGGCAACGCGCATGGCGTCTCGGCCGCGCTGGAATATGCGGTGACGGTGCTGAAGGTGAAGCACATCGTGGTGCTCGGCCACGCCCAATGCGGCGGCATCCGCGCCTTCGTCGACAAGATCGAGCCGCTCACGCCCGGCGACTTCATCGGCAAATGGATGCAGATGTTCATCAAGCCGGGTGAAGTGGTCGAGCAGCGCGACCATGAGAGCATGGCGCAATTCGTCGAGCGCATCGAGAAGGCCGCGGTGTTCCGCAGCCTGGAAAACCTGATGACGTTCCCGTTCGTACAGAAGGCAGTCGACAGCGGCCAGATGCAGACCCACGGCGCCTATTTCGGCGTCGCGGAGGGATCGCTGTTCGTGCTGGACAAGGTTGCGAAGGAATTCAAGAACGCGCGGGGCGTGGCGTAGGCCACCGCTCTCGTAGGGTGGGCAAAGCGAACCGTGCCCACCACCTGTCGCAATCGGAAAGAATGGTGGGCACGGCGCTTTGCGCCTTTGCCCACCCTACGGCAGCGGTGACGTGCCTTACGCCGCCTGCTTCTTCGCGCTGATCAGCTTGCGGTTGATCAGCACTTCCGCGATCTGGATGGCGTTGAGCGCGGCGCCCTTGCGGAGGTTGTCGGACACGCACCACAGCACGAGACCGTTCTCAACCGTCGCGTCCTCGCGGATGCGGCTGATGTAAGTCGCGTCCTCGCCGGCCGCTTCGTAAGGCGTCGCGTAGCCGCCGGGCTCCTGCTTGTCGATGACGAGACAGCCGGGCGCCTTGCGCAGGATGTCGCGCGCCTCATCCGCCGTGATCGGATTCTCGAACTCGATGTTGACGGCCTCGGAGTGGCCGACGAACACCGGCACGCGCACGCAGGTGGCGGAGAGCTTGATCTTGGGATCAAGAATCTTCTTGGTCTCCGCCATCATCTTCCACTCTTCCTTGGTGTAGCCGTCCTCCATGAAGACGTCGATGTGGGGGATGACGTTGAAGGCGATGCGCTTGGGGAATTTCTTCGCGACCAGCTCGTCGTTGGTGTAGACGGCCTTGGTCTGCGAGAACAGCTCGTCCATCCCGTCCTTGCCGGCGCCCGACACCGATTGATAGGTCGAGACCACGACGCGCTTGATGGTCGCCTTCTCGTGCAGCGGCTTGAGCGCGACCACGAGCTGCGCGGTCGAGCAGTTCGGGTTGGCGATGATGTTCTTCTTCTTGAAGCCTTCGGTCGCGCCTGCGTTCACCTCCGGCACGATCAGCGGCACGTCCGGATCCATGCGCCAGGCCGACGAGTTGTCGATCACGACGGCGCCGGCGGCGCCGATCTTCGGCGACCATTCCTTCGACACCTCGCCGCCGGCCGACATCAGGCAGATGTCGACGTCGGAGAAGTCGTAATGCTCGAGCGCCTTGCACTTCAGGGTGCGGTCGCCATAGGAGACCTCGACGCCGACGCTGCGGCGTGACGCCAGCGCCACGACCTCGTCCGCGGGGAATTTGCGCTCATCGAGAATGTTGAGCATTTCCCGTCCGACATTGCCGGTCGCGCCGACGACTGCGACTTTGTAACCCATCGTTCACTCTCCGATGAAAAAGCCCGTTCCCGAAGCTGACGCTTAAACGGGAAGAGCAGCGCTTCTATGCGAGAACCGGCCTCAAGACAACGTTGGACCATGCCTTAGGGACGTGGATGCAGTCGCCTGAGGCCAGCACGGCCGTTAGCCCTACCCAGATCCACCTGACTCTCTTGGCTATCGCCGACGAGGTCGTCGGCACGCTGGCGCATCTGGTCGCCTATGTGGGGGCGCTCGCGCTGTTTGCCATCCTCGCCCTCGCGGCGCTCGGCCAGCTGCCCGAGCTGCGCGGCGATGATCCCGCAGACAAGCCGGGCTGGAGCACGGCCGATCGCTCGCACCCGGCCTTCGCCCTGAGCCGGATCGATTCATCAGATAAAACAACCTCTTACACCATCCTTCGGCATCCCGAAGGCGGCCGCAAAGACGTGATGCGCTGGGCGAGCGCGGCGGACCAGCCGGTGGCCGAGCTCGAAATCTATCGGGAAGGTGGCGAATTCGATGTGACCCGTCCTGTCGCGATGGACCTCGCCGTCCAGATGGGCCTCGGAGCGGCCACCCCGCTCGAGCAAGCCGGCCTGATCGAGACGAAATTCGGCCCCGTCGCGCTGTTCCGGCCGATCGGCACGGACAAGGGGACGCCGGCCTGCCTCGGCTACCTCAAGCGCAACGAGGAGCCGGCCTTGCAGATCTCCGGCTTCTCCTGCCAGGGCGATACCCTGCCCGCCCGGCGCGCGGCGATCGCCTGCACGCTGAACCGGCTGACGCTGCTGACCTCCGGCAACGAGCCGAAGCTGGCGGAATTGTTCGCCCATGCCGAGCTGAAGCGCCGCGGTTGTGACCTCGCGGGCTCGCCGGACTGGCTGCTGGGCGCCGCCAACGCGCAATTGCGCGGGGCGCTTTGACCGGCATCAAGCTCAAGTGGCTGGTATTGATGCAACTTTTGCCAGCGCGCGCGATTATTCCGAGCTGGTGTGACCCAATAGACCTAGTTGCGCTCACCCCGGCCGGGCTAGTATGGGGGTGAAATCGACTGGCGGCCTGCCGCCTGAAGGGGACGTGATGAGCTCGAAATTCTCTGCCAAATTGGCGACCTTGCTTGCAGCGGGCGCCGTGATTGCCATGTCCTCTGCCATTGTGGCGACGCCGGCCTCGGCTGACACCAAGACCAAGCGCTATGACGAACGTGGCCGGCACTATTACGGCCCTGGTGGACCCAACGCCGTCTACCAGCAGGGCCGCACCCGCATCTATGTGAGCAAGCGCTCCTGGCTCGACGGCGGCACCGAGGTCAATCCGGGCGACCGCAAGTTCTCCGACTACGCCTTCCCGCCGGCGGTTGGTTATCCGTCCTTTGCCCGCGAGAATCTCAACCGCCCGATCGACCGCCAGCCGCTTTCGCCGCCGCAGGACGTCGGCGGCTACCCGCAGAATTTCCCGCTGTACTGAGCGGAGTTATCGACCGAATCAAAATGGCCGGGCTCGCGCCCGGCCATTTTTGTTTTTGCGAGGTGCCGTAGGGTGGGCAAAGGCGCCCTTGCGCCGTGCCCACGATCTCTCTCGGTCACGAAAAATGCGTGGGCACGCTTCGCTTTGCCCACCCTACGATTCCTGTTGCTTGGGTGAGATGCGTGCGCCTCACGCGTTCGCAGCCGGATCATAGCGCCTGCAAAACTCCTCGATCGCTTCGGAGCGGAAATCGGCGAGGCGCTCGAAGATGAGCTCATCCGGCCAATCCCACCAGGCGATGCGGCGCAGGCTGTCCGCAACGGAATCAGGAAAGCGCTTGCGGATCGGACGCGCGGGAACGCCGCCGACGATCGTGTAGGGCTCGACATCGCGGCTGACCACCGCGCCCGCAGCGATCACCGCGCCGTCACCAACGTTCACGCCGGGCAGCAGGATGGCGGCGTGCCCGATCCAGACATCATTGCCGACGATCACCCGGTCGCCGCGGCGGTCCGCGAAGAAGTCGCGGTCGCGCGTCACGCCCGCCTCGTAATATTCCGGGCAGTAGGTGAAGCGATGCTGCGACGGCCGGCCCATCGGATGATTGGGCGCACCGATCCGCACCGAATTGGCGATGGCCGTGAATTTTCCGATTTCCGCGTCGGCGACCTCGCAGTTCTCGCCGAGATAGGAGTAGTCGCCGAGCGAGGCATATTCGATGCGGGTGTGGCTGAGGACCTCGCAGCGCCGCCCGATCTGCGCCTCGCGCTGGCGCACCGTGTCATGGATGATGGTTTCCGCGATCTTGGGGCGGGGTGAAGCGTCCATGAATCAGCTCCGAGAGCAGGTGCCGCAGGGTGGGCAAAGGCGCAACGCGCCGTGCCCACCATCTCTTTCTAATCAGCACTCAGAACGTGGGCACGCTTCGCTTTGCCCACCCTACGAGAGCGGTGCCTGCCGTTACGCGTGCAGCTTCTGCAGTTCCTTCAGGATCGCTTCGCCCATCTGCGTGGTCGAGGCGGCCGTGGTGCCTTCCGACTTGATGTCGGCTGTGCGCAGACCGCTGGCGAGCACCGCGGCGATCGCGGCGTCGACCTTGTCGGCGAGCGCGCCCATGTCGAAGGAATAGCGCAGCGCCATGCCGAACGACGAGATCATCGCGATGGGATTGGCGAGGCCCTGGCCTGCGATATCAGGCGCCGAGCCATGCACGGGCTCGTACAGCGCCTTGCGCTTCTTGGTCTTGACGTCGACCTCGCCGAGCGAGGCCGAGGGCAGCATGCCAAGCGATCCCGTCAGCATCGCCGCGATGTCGGACAGCATGTCGCCGAACAGATTGTCGGTGACGATGACGTCGAACTGCTTCGGCCATTTCACCAGCATCATGCCGCCGGAATCGGCGAGCTGGTGCTCGAGCGTGACATCAGGGTATTCGCGCTTGTGGACCTGGGTCATGACCTCGTTCCAGAGCACGCCCGATTTCATGACGTTGCGCTTTTCCATCGACGTCACTTTGTTCTTGCGCTTCCTGGCAAGCTCGAAGGCGACGCGGCCGATGCGCTCGATCTCATAGGTGTCGTAGACCTGGGTATCGACGGCGCGCTTCTGGCCATTGCCGAGGTCGGTGATGGTCTTGGGCTCGCCGAAATAGACGCCGCCGGTGAGCTCGCGCACGATGACGATGTCGAGGCCTTCGACGGCCTCACGCTTCAGGCTCGATGCATCGGCCAGCGCCGGGTAGCACACCGCGGGACGGAGGTTGGCGAACAAGGCCAGATCCTTGCGCAGGCGCAAGAGGCCGGCTTCGGGGCGCACCTCGTAGGGCACCGCGTCCCACTTCGGACCGCCGACCGCGCCGAAGATGATGGCGTCGGCCGCAAGCGCCTTGGCCATGTCGCCTTCGGAGATCGACACCTTGTGCGCGTCATAGGCGGAGCCGCCGACGAGGCCGGTGTCCGTCTCGAACTTGGCGATCCCGGCCGAATTGAGCCAGTCGATCAGCCGCTTCACCTCGCCCATCACCTCGGGGCCGATACCGTCGCCGGGAAGCAGCAGCAATTTGTGGGTCGCCATGGTCGTTCCTCTCAGGTCGAATTCGGCCGGAGTGCTAGAGCGGCGTTGCGCGCTTGGCAAGACACCATTGCCGGGGTGCGGCTGTGCAAGGCGGACGGGGCCTGCCACACTGGGTGGGCCGGAGAACCCCTTGCACGCCCAAGACTGCTTTACTAAAGACCGCCGTGTCCCGCCTGACGCGCATCCCGCGCGGCTGATCCTGACCCTGTCGCTGGCGGCGACGGTCGGGCTCGGCATCGGCCGCTTTGCCTATGCGCTGGTGCTGCCCGACATGCGGGAGGCCCTCGGCTGGTCCTACTCGGCGGCCGGATTCATGAACACCATCAACGCCGTCGGCTATCTCGTCGGCGCGCTTGTGGCCTCGCGCCTGATCCAGCGCGTCGGCTGGGCGGCCGCGATCCGCGGCGGAACTGTGGCCTGCGTCGCCGCGCTCGCCATTTGTGCGCTGACGGGGAATTTCGTCGCGCTGAGCCTGGCGCGCCTCGTACTCGGTCTCGGGGCCGCGGCGGGCTTCGTCGCCGGCGGCGCGCTCGCTGCGACCATCGCCCAGTCGCGCCCGGAGCGGGCCAATTTCCTGCTCAGCCTGTTCTATGCCGGGCCCGGCATCGGCATTCTGTCCTCGGGACTGATCGCGCCGTTCACGCTGCAATATTTCGGGCCGGGCTCGTGGTGGATGGTGTGGTGGGCGCTGACACTGCTCTCGGCCGCGATGACCGTGCCGCTGTTCCTGATCCGCATCGAGAGCGGCGCCCGTTTCTCCGAAGGCAGCCACGCCGCCTTCGCGATTCGTCCCGTGCTGATCTACCTCGCGGGCTATTTCCTGTTCGGCGCGGGCTACATCGGCTACATGACCTTCATGATCGCCTATGTACGCGACGGCGGCGGCGGGGCCGCAGCACAAGCGGCGTTCTGGGGCCTGATCGGCCTGTCCGCCTTCGTGACCCCCTGGGCCTGGCGCGGCGTGCTGGCGCTCGATCGCGGCGGATTGGCCACCGCCATCATCCTCGGCACCAACGCGCTCGGCGCGGCCCTGCCGATGCTCGGACATTCACCGGCCTGGCTCGCGGTCTCCGCCGTGGTGTTCGGCGTCGCCTTCTTCGCCGTGGTCGGCTCGACCACCGCCTTCGTGCGCTTCAACTATCCGCCGGCGATGTGGCCGACCGCGATCGCGGCGATGACGATTTCGTTCGGCGTCGGGCAAACGCTGGGGCCGATCGTGGTCGGCGCCATCACGGACGCGCTGGGGAGCTTGAGCTACGCGCTCAACGTATCGGCGGCGCTGCTGGCGCTGGGGGCGGTCGCGTCGCTGTGTCAGCGGAAGGTGTGGCCAGCCAAGGAATCGGCGCCGTAGGGTGGGCAAAGGCGCGTAGCGCCGTGCCCACGGTTTTATTCATGATGGATGGAATGGTGGGCACGCTTCGCTTTGCCCACCCTACGGCAGCTTCGCCGGAACGGCGATCAGCTCCCGCTAAACGAATTATACCCCTGGTCTTCCCAATAGCCGCCCTTGTAGTCGTTGGTGACTTCCATCGAGACCACATATTTCGGGTTCTTGAAGCCGAGTTTTGTCGGCACGCGGATCTTCATGGGAAAACCGTAGGCGCGCGGCAGGATTTCATTCGCGTATTTGAACGTCATCTGGGTCTGCGGATGCAGCGCGCTGCGCATGTCGAGCGGCGAATTGTAGCCGTCCTTGTCGGCACACTGGAACCAGACGTATTTGGCGCGCGTGTCGGCGCCGATCAGCTTGAGGAAATCGCGCAAGGGCGTGCCGGTCCAGCTGCCGATCGCGCTCCAGCCCTCGACGCAGATGTGGCGCGTGATTTGCGTGACCTCAGGCAGCTTGTAGAGCTCGTCCAGCGTCCACGACTTCTTGTTGTCGACAAGGCCGCGAACCTCGAGTTTCCAGTCGGCGCCAGCGACGTCGGGTGCGTCGTCGAGATCGTAATAGGCATTGAACGGGAACGGCTTCGTGATCGTACTCTCGGGAAAAGTCGGCGCCAGCGCGTCGGGATTGAAGATGAAGGCCTGCACCGCGTCGTTGAATTTCGAGACCTGCTTCAGCATCTCCTCCGCCGAGGACGAGTCGATCACATCGCAGCCGGTGAGCAACGTCAGCGCGCCGAGACTGGCGCCGCCCGCGATGAAGCGACGGCGGGTGACGTCGGGCATCGTCTTGATGGAGTCCTTGATCAGGAGCCGCTTGTCGACGCCGGGGATCAGGAATGAACGCTTGGCCATGTTCTCCTCACAAATCTATTTTGAGCATGATCTTGTCGGAAAACCGCTTTACACTTTTCCGGATCATGCTCTAGCGACCGATGATCATGGCGCGCAGGCTCTTCGGCACGAGCAGCGCGAGCAGAACGTGAACGACGAGGAACGCGCAGATCGCGACCATGCAGAAGAAATGGATGTAGCGCGCGGTCGGGTAGTCGCCGAACAGGGCGACGAGATAATAGAGCTGCACCGGCTTCCACATCCCCAAGCCCGTGAGCACGATCAGCACGCCGACCACGATGATGCCGGCATAGAGCAGGCGCTGCACGTAATTGTAGACGGTAAGGTCGTCATGGCCGAGCTTGAAGGTCAGCGCTGCCCTGACGTCGTGGAGCACGCCCGACGGTGTGATCGGCAACAGCTTCTTGCGGAAGCGGCCGGTGGCGAAGCCAGTGATGAGATAGGCGAGCCCGTTGATCATCAACAGCCACATCGCCGCAAAGTGCCAGAGCAGGCCGCCGCCGAGCCATCCGCCGAGCGTGTACTCGCGCGGAAAACTGAAGCCGAACAGCGGCGAGGCGTTGTAGATCTGCCAGCCCGACAGGATCATCAGGATCATGGCCAGCGCATTGACCCAGTGCATGACGCGAACCCAGGCCGGCTGGATCACTTTGGCCGGGGCGGCGCTGACCTGTTCGTCGGTGACTGTGAGGCTCGACATGATGGTTCCGTCCTGAATGTCGTGTGACACCGCTTATACGCCGATGCGCCCGCTTTCGTTACGCCCTGTCCGCCATCGAATCGATAGCGTCGGGCTATGACGGTCACAATAAAGCGAGCCGGGTGCCCCCGGCTCGCCGTTTCGTCGCATCCTGCTCGGGGATGAAACAGGATCGCGCGGTGTTACGTCGCCGGCATCAGCACGGTGTCGACCACATGGATCACGCCGTTGGACTGGTTGACGTTGGAGATCGTGACCATCGAGGTGCCGCCCTTGGCATCGACGATCCAGGTCTTGCCGTCCATCTTCTTGACCGTCAGTTCCTCGCCTTCGGCGGTCTTCAGCTTCTTGCCCTCGGTGAGGTCGGAGGCCTCGAGCTTGCCGGGCACGACGTGGTAGGTGAGGATCCTGGTCAGGGTCGCCTTGTTCTCGGGCTTGACCAGATTGTCGACGGTGCCGGCCGGCAGCTTGCCGAAGGCGGCGTTGGTCGGCGCGAACACCGTGAACGGACCCTTGCCTTCCAGCGTCGGCACCAGGCCGGCCGCCTTCACCGCCGCGACCAGCGTGGTGTGGTCCTTCGAGTTGACCGCGTTCTGGACGATGTTCTTGGACGGGAACATCGCGGCGCCGCCGACCATGACGGTCTTCTCCTCGGCGCGGACAGGCGCGACGACGGTCGCGGTGATGGCCAGGGCGCTGAAGGCGGCGGCGGCGAGATAGGCAATGCGCTTCGACATGGAAAGTCTCCCGATTGAATTGGTACCGGCGATGGCCGGTGTTGGGTTGGGGCAACAACGGCGACTGCGACCTGTTGGCGTGAAGCAGCAGCGCCGTCGTTGGACCGAACTACGGGAGGGTTCGGGTTGCGGTTTCGGAGAAAAATTCTTTGTGATGCGTGAAACTATGGAGCGGCGTGTCCGTGTGATGCGCGAGCACGCCAAGGACGGTGCCGTAGGGTGGGCAAAGCGCAGCGTGCCCACCAACCGCAAATGGAGAGAGGTGGTGGGCACGGCGCTTCGCGCCTTTGCCCACCCTACGGCAATGTGCCCGTTGAGACGGTGTACGAACCTCAATCCCTGTTGTTCGGCGTCTGAATGAATCCGCGATTATGCGTCGGGCTGATCAGCAGCTCGTTGATGCAGACGCGCGGCGGCATACTCGCGATGAACGCGATGGTGCGGCCGAGATCTTCGGATTGCAGCATCTTGGCCTGCTCGTCCTCGCTCGGCACCACCGGGCGCAGCTTGAGGATCGGCGTCGCTACCTCGCCCGGCATCAGACAGCAGGCGCGCAGGCCGTTGACGCATTCGTCCATGTTGAAGGAATGGGTCAGCGCCAGCACCGCATGCTTGGTCGTGGTGTAGGCCGGCCCCGGCATCTTCGAGACGTGGCGGCCGGCCCAGGACGAGACGTTGATGATTGCGCCGTCCTGCTGCTTGCGCATCGTCGGCAGCACCGCGCGCATGCAATAGAGCACGCCGTTGAGATTGACCTGGACCAGTCTGTCCCAGCCCTCCAGTTCCATGTCCTTCCAGCTGCGCTTGGGAACATTGATGCCGGCATTGTTGACCAGGAGGTCGATGCGGCCGTGCCTGGCGACGATCTGATCGGCGGCTTTCTGGGCTTCCGCAGCGTTGGCCACGTCCAGCGCGATGGCCTCGGCCGCCCCGCCCGTCTTGGCGATTTTGGCAACCACGGTATCCAGGGCGTCCTTCCGCCGGCCGGACACCACCACCGTCCAGCCGTCGGCCGCCAGCGCCTCGGCGCCGGCCTCGCCGATCCCGCTGCCTCCGCCCGTGACCCAGGCCACGCGTTTCCCACCTTTTGTCATGCAAACTGTCTCCGTTGCTTCATTGGGGCGGTTTTTGCTAATCCAGCCCTCGGTTTGACCGGCCTTCGCCGGCGAGGAATGTTGCATGAACCCAGCTGCCAACGCCAATTTGTTCTCCCGCCTGTTCGACGGCCTGGACGATCCGAAGCGCCTCGCCATCGAGACGCATGACGGCGGCCATATCAGCTATGGCGAGTTGATCGCGCGGGCCGGGCAGATGGCAAATGTGCTGGTCGCGCGCGGCGTGAAGCCGGGCGACCGCGTTGCGGTGCAGGTCGAGAAATCCGTCGCCAATATCGTGCTGTATCTCGGCACTGTCAGGGCCGGCGCGGTC
Source organism: Bradyrhizobium sp. IAR9 (assembly GCF_013408065.1). Lineage (NCBI taxonomy): Bacteria > Pseudomonadati > Pseudomonadota > Alphaproteobacteria > Hyphomicrobiales > Nitrobacteraceae > Bradyrhizobium > Bradyrhizobium sp. IAR9. Next base: position 95,108 of record NZ_JACBZW010000003.1, read on the forward strand.
TACCTTCCGCTCAACACCGCCTATACGCTGAACGAGCTTGACTACTTCATCGGCGACGCCGAGCCGTCGCTGGTGGTCTGCGATCCCTCCAAGGCGGAGGGCCTCGCCCCGATCGCCGCCAAGGTAAAGGCCAAGATCGAGACGCTCGGAGCTGACGGCAAGGGCTCGCTGACGGAAGCCGCCGACAAGGCCAGCAGCGAATTCACGACCGTCGCGCGGGCGAACGACGATCTCGCCGCCATCCTCTACACCTCGGGCACCACGGGGCGCTCCAAGGGCGCGATGCTGACGCATGATAATCTGGCGTCGAACTCGCTCTCGCTCGTCGGCTACTGGCGCTTCACCGACAAGGACGTGCTGATCCACGCGCTGCCGATCTATCACACGCACGGCCTGTTCGTGGCGACCAACGTGACACTGTTCGCGCGGGCGTCGATGATCTTCCTGCCGAAGCTCGATCCGGATTTGATGATCAAGCTGATGGCGCGCGCCACGGTGCTGATGGGCGTGCCGACCTTCTATACGCGCTTGCTCCAGAACCCTGCGCTGTCGAAGGAGACGACCAAGCATATGCGACTGTTCATCTCGGGCTCGGCGCCGCTGCTGGCGGAGACCCATCGCGAATGGTCGGCGCGGACGGGGCACGCCGTGCTCGAACGCTACGGCATGACCGAGACCAACATGAACACGTCGAACCCCTATGACGGCGAGCGCGTGCCCGGCGCAGTCGGCTTTCCCTTGCCGGACGTCTCCGTGCGCGTGACCGAGCCCGAGACGGGCAAGGAGCTGCCGCACGAGGAGATCGGCATGATCGAGGTCAAGGGCCCGAACGTCTTCAAGGGCTATTGGCGCATGCCGGAGAAGACCAAGTCCGAATTCCGCGACGACGGCTTCTTCATCACCGGCGATCTCGGCAAGATCGACGCCAAGGGCTACGTCCACATCCTCGGCCGCGGCAAGGATCTCGTGATCTCCGGCGGCTTCAACGTCTATCCGAAAGAGATCGAGAGCGAGATTGACGCCATGCCGGGCGTGGTGGAATCCGCTGTGATCGGCGTGCCGCACGCCGATTTCGGCGAGGGCGTCACGGCGGTTCTGGTCTGCAACAAGGGCGCGGACGTGAGCGAGGACTCGGTACTGAAGGCGCTCGACGGGCGGCTTGCGAAGTTCAAGATGCCCAAACGCGTCTTAGTCGTCGACGAGCTGCCGCGAAACACCATGGGCAAGGTGCAGAAGAACATCCTGCGGGATACGTACAAGGATATCTACGCGAAGAAGTGAGGGGACTCGTCGCAGGTTGCGACGAGGAGCATCAACAAAACGCGCTATCATGCCCGGCTTGACCGGGGTATCCAGTACGCCGCAGCCTTTCGAGGCAAGCACCGCCGTCTCTGGAATACTGGATCGCCCGATCAAGTCGGGCGATGACAGCGGAGTGTGTGGTAAGCGTTATGGCACACGCCACTCACAGTCCGCCGACCAGACTCATCACGAACCGGCTGCCGACGATCAACAGATAACATCCGAACGCGACTTCCAGCGTGCGCTTCGACATCGCATGCGCGGCTCTCACGCCTAGCGGCGCGGTGACGAGGCTCATCGGCATCACCAGCATGGCGCCGATCAGCGAGACGTAGCCGAGTGCGAACGGGATCTGCAGGGCTGCGACGGCCGGATAGTTCGCCGCCGCAGGCCAGCCCGCATAGATGTAGCCGAGCGCGCCGGGGATCGAGATCAGCACCGCGAGTGCGGATGACGTCGCCACCGCCTGATGGATCGGACGGCTGTAGAAGGTCATCAGCAGGTTCGAGAACAGGCCGCCGCCGATGCCCATCAGCGTCGAAAGAATACCGACGCAAAAGCCGTAGACGCGCATCAAGGGACCCTTCGGCAGATCGTCGCCCAACTTCCAGCCTTCGCGCGCGAAGATGAGGCGTGCCGCCGCCGACCAGGCGACACAGACGAACACGATCTTGAACAGCCGCTCCGGCGCATAGCGCGCGACCACGCTGCCGGCGACCACGCCCATCACGATCGGCAGCCACCACACCCGCAAGATGGCCATATCGACGGCGCCGCGCTTGTAATGCGCCTGGAACGAACGGATCGAGGTCGGGATGATTACCGCGAGCGAGGTGCCTATGCAGAGCGGCATGCGCACCTGCAGCGGCACGCCGGCGATGCGAAAGCATTCGTAGAACACCGGCACGAGAATCGCGCCCCCGCCGATGCCGAACACGCCGGCCAAAAATCCCGAAAGCGCGCCGGTTGCGATCAGCAGCAGCGCGAGCTCGACGATGTCCTTGATATCAAGTCCTGCAATCACCCCTGACCTGCCCCGGCGACTGGTCGCAACCTCTCCCGACGTCAGCCGGAGACGGCTGCGGTCCCAGCTTTAGGCGATCCGGGTTGCGTGGTCGACGCACCGGACGTGCCGGCTGGGGTGGAATGCGGGCTGCGCATATCCGCGGTCCCAGCGAAACGGGCCCAGCGTACGGCGGGCCGAGTCGCCTTGGCCCTGGTGAGGCGGCTATGGCCGACACGGACCGATTGGCGCGAGCGGCGAGCAGCGGACGGTGGGTTAGAGGCGTTCCAATAGTGATTTCAATGCGCCTCGCACAGGCTGCGAAGTAGTGAATCTAAGTTCTTAATTTGGTTGGCGGACCGATGTCCTGGTATACCAAGCCCCTGATTGGCCTTGTTTCATCAAGGCTCTAGAGCTGAACCATGGTTCGATTTATGGCAATTTGGAGATTGCGCAGGCCAAATCGACTCCGTAAATAGAGCCGACCTTTCCGATCCCCGCGCGCCCCCTGCTGGGCCGCCATAAAACATCAAAGCCCATGACCGCACGGATCGAACGACCCCTCTCGCCGCACATGCAAGTCTACCGCTGGACGCTGACGATGGCTCTCTCCATCATCCATCGCGCCACCGGTATTGCCCTCTATTTCGGAACCCTGCTGCTGGTCTGGTGGCTGGTTGCCGCGGCTTCCGGCCCGGCCGCTTACGCGCACGTCCAGGCCTTCGCCGGCAGCATCATCGGGCGGCTGATCGTGTTCGGCTACACCTGGGCGCTGATGCACCATATGCTCAGCGGCATCCGGCATTTCGTGTGGGACCTCGGCTACGGCTTCAAGGCCAATGAGCGGGAAGCGCTGACCTGGGGCGCCCTGATCGGCGGCATCGCGCTGACGGTGCTGATCTGGATCATCGCCTATGCGAACGGAGGTGGACGATGAGCGCATCCGATACGCCGAAGCGCAGCCTGCGCACCCCGCTCGGCCGCGTCCGCAATCTCGGCGCCGCGCATTCCGGCACGTCCGATTTCTGGCGTCAGCGCATCACCGGCGTCGCCATGACGCTGCTGATGATCCCGGCGCTGGTGATCATCGTGATGCTGCTCGGCCGCAACCAGGTCTACGCTGCGCAGACCCTGAGCTCCATTCCCGTCGCGGTGATCCTGCTCCTCTTCATTTTCGCCAGCGCCTGGCACATGAAGATCGGCATGCAGGTGGTGATCGAGGACTACGTCCATAACGAGAAGCTGAAGCTCGTCTCGATCATGCTCAACAATTTCTTCTCGGTCGCCGTGGCACTCGCCTCGACCTACGCGATCCTGAAACTGTCCTCCGGAGTGTAACCCATGGCCACCACAACGAATGGCACGGGCAACGGCGCTCCCGCCACCAACGGCAAAGCCTATCCGATCGAAGACCACACCTATGACGTCGTCGTGGTCGGCGCCGGCGGCGCGGGTCTGCGCGCCGTGGTCGGCTGCGGCGAAGCGGGCCTGCGCACCGCCTGCATCACCAAGGTGTTTCCGACCCGCTCGCACACGGTGGCGGCGCAGGGCGGCATCTCCGCCTCGCTCGGCAACATGCACAAGGACGACTGGCGCTGGCACATGTACGACACCGTGAAGGGGTCGGACTGGCTCGGCGATCAGGACGCGATCGAATACATGGTGCGCAACGCGCCCGACGCGGTCTACGAGCTCGAGCATTGGGGCGTGCCGTTCTCGCGCACCGAGGACGGCAAGATCTATCAGCGTCCGTTCGGCGGCATGACCATGGACTACGGCAAGGGCCAGGCGCAGCGCACCTGCGCCGCCGCCGACCGCACCGGCCACGCCATGCTGCACACGATGTACGGCCAGTCGCTGCGCCACGCTGCCGAGTTCTTCATCGAGTTCTTCGCCATCGACCTGATCATGGACGACCAGGGCACCTGCCGCGGCGTCATCGCGCTCAAGCTCGACGACGGCACGCTGCACCGCTTCCGCGCCCAGACCGTGATTCTGGCGACCGGCGGCTACGGCCGCGCCTATGCCTCCTGCACCTCGGCGCACACCTGCACCGGTGACGGCGGCGGCATGGTGCTGCGCGCCGGCCTGCCGATGCAGGACATGGAGTTCGTGCAGTTCCACCCGACCGGCATCTACGGCTCGGGCTGTCTCGTCACCGAAGGCGCCCGCGGCGAAGGCGGCTATCTCGTCAACTCGGAAGGCGAGCGCTTCATGGAGCGCTATGCGCCCTCGGCCAAGGACCTCGCCTCGCGCGACGTCGTCTCGCGCGCGATGACCATCGAGATCCGCGAAGGTCGCGGCGTCGGCAAGAAGAAGGACCACATCTTCCTGCATCTGGACCATCTCGATCCCGCGGTGCTGGCCGAGCGGCTGCCGGGCATCTCGGAATCCGCAAAGATCTTCGCCAATGTCGACGTGACGCGCGAGCCGATCCCGATCGTGCCGACGGTGCACTACAACATGGGCGGCATCCCCACCAACTATCACGGCGAAGTCCTGACCAAGAAGGACGGCGACGACAACGCCATCATCCCCGGCCTGATGGCGATCGGCGAAGCCGCCTGCGTCTCCGTGCACGGCGCCAACCGCCTCGGCTCCAACTCGCTGATCGACCTCGTCGTGTTCGGCCGCGCCGCAGCGCTCCGCCTCGCCGAGAAGCTGACGCCCAATGCCAAGCAGCCGGAGCTGCCGGCGAACTCGTCCGAGCTCGCGCTCGGCCGGCTCGACCATTACCGCTACGCCTCCGGCGGCACGCCGACCGCAAAGCTGCGCGAAGGCATGCAGCACGTGATGCAGAGCAATTGCGCCGTGTTCCGCACCGGCGAAGTCCTCAGCGAGGGCCAGAACCTGATCGAGAAGGTCCACAGCGGCATCACCGACATCGCCGTGTCCGACCGCTCGCTGGTGTGGAATTCGGACCTCGTCGAGACGCTCGAGTTCGACAATCTGATCTCGCAGGCGGTGGTGACGATGAACTCGGCCGCCAACCGCACCGAGAGCCGCGGCGCGCATGCGCGCGAGGACTTCTCCGAACGCGACGACAAGAACTGGATGAAGCACACGCTGGCCTGGCTGGACGATGCCGGCAAGGTCAAGATCGAGTACCGCCCGGTTCACGACTACACCATGACCAACGACGTGCAGTACATCCCGCCGAAAGCGCGTGTGTATTGAGCGAACAGCGAAGGCCTTATCGAGATGGTTGAATTCGCACTTCCGAAGAACTCCAAGATCACTGGCGGCAAGACCTGGCCGAAGCCCGCGGGCGCGACCGAGACCCGCGAGTTTCGCGTCTATCGCTGGAATCCGGACGACGGCAAGAATCCGAGCGTCGACACCTATTACGTCGACACCAATGATTGCGGTCCGATGGTGCTGGACGGCCTGATCTGGATCAAGAACCACATCGATCCGTCGCTGACCTTCCGCCGCTCCTGCCGCGAAGGCGTCTGCGGCTCCTGCGCCATGAACATCGACGGCCAGAATACGCTCGCCTGCACCCGCTCGATGCACGACGTGAAGGACGGCGCGGTAAAGATCAATCCGCTGCCGCACCAGCCGGTGGTGAAGGACCTCGTCCCCGACCTCACCAATTTCTACGCCCAGTACGCCTCGGTCGAGCCGTGGCTGAAGACCACCTCGCCGACGCCGCAGAAGGAATGGCGCCAGACCCACGAGGACCGCGAGAAGCTCGACGGCCTCTACGAGTGCATCCTGTGCGCCTGCTGCTCGACCTCGTGCCCGAGCTATTGGTGGAACAGCGAACGTTATCTCGGCCCCGCCGCGCTGCTCCAGGCCAACCGCTGGGTGTCCGATTCGCGCGACGAGGCGACCGGCGAGCGGCTCGACAATCTCGAGGATCCGTTCCGCCTCTACCGCTGCCACACCATCATGAATTGCGCCAAGGCCTGCCCGAAGGGACTGAACCCGGCGGAAGCCATCGCCGAGCTCAAGCTCAAGATGGTCGAGCGCCAGATCTAAAGGCGGCTTCATGCTTCCTGTCCCGGCCAGTCCGGCCGGGACATTCCGACATCGCAGTCAATTCGAGTAGAATTTTCTCCGACCCGCGGTGCGCGTAAGTTCCAGGCGCACAACCAGCGGTTCCGGCACAAGTTGCTTCCTTCCCCGCGCGAGATTCAGTTAAGCTCCCGTCAGGGACGGAGCGACTGTGCAGAGGGCGCAACGCAATTCGCTGAAGCTGTTGCAGTGGATGATGGCGGCATCCCTGGCGCTGCCGGTTGCGCTGTTCATCATCACCTCCGCGATCTCCTACACCTCGACCAGGGACATCGCCGACCGGGAGATCGAGCGCACGCTCGACGTCGTGCATGAGCACGCGCTCAAGGTGTTCGAGACCATCGATCGCAGCCTGGCCGAGCTCAACGAGGTCGTGCGCGGCCTTCCCGACGACGTCATCCGCGCGCGCGAGCCGGCGCTACACCGCCGCCTGAGGCGACTGACCGATTCGCTGCCGCAGCTCAAATCGGCCTGGATCTTCGACGCGGACGGAAGAGCGCTGGTCAACAGCCTTGCCTCGCCGCCGCCGGAGCTCCGCTTTGCAGACCGCGACTATTTCTACGCTCATGTCGACCAGACCATCGGCAGCTTCATCGGCACGGCCCTGACACCCCGTCCGCCCTATCAGGGCGCGCGCTTCTTCGGGATGAGCCGCCGCCGCGACTCCGACGACGGCAGCTTCATCGGGGTGATCCAGGCCTCCGTCCTGCCCGAATATTTCGAGAGTTTCTATGCGCGGATCGGCTCCGATGCCGGCAGCTTCTTCGCGATGGGACGCGCCGACGGCGTGCTGCTCGCGCAGTTCCCGCGGCTCGAGCGCGATCTTCGGCTCGATCCGACTGGACCGGTCGGCCGGGAAATCGCGGCGCGGCCCGCGCACGGCCTCATCACCGTCGCCTGGCCGTCGGACGGGATCGAGCGCCGCATTGGCTATCGGCGCGTCGCCGAATATCCGATCTATGTCAGCGCCGGGCTCGAGACCTCGGCGATCCGCGCGCGCTGGCTCGCCACCATGGGCCAGCATCTGGTGTTCGGCATTCCCGCCACCGCACTCCTGTTTCTGCTGTTGGCGCTGGCGTTGCGGCGCACCCAGCACCTTCAGGCCGAAGCCGCCAAGCGGCGTGAGGCCGAGGAGGCGCTCAAGCACAGCCAGCGCCTGGAGGCGCTCGGACAGCTCACCGGCGGCGTTGCGCATGATTTCAACAATCTGCTGACGGTGATCCGCGCCTCGGTCGACCTGTTGAACCGGCCGCAACTGACGGAGGAGCGGCGGCAGCGCTACATCACGGCCATTGCGGACGCGGTGGCACGCGCGGCGAAGCTGACCTCGCAGCTGCTCGCCTTTGCGCGGCGTCAAACCCTGAAGCCGGAAGTGTTCGACGTCGGCGAGCGGATGCAGGCGCTGCACGACATGCTGGCGCCGCTGCTGGGGCCGGCCATCGAGATCACCATGCGCCTGCCCACCGAGCCCTGCCTCGTCCACGCCGATGCCGGCCAGTTCGAGACGGCACTGATCAACATGGCGACCAACGCGCGCGATGCCATGCAGGGCAAGGGCAGGATCGTTTTCACGGTCGAGACCGCGACGACCGTTCCGGACACGCTGGCCCATGCCCCAGGCAGCCAGAACTTGGTAAGCCAGAATTTGGGAAGCCAGAGCTTGGCAAACCAGAACCTGGCAAACCGCGGCTTCATCAGCGTGACCGTCAGCGACACCGGCATCGGCATTCCTGCCGCACGACTGGAGCGCATCTTCGAACCGTTCTTCACCACCAAGCAGGTCGGCCATGGCACCGGCCTCGGCCTGTCCCAGGTGTTCGGCTTCGCCCGGCAATCCGGCGGCGAGGTGACGGTTGCGAGCGAGGTCGGTCGCGGCAGCACCTTCTCGCTCTACCTGCCGCGCGTGCCGCCGGATCTGCTGCCGCAGCGGCAGGCGCCGAACACGGCGCCGGCGGTGGCCGGCAGCGGCATGTCGGTGCTGCTGGTCGAGGACAATATCGAGCTGGCCAATTTTGCCGCCGACGGCCTCACCGAGCTCGGCTACAGCATCACGCTGGTCGACAACGCGACCGATGCGCTCGCCGAGCTCGTCATGGACGCGGATCGCTTCGACGTCGTGTTCACGGACGTGGTGATGCCTGGGATGACCGGGCTCGATCTGGCGCAGGCGATCCGCGACCGCGGCATCGACGTGCCGGTCGTGCTGACCACGGGCTACAGCCAGGCCCTGTCGCAAGAGGGCGTGACCGGTTTCGAACTCGTGCAGAAGCCTTATTCGATCGAGGAATTGTCGCGCGTTCTCCACCGGGCGGCCCGCATCCGGCGCGTCCGCGACGGCGCGGCCGAATGAGGCGCCACGCGGAACCTGAGGGAACCGGTTGATTTCCTTCGCGTTGTCCGCTCATGCAAAAGCCGGCCGCGAAGCGCGAACAGGGCCCCAAACCGCCCATCGTCGGGATCAAGGGGGAGAATGGCGACGAGGTCGCCGCGCCACCGCCGGAATTGCTCGAGCCTGACCCGGAGCTAACGCCCGAGGAAGCCGAGCAGGCCCGCAAGGATTATCTGCTGACGCGGTTCTGGATCAGCGCGCGCGGCTTCTGGGGACGCAACGGCGATCGCCTCGCCTGGCCGTTCTCGCTCGGCCTCGGCGCGCTGATCGTCCTGACCGTCGGCTTCCAGTACGGCATCAATGTCTGGAACCGGGCGATCTTCGACGCGATCGAGAAACGCGATGCGACCGCCGTCTTCCATCTCACCGCTTTGTTCTTCCCGCTTGCGATCGGCAGCATCGTGCTCGGCGTCATCCAGGTGTTCGCGCGCATGGGCATCCAGCGGCGCTGGCGGGCCTGGTTGACTGCGAGCGTGCTGACGCGGTGGCTCAAGAACGGGCGCTATTACCAGCTCAACCTCGTCCGCGGCGACCACGAAAATCCGGAATATCGGATTGCGGAGGATCTGCGCATCGCGACCGATTCGCCGGTCGATTTCCTCGCGGGCGTCACCTCGGCGCTGCTGTCGGCCGCGACCTTCATCGTCGTGCTCTGGACCATCGGCGGCGCGCTCACCGTCACGTTCGGCGGGTCGAGCATCACCATTCCCGGCTTCCTCGTGATCGCCGCGATGCTCTATGCCGCGATCGCGTCCGGCTCGATCCTGGTGATCGGCCGTCAGTTCGTCCAGGTCTCCGAGAACAAGAACCAGGCCGAGGCCGATTTCCGCTATACGCTGACGCGCGTGCGCGAGCACGGCGAGAGCATCGCGCTGCTCGGCGGCGAGGAGGAAGAGCGCGACGGCATCGACCGCAATTTCACGAGCGTGCTCAGGCAATGGGCGCGGCTCGCCGGCCAACACATGCGCACCACGCTGGTGTCGCAGGGATCGAGCCTGGTTGCGCCGGTCGTGCCGCTTTTGCTTTGCGCGCCAAAATTTCTCGACGGCAGCATGACGCTGGGACAAGTGATGCAGGCGGCCTCCGCCTTCACCATCGTGCAGAGCGCGTTCGGCTGGCTGGTCGACAATTATCCGCGGCTCGCCGACTGGAATGCCTGCGCGCGCCGCATCGCTTCGTTGATGATGTCGCTCGACGGCCTCGAACGCGCCGAGCAAGGCGATGGCCTCGGCCGCATCAAGCGCGGCGAGACCCGCAACGACGCCATGCTGGAGCTGAACGACCTCTCGGTCACGCTCGACGACGGCACGGCCGTGGTCGGCGAGACCGAGGTGGTGATCGAGCCCGGCGAACGGCTGCTTGTCGCCGGCGAATCCGGCACCGGCAAGAGCACGCTGGTGCGCGCCATCGCGGGCCTGTGGCCCTGGGGCGGCGGCAGCGTGAATTTCCATCCCGACCGGCGCCTGTTCATGCTGCCGCAGCGGCCCTACGTGCCTTCCGGATCATTGCGCCGCGCGGTCGCCTATCCGGGCGCCGCCGACCACTGGACCGTGGAGGAGATCGGCGAAGCCTTGCACAAGGTCGGGCTCGATCATCTCAAGGAGAAGATCGAGGAAGAGGGCCCGTGGGACCAGACGCTGTCAGGCGGCGAGAAACAGCGTCTCGCCTTCGCGCGGCTGCTGCTGCACAACCCCGATATCGTCGTGCTGGATGAGGCGACCTCGGCGCTCGACGAGAAGAGCCAGGACAAGATGATGAAGACGGTCACCGACGCGCTACCTAAGGCGACCATCGTCAGCGTCGCGCATCGCGCCGAGCTGGAAGCCTTCCACAGCCGCAAGATCGTGCTGGAGCGCCGCAAGGGCGGCGCCAAGCTCGTCAGCGACATCGAGCTGATCCCGCGCAAGGGCAAGCGCAGGCTGCTCGGCCGCTTCCTGCGGCAGCGCAAGGCTCCGAAGAAGGCGGCGTGAGGAAAGCGGTGTAACGCACTCTCTCCGTCGTCCCGGACGAGCGCAGCTCTAGGTAACGCGAAGCGTTGCCTAGAGCTGCGTGCAGATCCGGGACCCATACCCACAGGGAGGAGTTTGGCGACGACTCGGAGTGGGCATCTCGCATTGGACTCCTCCCTGGGGTTATGGGTCCCCGCGTTCGCGGGGACGACCCCGAGATTGTGGCTCGCATCGAGCGTTGGAGTCCCGCGCAAAACCGGCTATGCATGCGCCGCTTGCAACGAGGATCGCCTGCTTGACGACCGACAACGCCCCTTCGTCCGCGCCGTTCGGCGCGTTTGCGCCCAATGCGGCGCAAGCTGCGATCATTCGCCTCGCACAGCAGTCGGGGCTGAAGCGCGGCGCATTCCGACCCTGGATGTCGCGGCTGGTCAACCTGCTGCGCGGCGGCCCGGTCGACGTGCAATATCAGGGCGCATCGTTCCGCTTCTATCACCAGGGCAGCGCGACCGAGCGCGGCGCGCTGTTCAATCCCGATTACAATCTCGACGAGCTCGACTTCCTGCGCCAGCACACCCCGGCGGGCGGCACCTTCGTCGACGTCGGCGCCAATGTCGGCACGTTTGCGCTGGTGATGGCGCAGCAGGTCGGCAGCTCAGGCAAGGTGGTCGCGATCGAGCCACATCCGCTGACGTTTGGACGGCTTTCCTTCAACCACGCCGCGTCGAAGACGGCGCAAGTGCGCCTGGTGCAGGCTGCGGCCGGCGACAGCGACGGCGAGCTGATGATCGAGAGCGGCGGCGGCAATCTTGGCGCCACGCACGTCGTCACCGGCACGGCGACCGCCGAGGCCATCAAGGTGCCGTCACTGCGGCTGACACGCATTCTCGACGAGGCCGGCGTCCGCCAAGTTGATTCGCTGAAGATCGACGTCGAGGGTTTTGAGGACCGCGTGCTGATCGGCTTCTTCCGCGATGCACCGCCCTCGCTATGGCCGCGCGCGGTCGTCATCGAGCATCTGTCACAAAACGAATGGCAGCAGGATTGTATTGCCGACATGGTCGCGCGTGGATTCGCGATCATGCGCAAGACGCGAAGCAATACGTTCCTCTCACGCTGACAAGGACGAAGGAGGTTACGATGATCGACCATCTGGGTTTCTCCGTCTCCGACTATGAGCGCGCCAAGGCGTTCTACGCCAAGGCGCTGGCTCCGCTCGGCTACGGCCTGATCATGGAGGTCACGGCGGAGCAGACCGGCCACGCTGCAGCCGCAGGCTTCGGTGCCAACGGCAAGCCGGATTTCTGGATCGGCGGCGAAGGCGCCATGAACAAGCCGGTGCATGTCGCAATCGCGGCCAGGGACCGCGCGACCGTCGACGCCTTCTACAAGGCGGCCATCGCGGCCGGCGGCCGCGACAACGGCCCGCCCGGCATCCGCCCGCATTACCATGCGAACTACTACGGCGCCTTCGTGCTCGACCCTGACGGCCACAACATCGAGGCCGTCTGCCACGCGCCGGAATAAGGCAGATCCAGCGCGACGCGATCTGGGAACATCGGCGCGGCATCATCGTTGTCCTTCTCCGGACAACCTGATCCCGATGGTGCCGATGCCGATCGAACCGCCCGAGATTCCACCGGCAACTCCGGGGACTCCAGCCGAACCGCCGCCCGGCATTCCGCCGGGCAATCCGCAGCCTGAAATCACGCCGCCGGTGCGCGAACCCGGCTCGCCACCGCGGCCCGACGAATTGCCGGGCCGCATGCCTGAAGAGATTCCATCGCGCGGGCCGAACGGGCCGCTGACGCCGAATCCTGCGACGGATGCAATTCCGCCGCGGGATCGCGCATGAAGCAGCCGATCACATGTGGGGCAATTGCAACCAGCGTCTGAATGCGCAATGAACGTTGCCGGAGTGACGTGATTTCCGTGCAGAAATAAATCGGGCCGCGACCGCATCGCCCGCCACAATCCGGCCTAACGCGTAGCTGTTCATCCCAACACTTCGTCAAAGAACCTTCCGGGGAAGTTCACCACCATGACCAATCTTCGTTTCGTGCTGCTCGCGACGACGGCTCTGACCGCGATGCAATTCGCAAGCTCCGCATCGCAAGCGCAAAGTGCGCCGCCGCTCGTGGTCGCACAGGCGCAGCCTCAAGATGCAGGCCCTGACGGAAAACCGAAGCAGCCGCCGAAGGGACCCGCGGCTGCGCCGCCTGCTGGGCCCGCGCGCCCGGCCGCTCCGCCGCCCGCCGCTGCACCGCCCCACCCGCCGGCTGCGCCGCCGCCGGCCGCCGCACCGCCGCGTCCCGCCGCGCCGCCACCGCCTCCGCCGCCACCTGCGGCCCGTCCGGCTCCCCCGCCGCCACCACCGCCGCCTGCTGCACCGAAGCAGCCGTCGCCGCCTCCGGCCGCGGCGCCGCAGCAGCACGCCCCGACACCTCCACCTCCGCCGCCTGCGGCACGCCCGGCTCCCACGCCGCCGGCACCGCCGCCTGCTGCAGGTCCGCAGCACGCACCGACGCCGCCGCCTCCCGCAGCACGTCCGGCCCCGACGCCACCAGCGCCGCCGCCGGCTGCAACGCCTCCGGGCCGCCCCGCTCCGGGCCCCGCGGCGACGCCTTCTCCCGCACCCGCAGCGCCGACGGCGCGACCGGGAGCGCCTGCTCCGACCGCCACACCTGCCCCGACTGCGACACCCGCGCCGACTGCAACGCCGGCTCCGGGCAGCACGCCTGGCGCACCGCCGGCGGGCCGACCCGGCGCACCGCCGCCCGGCGCACGTCCCGGCACGCCTCCGGCTGCAGGATCGCCGGCTCCCGGTGCCGCGCCCGCTCCGACGGCCACGCCGGCTCCCGGCAGCACGCCGACGCCACCGCCCGGACGTCCGGGTGCGGCAACGCCGGGCCCCGGCGCGGCTCCGGCCCCGACTGCGACGCCAACCCCCGGTCAGCAGGGTGCAACGCCGCCCGCGGCCGGAACCCCGCCTGCCGGCCCGCAGGCTGGTGCCCCGCCCCGGCCGCCGGCGCCTCCCGCCGGCGCTGCCGCGCCGACCGTCGTCCCTGGCACACCGGCCGCCGCGCCGCCGCCCGACAGGGCACAATACAGGCCGCCGACGGTCGCGCCCGCCTTCCGGGCCGCGCCGACGGTCGCCGCACCCTTGCCGCCTCCGCCGCGCCCGCAGCAGCGCGACCTGACCCCGCTCGCGATCGGTGCAGGCGTGGTGGCCGGCGCCGTGATCGGCGCCACCATTGCCGACATGCACAGCCAGCGACGCGAGGTCGTCGAAGGCGGCCGCACCGTCTACACCGAGCCGGACCGCATCATCATCCGCGATCCGGGCGGGCAGGCTTACGTCCGCGGCAACGACCTCTATCGCTTCCGCTATGGCGCCCGTGACATCCGCACCGACACCGTCGGCGGTGAAACCCGCACCGTCGTGGTCCGTCCCGACGGCAGCGAGATCATCACCGTGGTCGGTGCGGACGGTTCGCTGCGGCGGCGAATCCGCAGGGACCCCCGCGGGGGCGAGCTCGTCATCATCGACAACACCTACCGCGATCCGCGGGCAGTCGGCGGCTTCTATGTCGACGTGCCGCCGCCGGTCGTGAACATTCCCTACGACCGCTACATCGTCGACGCCCAGGAGGCATCGCCGGATGTGATCTACCAGACCATGGTGGCACCGCCGGTACAGCGGATCGATCGGCGTTACTCGCTCGACGAGATCCGCTACAGCCCCAATGTCCGCATGCAGATGCCGAGCATCGACGTCAACACGATCAACTTCGAGACGGGATCGTGGACCATCCCGCCGGACCAGGCGGCCCGGCTGCAGGTGATCGCCGACGGCCTCAACCAGGCGATTCAGCAGAACCCGCGCGCGGTGTTCCTGATCGAGGGACACACCGACGCGGTCGGCAACGAGGTCGACAATCTGTCATTGTCGGACCGTCGTGCGCAGTCCGCGGCCGAATTGCTAACGCAGCAGTTCAACGTGCCCGCGGAGAACCTGACGTCGCAGGGCTATGGCGAGCAGTATCTGAAGGAGCAGTCGCAAGGGCCGAGCCTGATCAACCGGCGCGTGACCATCCGCAACATCACGCCGCTGCTCAATGGCGGCCAGGCCAACGCGGCGCCTCCGCCGCGGCAGTAAGTCCCTCGCAACGAGAAAATGGCCGGGAGCAATCCCGGCCATTTTTGTTTGGCGCGCGTCTCGCCCTTAATGCGCGGCGGCAAGCCCAAGCGCATCCGCGATGACGCGAAACACTTCCGTATTGTCCATCGAACCCTGCACGCGCTCGCTGCCCGGACCCGTCGCCGTGAGGATGACGTCCTCGCCGGAATGCACGCTGGCGCCGATCATCGCCGGCAGATTGCCGGGGCGCAGCACGACGCCTGGAACATCCTTGTATCTGTCGTTGGCCTTGAACGTCCCGTCCTCCGCACCCTTCACGGTCGGCTCGTTGGGATTGTCGAGCTTCGGGCGGAACGTCTCGTAATGGTCCGGCAGGCTGGCCGAGAAGATGGCAAGCCGCCGGCTCACATCGATGCGGGCCGGATAACCCTCCGCATCCGGCGCCGGATAATTCGGAAACCCGGCCTGGTCGTAGACGCCGACGCGCTCGCGCAGCGGCACGTTGGGCGCGGTGCCCATGTCGTCATTCACCGTGCCGACGAGACTGTTGGGATGATTGTGGTCCGCCAACACCAGGATGAGGGTGTCCTCGCCGCGCGCGCGCCCCCATTCACGGGTCTGGCGCACCGCGTTGTCGAGCATGATCGTGTCGAAGACGGCGCGCTCCATGTCGAGCAAATGCGCGTATTTGTCGATCATTCCGGACTCGACCATCAGGAAGAAGCCAGCCTCGTTCTTCGCCAGGATGTTCAGCGCTGCCTGCACCTGCTCGGTCAAGTCAGGTTGCTCGGGAAATTTCTTCACGCCGCCGCCTCTGAGGAATTTGCGATCCAGCGCGCCGTCCATGTTGCCGGCGGCGAACAGGCCGAGCAGCTTGCTGGTCTCCGGCTTTGCGGCAGAAGCGCCGAGCTCGCCCGCGGTGGTCGCCACCTGGTAGCCTGCGTCACGAAACTTCGCGATGAAGTCGGTCTCGTCCTTGCGCTTGGAGCCGGCGGCGGATTTCGGCAGGAAATTCGCGCTGCCCCCGCCCATCAGCACATCCGGCTTGGCCGCGAACAACTGCTCGACGATCTCGTCATAGGCCGCGCGCCGGCGCGTGTGCGCGACCATCGCCGCCGGCGTTGCGTCCTCGATCTCGGTGTTGGTGACGACGCCGATCGCCATGCCGAGCCGCCTCCGGGCAAGGCTCGTGATGGTTTCGACCCGGGGATCGTCGAACGGGCTTGCGGTGCGGTCCGCGTAGACGCCGAGCGCGTTGACGGCAGCCTTGTGCCCGGTCGCATAGGCGCTGGCCGAATTCGCGGAGTCCGTGATGATCGAGTCCGAGCCCGCGGTCGCCACCAGTGCCATGTGAGGCATGTCGTCGATAGCGAGCTTGCCGCGGCTCTTGCCCTCCGAGATGCCCTTGGACAGGATTCGGGCCGCGACCCGATGCGCCGGCGACATGCCGTCACCGATGAACAGGATGACGTTCTTCGCCTTGCGCGGACCCGTGTCGTAGACCGTCCATGTGACGCTGCGCTGGCGCGTGCCGTCACTCACATCCACGGCAATGCTGCCCGGCGTGGTCAGCGTGACGTCGCGCAGGATCAGCGCCGACTGTTCCTTGCCGTCCTCGCGGTCGATGAAGGTCGCCGAACGGCCGAACGCGGTCGCGTAATCCGCGCCGTTCACCGTCACCTTCAGCTTGGCGGGATCGACGGGCCCGGGGAATTCGACCTTGAAGTCGAATTGGGCTCCGGCCAGGATCTCGGCACGATCGATCGGATAGATCGTCTGTGCCGACAGTGACGTTGTCCAAAGCAAGACGATGAGAGAGGCGAGTGCCGATCCCTTGACCATGTTCGATGCTCCGCGATGCCCATTCCGGGGAAAGCGGGGAGCCTAACGGCCGAGGATGACACCGTCATTATGTCGCGCATCGCCCGATCGGGCGGCAAAAGGCCTCAACCCTTGTCGCTCTCGAGCCGGAAGATCTGCGAGCCTTCGCTGCCCGACAAAAGGCCGGTGTCGCTGTAGAGCTTCAGCTTGGTCCGGGTGTCGGCGATGTCGAGGTTGCGCATGGTCAGCTGGCCGATGCGGTCGGCCGGCGAGAACGCGGCATCCTCGACCTTCTCCATGCTGAGCCTTTCCGGCGCATAGGTGAGGTTCGGGCTCTCGGTGTTGAGGATCGAATAATCGTTGCCGCGGCGCAGCTCCAGCGTCACCTCGCCGGTAACGGCGCGCGCGACCCAGCGCTGCGCGGTCTCGCGCAGCATCAGGGCCTGCGAGTCGAACCAGCGGCCCTGATAAAGCAGCCGGCCGAGGCGCATGCCGCTGATGCGGTACTGCTCGATGGTGTCCTCGTTGTGGATGCCGGTGACGAGGCGCTCATAGGCGATGTGCAAGAGCGCCATGCCCGGCGCTTCATAGATGCCGCGGCTCTTGGCCTCGATGATGCGGTTCTCGATCTGGTCGCTCATACCGAGGCCGTGACGGCCACCGATGACGTTGGCCTCCAGGAACAGCGCGACGGGATCGGCGAAGGTCTGGCCGTTCAGCGCTGTGGGCTGACCTTCTTCAAAGCGCACGACGACCTTCTCGGCCTTGACGGCACAATCGTCGCGCCAGAATGGCACGCCCATGATCGGGTTGACGATCTTGATGCCGCTGTCGAGGCTCTCGAGATCCTTGGCCTCGTGCGTGGCGCCGAGCAGATTGCTGTCGGTCGAATACGCCTTCTCGGCGCTCATCTTGTAGGCAAAGCCCTGCGCGGTCATGAACGCCGACATCTCGGCGCGGCCGCCAAGCTCGTCGATGAACTGCTGGTCGAGCCAGGGCTTGTAGATCTTCAGGCCGGGATTGGTGAGCAGGCCGTAGCGGTAGAAGCGCTCGATGTCGTTGCCCTTGAAGGTCGAGCCGTCGCCCCAGATATTGACGCCGTCTTCCTTCATCGCCGCGACCAGCATCGTGCCGGTGACGGCGCGGCCGAGCGGGGTGGTATTGAAATAGGTGATACCGCCGGTCGAGATATGGAAGGCGCCCGACTGGATCGCGGCGATGCCCTCATGGACCAGCTGCGTGCGGCAATCGACGAGCCGGGCCTTCTCGGCACCGAACTCCATCGCCTTGCGCGGGATCTCGTTGTAGTCGGCCTCGTCGGGCTGGCCGAGATTGGCGGTGTAGGCATAGCAGCGCGCGCCCTTCTGCTTCATCCAGAGCAGCGCCGCCGAGGTGTCGAGGCCGCCCGAAAAAGCGATGCCGACTTTCTCACCCTTGGGCAGGCTTTTCAGGATCGTGGTCATGGCGCTTCCAATCGGGTCTCAAAGGGCTGATGTCATGGACGGGTTGACCGCGCGAATATCAAATTTCGCGGGGCTCGGCACCCATTTAATGGCTTAAACCGTGGGTTCGGGACCGGTCTTGCCGCCGAACAGGCGTCGGCGGAGCCGGTAGGCGGGCATGTTCAGCCGGGTCAGGGCGGCATCGACCGCCTCGTCCGAGAACCGGGTCCGTGGCCAGCGGTAAATCAGCGCGTAGGCAAACCAGATCACGACGAAACTGACGAGACCGGCGATCGCCACATCGGTGAAGAAATGACCGCCAAAGGCCATGCGCAGCCCGCTGGTGACGGCGCCGAACACCACCGCGCCGGCATAGGCGAGCGGGCGCCATGCCGGCGGCGCCAGCGCGGCCGGCGCCAGCGTCCAGAACGCGGTCGCGCCCTCGCCCGAGAAGAACGAGCAGTTGCGCGCGCAGCCGCCGCGCGGATCCCACCACGCCACGAACTGCTGGTCGCCGGCAAACTGCGTCACCACCACCGGGCGCGGGCGGCCCCAATAGGTCTTGAAGGCGAGGTTGGTGAGGATGCCGGCCGACATGATGATCGTGACCAGCAGGAACACGATCGCGCGACCCGACACCATCAAGGGACGGTCGGGCCGGATCATCTTGACCACGAGCGCCACAAGCGAGGGCAGCACGAAGGCCCAGGCGACCCACATCGCGGCGTCCCGCGCAAAGCCCGCCCAGTCGTTCAGCTTGAGCGGAAAGGTTTTGGTTTGGGGGTCGAAGAACAGCGACGCCAGCTTGAGATCGAGCTCGGGATAGAGGCCGAAAACAACGCCGATCACGAGCCACAGCGCCAAGGCGATGAAGAGTCCAGTCCGGTTCATGGCGGGCGGTTTAGCGGAGAGACGGCGACATGAAAACCCCGGTGAAGGTGCCCATCCTCCCCTGGGAGGGGAAGGATCGATCGCGCGAAGCGCGAGCGAGGTGGGGTGAAGCCACACAAATGGTCTCTCGTCCGTCCGCAAACACCAGTCCTCGACACCGCCGATGCGGATAGACTGTCACCCCACCCCGGATCGCATCTGCGATGCGATCCGACCCTCCCCCTCCAGGGGAGGGTGTCAGAGAGCATCATCTTGCATCCGGCCTTGAATTCGACGGCAGCGGCGGAGGCGGTCGGCGCGGGGGCGGCGGGATGCGCCAGGCGCCGGCATTGCGGCCGGCGATCAGCCAGTAGACCACGCCGGCGACGATGCCCGCGCCGGTCATGATCTCCAGATGGCGCCGCACGATGCCTTCGAACTGAAACGTGTCGGAGTGAAAGGGAACGAGGCCGAGATAGCAGGCAAGTCCGACGAGGCCGCCGCCGACGGCATAAGCGAGCGCGCTGCGGATGTAGAGGGCTTCGGTGATCGCAACGATCACTGCCGCCGGCACCAGCGCAAAGCCGGAGACGAAGATGAAGCCGAAGCCGAGCAAAATGTCGATCGCGCCCTGATCGACGGGGCCGGCGCCGAGATCGGCGAACTCCGGAAACAGCAGCGCGACGACCACGATCATGCCGCCGACGAAACAGGCGGCGAGGAAGCCGATGAAGATGACGATGAGGCGGCCGATCAGGGACATGCGGAGGAAGTCACCGTAGTCGTCATTGCGAGCGCAGCGACTTGTCCGCCGAAGCCTTGGCGAAGGCGGAAGCAATCCAGAGATACGTCTGCAGACGCAGTCTGGATTGCTTCGTCGCTACGCTCCTCGCAATGACGAGGATGCGAGAGCGCGGTCATGACAACCTAATCCGTCATCGCCATGGCGCGCAGTGCCTGCCGTTCCCTCGCGCTGAGCTTCTCGGTCTCCGACTTGAGCTGGCCGCAGGCGGCGAGGATGTCGCGGCCGCGCGGCGTGCGCACCGGCGAGGAATAGCCGGCATTAAAAATGTATTCGGAGAATTTCTCGATCTGGTCCCAGTCCGAACATTCATAGGCGGTTCCGGGCCAGGGATTGAACGGGATCAGGTTGATCTTGGCGTGAATGCCCTTGAGCAGCTTCACCAGCAGCTTTGCATCGTCGAGCGAATCGTTGACGCCCTTGAGCATCACATATTCGAAGGTGATGCGGCGCGCGTTGGAAGCGCCGGGATAATCGCGGCAGGCCTGCAGCAGCTCCTTGATCGGATATTTGCGGTTGAGCGGCACCAGCTCGTTGCGCAGCTCGTCGCGAACCGCATGCAGCGAGATCGCGAGCATGACGCCGATCTCCTCGCCGGCGCGCACGATGTTCGGCACCACGCCCGAGGTCGACAGCGTGATGCGTCGGCGGGAGATACCGATGCCTTCATTGTCGCCGACGATCAGCAGCGCATCGCGCACCGCGTCGAAATTATAGAGCGGCTCGCCCATTCCCATCATCACGATATTGGTGACGCGGCGTGTGCCGTCCTCGCGATCGGCCCAATCGTTCAGGCGATCCCGCGCCACCATGATCTGTCCGACGATCTCGCCCGCGGTGAGATTGCGCACCAGGCGCTGCGTGCCGGTGTGGCAGAAAGAACAGTTCAGCGTGCAGCCGACCTGCGAGGAGACGCACAGCGTGCCGCGATCGGTCTCGGGAATGTAGACGCATTCGACTTCATGAGCGCGCTCGACATTGTCGCCGCTCGGCAGACGCAGCAGCCATTTGCGGGTACCGTCGTTGGAGATCTGCTCGGCCACGACTTCGGGCCGGTCGACCGTAAAATGCTGCGCGAGCTCGGCGCGAATGCCCTTCGAGATCGAGGTCATGTCGTCGAAGCTCTGGGCGCCGCGAAAATAGAGCCAGTGCCAGAGCTGCTGCACGCGCATCTTGCGCTGCGCCGGCGCGACGCCGATCTCGCCGAGGCGATCGGCAAGCTCCGTGCGCGACAGACCGATCAGCGAAGGCCTCGCCGGCGGCACATAGGTCTCGAGTGGCGTCTTCTCCACCAGGATTGCGTTATGCGGCTCGGTCGTCGGTTGCATTGAATGAACCTAAAGGTTTTGCGGCGTTTCAGAATGGTCCGAAGGGATCGCAAAGCGACCCTGAGGACCAGACCTCAGGTGCGCAACTGCGCACCGGGGGAGCTCGAGATTCCGGGTTCGATGCTGCGCATCGCCCCGGAATGACGGAAGAAATCTGGAACCGGCCTTATATAGCAACCGGAACAGCCGATTGCGACCGTGACTGTCGCTTAGCCTTAAAGGACTAAGCCTTACCGCCGGCAGTCCTGCGCGATCTTGTCGAGCGCCTGGGCGAGGCCCTTCAGCGAGAACGTGTCGGTCGTCTCGGTGCCCTTGGCCGAGACCCCCTTGACGACCAGCTCGGCGGATTTGCGCATGGCTTCGACCATCCGCTCCTCCTCGGCCGCGTTCTTGATCCAGAGGCCGTCGCCCTGCGTGTACATGGCGAAGGCGGCGCCGCCGACCTCGACCGACGATTCCGAGCCCGGCTTCAGCGCGTAACCGATCATGACCGAAACTTCGTTGTTCACCTTCTCGGCCGGACGGGTCGAGACGAAGGCATAAGCGGGATCGCGCGGCCGATTCGGCGGATTGGTCTTCGACGACGAGGGTTTTGCCAGCGCGAAGCAGACCTTCTTGCCGTTGGGCGTCGCCGAATAAGCGCCCCAGGTGCCGAACTGGCCGATCAGGGTCGGCTCCGCGCCACCCGCAACCGCTGCGGGCGGAGCCGCAGGCTTGCTCTCGGGCTTTGCCGCGCTCTTTGCAGCCGTATTGGCCGCCGGAGCCGCCGACTTCGGTGCGGCCTTCGGCGCCGGTTGCGTCGTCTGCGCCCGCGCAAGATCGGCGATCCCGCACGTCATCATGCCGATCATCAAAGCTAAAGATAGCACCCGCCACATGCTGGAGTGGTTCCCTCAATATTGTGACTGGAAGATGGCCCGGCCGCGCTTTGTCCCCCGGCAGGGATAACCGGGAAAGTCCAATTTGGGAAGGCAGTTAGCGGTATCAGCGCCGCCTTAAGCTTTGGACCGCGCGGCGCGCTGGTTGGCCCATTGCGTCTCGGTCCAACGTAACAAATCCTCGGCGCCGGAACTGCGCAAATGCGCGCCACCGTCGATGACGACCATCTCGCCATTGATGTAGGCGGCGCGGTCCGAGACCAGGAAGCTGGCGAGATCGGCAAGCTCGCCGTGCTCTCCGGTCCGGCCAAGCGGGTTGCGCGCGGTCCAGCCTTCGTCACGGCCTTCGGGGCGGAGCTGGCCCGACGCGCCCGCGGTCGGGAACGGACCAGGGGCGATGGCGACGGTGCGGATGCCTTTCGGGCCCCATTCCACGGCGAGACTTCTGGTCATCGCCAGCAGCGCCGATTTCGCCATCGCCGAGGGCACGGTGAAGGCGCGGCCGGTGATGGTCGAGGTCGAGAGGATCGAGAGCACGACGCCGCCATGCTGGTCCTCGATCCAGCGCCTGCCTGCGGCCAGCGTGCAGTACATCGCGCCATGCAACGTCGGCGCCAGGATCGCATCGGCGGCGCGGAACGACAGATGCTCGCTCTGTGCGATGAACGTCGCAGCGGCGTTGTTGACGAGGATGTCGAGCGGCGCCTCGCGCCAGATCTGTTCCATCATGCTGTCGACGGCCGCGCCGTCGCGGATGTCGCAGGCGATCGTCGTGACCTTGCCACCTGTCTCCTCGCGCATCTCGCTCGCGGTTGCTTCCAGCCGGTCGAGCTTGCGGCCGCAGATCACGAGCTCGGCGCCGAGTGCAAGGAAACGGCGCCCCATCGCGGCGCCGAGGCCCGAGCCGCCGCCGGTGACGAGGATGCGCTTGTCCCTCAGCAGGCCTGTTTCAAACATCGTTTGAATCCTCCCTTTTCTTCTTGCTCCGTCATTGCGAGCGCAGCGAAGCAATCCAGAATCCGTCCGGCGGAAATAGTCTGGATTGCTTGCTGCGCTCGGATGACGAGGATAGGCCCTCGCGCCGCCCGAGACAAAGAATCCGGATTGTCCGGCCGCAGTAAATCCGGCAGAAACGGCCAAACTATAATTCCACCCAAAACGCCCAAGGTGCCGCTATGAAAGCCATCCTCTGCTCGCAATATTGCCAGCCTGACGATCTCGTACTGGCTGAGGTGCCGGATCCGGTGGCAGGTCCCGGTGAAGCGGTGATCGCGATCAAGGCGGCGGCGCTGAACTTCTTCGACATCCTGATGATTCAGGGCAAGTATCAGATCAAGCCGCCGTTCCCGTTCTCGCCGGCCGCGGAAGTCGCGGGCGTGATCGAGAGCATCGGCTCCGGCGTGACCGATCTGAAAGTCGGCGATCGCGTCGTCGCTTCCTGCGGCCACAACGGCGCGCGCGAGAAGATCGCGCTGCCGGCGGCGTCGATCGTGAAGATCCCCGACAATCTCGACTACGACCGCGCGGCCGGCATCATCATCATCTACGGCACGGCGCTTCATGCGTTGGAAGATCGCGCCAGCCCGAAGCCGGGCGAGACGCTCGCGGTGTTAGGTGCGGCCGGCGGCACCGGCCTTGCCGCCTGCGAGCTCGGCAAGCTGATGGGCCTGAAGGTGATCGCCTGCGCCTCGTCGGACGAGAAGCTCGAATTCGCGAAGGCGCACGGCGCCGAGCTGACGCTGAACTACGCCAAGGAAGACCTCAAGGAAGGTTTGCGAAAACTCACGGGTGGCAAGGGCGTCGACATCATCTTCGATCCGGTTGGTGGTGCCTATGCCGAGCAGGCGCTGCGCTCGATCGCCTGGGAAGGCCGCTTCCTCGTGATCGGTTTCGCCGCGGGCGACATTCCGAAGATGCCGCTGAACCTCGCGCTGCTGAAAGGCTGCGACATCCGCGGCGTGTTCTGGGGCGCCTGGACGCGGCAGAATCCGGAGAAGAACCGCGCCAATCTCGAGAAGCTCGTGAAGTGGACGGCGGAAGGAAAGATCTCGTCGCATGTCGACCGCACCTTCCCGCTGGCGCAGACAGCAGATGCACTGAAGGTGCTCGCGGGACGTCAGGCCATGGGCAAGGTGATTTTGCATCCGTGAGGACGTAGGCGTCGCCATCGCCACATACAAAACTGTCACCGCTCGAATCGCTGGCGTCGCTGAAGCTGCGCCAGCTTTTTCGTGCGCCGTCGCTTGGTAATGAGCCCTCAACCATTCCCGCCAAAATTGCGGTGCATTCCCCTGCTTTGCCGCAATCAAACCCAAATCTCTCCCGATTCGCGCAAATCGTCGTCGTTTTTTGGGCTGATTCAGACGGCGATTTACCGGTTCCAGTTTGCGGGGTACCTCTGGACAACAATAAAAAGACTGAAGCCGGGAATGCCCCTGCGTTGCGTTAGTAATGGGGAGCATCACCATGGAGACGACGGCGTTCCGCCCGTCCAAGGAGTCGAGTGCGCTCGACTTCAATCGAGCCGCATCACATCCGCCGACCGCGTCCTTTGTCCGTGCGCGCGCCGCACGGGCCGATCTTTCGCAGGACGATCCGATTCCGCTGTTCCTGTCCGATCCGCTCGGCGCGCCGGACCCAAGCGAATATACGCCGGTGGAGTTGCGTTCCAGAATTGTGCCGCGTGTTCTCGCGGCTGTTCTGGCAGCGTCCACCCTGGCAGTTCTGGCCGTATTGTTTCAATCCGACTTTCGCGGCTTCTTCACCGCCAACGCCGGTAGCTGGGTGGGGCTTGCGCCGGACATGGCCATGGCGTCGGCCAACGCGCCGGCGATACCACAGACCCCGCTCAAGGATCCGGCCCGCGTGTCCAACACGACGCTGGCGAGCGCCGACGCACGGGACCTCCCTGCACCGACGGTGCCAAGCCGCGAAGCGATAGCGACCGCCTATCAGGTTGCGCTGCAAGCGCAAGGACCGGTGCAAGGACCGGTGCAAGCACCGGAGCCCGTCGCCGCACAGCCTGCACCGCCTGAATCGGTCAGGACGCTCGACGCCGACACGCTGGCAGCGTTGATGACGCGCGCGAAGAGCCTGTTGAGGATCGGTGACATCGCCGCAGCGCGGCTGCTGCTCGAACGCGCGGCCAATGCGCAAGATGCAACGGCCGCGCTTCTGCTGGCGCAGACCTATGATCCCACGGTGCTCGGCACCAGCGATGCGCGAAGTGTCATTGCCGACGCATCCGCCGCACGTGACTGGTACCAGCGGGCTGCATCACTCGGATCGGCGGAGGCGCGCCAGCGTCTCGTCCGGATTCAGAACTAGAACTCTTCAGGGGACATCATGCGTAACGCTTTTGGAATGGCACTTGCCGCCATCATGACGATCTATGCCTCCACCGCCGGCGCCGAGCAGACCGAATACGATCCGGCCAAGGTCTCGGACGGCCTGAAGGCCATCTTCCAGTTCGGCTCGACCTCGACCAAGCAGGCGCTGAACGCCAACACCGTCACGCTGATCACCGGCACGATCGGCGGCACCTACGTGCAGTTCGGCGCCGACCTCGCCTCGGTGCTCGACGACGGCAACAAGATCCGCGTGCTGCCGATCGTCGGCCGTGGCTCGGTGCAGAGCGTCGCCGACATCCTGTTCCTGCAAGGGGTCGATCTCGGCATCGTGCGGGCCGACACGCTCGACTATCTCGAGCGCAAGGGTTTTGCCAAGGACATCAAGAAGCAATTCACCTATGTGACGAAGCTCTACAACGAAGAGATGCAGGTGATCGCGCCGAAATCTGTTGCGACGCTGAAGGATCTCGAAGGCAAGACGGTCAGCGTCGACCTGCCCAATGGCGGCACCTTCGTCACCGCGCTCACCGTATTCGAGCGGCTCGGCATCAAGGCGAAATTCGTCTATGTCGAGCAGCGCATCGCAATGGAAAAGCTGAAGGCCGGTGAGATCGACGCCGTCATCGTGGTCGGCGGCAAGCCGTACAAATCAGTCTCGACCTTCGGCAATGACGGCCGCTTCCATCTTGCCAAGGTCGACTATGCAAAGCCGCTCCAGAGCGACTATCTGCCGGCGACGCTGACGACCAAGGACTATCCGAATCTGATCAAGGAGGGCGAGAGCGTGGACACCATCGCGGTGCCAGCGGTGCTCGCGGCCTATAGTTGGGCGCCAAACACCGAACGCTATCGCAAGCTCGCGCTGTTCGTGGACGCGTTCTTCACGAAATTCCCGGCGCTCCAGAACCCGCCCTTCCATCCCAAGTGGAAGGAGGTCTCGCTCGCGGCGCCCCTGTCGGGTTGGAACAGATTGCCGGTGGCGCAGCAATGGCTCGACAAGCACGGCGTCGAGCCGGTGACACGGCAACGATTCGAGGCGTTCCTGAAGCAGAGCCCCACGGCCGCAAAGGTCTCCGACGCGGACAGGGAAACGCTGTTCAAGCAATTCCAGGCATGGGACGCGGAGAAGGCGCGGGTGGAGGCGGGCAAGAAATAGCGAGCGCGTTTCGTCGCCACACACTCAGTGTCATCGCCCGGCTTGACCAATGGCCAACCTGTCAGCGATGTGTCCGAACAGGTGTCAGCCATGTCCCCGGACTACACATCAAGCCGGGGCATGACAGCGGAATGTGTGGTTGAATCCGCGTTGACTACGCCGCCTCCATGTCCGCATCGCCCTCCTCATCCACCCCACGCTTCAGCACAGCACGGGCGGCTTCGCGGTGCTCATTGGTGATGTGGCCGGAAACCATGCGGATGGCGGTGGCGAGTACCGCGGCGTCGTCGGCGAATCCGAGGACCGGCATCACGTCGGCGACGAAATCGAACGGCAGGATGAAATAGGCGATCGCACCCAACAGCGCGGCCTGGACGTGGCGCGGGGTCTGCCGGTCGAACGCGCAGTAATAGGCAGCAAGCAGGTCTTCCGCGAACGGCAGCTGCGCGGCGACACGCTTCAGCTTGCGCCAGAAGCGGCGGCGCACGCTCTCACGGTCTTCCGCGAGCCGATCGGCCGGCTCGAAACCGACGCTGTGTTCGGCAGCCATGTTCGACAAACTCCCCGTTCAGCCGGGCGACGGATCGCCGATCCCGGCTGATCACAAGATGGGGATGTGGCCGATCCCTGCAAGATGTCGGCCCGGTCTCAGCCTGCGATCGCGTTCATCGTCTTGGCCAGCGCGATGTCGAGCGCCGTGACGCCGCCGGCGTCGTGGGTCGACAGCACCACCTCCACCGTCTTGTAGACGTTGCGCCATTCGGGGTGGTGATCCATCTTCTCGGCGGCCAGCGCAGCGCGGGTCATGAAGCCGAACGCCTCGTTGAAATCCTTGAAGATAAAGGTTTTGCCGATGGCATCCCGGCCCTGAACCTCGCTCCAACCGGGTAGTCCACCCAGCGCCTGCCTGCGCGCCTCCGCCGAAAGCCGATCTGCCATGGTCATGTCTCCGTCCTTCAGGGGAACTTTACCCTAACACCCCGCTGACGCCCGGGTTCATACGGGGATTTCCGCCATCCGCTAACCATGACGGAGATGTAACCCCGCCGGACAAGAAATTTGCTACAATTACGGGCGTAAATCGCCGGCCAAGATGAAACTGAGCCTGAAGCGCCTGTTTGGGAGATCGATGACCGGGGGATTGGACCTGGCCGAAACGCCCTCTCCGCCTTCGCCGCGATCCGCGGCGCGGAAGACCGCGCTCGTGTCTCTTGCGCTCGTGCTTGCGATCATCGGTGCGCTCGTCGGCGGCTACTACTTCGCCATGCGGCCGGTGACGTTGAAGATCGCGGTCGGTCCCGCCAACAGCGACGACGTCAAGGTCGTGCAGGCGCTGACGCAGGCCTTCACGCAGAGCAAGGGCCAGGTGCGGCTGCGGCCGATCCAGACCGACGGCGCCACCGCCAGTGCCAATGCGCTTGCGGAAGGCAAGGTCGATCTCGCCATCGTGCGCGGCGACCTCGACGTCCCCAAGAACGCGCAAGCGGTCGCGACCCTGCGCAAGAACGTCGTGGTGCTGTGGTCCGTGCCTAGCAAAGGCAAGAAGCGGGGCGCGAAGATCACCAAGATCTCGCAGCTCGCCGGCCATCGCGTCGGCGTCGTCGGCCGCACCCAGGCCAACGTCAATCTGCTCAAGGTGATCCTCCTGCAATACAACGTCGATCCCGCCAAGGTCGAGATCGTGCAATTCCCGGCCAACGAGGTCGCCGAGGCGATCAAGGCCCAGAAGGCCGACGTCTATCTCGCGGCCGGCCCGGTCAACAGCAAGATCACGGCGGATGCGATCGCCGCCTCCACCAAGGATTTCGGCGCGCCGAGCTTCCTCGCGATCGAGTCCGCGGATGCGATCGCGCAGAACCACCCGGTCTACGAAGCGTCCGAGATTCCCGCCGGCACCTATGGCGGCTCGCCCGCCCGCCCGGACGACGAGGTCAAGACCATCAGCTTCTCGCACCACGTCGTGGCGCGCAAAGGCGTGTCCGAAACCACCATCGCGGCGTTCACGCGCCAGCTCTTCGCCGTGCGCCAGCAGCTGGTGACGGAATTCCCGCTGGCGGCGAAGATCGAGACACCCGACACCGACAAGGACGCGGTGATCCCGGTGCATCCGGGCGCCGCCGCCTTCGTCGACGGCGAGGAAAAGACCTTCCTCGACAAATACAGCGATTACATCTGGTGGAGCCTGATGGCGTTGTCCGCCATGGGCTCGATCGGCGCCTGGTTCGCGGGCTATCTGAAGAAGGACGAGCGCGACAACAACAACCATCAGCGCGAACGGCTGCTCGACATGATCGCCGCCGCACGCAAATGCGAGACGACCGAAGAGCTCGACCAGATGCAGACCGAGGCCGACGAGATCCTGCGCGACACGCTGCGCTGCTTCGATCACGGCGCGATCGAGGAAGCCGCGCTCACCGCCTTCAACATCGCACTCGACCAGTTCCACGCCGCCGTCGCCGACCGCAAGGCGGTGCTGTTCAGCCTGCCGCAGAACCTGCAGCGGGCCGGCGCCCAGTTCAGGGCCGCCGGCAACGCGTGAGCGCTTGCGCGCGTTATCGCTGCGTCACATTGTCTCAATATAGGTTCACCGTCATTCCGGGGCGCGCAACGCGCGAATCCGGAATCTCGAGATTCCGGGTTCTGATCCTTCGGACCGTCCGGGAATGACGGCGCGAGATGCGCGCAGCACAGCGAGCCAAGCATGAACATCAAATTCTCCCGCCGCCGCTTCCTCGCCACCGGCGCCGGTACGCTCGGCGCGGTCGCGATGCCCTATCTCTCGCGCGCGGCCGATCGGCCGATGGTCACTCATGGCGTCCAGTCGGGCGACGTCACGGTGGACGGCGGTGTGGTGTGGGCGCGCACCGACCGGCCCGCGCAGATGCTGGTCGAGGTGGCGACGACGGAGTCATTCAGGGATGCCCGTGCGCTGCCGCCGATCGCAGCGCTCCCCGAGAGCGACTTCACCGCGAAGATGCTGATCGAGAACTTGCCGGGCGGCCAGGACATTTTTTACCGCGTCCGCTTCCGCGATCTCTCCCACAGCGCGATCGAGGGCGAGCCGGTGGTCGGCCGCTTCCGCACCGCGCCGGCCGACCGCCGCGACGTCAGCTTCGTCTGGGGCGGAGACGTCGCCGGCCAGGGCTGGGGCATCAATCCTGACGACGGCGGCATGTTCACCTTCTCGGCGATGCGCAAGCACCGTCCGGATTTCTTCCTGCATTCGGGCGACACCATCTATGCCGACGGCCCGATTGTATCCGAGGTGAAGCTCGCCGACGGCAAGCTCTGGAAGAACGTCACCATCCCCGAGAAGACCAAGGTCGCCGAGACGCTGGACGAGTACCGCGCCGCGCACAAATACAATCTCATCGACGACAACCTCCGCGCCTTCAATGCCGAGGTGCCGATCTTCGTGCAATGGGACGACCACGAGGTGACCAACAACTGGTCGCTGTCGAAGGAATTGCCGGCCGCCTACAAGGAGCGCGACATCGCCCTGCTCGCCGCCCGCGCGGGCCGCGCCTTCCACGAGATGTATCCGATGCGCGAGAGCATCGTCGAGCCGGGGCGGGTCTATCGCCAGATCTCCTACGGCCCGCATCTCGATGTGTTCGTGCTCGACGAGCGTAGCTATCGCGGCCCGAACGGCGCCAATCTCGAAACCGCTTACGGCCCCGCCAGCTACTTCCTCGGCCCGGACCAGATCGCCTGGCTCAAGCGCGGCCTGCTCAATTCACGCGCGACCTGGAAGGTGATCGCTTCCGACATGCCGCTCAGCCTCGTCGTCGCGGACACGCCGAAGGGCGGCTCGGAAGCAATCGCGCAGGGTGACGGCCCGGTCCGCGGCCGCGAGTTCGAGATCGCCGACATCCTGCGTTTCATCAAGATGGCGCCGATCAGCAACACGGTGTGGCTGACGGCGGACGTGCACTACGCCGCCGCGCATTATTACGATCCGAACAAGGCGCAATTCCAGGAGTTCGAGCCGTTCTGGGAATTCGTCTCGGGCCCGCTGCATGCCGGCACGTTCGGTCCGAACGCGCTCGACAACACCTTTGGACCCGAGGTGCGCTTCGTCAAGGCGCCGGGCAAGGACAGCCAGAACCTGCCGCCCTCCGCCGGCATGCAGTTCTTCGGTCACGTCAAGATCGACGGCGCCTCGGGCCAGATGACGGTGACCTTGCGCGACCGCGCCGACGTCGCGCTGTGGTCGACCACGCTCGATCCGAAGCAGGCCTGATCGCTAGTCGAGGGCGCGCACCTTGAGCGCCGCCTCCAGCGCGTCGCTCGAGCACGGCTTCTGCAACCGCGGCTGGCCCGAGAATTCAGGCGGAATGCGCGCCTCGGCGCCATAGCCGGTAACGAAGACGAACGGGATCTTCAGCGCAGCCAGCCGCTCCGCGACCGCAAAGCTGGTCTCGCGGATCAACTCGACATCGAGCAGCGCGAAATCGGGCGCGCGGTTGGCGATGGCGCCGAGCGCCTGCGTCACCGACCCGACGGTCCGCACGCCCGGCACTCCAAACCCGAGCAGACGGTCCTCGAAATCGATGGCGATGATCGGATCGTCTTCGACGATCAGAACGTCGGCCGGCCAGCTTGAGCCATTGGAAAGTGCGGGTGTCATGATCGCATCTTGTGTGTGGGGGTTCGGATCAGGACTGCCGCGCCACGATGCCTGCGCATAGCGCATCGGAGGGTTCCCGGAACGAAACCCACCACATTGCCGTTCTCTAGTCTGTCCACTTGTGCACACAGGGAATGCAAGGAACTCGTTAAGGTGGGGAGGAAGATCGGAGTTCACGATGGATGCGCGTATCAGCAAGATGATCGAGGTCGAGAGCCGTCCGGCCAACAATTTGTTGCGGCGCTTGAGCCAGGCAGACTACGCATTGCTCGCACCGCATGTGACCGTCGAAAATTCCGCAGCCAGCCAGCTGCTCTACAGCCCCGGTGACGACGTCCAGGTCGTCCACTTCCCCTGCGGACCGGCGCTCGCGACCTTTCTGGTCCCCAACGAGGATGGCCGAGACGTCGAGACCATCCTGGTCGGCCGCGAAGGCGCGGTGGGCGGCATCGTCAGCGAGGGATTCCTGCCGGCCTATACCCGGATCTGCGTGAAATTCGGCGGCCCGTTTGCGCGCGTTCATGTCGCCAAGCTGGAAGCGGCCAAGCTGCGCTCGGCGTCGCTGCGCAACATCTTTGCCCGCTATGCCGATTGCATGCTGGCGCAGATCTTCCAGTCGACCGCGTGCAATGCGATCCATTCGATCGAGCAGCGGACCGCCAAATGGATCCTGGCGGCGATGGAGCGCACCGGCGACGAGGACAGCGTGCCGCTGACCCACGAACAGCTTGCGACGCTGCTGGGCGTTGGCCGCTCCTATGCAAGCCGCGTGCTTCAGTCGTTCAAGGCGGAACGGATTCTCGACACGAGGCGCGGATCGATCCTGGTTCGCAACCGCGACGGCCTGAGGCTTCGCGCCTGCCTGTGCAACGACGCGGTGAAGATGCATTTCGAGGAGGTGCTGCGCGGCGTCTATCCGACCGAGGAGCGGGAGGCCGGGTAGCGATCCGCCTCGCTTCCCCGGCGTGGAGAACGAGCAGGCGCACTATCCCGCTCGGCCGGAACCTGGGCTAATATCCCCCGGCATGAGCGGGGCTTTCCTACACACCATCTTCGACGTCTTGGCATGGCTGGCGGCGGCGGCGGCCGTCTATTGGCTGTCGCGACAGCGCCTGCAGTTTCCGGCGCAATCCTTCCAGCTGCCCTATGTCGCCGCGCTGGTGTTCGGCGCGGGCCTCGGCGCCTATCTGTTCGGCTCCGTCAATCTATGGCTGTCGGGGCAAAGCGGCATTGCGCGCTCGGTGGAGGGCGCGCTGGCCGGCGGCATCGTGGCGATCGAGCTCTACAAATGGTCCGCGGGGATCGCCGCGCGAACCGGTGCCCGTTTTGCGCTGCCGCTGGCGCTCGGCATCGCGATCGGCCGGCTCGGCTGCTACTTCGCAGGCCTCGACGATTTCACCTACGGCACGCCGACGGCGCTGCCATGGGCCCAGGATTTCGGCGACGGCATTCCGCGCCATCCCGTGCAGCTCTATGAGAGCGCGGCCATGGCCGTATTCGCGCTGCTCTATGTGCTGGCGGTCGTGAACCGGAACGCCTTTGTGATCACCAATGGTTTCTACCTGGTTCTCGTCTATTATGGAGCGCAACGCTTCCTGTGGGAATTCCTCAAGCCCTACGGCACGCTGATCGGCCCCTTCACCCTGTTTCATCTGCTGTCGCTGTCCATTTTGCTCTACGCCGGCGTCATGCTGGCGACGGCGCCCAAAGCGAGACGCTTACAAAACGAGATACTTGCATGAACGCGCCGTTGCGTAAGTCGCGGCCCTATATTTTCTGGGGCCAGACCCAATCTCTTTGCGAGACCTGCCTGAAGCTGGTGCCGACCAAGATCCAGATCCACGACAACGAGGTCTGGTACGAAAAGCGCTGCAGGGAGCACGGCGTCCAGTCGACGCTGGTGTCGACGGATGCCGCCTATTGGCGCCTGTGCAAGGATTTCATCAAGCCCGGCGACCGGCCGCTGCAATTCCAGCAGCGCACCGAATTCGGCTGCCCCTATGATTGCGGTCTCTGTTCCGACCACGAGCAGCATTCCTGCCTGGCGCTGATCGAGATCACCGAGCACTGCAACCTCACCTGCCCGGTCTGCTTCGCCGAATCCTCGCCCGCACGAACGAAATTCACCCCGCTCGCGACAGTCGAGAAGATGCTGGACGCGCTGGTCGCAAGCGAGGGCGAGCCCGATCTCGTGCAGATTTCCGGCGGTGAGCCGACGCTGCATCCTGATTTCTTCGAGATCCTGGATGCCGTGCGCGCCCGCCCGATCCGCCACGTCATGATCAACACCAACGGGCTGCGCATCGCCCGCGAAAAGGATTTCGTGGCGCGGCTCGCCGAGAACAGGCGCGGGCTGGAGGTCTATCTCCAGTTCGATTCACTGCAGCGCGATGCGCTGATCGACCTGCGCGGCGCGGATTTGCGAAAAATCCGCCAGCAGGCGCTGGAAAATCTCGAGCATTTTGGCGTGTCGACCACACTGGTCGCGACCATCAAGCGCGGCGTCAACGATTCCGAAATCGGCGACATCGTTCGCCACGCGCTGACGTGGAGATGCGTGCGCGGCGTCACGCTGCAGCCGGTGCAGGACGCCGGCCGCAACGAGAATTTCGATGAGAAAACCGACCGCATCATGCTGTCGGAGATCCGCAAGCGCGTGATCGAGACCGGCGTGTTCGGCGACAAGGACATGATCCCGCTGCCCTGCAATCCCGAAAGCATCTCGATCGGCTATGGCCTGCGCAATGGCGAGAAGGTGCTGCCGCTGACCTCGCTGATCCCGCAGGAGCAGCTGGTTGCGGTGATGCCCAACACGATCAGCCCTGAGAAATATCCAGTGCTGCGGGAAAAATTCGTCGATCTGTTCTCGCTGTCGTCGGGCCCGCTCAACACGTCCGAGCGCGTCTGCGAGCTGTTGTGCTGCCTTCCGAGCTTTCAGGTGCCGGAAGGGCTCTCTTACGAGAACGTGTTCCGCGTCACCATCGTGCAGTTTCTCGATCGCTTCAATTTCTGCGTCGGCAACGTCAAGCGCAGCTGCATCCATTTCGTGACGGAGCAGGGCGCGATCATTCCGTTCGACACCTACAATCTGTTCTACCGTAACGGCAAGATCGACGGCATCCGCGCCGCGCTCGAAGGGCAGACTTATCGCGCGGCAAGGCAAAGCGAGGAGGCATCACAATGAGCGATACGCCACCGCCGGTTCTGCCGCCCGTCCCGACACCCGGCGAGGCACGCAGCGGCTGCCTGACCGCGCTGATGGCGATCGCCGGAATCTTCATGCTGCTGCCGGGGCTCTGCGCGCTCCTGTTCGGCGGAATGTCGGTGGTCGAGGGTGGCCAGATCCCCGCCGACATCGCGTCGCTGGTCTTTTTGGGACTGGTCATCGGCATCGGAGGCGTCGTCTTGATCTGGGCGGCCCTCATGGGGCGAAAGGCCCCGCCGGCCCGGAACGGGAGCTAACCCCCGGAGATTCCCGGGCAAAATTCAGTCAACCAAGGCCCAAAGAACGCATTGTTTTTTGGCGGTTTTTGCATATATTGCGCCGCAACGCGTAGGCTGCCCGGTCGATATGGCCGGGCTTCCTTTTTGGGCGGAGAGCGCCCCGTTTCCAGTCTTCCAGCGTTGTTTCGAGAAGAGGTCCCGGTCCGACCGGCGAGATCGCGCTTAACCCATTGTTCGAACCAAAGAAGCTCACTCATGAACCTCCGTAACGTCGCCATCATCGCTCACGTCGACCACGGCAAGACGACCCTGGTCGACAAACTCCTCCAGCAGTCCGGCACGTTCCGCGAGAACCAGAAGGTGACCGATCGCGCCATGGACTCCAACGATTTGGAGCGCGAACGCGGCATCACCATCCTGGCCAAGGCGGCCTCGGTGCAGTGGAAGGACACCCGCATCAACATCGTCGACACCCCCGGCCACGCCGATTTCGGCGGCGAGGTCGAGCGCATCCTGAACATGGTGGACGGCGCCCTGGTGCTGGTGGACGCTGCCGAAGGCCCGCTGCCGCAGACCAAGTTCGTGGTCTCCAAGGCGCTCAAGGTCGGCCTGAAGCCGATCGTCGTCATCAACAAGGTCGACCGCCCCGACGCGCGCCCGACCGAAGTCATCAACGAGGTGTTCGACCTGTTCGCGGCGCTCGATGCCAGCGAGGAGCAGCTCGACTTCCCGATCCTCTACGGGTCGGCCAAGCAGGGCTGGATGGCTGACAGCCCGGAGGGCCCGAAGGACAAGGGCATGGAGCCGCTGTTCGACCTGATCCTGCGCCACGTCGCGCCGCCGAAGGTCGAGGAAGGTCCGTTCAGGATGATCGGCACCATCCTGGAGGCCAACCCCTATCTCGGCCGCATCATCACCGGCCGCATCTCCTCCGGCATCCTCAAGCCGAACCAGCAGGTCAAGGTGCTCAACGCCGAGGGCAAGCTGGTCGAATCCGGGCGCATCACCAAGATCCTGGCGTTCCGCGGCCTCGAGCGCACGCCGCTCGATGAAGCCGAAGCCGGCGACATCGTCGCCATTGCCGGCCTGACCAAGGGCACCGTCGCCGACACTTTCTGCGATCCGACCGTCGAAGTGCCGCTGCCGGCGCAGCCGATCGATCCGCCGACCGTGTCGATGTCGTTCATCGTCAACAACTCCCCGCTCGCCGGCACCGAAGGCGACAAGGTGACGAGCCGCATGATCCGCGACCGTCTGTTGCGCGAAGCCGAAGGCAACGTCGCGCTGCGCGTCGTCGAAGCCTCCGACAAGGACGCGATGGAAGTCTCGGGCCGCGGCGAATTGCAGCTCGCGATCCTGATCGAGACCATGCGCCGCGAGGGTTTTGAGCTCTCGGTGTCGCGCCCGCGCGTCGTGTTCCAGAAGGACGAAGCCACCGGCGCCACCATGGAGCCGATCGAGGAAGTCGTGATCGACGTCGACGAGGAGCACTCCGGCGTCGTCGTGCAGAAGATGAGCGAGCGCAAGTCCGAGCTGATCGAGATGAAGCCCTCGGGCGGCAACCGTCAGCGCCTGGTGTTCTACGCGCCGACCCGTGGCCTGATCGGCTACCAGGGCGAGCTGCTCACCGACACCCGCGGCACCGCGATCATGAACCGCCTGTTCCACGGCTATGCGCCGTACAAGGGCGAGATCCAGGGCCGCCGCAACGGCGTGCTGATCTCCAACGACCAGGGCGATGCGGTGGCCTACGCCATGTTCAAGCTGGAAGACCGCGGCCCGATGATGATCGAGCCGGGCTGGAAGGTCTACAAGGGCATGATCGTCGGCGAGCACACCCGCGACAACGATCTCGAGATCAACGTGCTCAAGGGCAAGCAGCTCACCAACATCCGCACGACCTCGAAGGACGAAGCCGTGCGCCTGACCCCGCCGATCCGCATGACCCTGGAAAAGGCGCTCGCCTATATCGAGGACGACGAGCTGGTCGAGGTCACGCCGAAGTCGATCCGCCTGCGCAAGAAGCACCTCGACCCCAACGAGCGCAAGCGCGCGGAGAAGGCCAAGGAAGCGGTGGCGTAAGGCCACCGTTCTCCGTAGTGCCGTAGGGTGGGCAAAGCGCAAGCGTGCCCACCAATGGACGATGGTGGGCACGGCGCAAGAGCGCCTTTGCCCACCCTACAAAAGCGTTTATCCGTCCGGCTTCAGCACACCCAGCGAACGTGCTAGAGCCCGCCCATGACCTCCCTCCCCTCCTCCGTGGACGTCGCGATCGTCGGCGCCGGTGCCGCCGGCCTCGGCGCTGCACACGCGCTGGCGGGCTCCGGTCTCTCCGCGATCGTACTGGAGGCACGGAACAGGCTCGGCGGCCGCGCCTGGACCGTACAGGCCTCACCTGACGTGACCTTCGACGTCGGCTGCGGCTGGCTGCACTCGGCGGACAAGAACTCCTTCGTTTCGATCGCGCAGCGGCTCGGTTTCGAGCTCAACAAGGACCTGCCGCCCTGGCGCGAGCGCGCCTATGGCAACGCGTTTCCGCAAGGCGAGCGCGACGATTTCATGCGCGCGATGGACGCGTTCTATGAGCGCCTCTGGGAAGCCGCGCAGACGGGCAAGGACGAGCCTGCGAGCCGGAGCCTCGAGGCGGGCAATCGCTGGAATCCCATGATCGACGCGATCTCGACCTATATCAACGGCTGCGAACTCAAGGACATGTCGACGCTGGACTGGGACGCCTATGAGGATTCTGGTCTCAACTGGCGCGTCCGTCGCGGCTATGGCGCGCTTGTTGCGGCCTATGGCGCGCCCTGTCCGGTGGCGTTGAACTGCAACGTCGCGCTGATCGATCATTCCGGCCCGCGGGTCCGCATCGAGACGTCGCAGGGCACGCTGACCGCGGACAAGGTGATCGTCACCGTGCCGACCAATCTGATTGCCGATGAGACGACCCGCTTTTCGCCGCCGTTACGGTCCAAGGTCGACGCGGCAGCGGGCCTGCCGCTCGGCGTCGACGACAAGGTGACGCTCGCGCTCGAGGACGCCGAAGCCTTTCCCAAGGAAGCAAACCTGCGCGGCGCCACCATGCGCACCGCGATGGGCACCTACCATATCCGCCCGTTCGGCCAGCCCTGCATCGAAGGCTTCTTCGGCGGCAGCTTCGCCCGCGCGCTGGAAGATTCCGGCGACGGCGCCATCGCCGCCCATAGCATCGACGAGATCGCCGGCTTTCTCGGCAACGACATCCGCCGCAAGCTGAAGCCGCTCGCCGAGTCGCGCTGGGCGCATGATCCGTTTGCCCGCGGCTCATACTCGCACGCGCTGCCTGGCCATGCCGGCGACCGCGCCGTGCTGGCCGCGCCGGTCGATGGCCGGCTGTTCTTCGCCGGCGAGGCGACGTCGCCAACCTTCTTCACGACCGCGCACGGAGCGCGGGACAGCGGGGAACGGGCGGCGAAGGAAGTGCTGGCGGCAATCGGCAAGCGCTAACCTCCCCACCAATGTCGTCCCGGCGAACGCCGGGACCCACCGCGTGATCTTTCAGTCACGCGTGGTGCGCGTACCGCGGATTGACCCTAACTTCCAGTCTTCGCCAAACTCCGCTCTGTGGTGGGTCCCGGCGCTCGCCGGGACGACACCAATCTTGTGGTGCGGCTGTCGCGTCACTCGATCACCCTCGCCCGCAAATCCGCATCGGGCACGAAACACGCGTCATACTTGCCGAAGATGCGGTAGCGGTTGCGCGCGATGAGGCTGTACACCGGGTCCCGCAGCGGCTTCGGTACGGTGAACAGCACGCGCACCCAACCCCAGCCCGGGAGTCGCGACAGCACCGTCAACGCTGCATCCGACTTCATGTACACGTCACCACCATGAACCACGGCATTGGTGTCGGGATCATCGGGGTCGATGCCGAACGTCTGCGCGAGCCGGGCGCCATACTCCGACTGGATCGGCGTGAAGCGAAACCGCTTCGCCGTGTCGCGCTGCGCGACGAAGCGGACCCAGCGCGAGCAGAAGACGCAGACCCCATCGAACAGGATCACGTCGTCATCGGGCCATTTGGGCATCAGCGATTATCCAGCATCAAGAGCGCCACCAACATCAGCACGATCGCCGGCCCCGTCTTCACCAGCGCGCCGAGCGGTTCGATCCAGAGATCGGGCGTCAGGACCGCCGCGCCGAACATATAGCCGAGCGAGGCGGTGATGCCAGCAACGAGCCCGGTCGCCGCGGTGCGGCGAAAGGCAATCATCGCGCCAATGCTCATGTCCATCAGGCTGGTGCCGATGGTGATGGGATCGACCAGCGCGGGCGGGAAGTCGTGCGCCGTCAATATGCCGGCGGCGGCACGGTAGGACACGAACAGCGCGATGAAGCCGGAGACGAGCCAGAACACGACGAGGCTGGCGAAGATCAGCGGCTTGACCAGGAATAGCCGCGCGAACCATTTGTCCTGGACGGTCGCGGGATGACGACCAATCATATCCACCAGCGTCTTCGGTGCGATGCCCGCGGCGGCGATCCATGCCGAGGGATCACCCCGCACGCCGCGGCGCAGCTCGGCGATGGCAGTGGAGCGCATCGGCGGCATCCACCCGAGGAAATTGGCGAGATCGCCGATCTTGGCGCCGAGATCGAGCACGAAGGATGGCATCGCGACAGGCGGCCAGGCGGCCGTGCCGAACGCAAGGCGGAACTGTTTGATGACGCCGGCCATGGTGACCGGCTCAGCCTGCATCAGATCCCAGCTCACGGCTTTGACAGCGGCATCGTCGATGTCGCGCACGGTGAGCCAGGCGATGGTGGCCGAGATATCCTCGACTGAAACGGGCTGGAACGGCGTCGCCATCTCCTTGTCGGGCAGGTCGAGCGGGAGGGCAGCGAGCGCGCGGAGCATGGCGCTGCCGCCATAGGCGGATGGTGCGACCACGAAGCCGGGCCGCAGGACGGCGTGCGCAATGCCTGAGGCCGCGATCAGGCGCTCGGCCTCGCGCTTGGTCCTTGCGAAGGCGGTACGATCGGCTTCGGCCGCTCCGGGGATCGAAATGTGCACCAGCCGGATCGCGCGGCCGCTGTCGGTGATCGCCGCAAGCAGGCGCGCGACGAAATCGCGGTGTACGGCACCTGTGTCGCTGCCGGGGCCGTCCTGGAGCACGCCGAGACAGTTAACGACGACATCCACGGCATGCTCGCGCAACAGCCGCGTCAGCACGGTCGCGTCGAGCGAGAGGATCGGCAGCTCGATGTCGAGCGCGCTCGTCTTCTGCGCCGGCGACAGGCTGCGCGCCACGCCAAGCGCGCGAAAGCCACGCGCGCGAAGATCGTCCGTAACGAAGCGGCCGATCAGGCCGGAGGCGCCGAGCACCAGGATGGTTCGCTGGTTCATCACGGCTCTCAAAACGGCTTTGCAACCATCAGCCAGAGGATCAGCATCGTCGCGCCGAAGCCGGGGAAGCCGAACGCGAACCAGCGGCGAAACAGGACGAAGTATCGTTGTGGCAATGCACGGTGCTGCTCCGCGGCCTTTCGCGCGAGATCGCGCATCTCGATCTGCATGAACACGACAGGAATCCAGAACAGGCCGGCGACAACATACAACACGAGCGAGGCGAGCAGCCAGCGCTCGGTGATCGGCATCGCCGAGAGCAACATCAGCAAGCCGCCCGTGACCGGCTGGAGCAGCACGGCCGACAGTGTGAAGATTGCGTCCGCAATGACGACGACCGAAGCGGTGCGCGCGATGAACTCCGCATCGTCGGTGCGATGCGCCATCAGCATGAAGAAGGCAATGCCGGTTCCGGTGCCGAGGATGACGATGGCGCCGAGCACATGGAGAAACTTGACCAGGAAATACAGCGTCATGGCTTCTTGGTCGCGGTTGGCCTGCCCTGGTTCAGCGCACCCACGAGCTCCCGGCTCGCGGCTTTGACGCCGGCCTCCCTTTCGATCATCCAGTGCCCCTCGCTGCCGACGGCCGGCAAGGTGCGGAAGTCGACCTTGCCGCCGCTGCCGCGAAACGCGTCGGCCAGGCCCTTTGAAAACGCCGGCGCAAAATAGCTATCATTGGTTGCAACGAGCCATGTGACAGGAATGCGCGCGCCCTTGCCGAACTCTGCAGCGGCGGCAAGAAGCGTGTGTGGCGCGCAGATCCGGTTCGGCTCATCATTGGCATGGCCGCCGCGCCCCGGCGCAAACACTGTGATCGCGGCGATCGCCTTCGGATCGGCATTGGCGAGCGCCAGCGCACCCCAGCCGCCGGCGGAATGGCCGATCACGATGGCAGCGTCCTTGCGGATAAAATCCTGCTTTCGCAAGAACTCCAGCGCGAGCCGGATTTCCTCGGCCGTTGCACGGCCCGAACGCGCATAGTCCGCCTCGTCGCAGCCGCCCTGGTCCTCGATATAGCGGCCACCGGTCGCACCATGGCCGAGCCGCTCCGGCACCAGCACGGCAAAACCGCGCGCGACGAGATAGGCGGCGAGCGGACGATATTCCGGCTGCGGCATTTGCGCTCGACGCAATACGTTCTGCGTCGAGGCGTGTGCGATGACCACAAGCCGGAACGGACCTGCGCCGGCGGGGCGAAACAGCAGGGCACGCGCAGCGATGTCGGTATCCGGCGACGGCACCCGCCACGCTTGTCGGCGAAACGGCTCGCCCTCCTCGCCCGATGGGCCAAACGTGACCTGAGCGCACAGAGGCGGCGCAGTCAGCAAGGCCAGCAGAGTCAGGAGCGCGAAGATGTTGAGAAGCCGCATGAATGGCCGAGGACGAGCACGAACAGCGACAGTCACACTAGTAGGAACGAATCACTATGGGCGGACTTTCTGCGTGGCCCTCGCCCTTCATTCGTTGCCGCAGAGGGAGTTTTGCACCGACACACGGCACGCCGATGCCATTCGAGTCGGCGCCCTGTCTTTTTTCGGTACAACATGGTTCAGATACTGATGCACAAAGTCCACACGTTAACCGATAATTAACGATAGGTCTTGCCGCCGGCGCGGCGACTTGGTTTGATTGCGCCCATGAGCACAACCCTGATCGAGGTCCGGCCGGCCAAAGCTGCAGATGCGACTGCGGTGGCGTCGACTCATGACGAAGCCTGGCGCTCCGCCTATCAGGGCATCATTCCCGGCGCCGAGCTGGAAAAGCTCATCAACCGCCGCGGCCCGCAATGGTGGGACAGCGCGATCCGCAAGGGCAGCCGCGTCAGCGTGCTGGTGTTCGGCGACAAGATCGCGGGCTACGCCAATTACGGCCGTAATCGCGCCCGCAGCCTGCATTTCGACGGCGAGATCTACGAGCTGTACCTGCGCCCCGAATTCCAGGGCCTCGGCTTCGGCCGCCGCCTGTTCGCCTCCGCCCGCCGCGACCTGATGCAGAGCGGGCTGAAGAGCATGGTGGTGTGGGCGCTCTCGGACAACGACCCCGCGACCGAGTTCTACCGGGCGCTTGGGGGCCGTATGGTGGCCCGCTCCTCGGAGCGGTTCGGGCCGAAGTCGCTCGACAAGGTTGCCTTCGCTTGGACCAATTGAGCTGCTGAAAGCCTAGGCGGCAGCGTTTCCCTTCCGTCGATACCGTTGCCTTTGAGCCGGTGACTTCCGGATTCATTATTTCACAAAAACGCGATGGATCAGCGGGCCAAGCCCGCGTATGACAGCGCCAAATCGCTGCCGGGCGCGATTTATCCTCGGCAATAACGGAGCTTTGAATGCGTATCGATGCGATCTCGATCGGGAAGAACGTACCTCACGAAGTCAACGTCCTCATCGAAGTCCCCGTGGGCGGCGAACCGATCAAATACGAGATGGACAAGGAGGCCGGCACGCTGGTGGTCGACCGCTTCCTCTACACGCCGATGCGTTACCCCGGTAACTACGGTTTCATCCCGCACACCTTGTCGGATGACGGCGATCCCTGCGACGTCCTGATCATCAACACCCGCGCCATCATTCCCGGCGCCGTCATGAGCGTGCGCCCGGTCGGCGTGCTGTTCATGGAAGACGAAGCCGGCGGCGACGAGAAGATTCTGGCGGTGCCGTCGTCGAAGCTGACGCAGCGCTACGACAAGGTGAAGTCGTACTCCGACCTGCCCGACATCACGCTGCAGCAGATCCAGCACTTCTTCGAGCACTACAAGGATCTCGAGAAGGGCAAATGGGTGAAGATCCTGCGCTGGGGCGGCCCGGAGGACGCGCACAAGCTGATCCTCGAAGGCATGGATCGCGAGAAGAAGAAGAAGGGCTGAAGCATCCGTGTCCCGGACGCGGCGCGGCATGAAATGACGCGACGCTGAAGAAGCGCTGCGCTGCCTCCGGGGGCACGAGAACCTGACCTATACCGCCGGCTTCGGTAGCTCGGCGATCGCGCAGGCCGCACGCAGCGTGTTGACCAGCAGGCACGCCACGGTCATCTGGCCGACGCCGCCCGGCACCGGCGTGATCGCGCC
This sequence comes from Bradyrhizobium sp. IAR9, assembly GCF_013408065.1. Lineage (NCBI taxonomy): Bacteria > Pseudomonadati > Pseudomonadota > Alphaproteobacteria > Hyphomicrobiales > Nitrobacteraceae > Bradyrhizobium > Bradyrhizobium sp. IAR9. The sequence goes on from NZ_JACBZW010000003.1 coordinate 138,082, forward strand.
GGCCACCCCAAGCGCTTCCTGATAGGCGACGTCACCGACGAGGCGCGTCTTGCCGTCTTCTTTGGGTATCCGGTTGATGCCGACGTCGATCACGGTCGCCCCCGGCTTCAGCCAGTCGCCGCGCACCATCTCGGGTCTGCCGACCGCGGCATAGACGAGATCGGCCTGCTTCACGAGCCCGGGCAGGTCACGCGAGCGCGAATGCGCGATCGTCACCGTGGCGTTCTCGTTCAGCAGCAATTGCACCAGCGGACGGCCGACCAGATTGGAGCGGCCGATGACGATGGCGTTCATGCCTTCGAGCGAGGCGTGCACGCTCTTGGTCAGGATGATGCAGCCGAGCGGCGTACAGGGCGACAGCGCCTCGAAACCGCCGGCGAGCTGGCCGGCATTGTTCGGATGCAGCCCGTCGACGTCCTTGGCGGGGTCGATGGCGTTGACGACGGCCTCGGTGTTCAGCCCCTTCGGCAGCGGCAGCTGCACCAGAATGCCGTGCACGGCCGGATCGCGGTTGAGCTTCGCGACCAGCGCCAGAAGCTCCGCCTGCGAGACGTCGGCCGGCAGCTTGTGCTCGAACGAGGCCATGCCGGCGGCCTGGGTCTGGGTGTGCTTGGAGCGGACATAAACCTCGCTGGCGGGGTCGCTGCCGACCAGCACGACCGCCAGCCCCGGCACCAGATTGTGCTCGCGCTTGACGCGGGCGACCTCGTCCGCGACGCGGGCCCGGAGTTCCGCGGCAATGATTTTTCCATCGATAATCTTGGCGGTCATGTCAGTTCCCTCAGTCTTTCGATTGGGCCGAGACGAGCTGGCGCAGGGCTTCGCCGAGCCGTGCCGGATCGCCGTCGACCGCGATCTGCTTCAGCCGCGAGGTGGCTCCGGACAGGAGCTTTACGCCGGCCTTGGGGACGCCCAGCGATTTCGCCAGCAGGACCAAAACGGCCTTGTTGGCCTCGCCGCCGTCGGCGATGGCTCGCACCCTCACCTTGAGCACGCTGCGGCCGTCGGCCAGTTGCTCGATTCCGTCGATGCCGTCGCGACCGCCGCGCGGCGTCACCCGCAGCGCGATGCTGATTCCTGCGGCCGAGTAACGCCAGGGCTCCTTGTTTGCAACCAAGGCGCTCCAGCCCGCTCAGATCACGTTGGGGTAGATGTAGTACAGGATCACCCGCTCGATGAACATGATGATCAGGATCAGGATGATCGGCGAGATGTCGAGACCGCCGAGACTGGGCAGGAAATTGCGAATCGGCGCCAGCACAGGCTCGGTGATCCGGTACAGGAACTCCGCCACCGCCGAGACGAACTGGTTGCGCGTGTTCACGACGTTGAAGGCGATCAGCCAGGACAGGATCGCGGAGGCGATCAGCAGCCAGACGTAGAGGTCGAGCACGATGATGACGATGTCGAGAACGGCACGCATGGCTTTTGAAGCCTCTGGCTTTTGAAAACGTTGGCTGCGGTCGGGATTGACGCCTTTTGCTAGATATCGGTTCCCCCCCGCCCAAACAAGGGAAGTCCGCGCCCCGGATGGCTAAAACCGGGTGACACCCGTCCTTGACTTGACCTTGGCGGGGACTTAAATGGCGCCCGGTTGTCGGCCGCGTTTACCAGAGCGGCCAGCAAAGGGGCCATAGCTCAGCTGGGAGAGCGCGTCGTTCGCAATGACGAGGTCGGCGGTTCGATCCCGCCTGGCTCCACCACGCTTCGCCCTTCGGGCTACGCGTGGCGCAGCCGCGCAGAGCTCGAAGGGCGAAGCGTGGTGTCCGGCGAAGCCCGCAGGGCGAAGACGGACCGGTTGAGGAATACTCCCCCTACCTCCCCGTAAACCGCGGCGGCCGCTTTTCCATGAAGCTCGCCACGCCTTCCCGGAAATCGCTGCCGGCGAGCGCCACCATCATCTCCCGATTGGCTTCAATGGTTGCCTCGGCGAGCGTCTGGAACGGCACCTCGTAGAGCTGGCGCTTGATCACGGCTATCGCGCTCGGCGAGACGAAATCGGCGAGATCGCGCGCATAGGCATAGGTCTCCTCGCGAAGCTTCTCAGGCGGGCAGAGCCGGTTCACCAGGCCGATCCGCAGCGCCTCGTCGCTCGGCACGCGCCTCGCCGAGAGCAGCAGATCCATCGCATTGGCATGACCGACGATGCGGGGCAGCATCCAGCTGATGCCGTGCTCGGCAATCAGGCCGCGCCGCGCGAAGGCCGTCGTGAACACCGTATTGTCGGCGGCAAAGCGCAGGTCGCAATAGAGCGCGTGCACGAGCCCGATGCCGGCGGTCGCACCGTTGAGCATGGCGATCACAGGCTTCTTGATCGACGGATAGAAACCGTAGCGCGTCTGCCAATCCGGACGGCGGTTCATGTCGAACGGCGGCAGGTTCGACGCGCGCCGGACGTCGTCGGGGTCGAGCCCCTTCAAAGCATCCATATCGGCGCTGGCGCAAAACGCGCGGCCCGCGCCGGTGAGGATGATGACGCGGACATTGTCATCGGCGCTTGACGCTTCCATCGCATGGCGCACGTCGCGCTCCATGGTCGGCGTCCACGCATTCATGCGATCGGGACGGTTGAGCGTGATGGTCGCGATCTTGTCGCTCACCTCATAGAGAATGTGCTCGTAGGCCATGACGCTCTCCCTTTGTCTGCCGGCGCAATTTCGCGCGCTCGTTGGGGAGCGAGCCTAGCATATCCAGGGATGAGGCAAGGGCTTCGCGCGAACGCGCGGATCACTCGGCGGCTTGCGCCAGCACCGGCCGGCGCGCCAGCCAGCCGTCGATGAAATGATCGAGCCAGGCGCGCTCTGCGACATCGTATACGGCACGATCGGCGAAATGATGATGTCGCTGCCGCGCACCGGGCGCGCTGAAGCCGTCATAGCCGCGCGTGGTCCAGCGATGCATCATCGCATAGGTCACGTCGGGATGAAACTGCACGCCGAAGGCATTGCCGGTGCGGAACGCCTGCACCGGAAAATCGTCGCCTTCTGCAAGCAGCTCGGCGCCGACAGGCAGCTCGAATCCCTCGCGATGCCAGTGATAGACCTGGGCCGGCCAGGCCGGGCAGAGCGCGTGGCCCGCGGCGGTCGGGCGGATCGGGTAATAGCCGATCTGGGTCAGCGCATCGGCATGCGGCGCGACGCGGGCGCCGAGCTGCATCGCCAACATCTGGGCACCAAGGCAGATGCCAAGGAATGGCCGCTGCTCGCGCAGCGGAATTTCGATCCAGTCGATCTCGCGGCGAATATAGTCGTCGGAATCATTGGCGCTCATCGGGCCGCCGAAGACCACGGCGCCGGCATGCTGATCGAGCGTCTCGGGCAGGGGATCGCCGAAGCGGGGACGGCGGATGTCGAGGCGATGGCCAAGCGCACGCAGCGCATTGCCGACACGGCCCGGCGTCGAGGATTCCTGGTGCAGGATGATCAGAACCGGCAACTGGGTTTCGGAGGCGACGGCACTTGGCGTCCTTCTCGGGAAGGGCACCACTTCTGCGCTACCAAACCTGTCCGTCCGGAACGACATGGCCTCTGCGAGTGCTATCGGTTCAGACCGTCAGCATAACTAAGCGATCGTTAATTTCGTGTGAGTTCGCGCACACATCGAAGCCGAAGCAAGCTCCGGGCCAATACGGGAGCTTCGAGGGCTAATGCCTCTGCCTCTGGAATCGGCTGGTGGCAGCCAGGATGAAGCCCCGCGGGAAGAAGCGCAGCGCGAATGGCACAATCTTGATGCCGAGACCAGGCAGCACTGCCCGTTTGTTGGCCATCAGGCCACGATAGGCCTCCTGCGCGACATCGGCGGCCGAAACATTTAGCAGGGCAGTATCATGTCCGGAGCCGACGCCCGCGCGCGCCTGGAATTCGGTGGGCACGGGACCCGGGCAAAGCACGGTGACGCGAACGCCGCGCGGCGCGAGCTCGGCCCGCAGCGCTTCGGTGAAGGAAATCACGTAGGCCTTGGACGCGTAATAGACGGCCATGCCGGGGCCGGGCAGGAAGCCAGCGACCGAGCCGACATTGAGAAGACCGCCCTTGTTCCTGACGAGTTGATCGGCGAAGCGCAGCGACAAATCGGTCAGAGCCCGCACGTTGACATCGACAATCCCGATCTGCTCGTCGCGATCGCGCTCGATGGCATCGCCGAACACGCCGAAGCCGGCATTGTTGACGAGGTGGTCGAGCTCGACGCCTTCGGCGGCGAGCGCCGCCGCGATGGTCTCGCCGGCGTCGGGGTCCTCGAGATCGCAGGCGATCACGATCGGCTTCTTGCCGCCCTTGGCGGCGAGCTCGTTCGCGAGCGCCTCCAAACGGTCCGCGCGCCGCGCTGTCAAAGCGAGACGATGTCCATTGGCGGCGAACACGCGCGCCAGCTCCGCACCTATGCCCGCCGAAGCACCGGTGATCAACGTTACCCGCTCAGCCACGATCGAAGTCTCTTGAATTGAAGTTTTTGGCCCCGCAATGACGGAACGAGAGCATAAGCCGTGCGCGACAGGCAAGCGGCGTCGGCCGCATGGCCACCTGAGCGGGCGACAGGAGGAGCGGGAAAGCCGGGTTTTTACGGACGAATCCGGAGCCGGACGGCCGGCAGCTACATTAAAGTTTCGTCATGTGATCCGCACAACCGGCCATCCACCGGTTTGCGCGGATCAGCCGCCGACGGCGCTGTCCGTCACCTGACCACCAGCGCGCTCCGCCACCGTATGCTTCAGGTCGATCCGGTCGCGCTGGGAAATCCCGAGCAGGTCGGAGGCGCGCCAGACGACGTTGTCTTCGAATTCGGAGACCTGTCCGTCGGCATAGACCAGCTCCCACATCATCCGGACGATGCGCTTGCGGCCCTCTTCGTCGAGCGAGCGCATGATGACGCTGGTGAAGTGATAGAGGTCCACCGCCTCGCCCTCGACCTGGGTGGCGTCCGCGATCAGACGATCCGCGGTGCCGCGATCGAGCTTAAAGTGGCTTTCGATCAGGCTGTGCAGCTTGCGCTGCTCGGCCGCGCTCGGCTGGCCGTCGAGCGAGATTACGTGGACCAGCAGCGCGGTGGCCGCCAACCGATAATCGCTGTCACCGAACGTGCGGTTCTGGTCATTGGGGGCAACAATATCGGCGATGAATTGGCGCAGGCCGTCGAGCATAAGATCCTACCGAAATCGATACAGCCGCGAGGCGCAGCCGTTACCAGCATTATATGAGCAGGAAACTCAACCGGCGCAACGTGCGTCAGTTCCGCGCGCTGCATTACGTTTCGGCAATCTGGCTACTGTGAATCGGACGCGAGTAGCAAGCCAGGCCCTTCGCTGTCGTCCCGGCCTAGTGCGCAATTGCGCACGGGCGCCGGGACCCATAACCACAGCCTGTGGATTGACGAAGACTCACCATCCCGCCCATTCCAGAAATCACGCGGCATGGGTCCCTGCTTTCGCAGGGACGACAGCGGAATTCCGTCACGGAATCTCGTACACCACCATCTTGTCGGCGATGCCGCGCAGCGCCGCCTGTTTCTGGATCGGCTTGATCGCGCGCTGCTCCAGCACCTCCGCAACCGCGGGCGCATCGAGCACCGGGCCGGTGATGTGGATCTCCTGCGCGGTCGACAGGCTCTGCACGCGCGCGGCGATGTTGACCGTCTGGCCGAAATAATCCTGCCGCTCGTTAAGCATCACCGCGAGGCAGGGACCTTCATGGATGCCGATCTTGACGATGAGATCATCGGTCCCGCGCCGCTTGTTGAGCTGGTCCATCGCCGCGCGCATCCGCAGGCCCGCGACGATGGCATGCTCGGGACGGACGAAGGTCGCCATCACGGCATCGCCGATCGTCTTCACAACGGCGCCCTTCTCGGAGGAGATGATCTCGAGCAGCGCATGGAAATGCGCGCGCACGAGATCGAAGGCGGCGAGGTCGCCGACGCGCTCGTAGAGCGCCGTCGAGCCCTTCAGATCGGTGAACAGGAAGGTGAGCGACGTGATCTGGAGCCGCTGGTCGAGACTGAGATTGTCCGCCTTGAAGACATCGCGAAAGGTCTGGTTCGACAGCATCCGCTTGGCGGTGAGGAACGGCTTGCGCTTGCCGATGAGATGATGGAGTGCCTCGGCCGCGATGAACACCGACGGCAGCACGCGCACGCCGGCCTGGTTCTCCAGCGACAGCCGCAGCGGACCCGGCCGCATGGTCGTGGTCCCCGTCGGGGCCTGCACCTTGTTGTACATGATGGCGAGCTGCTGACGATCCTTGGTCGGCTCGCCCTGGACGTCGATGAAATGGGCGGCGTGCGTGACCGGCTCGAAGATGATGACAAAGTCACTCGGCAGCTGCAGCGACATGGTCGCCTTCTCGCCGGCCGGCAACTCCATCGTATCCAGCGTCACCTCGTTCGCCAGCGTCGCGAACGATTCCTTGTTGAAGTCGACGCCGGAGCTCCAGAACACCTGCTTGAAATACTCCCACACCGGCAGCGTGTCGGGGTCATGCGCCGCGATGCGCCGGACGCGCGGATTCACGGTGAAGGACACCTCGACCTGATCGTCGACGGAGGCCTTGTAGCCGCAAGCGCAGAGCGCGCAGTGATAATCGTCGGGCTTGAGCGCCTTCAACGTCGTGTGCGCGCCGAGCACGCCGCCGCAGCCTGGACACAGCACGTTCCAGCCGAGATCGAACAGCCCGAGCCGTGCTGCGTGCAGGAACGCCGAGATCGCGTGCTCTTCGTCAACGGCATGGTGCGTCGCGAAGTCGAGGACATTGACGCGATTGAGCTCGTGATCCTGGCCGTCCTCGATCAGACGCGCAATCGCATCGACCACCTTCGCGTCGGCGGTCTGCTTCAGAACGGAGAACTGGGCCTGGATGTCGCTCATCGCGGGACTCTGCTGGTTGAATCACGCCATCGGCGGGCAATCGCCTGTCACCGACGGGTGATACGGAACATGGGTGAGTGGTCCGGCTGGGTCGTGACGACGCCGAGCGGGATCACGGGATTCGCCTGATCGGCGAGCTCGACACGGAACGCGCCGATCAGCCGGGCCAGCGCCAGCACGGATTCAGCTTGCGCAAACGGCGCGCCGATGCAGACGCGCGGACCTGCGCCGAACGGCAGATAGGCGAAGCGATCGGGCGCCTCCGTCGACATGAAGCGTTTTGGAATGAACGCGTTCGGCTGATCCCACAGCTTCTCGTGCCGGTGCAAAAGCCAGGGCGCGATCATGATGATGTCACCCTTGCTGATCTCGATTCCCGCCGCATTGTCCTTTTCGCGTGCGGCGCGCGCGACCAGGAAGGCCGGAGGATAGAGCCGCATGGTCTCGTCGATTACCGCGCGGGTGAATTTCTGGCGATCGATGTCGGCCATGCTGTCGAGATGCTCGCCGCTTGTCTCGGACGCCACCTCCTCCTGCGTCTCCGGATCGAGTGCGAGCAGATAGAGCGCCCAGAACAACGCCGTCGCCGTGGTCTCATGACCCGCCAGGATCATGGTCGCGACCTCGTCGACGAGCTGCTCGTCGGAAAAGCCCTTGCCGGTTTCCGGATCGCGCGCCACGTCCATGAGATCGAACAGGTCACGCGGCGGCGCGCCGTCCTTCTTGCCGGCGGCGCGCCGCTCGGCGATCAGCATGGCGACGAACTCGGTCCAGCGCTTGCGGAAGCGGGCGCGGGCAAAATCCATCGGGCTCGGCCACGACACCGGCAGCAGCATGTCGAGGAAGTAGGGCCGTCCCAGCCGGGACGCATACTCCATGATGAAATTGCGCAGGGTCGCGCCATGCCGGTCCATGCCGAACGAGAACATCGTGCGCCCGGCGATCTCTAGCGTCATGCGCTGCATGATTTCGCGCAGATCGACCGGCGCGCCCGTCTGCGTATCGAGCTTCGCGATGGTCTCGTCGAGCACCGCCGTCATGTGCGGCACGAGGTTGGCGGTGGCGCGCGGCGTGAAGGCCGGCGCGAGCGTGCGGCGCTGGAACGTCCAGGAATGACCTTCCGCGATCAGAAGCCCGTCGCCGAGCACCGGGCGCAGCATGCGGATGCCCGCCGGCGTGCGCGTATAGTTCTCATAATTGTTGAGCAGGACGTGCCGGATCGCATCCGGCTGATTCAGGATGAAGCTGTTGCGAAGGAAGAAGCGGCCCTTGATGACCTCTTCCTCGTAGGCGGGCTGCCCCCATGTCGCGATCATGTTGCGCCGGATCACGGCAAGCCGGCCGAAGAACGACATGTCGTCGGGCGCACGCGGGGGAGCCGGGGGGATGATGGGCCTACGCACGCTGGCGATATTCATGGCTCTCTCCCGCAAGATGTGACGCTGGCAAATAGCTAATAAGTCAGCTCGGCGACCGCAATCCTGTTCTGCTCGGCGGGCCATAGCCGCGCCGCAACCCGTTCTTCGTTAAACTGAGCGACGATACTCCCAAAGGCATCAATGCTATAGCGACGCACGGTTGTTGCCGAATCGGTAGGCACGCCAGACTTGACGTCCTTAGGCTCCTCGCCGCCAAACAGGACCACGTCCCGCGGCAAACCAAAATAGCCCCGCGGTCGCGACATGATAGCGACGGCGTGAGCCTTAGCATCCGCTGGCCCGAATGGACGCGCCGGCCGCAGATGCACCACGTCGGAGGAGCGGGGAAAGGGCGAACGGAAAATGTGTGTGATCGGTGCATCCGGCGCTGTCAGCACAAACTCGAGCGTCCAGGTTGGATCGACCTGGACGGGACCCCAGCGGCCATCCGCTCCGGTCTGTGACTTGTGCAACCCGTCGCCTTTACGAAAGCCGTCCTCACTCGTGCGGAAAATTTCGACGGTCGCACCTGCCACGGGGCGATTGGTCGGAACGCCGCCCGGCGTGCCCGTCACCAGCCCGCTCAAAGTTACCTTGGCCTCAGGTCTGATAGAGATCCGGTCGGGCTCACGTCCGGCAATGAACTTGTAGATCTCGCGGAAGGCGCGCGGGTGGAATGCCACCTCGCGATGGTCGAGCGCGCCGAGCACGAGATTGGTGGCGCCCTTCAGCTCCGGCCCTTCATTGGTGACACCGGTCGGCGTGCCGGGCTTGCCGATGAAGCGGCCGTCGGCCTGGGCGTATTTGTCCATGCCGTCGCTGCGCAAGGTGAGGAAGGCGATACCCGGCGTCACCTCGCTCTCGCCCTCGTTCAGGCCACGCAGGAATACGCCGCGGCCGTTGAACTCGTTGTTGGGCTGGTCGTCGGTGGCGAACACGCCGTGATTGGGCGTGCCGCACAAGACCGCGTGGCTGACGTCGCCGGCACCGCCATTCTTGATCACGTTGCGGATCGAATAGCCGCCGCGCGAGCTGCCGACCAGCGCCACGCGCGCCGCGCCGGTGCGGCGCTTCAGCTCAACGATGGCAGCGGCGAGCTCGCGGCGCTGGTCCTCGGTCGAGGAGCGGTTCGCCTGCTCGACCTTGTCGTCGCTGCGCGCGTTGGGATCGGTGAAATTGATCGCCATCATGCGGTCGCGCGCGATGCCGTTGGATTCCATCCGCCACAAGGTCGTCATCCAGAGCGCGTCGTAGTCGCCATTGCCGTGGACGAACAGGATCGGCGGCACCTCGGTACCCGGCGCCGCAGCGGGCGCGGATTGGGCCGATGCGCCGGTCCGCAAGCTCGCAATTGCGAAAGGCAAGCTGCCGGCCCCCTGCAGGATCGTCCGTCGCGACAGCTTCATTTGTTCCTCCCGGCAAACCAACTCTTTGCACCGCTTATAGCGGCCTAACCACTGGACAGCGAAGGACTTTCGCGGGCATCACTGAATTTGCCGGAATCGCCCAGGATCACTCCAAGACCATTCTGCCAGCCCGTTTGGAAGGGGATATGACCGAGCAGACGAACCGCCAGAAAATCGCCGCCGACGGCATCACCGCGCCTCTGCGGTACACGGTGTTCCGGCGCATCTGGCTCGCCAGCCTGCTCTCCAATCTCGGCCTCCTGATCCAGGGCGTCGGCGCGGCCTGGGCGATGACGCAGATGGCGGCCTCGGCGGACAAGGTGGCGCTGGTGCAGACTGCCTTGATGCTGCCGATCATGCTGATCTCGATGCCGGCCGGCGCCATCGCCGACATGTATGACCGCCGCATCGTCACCCTGGTCTCGCTGATGGTCGCGCTCGCCGGCGCGACGGTACTGACGGTGCTGGCCGGGTTCAATCTCATCACCCCGGAGACGCTGCTCGCCTTCTGCTTCGTGGTGGGCAGCGGCAACGCGCTGTTCGGCCCGGCGTGGCAGTCTTCGGTCAGCGAACAGGTGCCGCCCGATGCGCTGCCTTCGGCCGTCGCCTTGAACGGCATCAGCTACAACATCGCGCGCAGCTTCGGTCCCGCGGTCGGCGGCGTCATCGTCGCCGCGCTCGGCGCGGTGGCCGCTTTCGCCTGCAACGCGATCCTCTATCTGCCGCTGCTGGTGGTGCTGCTGCTGTGGCGGCGCAGCACCGAGCCCTCGCGCCTGCCGCGGGAAAAGCTCAACCGCGCCATGGTCTCGGGCTTCCGCTACATCACCAATTCACCGCCGATCAAGATCGTGCTGTTGCGCACGCTGGTGATGGGCCTGATCGGCGGCGCCATCATGGCGCTGATGCCGCTGGTCGCGCGCGACCTGCTGCATGGCGGTGCGCAGACTTACGGCATCATGCTGGGCGCCTTCGGCATGGGCGCCGTGATCGGTGCGCTCAACATCCACGAATTGCGCAAGCGCATGAGCGGCGAGGCTGCGATCCGCGCCTGCACCATCTCGATGGCGTTTGCGATGGCCGCCCTTGCCCTGAGCACCGAGCCGGTGCTGACGGCGACCGCGCTGGTATTGGCCGGGGCGGTCTGGATGGCCGCGATCGCGCTGTTCAATATCGGCGTGCAGCTCTCGGCGCCGCGCTGGGTCGCCGGCCGCTCGCTCGCGGCGTTCCAGGCCTCGATCTCGGGCGGCATCGCCATCGGTGCCTGGGGCTGGGGCCATCTCACCGACTATGCCGGCGTCGAGATCGCATTGCTGACTGCGGCTGGCCTGATGCTGATCTCGCCGTTGCTCGGGATCTGGCTGACGATGCCGCGCGTCGGTGCCCGCAACGAGGATGCCGACGTGCTGGCCGATCCCGAGGTGAAGCTGTCCCTGACGGGACGCAGCGGACCTCTGGTGGTCGAGATCGAATATCGCGTCGCCCAGGAGAACGCGCGCGCGTTCCACAACGTGATGCAGGACGTGCAGCTCTCCCGGCAGCGCAACGGCGCCTATGGCTGGTCGATCGCCCGCGACATCGCCGACCCCGAATTGTGGACCGAGCGCTATCATTGCCCGACCTGGTTCGACTATTTGCGCCAGCGCAACCGCTCGACCCAGTCAGAACGCGCGCTGCATCAGCAGGCGATCGATTTCCATATCGGTCCCGAGCCGGTGCGGATCCGCCGCATGCTGGAGCGTCCGTTCGGTTCGGTGCGCTGGAAGGAGGAGACGCCGGATCGTGCCAGTGCCGAGGTGCTGCCGGTGGTCGCGACCGCGGCGGGGAGCAGCGTCAGACCGTAGCCCGGATTACGCTTCGCTCCATCCAGGCTACGAGAACTCTTACTGCCCGTGCTCGGTCAGCACCTTGTCGCAGCCTTTGCTCAGCTTCGTGCGGTGCTGCTTGAGGCAGGCGAGCACGGCGCTATCGCCATTGTTCATCACGGCACGGCAGAAGCGGGTGACGTCGCGCGCGCAGGCATCGTGGCCCGGCTGCTGCTGCGCGGATGCGACCGATGCGCCGAGCAGCAAAGGAAGAATGAAAAGAAATCTGGTCATCGCGTAATGCCTCTTACCCGGAAGAATGTGCGGGCGAAGCTAGTGCGACGATCCCTCAGCCGCAACGGCTTTATTGGCAGGCTGCATGGCGCTGCCGCGTGACCCCGGCTTGACGCCGGGGCGTATCGCGAGGGGAGCTAACCGACGCAACGATTGCAGTGTTGCGTGCTCTTACTGCTTGTCCTGGGCGTCAGCGACCTTGCGCGACGCGCCCTTGGCGAGATCCTTGTCCATCACCGCGCGGCAGCCGGCGCTGAGATCCGAGCGATGCTTCATCATGCACGCCGTGATCTTCGGGATGTTGGGGATTTCCGACGAGCACAGGCGGAAGGCGTCGCCGGTGCACTGCTGCTGCGCCTCGGCCGAGAAGGCGAAGCTCGAACTCGTCGCGACGAGTGAGACGATGGCGGCCAAGCCGAGCGCCAGGCTGGCGTCACGGAGACTGGCAGAGAAGGACTTGGTGTTAAGAGGCTTGGTGTCAAGAGACTTGGTCATTTGAAGCTCCCATTGGCACCGTCGCAACGGTGCCCGTTGTTGATGGGAACTACGATGCTCCAGCAAAACAGTTTCCACTGTGATGATGGTCACGGGCGGCACCCCGACTGTGACGTCGGTCACTTTGGCGCACCTTCCTGAAATTCCTCCACAACCGCCGTCGTGTTGGTGTCACGTTAACTGTTACTTCGCATTAATGGCTCGTCGCGCGGGTAATTCCGCCGGTTTGGTTGCGTAATTGGAAAGAGTAGCGATGCGTAATGCGTTGGGCCTGATGTTGGCCAGTGTAGTTGCGGCGGTCGTGATCGCCGCCGGCGGTTGGTTTTATTATTCCTCGCGCGCCGATCAGGCCGCTCCCAAGACAATTGCCGCCCGTGCCGCCGATCCATTGCCGGCACCGGCGAAGCTCGCCGCCAGGGATGACGTCGAGACCACCGCGACGATCGCGGCCAAGCCGACAACGGTTGCTCAGGCACCCGCGCCCGCCCCGGCCATGCCGGTTCAGCAGAAATCGACCTGCGCCAATCCGAACGCGCTGGGCGTCTCCCGCGTGGTCGAGATCGACACCACCGGCGGCCCCGGCTTCGGCTTCGACCATTTCAAGCAATTCGACTTCCTCACCGACAAGGAGGTCGTGCTGACCTTCGACGACGGTCCCTGGCCCGTGAACACGCCTAATGTGCTGAAGGCGCTGGCGGATGAATGCACCAAGGGCCTGTTCTTCTCGGTCGGCAAGCACGCGACCTATCATCCGGAAATCCTGCGCCAGGTGCTGGCCCAGGGCCACACGGTCGGCACGCACACCTGGTCGCACGTCAATCTGAACGGCAAGAAGATGACGGAGCAGATGGCCAAGGACGAGGTCGAAAAGGGCATCAGCGCGGTGAAATTCGCGCTTGGTGCCAACCCGGCGCCTTTCTTCCGCTTTCCGCAGCTCCAGCATAATCCGGCGATCGTGAGCTATTTCGGCACCCGCAACGTCGCGATGTTCTCGACCGACGTCGACTCCTTCGACTTCCGCAAGGGCGCGACGCCGGAAAAGATCATCGAGACGGTGATGACCCGGCTCGACAAGCTCGGCAAGGGCATCATCCTGATGCATGATTTCCAGAAGAATACCGGCATAGCCCTGCCGACGCTGCTCGCGCGGTTGAAGGCCGGCGGCTACAAGGTCGTGCAGATGAAGGCCAAGACGACGCTGCAGACGCTGCCGGAATATGACGAAGCGATCATGAAGGACATGAAGGTGCCGACCGCGAGCACGAACACGCGTCCGATCGGAAGCGTCGTGCAGACGGTGTCGCAGTAAGCTCGACCACATTCAAAACTGCGCATGGCCGGGCTTGTCCCGGCCATTTGCTTTTGGCGAGCGGCTTACCAATAGATGCCGTGGCGGTGCAGCTCGCTGATGATGCGGCGCTCGGTCCAGCGCTTGGACTTCGGCTTGTCCACCCTTGCCGTTTTCTTGGTGGCGGGCTTGGTTGTCGCGACCGGCGCCGGGGTGGTCGTGGGCGTGGTCGCCGCCGGAGCGGTCGGAGTGGCCGTGGCGGCCGGCGCAGAGAGCGACACTGCCGGCGGACGATCGGAATATTTCGGCGCCTCGGTGGCCGGCGCAGCTTCGCTCGCCTGCGGCGTGGAGGTGGTCGCCGAGGTTGGCGTGGTCAGTGGAGCGGGAGCCTGGGCGCCCGCCGCGGACAGCGACAGGCTGCGGGAGCCGTCTGCCTGGGCAGAAGCGGAAGCCAGGACCATGGCGGCAACCAGAATGATCTTGCGCATGTGAAATCTCCCCGTGTTGGCGTACCCGGGACATTACGGGGAAGGTGTCCTGGGTTAAGTGATTGGCCTCACACAATCGCGGAGCAATTTCGAACCGGCCGGGTGCGATCAACACCCCCGCCGATAAACCCGCAGCGTCACGTCCGGAAAGCTCATGCTGTCGAGCAGGCAGACGCCCTTTTCCGCGTCCATGCGGGCGATGAGCTCATCGCCGACCCGCGGTCCGACCAGCGTATGCTGGATCGAGCTCGATACGACGAGGATATTCGACTGCAGAAGCGCTTCTGCGGTGGCCGCTGCCGTTCGATGCAGCATCTCGCCACGGACGACCAGATTCATCCGCGCCTGCGCCGCATACAACTGAATGGTCGCGGGCGTCACCGGATAGGGACTCGAAAAGCCGACGTAAAGCGGGCCCGACAGCGGTGGCTTGACGTCGCGCAGAAGCGACCAGAGACGCTCGGTCGATGCGCGGATGCTGTCCTGCTGCTGCGCGCTCAGCGGCGTCGCCACGCTGAGCTGACCGATCACGACGTGCTTGACGAACAGCGCGAGGGCGATCGCGAGCGCAAGCACGCGGCCCGCTGTCAGCAGATGGCGATGGATGTCTTTCGCAAGGGCCGTGCGCGCAAGCAGCGATTCCATGGACGCCATGCTGGCGCAGCCATTGAGGACCGTCGCGACGATGAACACGCCGTAGAACATTGCGCCGAAAAAGTAGGTCTTGATCTCGGCAAGGGACGGAATGGCGTAGGCAATCAGCACGGTCGCGAGCAGAACGACGGCATCCAGCACCGCAGCCCGGCCCTGGATCGCAGCGAGCACGAAGCGCAGCAGCATCAAGGCCAACCCGATGGCGAGCCAATAGTGCAGGCCGAACTGTCCCTCTCCACCGATGGAGAAGCGTAGCAGCCCGGGCCAGAATCCTTCGCCCGTCGTCCAGAGGTCGCGCTGGCCGACGAACACCATGAGGATGTAGGTGACGGTCTCGACCAATGCGGGTCCGATCAGCACGGCCGTGGTCGCGATCAACGGCAGCACAAACCACGCGAGCGCGCCGAGCGCAGTCCTGATCGACAGGCGCAATCCGCCGGCCTGGATGCAATCGACGACCAGCCGGATCGCGAATGCACTGCCGAGCAGAGCAAGCGCAGCCGGGAACGATGTCGGCTTGATGCAGGCGGCGAGTGCGCAGGCAACGCCGAGGCCAGCCAGCGACCGGGCGCTGCGCCGGAGCACGCCGCGGTAGACGATGGCACCGGCGGCAAGGCCGACGGTAAGTCCCGAGGGCAGATCGGGACGCGCCTCGGTAATCGTGTGCCACAGCACCGGCACGCACACTGCTGCGACCAGACACGATGCGATCTCGAGAACCGGCCGTCGCCGAACCAGCCAGATGATCCCGAGCAGGAAGCCGAAGACGATCACGGCATGAACGAGATAGGGACCGACATAGCTTCCGGGAAACGACCAAAAACCGGTGGCCGCCACCAGCGTCGAAAACGGCGCATGGTGATGCAGCAAGTCCCAGACGCTGCCGGCGACGCCGCGGCTTCCAAAGGCATTCACCCATCTGACCGCGTCTTCGAAATAGGCGACGTCGTCATAGAGCGGGGGAACGGACAGCCGGCTGTGCAGCCGCGACGCGTCGAGCGATTTGGAGGCGACGATGGCGGTGATCAGCGCCGCTGGGATGACGAGACCGGGCAGCCGGACCCAGTCGCTCCGATCCGCAGCCCCGGTTCCGTTCGCCATGCCCCTGCCCTGCCCCAACGCCCACACCCCAACCAGGCAGCATCGTAAGGACACCGGCATCGCGCGCAATGCGCCGGATGCAATGGCCGGGACCTAGGCTTGCGCTTCTTGGATCGGATGAGCTGAGCGCTGGTGCCGCAAGAGGGATTCGAACCCCCGACCCCGTCATTACGAATGACGTGCTCTACCAACT
Organism: Bradyrhizobium sp. IAR9; assembly: GCF_013408065.1. Classification (NCBI taxonomy): domain Bacteria; kingdom Pseudomonadati; phylum Pseudomonadota; class Alphaproteobacteria; order Hyphomicrobiales; family Nitrobacteraceae; genus Bradyrhizobium; species Bradyrhizobium sp. IAR9. The sequence goes on from NZ_JACBZW010000003.1 coordinate 154,077, forward strand.
GAGCTATTGCGGCGAACCCTGCCGGGGCCAAGGCGATGCCGGCCCCGATACGCGCGCTCCTGATATCGGGCATGGCCCGAATTGGCAAGGACAAGCCGGGTTCGAAATGCGGCTCAGGCGCCCCAGCGGGACCAGAATCCGCGCCAGCCGCCGGCCTGGGCCTTGGGTGTACCGATTTGTTCCGTAAATTCATCACTCGGACCCTCGTCATCGATCCCGGGATCGTCGGGGGCCCGGACGATCGGAATGACCGCGGGAATCGGCGCTGGCGCGGGTTTGCCGAGGTCGGCGCGGCTCCGGAACACCGGTGTCGCCGCCGGCGGCGGTGATTCGGCGGGCTCCGGGGCCGGTTGGACCGTCTCGGCGGTCACAACGGCCGGCTCTTCTTTGGCAATCGGGGGCGAATTGTCCTGCGCGGCCGGCACTGGCGCCGGTGCTGGTGCCGGTGCTGTCGCGGCCGGTTCCGCCGGGCGTTCGCTGGGAGCCACCGTCACCCGCTTCGGCGGCGGGGCCGCCAGCATGGCCTCCTCGAAGGCCGAGGATTCGATCGTGGTCCCCTTGTCCGAAGGCAGGCTCGCGACCGGGGTCTGCCACTGGAACGCATCGAGCCGGCCGGTGACCGGCGAGACCGGGCGCCAGCGGTCGCTAACGTAGCCGTCCGCAGTCCAGGCCGGATCGTGACGGCCGCGCACCGCCCGCAGGGTCCACGCGCGGGCGCGGCCGCTATCGCCATGCTCGGCACGCTCGATCTCGGCCATCAGCAGCGCGACGCGCTGGGTCGGATCGCTGAGATAAGGCGCGAGCACTTCGCGCGCGCGGGCGAACTCGGAGGCGTCGATCGCGGCACGCGCGATCGCGAGCTGGCCCTCGATATGGCCGGGCTTGTCGGCAGGCGTCTTCGCCGCGAGCGTCTCGACCCGCTGCAAGCGGTGCCAGGCGGTATCGCCGAGCTTCACATGGGCATAGGCATCCGCGAGATCCGGATGCGGATTGGCGAGCCAGGCAGCTTCCACCCGCTTCATGGCGCGGCGCACCTGATGTGCCTCGCTGTCGAATTTTGCCGCGAGCACGGCCGCGGGCACCAAGGTTGGCGCAAGCTTCACCGCCTCCATCACGCTCTCGCGCGCGACGTCGCGGTCCATCGTCTGCAATTCGAGCGCGCGCGCGGTGAGCAACACCCCGCGCTGGCGGCGATAGGCCTGCTTGTCGATCAGGCCTGCAGACAAATTCGAATCGAGGATCGCGAGCGCGCCGCTCCAGTCGCCGCGCGCGCAGCGGAAGCCGAGCACCGCTTGCGAGGCCCAGGTCGAGGACGGCGACAGCTTGATCGCTTCCTCCGCGATCATCACGGCGCCGACCGCATCGTCGGCGCGCTGCGCCTCAATGAACAGGCCGCGCAGGCCGAGCAGGCGCGTGTCCTCGCGCTCGGCCATGGCGCGGAAGACGCGCTGCGCCTCGTCGCGATTGCCTTCGAGCTGCGCCGACTGCGCATGCAGGAGCAGCGCGAGCGGATCATTCGGCGCATGCCGCCGCGCCGTTTCCGCGTGCCGGCGGGCGAGTGCGGTATCACCATGACCGATCGCGAGCAGGCCGTGGGTGATGGCGTGGCGGCCCCGCGCGTGGCGCTTGTCGTGGCGGCGGCGGCGCAGACGCCCCGGCGTGCGCCAGATCGTCGTCACGATGCTCCAGACCAGCACGACGGCCGCGGCAAACAGGCCAAGCAGGAACACGAATTTAGGAAGCGTGGTCGAGGCGCGGAAACTGCCCGCAGTCAGGACGAGATCGCCGGGCTGGTCGGCAACCCAGGCCGCGCCGGCCGCCGCCAGCGCGATCAGGACAAGGAAGAGGACGATGCGAAGCATGGCGATCCCTATACGCGCTTAGTATTGCGCGAAGCTTTATTGAGCAGGCTTGACGAGATCCGCCATGGCATCGTCGGCGAACTTGCGGGAAGCGGCGAGCGCAGCGTCGCGGGCATCGGCCTTGTCGAGCCAGGCCTGCGCCGGCGCACGATCGGCCTCGGCCAGCGTCTTGAGCTCGCGCCGCGCTTCCACGAAATCATTGCGAAGCGCCGCCGCCGTCACCCGTGCGACGATGGCGCCACGATCGTTGCCGACCCCGTCGGTGCGCTCGATGCGGACCAGCTTTGAGGCTCCTGCCTGGAGACGCTCGACGATGCCCGTGCCGCTGGTCTGGGCTTCCGCCGGCGGCGACAGCTTCGGCACGATGTTGAGGAGCTCGCGACTCAGCGCCACCGGCGTCGGGATACCTGACGCGGCAAAGGTGTCGAGCGGCTTCAGCATATCGGGCTTTGTCACCATCGCCCGCGCTGCGGCCAATTGCGACTCGTAAGCATCGCCGTGACGAACGGCGACGTCGAGCAGGGCCGCCGCCACCACATGGCGCAGCGGCTTGTCGTCCAACGTCTTCGCATCGGCGATCTTCTCGCCCTGCTGCGCGAGCTCGGCACGTTCGGCCTTGCTGGCGCGCTCGAGCTGGGCGATGCGGTCGCTCAGAGCGGCGAGGTCGGGTGCGGCAGCGCGGGGGGCGGATTTCGCATCGTTCAATGTGCTCGCGGTCTTGTCGAACTGCGTACGCAGATTGGCGACGTCGCTGCGCAAGCCGCTCGCGGATTTCTCCAGCGCGTCGATCCGCGCCGCCATGGCCGGATCGGCGACGGGCTTGCCGGCCTTGGCTTCAACTGCCGCAACGCGACCGCTCAGCGCATCGACCGTCGCGCTCGTGACTTGCGGGGTGGCCGGCGGTGCCTGCACGGCGGGCCAGCCCAGCATCCAGCCGACCGCGATCACGACCGCCGCCGCGACAGCGCCGGAGAACGGCGCGATGACCCAGGGCGACATCGGCGCAGACACGGGAGCCGGCGCAACCGCGGCCTGCGGTTCGGTCCGCTCCGGCTCTGCGTCAACCTGGTCGGATTTTGCCTGCTCAGGCTCGGCGTGCTCCGGCGCCGGCGCTGCCTCGGGCTCGACTGCCGGCTCCTGCGGCTGGGTCGAGACTTCGGTGGCTTCGAGGTCGATGGTGGGCGGAGTGCGCTTGGCACGGCCGGACTCAGGAGCCAATCCTGCGTCTTCAGGCTTGTCGTCGGCCATCGTGACGGTTCCTCACACTTCCATACGCGGGACGGACCCGATTACGTCGGATTCGGCTCGACCTCTTACGCCAAACGGGTGCGTAACGCACGCTCCAAGGTGGTAAATAAGGCATTTTCGTCCGGTGTGGCTGCGACCAGAACCTGCGACGCGCCGGCATCACGCAGCACGCTGGCCACCGTCTCGGACAGGCAGCATTGCGGTATGGCCAGCGCCGAGATTTCGACGCCTTCGTCCCTGGCCGCATCCAGGAACGCCCGGGCGCTGCGCCGGGAGTAGTGCAGCACCGCCTCGACGCCGTGGGCGGCAAAGCCCTCGCAGACCTCGCGCGGCAGATGCTTGACCGGCGCCATGCGATAGGTCGTCTGCGTGACCACGCTAAACCCCTCCGCACCGAGCTCGCCGCCGAGGTCGCGCGACAGATCCGCGCCTGCGAGATACAGCAGCGTGCTCTTTTTCTTCAGCACCTTGTCGCGCGCGCTCTGCATCACCTTGTCGCGCAAGGACGCGGCATCGCCGCCGGCGACGATCACCTCGGCAAAGCCGGCGTCGCGCGCCGCAGCAGCCGTATGCTCGCCGACCGCAAACAACGGCAGCTCCAACAGACCAAGATCCCGCAATTGTGGCGCGACGGCACGGATCGCGTTGGCCGATGTGACGAGGATGGCACCGTAGGGAGCTTCACTCTCGTCATGAAAGTCGACCGGCTCGAACTTGAGCACCGGCGCAAGCAGCACCGCAAGACCCCGCGCACGCAGGCTTTCCGCCGTCGCCTCATTGTCGGGATGCGGCCGTGTGACAAGGATGGACATCGCTGGTGTTCCCGGACCAATTCGCGGCGACACATTCGTGCGGAGCCCGCGCGTGGCGATTGCGCAATCTGGCCCCGGAATGCTACCGGACGTACCAGAACTCTGCTTTACGGATGAGCGCAAGGGCGCAAATTGGATAACAATTCGCCAATGCTGGTACTGGGCATTGAAACCACCTGCGACGAGACCGCCGCGGCGGTGGTCGAACGCTCGCCTGACGGCAGCGGCAGGATCCTGTCCAACATCGTGCGGTCGCAAATCGAGGAGCACGCCCGCTTCGGCGGCGTGGTGCCGGAGATCGCCGCCCGCGCCCATGTCGACCTGCTCGATGGCATCATCGAGCGCGCGATGCAGGAGGCCGGCGTCGGCTTCGCTCAGCTGGGCGGTGTTGCTGCCGCTGCGGGGCCGGGCCTGATCGGCGGCGTCATCGTCGGGCTCACCACCGCGAAGGCGATCGCGATGGTGCACGAAACGCCGCTGGTCGCGGTGAACCATCTGGAGGCGCACGCGCTGACGCCGCGCCTCACCGACGGAATCGAATTTCCCTACTGCCTGTTCCTCGCCTCGGGTGGCCATACCCAGATCGTCGCGGTCACCGGCGTCGGCCAGTATGTACGGCTCGGCACCACCGTCGACGATGCGATCGGCGAGGCCTTCGACAAGGTCGCGAAGATGCTGGGCCTGCCCTATCCCGGCGGGCCGCAGGTCGAGCGCGCGGCGGCAAGCGGCGATGCCACGCGCTTTGCGTTTCCGCGGCCGATGCAAGGGCGTCCCGACGCCAATTTCTCGCTGTCGGGATTGAAGACGGCAGTGCGCACCGAAGCGAGCCGGCTGGCCGAGATCACGCCGCAGGACATCAGTGATCTCTGCGCGAGCTTTCAGGCCGCCGTGCTGGATTCGACCGCCGACCGGTTGAGCGTCGGCCTCAGGCTGTTCCGCGAAAAATTCGGCGCGCCGCGCGCCCTGGTCGCGGCCGGCGGCGTCGCCGCCAATCAGGCGATTCGCGGCGCCCTCGATGAGGTCGCGCAGCAAGCCGGGACGCAGCTGATCATGCCGCCGCCGGCGCTCTGCACCGACAACGGCGCGATGATCGCCTGGGCCGGTGCCGAACGCCTCGCGCTCGGCCTGACCGACACGATGGAAGCGCAGCCCCGCGCACGCTGGCTGCTCGACGCCAACGCAACGGCACCGGCGGGCTACGGCAAGACCCGGGCGGGATACTAGCCATGACTGCATTCCAATCCGTCGCGGTGATCGGGGCAGGCGCCTGGGGCACGGCGCTGGCGACCGTGGCGGCGCGGGCGGGAAGGAGCGTCACGCTCTGGGCACGCAATCCCGAGCATGCCGCGCGGATCGCCTCGACACGCGATAATCCGCGCCTGCCCGGGGTGCGGCTCGCGGCGGAGATCGTCGTGACCAGCGATCTGGCGCTCACCGCGCACGCCGACATGTTGCTGATCGCAACACCGGCGCAGCATTTGCGTGGCGCCGTCAACATGCTGGCCTCGCATTTGACAGCGCCGGTGCCGATCGTCGCCTGCGCCAAGGGCATCGAGCACGGCACCCACAAATTCATGACCGACGTGATCGCGGAGGCCGCGCCGCACGCCCAGCCCGCGATCCTGTCGGGTCCAAGCTTTGCCGACGATGTCGCGCGCGGCTTGCCCACGGCGGTGACGCTGGCGGCGAAGGACGAGGCGCTGGCGAGCGGCCTGGTGCAGGCGCTGGGCTCGCCGACGTTCCGTCCCTATCACTCCACGGACATTCGCGGCGTCGAGATCGGCGGCGCGGCCAAGAACGTGCTTGCAATCGCAGTCGGCATCGCGGTCGGGCGCAAGCTCGGCGCCTCCGCCCAGGCTGCCCTGACGACCCGCGGCTTTGCCGAGCTGACGCGTCTCGGCCGCGCGCTCGGCGCACGCAGCGAGACACTCGCCGGCCTCTCCGGTCTCGGCGATTTGATCCTGACCTGTGCGAGCCCGCAGTCACGCAACTTCGCCCTTGGCCTTGCACTCGGCCGCGGCGAGCAACCGCCTGCCGGCAAGCTTGCCGAGGGTGAGTTCACCGCGCCGGTGCTGATCGAATTCGCAGCTTCGCAGGGCATCGAGCTGCCGGTATCAGAAGCGGTCGCGTCGATCCTGAGCGGCCGAAGCACGATCGACGCGGCTATCTCGGGGCTGCTGACGCGCCCCTTCAAGTCAGAGGAATAAACATGGCGTACTGGCTGGTGAAATCCGAACCATCGGTGTGGTCCTGGGACCAGCAAGTGGCGAAGGGCGCCAAGGGCGAGGCCTGGACCGGGGTGCGCAATTACACCGCGCGCCAGAACCTTGTCGCCATGAAGAAGGGCGACAAGGCGTTCTTCTATCATTCCAACGAGGGCAAGGAGATCGTCGGCATCGCGGAGATCATCAAGGAGGCCTATCCCGATCCGACCGACAAGACCGATAAATTCGTCTGCGTCGACATCAAGGCCGACAAGCCGTTGAAGACGCCGGTGACGATGGCCACGATCAAGGCCGAGAAGAAGCTGGCCGACATGGCGCTGGTGAAATATTCGCGCCTGTCGGTGCAGCCGGTGACAGCGGAGGAGTGGAAGCTTGTTTGCAAGATGGGCGGGATGTAGGGCTACGACATCCGACCCGGCATCGCCGGCAGCGCAAACACCTCGCATGGCGCAGCAATGCCGCGCAGCGAATGCGATCCGAGCGCGACCAGCGGCATGTCCGTTTCCGCGGCGAGCGCTCCCGACACCAGCACGGCCCGCCCCAGCGGCTTGCACAATCCTTCGAGCCGGCTGGCGAGATTGACAGCGGGACCGATCGCCGTGAAGTCGAGCCGGTTGGCGGCGCCGATATTGCCCCACAGCATCTCGCCCAGATGGAGCGCAGCGCCGAATGCCAGCGGCGGCAACCGTTGAGCGCCGCGCTCCTTGTTGAGATAGACCATGCCGGCCTCCGCCGCGCCTGCGGCACGCAGGGCGGCCTCGCAGGCCCGGCGGGGCGATGCATCGACCACCGGAAAGATCGCGAGCACGCCGTCGCCGATGAATTTCAGCACTTCGCCGCCGAAGGCGTGAACGGCACCGGCGATGCGGTCGAACCAGGCATCGAGCGCGGCGATGACCTGTGCAGGCGGTGAGGTTTCCGACAACGTCGTGAAGTTGCGGAGGTCTGCATAGAGCAGCGCGGCCTGAATGGTCTCGCCGAGATCGCGGCGCAGAGGTGCCGCCAGCACCCGCTCCGCGCTGCGCTTGCCGAGATATGCGTCTAACGTCGCGCGCAACGTGGCGCGCGCGGCGAGCACGGCGAGGGGCGTCGCTGCAAAACGCGCGGCCTGGCGCAATTGCCCGATGTCGTCGGCAGTGAAGGGACGCGGCCCGATCCAACAAAGCTGCGGCCCATCGGGCCGCCCGATGACGTCTTCGTGGACCTCGCCCCGCGCGATGTCGCGCAGCCAGCGGCGGCCGGCATCGTTGGGCGGATCGGGCGCCAATCCGCCGGGCGCGAAGCCGAGTGCTTCGATCACTTGGCCGCTGTCTGCACGCCACAGCCAGGTCCGCTTTGCGATCAGAGGATGCGGCACCTCCAGCGTCAGGGCGCCCGCCGCAAGCGGCACGCTGTCGGCGACCAGATAGGCGCCGAGTTCCGCAAGCAGGCGATCAGCTCCGGCGCTATCCGAGGCGGCATCGACGAGCCAGGCAAGGGTCGGGGAGAGCTGCATGGCTCGATCATGGCGAAGGCAGGCGGCCTTTGTCACGGGCAATCCTTGACGCGCCGCTTTGGCGCCGCCATGTCCTGGTGTCAGCGAAGGGATGATCGCCGATGACCGAACCGTTCATAGTGCGACGCGAGACCCAGATCGCGGCACCACGTGCCACCGTTTTCGCCTACCTGACCGACCCCGAGAAAATCCTGAGCTGGATGGGCTCCGATGCCACCACGGAGCCGCATCCGGGCGGGCTCTATCTGCTCAAGGGCGTCGGCCCGCGCGGCGGCGTCGCCCGCGGCGCCTTCCGCGAGGTCGTGCCGGTGCATCGTCTGGCCTACACGTTCGGATGGGAAGGCGGCCAGGAAGTACCGCCCGGCTCAAGCCTCATCGAGATCGACCTGATCGAGCGCGACGGCGGCACGCTGCTGCGCATGACCCATAGCGGCCTGCCGAGCGAAGCGCAGGCCGCCGCGCACGCGACGGGGTGGGCCCATTATATGGAACGGCTCACGACCGCAGCCGCAGGCGGCGATCCCGGTCCCGACATGGGTGTGTCAGATAAGAAGTAGCTCTCGTAGGGTGGGCAAAGGCGCGCTCTTCGCGCCGTGCCCACCACCTTTCACCATGAGCAAATGGTGGGCACGCTTGCGCTTTGCCCACCCTACGGCAGCGCGACGTGTCGTTACACCGCGGCGGTCGCCACCACCTGCGCCAGCAACTGCTCGCGCCTCGCCTGCGAGCGCTGGCCCTTCATGGTCGCGGCGAAGCGCTCGAGGATGCCGTCCTCGAACGCCGTGACGATGGTGTCGTGGACGTAGCTCTTGCGGCAGATCGCCGGCGTGTTGGAGAGCTTGTCGGCAGCGGCGCGGATTGCGTCCAGCACCTGCTTCTTGCGGCCGCGCTGGCTGGTCGCCGGCGTGATCCGCGACAGCGATTCCACGACGACGGCAGACGCCATCAGCGTACGGAAATCCTTCAGCGAAATCTTGATGCCGGCGATCTCGCGCAAGAACGCGTTGACCTGCGTGGTGTTGACCGCGCGCACGATCCCGTAGGCATCGCGATACTGGAACATGCGCTTGCCGGGGACCTCCTGCAAAATGCCGATGGCGCGCACCAGCTTGGCCGCGTCGCACTCCTTGCGCACCGCCTTGCCGCCCTTCGCCTTGAAGGTCAGCACGAAGCAATCGTCCTCCAGCGTGACGTTGGACTTCAGCAGCGTGGTCGCACCGCGGGTGCCGTTGAGACGGGCATAGGATTCATTGCCGGGGCGGATCGCGGTGCGCGCGATCAGCTCGATCACGGCCGAGAGCGCGAATTCACGCGTCGGCTCGTCGCCCGACAGGAACGCCGAGACCTTGCGCCGGATTTTTGGCAGCGCGCCGACGAGCTTTTCCAGACGATGCGCCTTGCGGTGCTCGCGGACCTTCTCCCAATCGGCGTGATAGCGATATTGCAGCCGGCCCGCGGCATCGCGGCCCACCGCCTGGAGATGCGAGCTCGGATCGGACGAATAGCGCACCTCGCGATAGGCCGGCGGCACCGCCATGGCGTGCAGCCGGCGGATGGTGCGGGCGTCGCGGATATGTGCGCCATTGGGACGCACGAAGGAATAGCCCTTGCCGCGCCGGACGCGGCGAATGGTCAGCTCGTTCTGGTCGCCGAGCCGCAGGCCGAGCTCCCTGGCGAGCGCTTCGACCGTCGCCGCGGGCGCCGTGTCGAAGGCCTTCTTCGGGCTCGGACGCCTGAAAGGGGCCGGTTTCGGCCATTGTCCGAGGGCCTTGGCCAGCGCAATAGCTGCAGGATCGGCTGAAGCGGGCCGTATCGTCCCGAGATTCTGCTGATCCATCATAGCCTTATGCCTTAGCCCTGTCTGTTACCGGTCAATGCCGCTGTTCTTATTTTTGTTCCGAAGGGTCTCTTTGGACCCGGGTTGGCCATTTAGGGTGTTCCGAACCGTATTGCGAGTCCCGAATCAGTGAGAGGCGGTTTCCAAATACCTCTACTAATGCATGGGGCCCCTGCGCCGGCCTATTCCGCGGAGCTGGGTCAAGACCCCGATAGCCGCCCGCCGGCTTGTTTCAGATCTGCGACAGTCGCAGCAGGCGGGCTTGATCCTCCGCATGGCCGGCCGCCCGCCGAAGGTCCAGCTTGTGCTCCTTGTCGGGCCCGGTTAGCCCGACGCATAATCAGTCAATGATCAAGTCGGCTCGCCGGTCGCCAGCGTTCGGCCTGCCGCATGTGGAGGGAAGCATGTCCGAGAAGATCTACGACGTCCCGGCGGAGTGGGCGAAGCGCGCCTGGATCGACCAGGCCAAGTACAAGGAGATGTACGCTCGCTCGATCTCGGACCCGAACGGTTTCTGGGCGGAGCAAGCCAAGCGCATCGACTGGATGCACGCGCCGACGAAAATCGAGAACGTCTCGTTCGCGCCCGGCAACATCTCGATCAAATGGTTCGAGGACGGCATCCTCAACGTCGCCTACAACTGCATCGACCGGCATCTCGCCAAGCGCGGCAACCAGACCGCGATCATCTGGGAAGGCGACGATCCCTCGCAGTCCAAGCATATCACCTATCAGGAGCTGCACGACGAGGTCTGCCGGATGGCCAACATCCTGCGCACCCGCAACGTCAAGAAGGGCGACCGCGTCACCATCTACCTGCCGATGATTCCGGAAGCGGCCTATGCGATGCTCGCCTGCGCGCGCATCGGCGCGATCCACTCGGTGGTGTTCGCGGGATTCTCGCCGGACAGCCTCGCCCAGCGCATCAATGACTGCAAATCCAAAGTCATCATCACCGCGGACGAAGGCCTGCGCGGCGGCAAGAAGGTGCCGCTGAAGGCCAATGTCGACGCCGCGCTCGCGAAGGCCGACGACGTTGACTGGGTCGTGGTGGTCAAGCGCACCGGCGGCAAGATCGACATGAACCCGACGCGCGACCTCTGGTATCACGAGGCGGCGGCGATGGTGACGACGGAATGCCCGGTCGAGCACATGCATGCCGAGGATCCGCTGTTCATCCTCTACACTTCAGGCTCGACCGGCCAGCCCAAGGGCGTGCTGCACACCTCCGCCGGCTATCTCGTGTTCGCCTCGATGACGCATCAATACGTCTTCGATTATCACGACGGCGACATCTACTGGTGCACCGCCGATGTCGGCTGGGTCACCGGCCACAGCTACATCCTCTACGGGCCGCTCGCCAATGGCGCGACCACGCTGATGTTCGAAGGCGTGCCGAATTACCCGGATAATTCCAGGTTCTGGAACGTCATCGACAAGCACAAGGTCAACATCTTCTACACCGCACCGACCGCGATCCGCGCGCTGATGCAGTCCGGCGACGAGCCGGTGAAGAAGACATCGCGCGCCTCGCTCCGCCTGCTCGGCTCGGTCGGCGAGCCGATCAATCCGGAAGCGTGGGAGTGGTATCACCGCGTCGTCGGCGACGACCGCTGCCCGATCGTCGACACCTGGTGGCAGACCGAGACCGGCGGCATCCTGATCACGCCGCTGCCGGGCGCGACCAAGCTCAAGCCGGGCTCGGCGACGCAGCCGTTCTTCGGCGTGGCGCCTGAGATCGTCGACGCCGACGGCAAGGTGCTGGACGGCGAGACCTCGGGCAATCTCTGCCTGACGCGGTCCTGGCCCGGCCAGATGCGCACGGTCTACGGCGATCACGCCCGCTTCGAGCAGACCTATTTCTCGACCTACAAGGGCAAGTACTTTACCGGCGACGGCTGCCGGCGTGATGCCGACGGCTATTACTGGATCACCGGCCGTGTCGACGACGTCATCAACGTGTCCGGCCATCGCATGGGCACCGCGGAAGTCGAGAGCGCGCTGGTGGCGCATGAGAAAGTCTCGGAGGCCGCGGTGGTCGGCTTCCCGCACGACATCAAGGGCCAGGGCATCTACGCCTACGTCACCCTGATGGCCGGCGTGCAGCCGACCGAGGATCTGCGCAAGGAGCTCGTCACCTGGGTTCGCAAGGAGATCGGCCCGATCGCATCCCCGGATCAGATCCAGTTCGCGCCGGGTCTGCCCAAGACCCGCTCCGGCAAAATCATGCGCCGCATCCTGCGCAAGATCGCCGAGGACGAACCGGGCAGCCTGGGCGATACCTCGACGCTGGCCGATCCCGCCGTGGTCGATGATCTCGTCAAGAACCGGCAGAACCGGAAACCGGCGTAAGGCAAGCTCGTGCCCCGGACGCAGCGCAGCGCGCACTTCGCGGTGCGCTGCTGAGCCGGGGCCCATCGAGCCGCGCACGAAGAGAAGAACTGGGTCCCGGCTCTGCGGCGCACCGCTGCGCGCTGCGCCTTGTCCGGGACACGAGACTGCCTTTCGCACCGAGGCCCCAAAACAACGGCCGTTCACATCCTCACGCACTCGTCAGCGGGCGGGCCGGTGCGGCCGCATCTTTCCCGCCGAGTGTTGTTTTCAGGTCATTTACTTTATTTCGAACATTTCCTTTGTTCCCCCTGCTGACTGGCCCTTGGCAGCCGTGCGTGGAAACCAACCGGTTAACGGGCGCGGTTAAGAATGTCCCCTGACAAGGACGTGGCCAGCTGGCGATTGCCGGTTCTGCGTAATTTTGGACGATCCGTTCGGGCTAGGGGAAAATCGATGTCGATAAGGATTGCTGTGGCGCTCGCTGCCACCATCGGGGCTGGGGTCTTGATGTCGACGGCGGCGCAGGCGCGGCCGGAAATGGTTGGGGCACATCTGGCCGACTATTCTCCGGGCACGATCGTGGTCAAAACCAGCGAGCGGCGGCTTTATCTCGTCCTCGATAACGGCCACGCCGTGCGCTATCCGGTCGGCGTCGGCAAGTCCGGCAAGCAGTGGGCCGGCACCACCCGCATCGACGGCAAGTACCGCAATCCGGCCTGGTCGCCGCCCGCCGAGGTGAAGCGCGACAAGCCGAGCATCCCTGACGTCATTCCCGGCGGCTCGCCGCGCAACCCGATGGGCGTCGCGGCGATGACGCTGGCCGGCGGTGAATACGCCATCCACGGCACCAACGTGCCGGGCTCGATCGGCGGTTTCGTCTCCTATGGCTGCATCCGCATGCTCAACGATGATATCACCGATCTCTATGGCCGCGTCTCGGTTGGCACGACGGTGGTCGTGACGCGCTGATCGCCGGGATCAAGGGAAGACAAGAAGAGGCCGCGTCCCGGGACGCGGCTTTTTTGTTACCAGAATCGCCAGCTGCGCGCGCACCAGCCGTCGCGATGGCCGCCATTGTAGCTTCGCGCAAAACCGCCGGCGAGCAATGCCGCCGAAACGTTCGCAGTCCGCCGGGTCGCGACGTCGGCGAGAACGCGGCCATATTTGTCAGGGCCGAGATTGGCGATCGTCACGTCGCCCTGACCGAGCAGATCGCGCAATGCGCGGGCCGCGGCTTCGGCCTTGTCCTGCTCCTCCCGGCAAGACGCTTTCATCTCGGGCGCGTCGATGCCGCGCAACCGAACCCGCACGACGAGATCGCGGCCGCCGCGCTGACGAACCCGCGCGAGAAAGGTGTCGCCGTCGACGGTGCGAATGACGTCGACCGGCTCGCGAACATCGGGATGGCGCGCTTGCTCGAGAACGATCTCGGCGTTCCGCGTGCGATCGCCATCCGTGTCCGGAATCAGCCAGCCCATTCCGTGGCGGAAGGTGAGCACGACGGCCAGCGCGATGCCCACCACGAACATCCACGGCAATAATCCGGAGAAGCGCCGACCGAACGGCGAGCCGCCGAATTGCGGCCGATAGGGATTGGGTCGGTCCTGGAAACGCATCAACTCACGCTAGGACAGAGTCGGGGGAACTCAAAGCACGAGCGCGCACATAGCGGAACCATGCAGGAAAATTCCATTGTCGGATACGTCGGCCGTAGTTCTACTGGAGATCCGCGAATATTACCCAAATCTCAATCATTGGTTGCGAATACCTGTTATACAGCAACGCGAGGAGAGAGCGGTGGGGTCATTCAGGTTTCGCATTGGAACAAAGCTCGGCATCGTCACCGGCGTGAGCGTTGTGCTGGTCTGCGGCATGCTGACCAACCAGATGCTCGGCAACCGGTCGATCGCCGAATCCAATCGCCTGGTCACGATCAACTATCTCAACAAAGGCAATGCGCAAGCGGCGCAGACGGCGATGGCGCGGGCGCAGCTCGCAGCTCTCGAGATCAGCTCCGCCTCGTCAGCCGGAGAGGTTGACAAGCTCCTCGAGAATCTCCGCGCGCGAGCAGGCGAAGCCGGCGCGGAAATCGATGCGGCGACCGACCGGGCGACCCGCAAGGTCACCCAGGACGCCTATCGTGAGACCAAGAAATTCGTCGATGCGTATCTGGCCAGCGGCATTGAACTGGCGGGGGCGCAAAAGTCCGTCATTGGCGCCCCCTCGGGCGGCGCCAGGACTGCGGCAGACTCGACGAAGGCAACCATTCTCGCAGAGCGTATGCGTCCGGCAGCCCTGGAAGTCAGCAAACGGATCGACGATCTGGTCGGCGTTGCCAACGAATTCGCGGCGCGCCGCAAGGGCGAGATGCTGGCCGAACTCGACCGCGTCGCCACCTTCGCATTGATCGTCGGCGTCTTCGTCGTTCTGACGTTGATCGGGTCCGCCGTCTTTTCCGTGTCGAACATCGCCCGGCCGATCCGGCGCATCGGCGACGTGCTTCTCCAGCTCGCCGGCGGCAACAAGGCGGTCGAGATTCCCTACACGCGCCGCGGCGATGAAGTCGGCGACAACGCTCGCGCGGCTCAGACCTTCAAGGAAAACCTGATCCGTATCGAGCAGATGGAGGTCGAACAGAAGAATCAGGAAGCCGCTGCGGCCGCTCAGCGCAAGGAAGAAATGGCCCAGCTCGCCGGCGTGTTCGAGGCCGCGGTCGGCGGCATCATCGACTCCGTGTCAGCAGCCTCCCAGCAGCTCGAGGCGGCCGCCGGTACGCTGTCGGGAACCGCGGAAGAGACCCAGGAACTCTCCGGAATGGTCGCGGCGGCCTCGGAGGAAGCGTCCACCAATGTCGGAGCGGTCGCGTCCGCCGCCGAGGAAATGAGCACCTCGGTCGTCGAGATCGGTCGCCAGGTCCACGATTCCAGCCGCATCGCCAGCGAAGCGGTCAGGCAGGCCGAGCGCACCGACGTCCGGATCAATGAACTGCTCAAGGCGGCGGGCCGAATTGGCGACGTCGTCAAATTGATCACCGCGATTGCCGAACAGACCAACCTCCTGGCGCTGAACGCAACGATCGAGGCGGCGCGCGCCGGCGAATCCGGCCGCGGCTTTGCAGTCGTGGCGAGCGAGGTGAAGGCGCTCGCGGCGCAAACCGCGCGAGCGACCGAAGAGATCAGCGCGCAGATCGCCGGCATGCAATCGGCAACCGAGGACTCCGTCGGAGCGATCAAGGAAATCGGCGCGACCATCGCCCGCATTTCAGACATTTCGTCCACCATTGCAGCGACGATCGAAGAACAGGGTGCAGCGACGGCCGAGATTGCGCGCAACGTCAGCGAAGCCGCCAAGGGAACCGTCGAAGTCGCAGACAAGATCGCCCAGGTCAGTCACGGCGCGAGCGCGACCGGCGCGGCGTCGGGGCAGGTGTTGGCATCGGCGCGCTCGCTGTCGAGTGAAAGCAGCCTCTTGAAGACGGAAGTCGAGAAGTTCCTCACCACCGTGCGCGCGGCATGAAACGGCGTAGCGGCGACGAGCACTTCTTCAATGCTCGTCGCATATGGATAGCGCCTCCGGGATTCCCCGGAATTGTCCGGTACCGCCGACAACTGTAGGTTGGAAAATATACCACGAGCAATCGTTCGTGGAACTCCCTGCAGTGGGCCCCCGACATGAACATCGACGCAATTTCCGCCGATTCGCTCGAACGAATGGCCGATCTCGTTCGGCAGCAGCATAGTTCCCTCGACACCATGCTGCTGTCGCCGGTGGGCGAATTCCAGACCAGAGCCGTCACGCTCGCGACGTTGATGCGTGAAGTGACGGACTGCCTTGCCGAGGATTTCCTGCATCGTCCGGCGCAGGACTTTCCGATGCTCTATTTTGCATGCGGCAAGGCCAGAGTCGGATCGACCGCCCTCAGCAATCTGTTCGGCATGACCGGCATGCCTTCATATTATCAACCGCTGAAGGCGATCCTGCGCGACGCGCTCGTCGGCCGCCCGCTGGCGCCCTGGATCATCCCCTCGGCAAGCGACGAGCCGCACATCTTCAGCAAGGAAACGATCGGGCCCTACGTCCTTGCCGAGAGCTTGTTCAATCCGCTGCAGCTCTTGGTCGAGGCAGGCTATCCGCGCCACCGTCTGCATCTCATCATGCTCGACCGCGAGCCGGCGAGTTCGCTGGCGTCATGGCTCGAGAAGCTGATTTCGCGCGCGCCCGAAGACACATTGCTGCGGCACTATGTCGTTGCCGCACTCAGCGCGGCCCGCGTCGCAAGTTACGCGCAACGACACGGCGTTCCCGTCACGCACTACGTCTACGAGGTAAGCAAGGAGGCCCTGTCGTCGGTGCGCGTCTTGTTCGACCGCCTCGGCCTTTCGAACAGCTTTACCGAGAATGCCGTGACGTCATGGCAGGAACCGGGAGACGTGCAAGCAAACAACGCGCGCGTCATCTTCCCGAGCGAAGCGACGATCTACAAGGTGCCCAATCTGCACACCTCCGATAGCGCCTATCGCTACCAGCGTCGCGCGACGGCCTCGATGAGCGAAGCTCAGCTGGAGATTCTGGAGCGCTGCGGGGTCAATGACGCCTATCGAGCTTCGGTTGCGGCGTGCGTCCGCGACCTCGGCCTGAATGCCTCAACGTCGGCGCATCTGTTCGGCGAATGGTTCGCCGAGGCCGCGTGATCAGCATGCTGGACATTCCCACGAGCACCGAGCCCGCCCTCCTTGAAAGAACCGGCCGCGAGCCGCTTCACGCCGCCAGCCATCTCCGGCGCCTGGAGGCGGAAAGCATCCACATCTTGCGGGAGACGGCGGCCGAATTCCGCAAGCCGGTGATGCTGTATTCGATCGGCAAGGACTCCTCGGTGCTGCTGCACCTGGCGATGAAGGCCTTTCATCCCGGCAAGCCGCCGTTTCCGCTGCTGCATGTCGACACGACATGGAAATTCCGCGAGATGATCGCGTTTCGCGACCGCCGCGCGCGCGAACTCGGCATCGACCTGATCGTCCATACCAACAATGACGGCTTGAGCCAGGGCATCGACCCCTTCACCCACGGCTCAGCCCGCTACACCGACGTCATGAAGACGCAGGCGTTGCGGCAGGCGCTGGACCTCCACGGCTTCGACGCCGCGATCGGAGGCGCGCGGCGCGACGAGGAGAAATCGCGCGCCAAGGAGCGCGTGTTTTCGCACCGGAGCGCGGCGCATCGCTGGGATCCGAAGAACCAGCGGCCCGAGCTGTGGAGCCTGTACAACACGATGCTCGCACCCGGCGAGAGTATGCGGGTGTTTCCGCTGTCGAACTGGACCGAGCTCGACGTCTGGGACTACATCCTCACCGAGGACATCCCGATCGTTCCGCTCTATCTGGCGGCTTCGCGCCCGGTGGTCGAGCGCGACGGCGCGCTGATCATGGTGGACGACGAACGGATGCCGCTGCTTGCAGGCGAAGAGCCGCGATGGCGCTCCGTCAGGTTTCGCACCCTCGGCTGCTATCCGCTCAGCGGCGCCACGGTCTCGACTGCGGCAACGCTCCCCGACATCGTGCGCGAGATGATGGCCTCGCGCACCTCCGAGCGGCGGGGACGCATGATCGACCGGGACAGTGCCGCATCGATGGAGCGCAAGAAAGCGGAAGGCTACTTCTGATGTCCTATCACGAGGCCCCCACGATCGCCGCCTCCGGTGCGCCGCGGCTCGAACAGGATGATCGTCCGACGCTGCGTTTCGTCACTTGCGGCAGCGTCGACGACGGCAAGAGCACGCTGGTTGGCCGGCTGCTCTACGATTCCAAGACGCTGCTCGACGACCAGATCGACGCGCTGGCGTCCGAAAGCCGGACGATCGGCACCACCGGTGGCGATTTCGATTTCGCGCTGCTGGTCGACGGCTTGCAGGCCGAGCGCGAGCAGGGCATCACGATCGACGTCGCCTACCGCTTCTTCGCCACCAGGCTGCGCCGCTTCATCGTCGCCGACACGCCGGGACATGCGCAGTATACGCGCAACATGGCGACCGGCGCCTCCAACGCCGATCTCGCCGTGGTGCTGGTCGATGCCCGCAAGGGCGTGATCACGCAGACGCGGCGCCACAGCCGCATCCTGTCGCTGCTGGGTATCCGTCACGTCGTGCTCGCCGTGAACAAGATGGACCTGATCGGATTCGCCGGGGATCGCTTTGCGGCCATCACTGCCGAATACCTGACCATGGCCGGACAGCTCGGAATCCCGCAGGTCCAGTGCATTCCGGTCGTCGCACCCGACGGCGACAACATCGTCACGGCCAGCGCGCGGATGCCCTGGTACACCGGGCCGACGGTGACGGCCTATCTGGAATCGGTCGACGTTTCCGGCGATGTCTCGCAGCGGCCGTTCCGGTTGCCGGTGCAATGGGTCAACCGGCCGCATGCCGAGTTTCGCGGCTTCTGCGGCCGGATCGCCAGCGGAACGATCGCGACCGGCGAGACCATCACCGTGCAGCCCTCGGGCCGCCAGACGCGCATCGCGCGCATTCTCACGCCCGGCGGCGAGCGCGATCGGGCTGCGGCGGGCGAATCGGTGACGCTCACATTGACCGACGAGATCGACGTCAGTCGCGGCGACGTGCTGACGACGGGACCCGCGCCACAGGTCTCCGATCAACTGGCGGCGCATCTGGTCTGGTTCGACGACGAGGCCATGGTCGCGGGCCGTCGCTATTTGCTCAAATGCGGCGCGGCCTCGACCGGCGCGGTGATCACGACGCTCAAGCACCGCATCGCCATCGACACCATGGCGCATGAAAACGCCGCCACACTCGACGCCAACCAGATCGGCTACGCCCATCTCAGCCTCGACCGTCCCTTGGTGTTCGAGGCCTATCGCGACGACCGCGACATGGGCAGCTTCATTCTCGTCGATCCGATCAGCCACCGCACCGCCGCCGCGGGAATGATCGATCTCTCGCTCCGCCGCGCCACCAACATTCATTGGCAGCGGCTTGCCGTCGACAAATCCGTGCGGGCGCGGCTGAAGCAGCAGCGGCCCTGCGTGCTCTGGTTCACAGGGCTGAGCGGTGCCGGCAAATCGACAATCGCCGATCTCGTCGATCGCAGGCTTGCCGAACTCGGACGCCACGCCGTACTGCTCGACGGCGACAATCTCCGTCACGGCATCAACCGCGACCTCGGCTTCTCCACCGCGGACAGGGCGGAGAACGTCCGACGCACCGCGGAGATCGCAGCGCTGTTCGTCGACGCCGGCATGATCGCGCTGGTCGCGCTGATCTCACCGTTCCGCAGCGAGCGCGAGCTGGCGCGCGGGCGGGTCGAGACAGGCGAGTTCATTGAGATCCATGTCGCGACCCCGCTCGCCGAATGTGAGCATCGCGATCCCAAGGGGCTCTATCGCAAGGCACGGGCGGGAGAGCTGCCGTCGTTCACCGGCATCGATCATCCCTACGAGACGCCGCAGGCGCCGGAGATCACGGTCGACACGTCAGAAATGTCGACTGACGCGGCCTGCGAGCGCATCATCCGCTATCTCAGGGAGAATCATTACCTTTAGTGGCAAGACCTTTAGCAGCAAGGGCGGACAGCCTTCGGACCGGCGATCGCTCAGAAGTCGGAGGCGATGCCCTTGCGCTCCCAGTCGCCGTAGCGGGTCGGCTCGGGTCCCTTGGGCCCCTGCAATTCCTTCGGCGCCGCCCTGCCGTACTCCTTGGCCTGCACGGCCGCGGCCTGCCGGCGCGCCTCGGCTTCGGCCAGCGCGCGCTTGGCTGCCGGCGTGAGCTGCTTGCGGTCGGAAACGGGAGGCTGATCATTCATCGCCAGGCTTTCTAGCGCAGGACGAGCCGCAACGCGATGTCCAATAACGCATTCCTGAAATCGGCCCGGAAGGGCTGAAAAAGCCGGAAGCGATTCTTACATTTGGCATATTCGCGTGCCAGAGATTGGGTTCTCAAGGCATGCGCCCATTGCGGCGGAACTGCCGCTCGCTCAGAACCTTGCTTCCGCATGCCATCTCAACGTTTCGCCCCTCCGTCCGAAGTGCCCGGTCTCGCGGCGCGACGGATTGCCGCCGACATCGTCGACGGCGTGCTGCACAAGCACCGTACGCTCGATGACCAACTCGACGGCAGCGGCGCCCATCCCGCACTGAAGACGCTGGCCGACCGCGACCGCGCGCTGATGCGGCGCCTGGTCGCCACGGTGCTGCGCCGGCTCGGCACGCTCGGCCATGTACTGTCCCGCCTGCTCGACAAGGGCATCCCCTCCGATGCGCCGCGCGCGCAAAGCGCGCTCCTGATCGGCGCGGCGCAGATCCTCTGGATGGACGTGCCGGATCACGCGGCCGTCGACCTCTCCGTTCGCCTGGTGCAATCCGACCGGCGCGCCGCGCGCTATGCCGGCCTCGTCAATGCCGTGCTGCGCCGCTGCGCGCGCGAGGGCACGGCGCTGGTCGAGGAGGTCGCCGCGCAATCGCTGGATCTGCCGCCATGGCTGCTCGCGCGCTGGAGCGCGCATTATGGCGAAGCAACCGCAAGGGAGATGGCGCTGGCGCTCGGCCACGAGCCGTCGCTCGATCTCACGGTGAAATCCGATGCCGCGCAATGGGCGAGCCGCCTGCACGGCGAGACGCTGCCGACCGGGACGGTGCGGATGCTGCTGCACGGCTCGGTGACCATGCTGCCCGGCTTCGCCGAGGGACAATGGTGGGTGCAGGACGCCGCCGCCGCGCTGCCGGCCCTGTTGTTCGGCGACGTCAAGGGCAAGTCCATTGCCGATCTCTGCGCCGCCCCCGGCGGCAAGACCGCGCAACTGGTGCATGCCGGCGCGCAGGTCACGGCGATCGACCGCTCGCCGGCCCGGGTGACGCGGCTGCGTGAAAACCTGGCGCGGCTGTCGCTCCAGGCCGAGACCGTCGTCGCTGACGCCGTGGAATGGGCCGGCCCTGCCGAAGGCTTCGACGGTATTTTGATCGATGCGCCCTGCACGTCGACCGGCACGATCCGCCGTCATCCCGATGTGGCGTGGCTGCGGCAGGAATCCGATGTCACCGCCATGACGGTGCTGCAGCAGCGGCTGCTGCGAAGATCGGTATCGTTGCTCAAGCCGGGCGGCACGCTGGTCTACTGCACCTGCTCGCTGGAACCCGAAGAGGGCGAGCAGGCCGTGGCGACGCTGCTGGCGAGCGAGCCTGCGCTTCGCCGCGTCCCGATCGAGGCGTCGGAAGTCGCGGGCCTGGACGAAATCATCACAGGGGACGGCGATCTGCGCACCCTGCCCAGCCATCTGCCGAACGCCGATCCCAAGCTCGGCGGCCTCGACGGATTTTTCGCGACCCGGCTCGTTAAATCCTGATTTTGCACCGGATTTTGCGGCCGCGACGCTGATTCGCACACGTTCAAGGTGGTGTCAGACGTCCGATTTTGGGATTAATAGGGATTCGTCGGAATCCTCTCCCCCTTCAAGGCAAAGCGTGTCGGTCGCTCAACGCAGACGTATCTCGACGCTGGTCATGAACCGCTTCGCGCGGAACATGCTCGCGCGCGCGAGCGGCGGTTCCGTTGCGCTGTCGCGGGTCTGGCCCGGCCGCACCGATCGGCTGATCATCGCGCCGCACGATCTGCGCACCGCGGATGCGACTCGCGCCGCCGAAATCTATGCCGGCCGCTTCGTCTTCGCCGGCAAGATCGTCAATTGCCACGGCCGTTCGATCTTCGATCTCGAGCCGCCGTCGGAGGATTGGGAAGTCGCGCTGCTCGGCTTCGGCTGGCTGCGCCATTTGCGCGCCGCCGACACCGCGCTGACACGGGCGAATGCGCGCGCGCTGATCGAGGACTGGATCGCCAACCCCGCCAACAAGCGCCGGCCGGTCGCGCGACGTGCCGACGTGCTGGCCCGGCGCGTGATCTCGCTGCTGTCGCAGGCGCCGTTGGTGCTCAACGAGACCGACAACAAGTTCTACCGCCGTTACCTGCGCGCCCTCGCGCGCGAGATCCGCTTCCTGCGCTACACCATGGTCAACATTCCCGACGGGGTGCCGAAGCTCCAGGTGCTGATGGCGCTGTGCTATGCGGCCTTGTGCCTTGCCAACCAGGCCGGCCAGATCCGCAGCGCATCGAAGAA
This sequence comes from Bradyrhizobium sp. IAR9, assembly GCF_013408065.1. Classification (NCBI taxonomy): domain Bacteria; kingdom Pseudomonadati; phylum Pseudomonadota; class Alphaproteobacteria; order Hyphomicrobiales; family Nitrobacteraceae; genus Bradyrhizobium; species Bradyrhizobium sp. IAR9. The sequence continues at coordinate 176,007 of NZ_JACBZW010000003.1, forward strand.
GCTGTCGGACGAATTGCAGCGGCAGATCCTGCCCGACGGCGGACACATCTCGCGCAATCCGGGGGCGCTGATTGAACTCCTGATCGACCTGCTGCCGCTGCGGCAGACGTTTGCTGCGCGCAACATCGCGCCGCCACCGGCGCTGCTCAACGCGATCGACCGCATGATGCCGATGCTGCGCTTCTTCCGCCACGGCGACGGAAATTTCGCGCTGTTCAACGGCATGAGCGCGACATCGTCCGACCTGCTCGCAACGCTGCTCGCCTATGACGACACCCACGGCGCGCCGATGGCAAACATGCCGCATACCGGTTTTCAGCGCCTCGATGCCGGCCAGACCACTGTGATCATCGACACCGGCCCGCCGCCGCCGGCCGGCGTCAGCCACGACGCCCACGCAGGCTGCCTGTCGTTCGAACTGTCTTCCGGCATCAGCCGCATCGTCACCAATTGCGGCATGCCGACCACGGGCCGCGACAATTGGCGGCCGTTCGCCCGCGGCACCGCGGCGCATTCGACGCTGACCTATCACGATACTTCGTCGTGCCAGTTCGTCGAGATGTCGGCGATGAAGCGGCTCCTGCACGGCTCGCCGGTCACGAGCGGGCCCGTCGAGGTCGAGAGCTATCGGGAGATCGTTCAGAACGGCACGCTGCTCACGACCTCGCATGACGGCTATCTTTCCAAATTCGGCGCGATCCACCGCCGCGTGCTGATGATCGCCAATGATGGCGCGCGCATCGACGGCGAGGACACGCTGTCGCCGCCGCAGGGCGGACGCTTCAAGGGCGCCGACGCTGACTTTGCGCTGCGCTTCCATCTGCATCCGGCAGTGAAGGCGAGCCGGCTGTCGGATGCGCGCGGCGTCATGCTGGTGCTGCCGAACCGCGACGTCTGGACCTTCGAGGCGCTCGACGACAAGGTCGATCTCGAGGACAGCGTGTTCCTGGCCGGCAATGACGGGCCACGCCGCACTGCCCAGATCGTGATCCGGCAGGACGCGCGGCAGGCGCCCTCGATCCGCTGGAGCTTTGTCCGCTCCACGGCATCGCCGACCGTCACCAATGCCCGCCGCAACGCCCGGCGCGAACCGGAACTTCCGCTGTAAACGCGCGGATTCGGCCCCATCTGATCGTTGTGAAGCACGCCGAAAACTGCTATCGAGCCCTCGCTCGCGCGACTGGCGACCTTGGATGGAGCACCATCGGGAAGCGCGACACATATCTGCCGCGCGCCTGGGCATAGACACTCCTTAAGACAGAGGATCTTGCTCATGACTGACCATCCCCGCCGCGTCACCCGCGCGCTTCTTTCCGTCTCCGACAAAACCGGCCTGATCGAATTCGCAAAGGCGCTCGCCGCCCATGATGTCGAGCTGGTTTCGACCGGCGGCACGGCAAAAGCGATCGCCGCGGCCGGCCTCAAGGTGAAGGACGTTTCCGACCTCACCGGCTTCCCCGAGATGATGGACGGCCGCGTCAAGACCTTGCATCCGAAGGTGCATGGCGGCCTGCTCGCGATCCGGGACAACAAGGAGCACGCGGACGCGATGAAGGCGCACGGCATCGCGCCGATCGATCTTCTCGTCGTCAATCTCTATCCGTTCGAGGCGACCGTCGACAAAGGCGCCGGCTTCGAGGATTGCATCGAGAATATCGACATCGGCGGCCCCGCGATGATCCGCGCCGCCGCCAAGAACCATGATGACGTCGCTGTTGTCGTCGAGGCAGATGACTACAAGGCCGTGCTCGACGAGCTCGCCGCCAACAGGGGCGCGACCACGCTGAAACTGAGGCGGCGGCTTGCCGCGAAGGCCTATGCGCGCACCGGCGCTTACGATGCCGCGATCTCGAACTGGTTCAATCGCCAGCTCGAGATTGACGCGCCCGACTTCCGTGCCTTCGGCGGCAAGTTGATTCAATCGCTGCGCTACGGCGAGAACCCGCACCAGACCGCGGCGTTCTACGCGACCCCCGACAAGCGCCCGGGCGTCTCCACCGCACGGCAGCTCCAGGGCAAGGAGCTCTCCTACAACAACATCAACGACACTGACGCCGCCTATGAATGCATCGGTGAGTTCGACGCCAAGCGCACCGCCGCCTGCGTCATCGTCAAGCACGCCAACCCCTGCGGCGTCGCGGAGGGATCAAACCTCGTCGACGCCTATCGCAAGGCGCTGGCCTGCGATTCCACCTCGGCCTTCGGCGGCATCATCGCGATGAATCGCCCCCTGGACGCAGATACGGCCCGCGAGATCACAAAAATCTTCACCGAGGTGATCATCGCGCCCGACGCCACCGAGGAAGCGATCGCCATCATCGGTGGCAAGAAGAACCTCCGCCTCCTGCTCGCCGGCAGCCTGCCCGATCCGCGCGCGCCTGGCATCACCGCCAAGACGGTCGCCGGTGGCCTGCTGGTGCAGAGCCGCGACAACGCCGTCGTCGACGACATGACGTTCAAGATCGTGACCAAGCGTGCGCCGACCGACGCTGAAATGCGTGACCTCAAGTTTGCGTTCCGGGTCGCAAAACACGTCAAGTCCAACACCATCATCTACGCCAAGGATCTCGCCACCGTCGGCATCGGCGCCGGCCAGATGAGCCGCGTCGATTCAGCGAGGATTGCGGCGCGCAAGGCCCAGGATGCGGCGAACGAGCTGAAGCTCGCCGAGCCGCTCACCAAGGGCTCGGTGGTGGCGTCGGATGCGTTCTTCCCCTTCGCCGACGGCATGCTCGCCTGCATCGAGGCCGGCGCCACCGCCGTGGTTCAGCCCGGCGGCTCGATGCGCGACGACGAGGTGATCAAGGCCGCCGACGAGCACGGCATCGCCATGGTGTTCACGGGCACGCGGCATTTCCGGCACTGAGGCTTCACCACAAGCGTAGCCCGGATGGAGCGCAGCGCAATCCGGGTCAGCGCCTCTACGCAAACAGGTTTCCCGGATTGCGCTGCGCTTCATCCGGGCTACGAAGGCCCGCGGCTAATCCCGCACCCGCATCAACAGCCCTAGCCCCGCGACGAAGAACACCACCAGCACGGCCATGCCGGCCTTTTGGCTCGCGGTCACCGCCGTGATCATGCCGATCAGCAACGGTCCGATGAAGGACGTCACCTTTCCGGTCAGCGCGAACAGGCCGAAATACTGCGCGATGCGGTCCTTCGGAGCGAGGTGAATCAGCAGCGTGCGTGAGGCCGCCTGGAGGGGGCCACCGGCCGCACCGATGAGGCAGCCCAGCACGAGATAGGCGCGCTCGGCCGCGCTCGAGAACAAGGGAGCGTCTGCTTGCGGCGGCGCGACCTTGATGAACAACACGCTGTCCTTGTCGACCAGGAGAATCGCCGCCACGGACAGCAGCAGCACGAGCAGGCTGCCGGCGATGACGCGCTTCGGCCCAAGACGATCATCCAGCTTGCCGCCGAACCATGCGCCAAATGCACCGGCAATCGCGAGCATGATGCCGAAGGTGCCGATCTGGATGGTGTGCCAGCCGAAGGTGCCCGCGGCGTAGATGCCGCCAAAGGCGAACAGCGACACCAGACCATCCGTATAGATCATATTGGCGAGCAGAAATGCCGCCAGCGATCTCTGTTGCGGCAAGCCTCTGATCGATTGCCTCAGCTCCCACAGCCCCTCGCGCAACGCCTCGCGCACCGGGCGCTTCGCCGGATAATCCGGCGTGAACAGGAACAGCGGTGTCACGAAGACGATGAACCACAACCCGGTCAGCGGCCCCACGATGCGATCGCCCTGATGGCTGACCGGATCGAGCCCGAACAGCGGCGTGAAGCCCAGCAATGTGCGGCCGGTCTGCGGGTTGGCCGCGAGGAAGCCGAGCACGATGATCAGGCTGACGATCCCGCCGACATAGCCGGTGGCCCAGCCGGTGCCGGAGAGCCGTCCGATCCGCTCCGGCGGCACCAGCGTCGGCATCATCGCATTGTTGAAGAGGGTGGCGAATTCCGCGCCAACGCTGGCGAGCGCGACTGCGGTGAGCAGGGGCGGAATAATGGAGGGATCGCCGGGCTTGCCGATCCACAGCGTGCAGGATGCCGCCACCAGCAGCGCACCGAACCCCGCGATCCACGGCTTCCGGCGGCCCGAGGCGTCCGCGATGGCCCCCAGCACGGGCGACATCAACGCAATCGCAAGGCCCGCGGCCGCCATCGCAAATCCCCACAGCGATTGGCCGGTGGCGGGGTTCGGCGCAATGCTGGTGGCGAAATAGGGCGCGAACACGAAGGTCGTGATCAGCGTGAAATAAGGCTGCGCGGCCCAGTCGAAGAAGATCCAGCTGACGACGGCGGCGCGCCGCGGATAGGTCCGCGCCACGCCGGCCATGCGCACATCCGGGGCGATCGTCGTCATCACGCAGTCCTCATCACGAACAGTTTTGCCTCTCTTGGGGCAAACCGTATAGCATTGCAGCGAGGCATGTGAACTGGTTCGAAGCCACGGCGGAAGCTTGATGATGTCGTCATATTCGACAAGGCGGACATTTTTCGCCTTCATAGCCGCCCTGGCGTTTGGTCTGTCACCGGCAGCCGCCCAGGATGCGCGACGGGCCTATGTCCCAGCCGCGCCTGACGCGGTGCGCGCCGTCGCCGCCGAGCACGGCATGGTCGTCGCGCAGGAGAAGATGTCCGCGCAGATCGGTGCCGATATCCTGCGGAGCGGTGGCAATGCGGTCGATGCTGCGGTCGCGACCGGCTTTGCGATGGCCGTGACCTATCCGCGTGCCGGCAATATCGGCGGCGGCGGCTTCATGGTGATCCATTCCGCGGACCGCAACGAAGACATCACGATCGATTACCGCGAGACGGCGCCGGCAGCGACCACGCCGCAAATCTTCCTCGGCGCCGACGGCAAGCCCGATATTGCGAAGTCACGGGATTCCGCCCTCGGCGTCGGCGTGCCCGGCACCGTTGCCGGTCTTTCCCTCGCGCTGGAAAAATACGGCTCCGGCCAGTTCACGCTGGCGCAATTGCTCGCGCCCGCCATCGCGCTTGCCCGCGACGGCTTCGTCGTCGGTGACGACATGGCCGACACGATGCCGGCCTGGCACCGGCGGCTGGCTCGCTGGCCGTCTTCGGCCAAAATCTTCTCGCGGCCCGACGGCACGCCGATCGGTGAAGGCGACAGGCTGGTGCAGGGCGATCTCGCTGAAACCCTGTCGGCCGTCGCCGCACTGGGGCCACGCGGCTTCTATGAGGGACCGGTCGCGGAAAAGCTCGCCAAGGCCGTGACGGACGCCGGCGGCATCATGACGCCAGCCGATTTGAAGGCCTATCAGGCCGTGACCCGCACGCCGGTGCGCGGCACCTATCGCGGCTATGACATCGTGTCGATGCCGCTGCCTTCGTCGGGCGGCGTCGTGCTGGTGGAGACGCTCAACATCCTCGAGGGCTTTCAGCTTGCCGATCTGAAGCAGGGATCGCCGGCATCGCTGCATCTTCTGATCGAGGCGATGAAGCGCGCCTATGCCGACCGCGCGCGCTATCTCGGCGATCCCGCCTTCGTCAACGCACCGATCGAGACGCTCGTCGCGAAGGACTACGCCGCCAAGCTGCGCGCCGGCATCTCCGCCGAGCGTGCCACGCCGTCGAAGGAGCTCGTTTCCGCGGCTCCCTCGCCGCGCGAGGGCAGCAACACCACGCATTTCTCCGTCGTCGATGGACGCGGCAATGCCGTCAGCAACACCTATACGCTGAACTTCAGCTACGGCGTGGGCCTCGTTGCCGACGGCACCGGCGTGCTGCTCAACAACGAGCTCGACGATTTCACCGCCGCAATCGGCGCCTCCAATGCCTACGGTCTCGTCGGCTTCGAGGCCAATCTGCCGGGCCCCGGCAAGCGGCCGCTGTCCTCGATGTCACCGACCATCGTGCTGAAGGACGGCAAGCCGGTGCTGGTGACGGGCTCGCCCGGCGGCAGCCGCATCATTTCAAGCGTGTTGCAGGTCGTCGTCAACGTGCTCGACTACCAGATGGATGTTGCGGCCGCCGTCGCAGCGCCACGGCTGCATCACCAATGGTTGCCCGATGAAGTGCGTGTCGAGAGCGGCTTTCCCAGCGATGTTCTGGATAAGCTGAAGGCGATGGGCCACGTCATCGTCGAGCCGATGGGGCAGACGTCGGTCAATTCGATTGTCGTGACACCCAACGGACCGCTCGGCGCGCCCGATCCGCGCACGCGGGGCGCAGAAGCTGCGGGGCAGTAACAACGTCATCTGCATGGCAACGGGAGCGCGGATCCGCTAGCTCTCGCTGTCACGCGTGCTATCGCGACATGAACACGCCGGAGCGCCGGACGTACTGGGCCTACGCGGCGGGCTAGGCGCTCGACGGCATGACTAACTACCGTCCCACCTGGTATGGCCCGCCCTTTTCAAGCGCGCGCGCATAGGCCGGGCGCGCGTGGATGCGCTCGAGAAACGCCATCGCCTTGGGATGACCCTGCTCGAGCCCGCCGCGCGCTTGCGCCGCTTCCAGCGGAAAGCTCATCTGGATGTCGGCTGCGGTGAATTCGTTGCCGGCAAACCATTCGCTCTTGCCGAGCTCGCCTTCCCAGTAATCCATGTGCTGCTTGAGCTGCGGGTTGACCAGCGTGGTGAGCGCCTGGTTCGAGACCTTGCGCACCAGCGGACGAAGCAGCGCAGGCGCGCGCTTCGGCATCAGCGTGAACAGCAGCTTCAGCAGCAACGGCTGCATCGCAGATCCCTCGGCATAATGCAGCCAATAGGTGAAGCGCAGCCGCTCCGGCGTGTTCGGCGGCGGAATCAGCCGGCCGTTGCCATAGGTCGCGATGAGATATTCGATGATCGCGCCGGACTCGGCGATGGTGTTGCCGTTGTCGGTGATGACGGGCGACTTGCCGAGCGGATGAATGGCGCGCAGCTCCATCGGCGCGCGCATGTCCGGCTGGCGCTGATAGCGCACGATCTCGTAGGGCACGCCCAACTCTTCGAGCAGCCACAGCACGCGCTGCGAGCGGGAATTGTTGAGGTGGTGAACGGTCAGCATTGGCGAGGTCCCCGGGCTAGGCGTGGTGGCTAGGCGTGGTCGGTCGGCGGCGCCGTTCGTGCCAGCCCGAGATCACAATGTCGAGCCATCAGGACGGATATTTTCACCCGGGTATATTGACGTCGATAATTTACCCGGGTATTAAATGGTCCAACGTCGTCAAAATGGCAATGATTCCAATGCAGAAGATTTTCACCGCCTTCCAGGGGCAGCGCCGCCTGGTGTCCGGGCCGGCAGGCGAGGTCGCGCTGGTCGTCAAGCGGGTGGCGACGCGGCCGGACGAGCCCATCATCATCTTCGAGGACGGCACGGGTCGATCGATCGACTTCGATCTGCGCGGCGGGGATCGCGAGGTCCTGGCGCGGTTGGCGAAGCTTGTGCCGCCGCCGGTCGAGGAGAGCACGCCGCCGAGCGAGCCGCGCGGGCGCGGGCGGCCGAAGCTCGGCGTGGTCGCGCGCGAGGTGACGTTGCTGCCGCGACACTGGGAGTGGCTCGGCACGCAGCCGGGCGGCGCCTCGGTCGCGCTGCGCAAGCTCGTCGATGAGGCCAGGCGTGCGAGCGGCGATAAGGACCGCGAACGGCAGGCGCGCGATGCGGCCTATCACTTCATGTCGACCATGGCGGGCAACCTGCCGCAGTTCGAGGAAGCTTCGCGCGCGCTGTTTGCCGATGACCGGCGACGCTTCACCGGGCTGATCGCAGACTGGCCTGTCGATATCCGCGACCACATCGTCAAGCTCGCCTACAGCGACCGCGCTTAAGGCGCTCTGTCTCGCGTTCCCATCGAAGGCCGAGCCGCGCATTGCGCGGCAACGGCTTCGCGCGCCCTGATGAAAGGCCAATCCATGTCTGCCCCCAAGCCCCTCTGGACGACATTCCTCCGCTTCCTCGCACCCTTGATGCTGAGCAACGCGCTGCAATCGCTGTTCGGCACCGTCAGCAACGTCTATCTCGGCCAGATGATCGGCATTGATGCGCTCGCAGCTGCCTCGGCGTTCTTCCCGGTGATGTTCTTCCTGTTCGCCTTCGTCATGGGGCTGAGCACCGGCGCGACCGTGCTGATCGGCCAGGCCTTTGGCGCGGGCGAGCACGGCCGGATCAAGAGCGTCGTCGGCACGACGCTCGCGATCGGCCTTCTGCTTTCAATCTCAGTGGCGCTGATCGGCGGGCTCCTCAGCCGTCAGCTGATGATGGCGCTCGCCACGCCCGCGGACATTCTCGACCAAGCCAGCGCGTATGCGCAGATCATGCTGCTGACGATGCCGCTCGGCTTCGTCTTCCTGCTGATGACGGCGATGATCCGCGGGGTCGGCGATGCGCTGACGCCGCTGCTGGCGCTGGCGTTGTCGACCGCGATCGGCCTGATCCTGACACCGTTGTTGATCCGTGGGTCGTTCGGACTGCCGGCGGCCGGCATCACCAGCCCGGCGTGGGCGGCGGCGATATCGAACGCGCTCACGCTGATCGTGCTGGCGTTCTATCTGCTGCGAAAGAAACACGCGCTCGCGCCGGACGCGGCGCTGCTGCGTCACCTGCGACTCAACCGCGCCATGCTCGGAAAGATTCTCGGCATCGGATTGCCGAGCGCCGTCGGCATGGTGGTGATGGCGATCGCAGAGCTGGTCTTGCTCGGCCTCGTCAACGGGTTTGGATCGGACGCCACTGCGGCCTATGGCGCCGTCAACCAGGTGATGGGCTACACGCAGTTCACGGCGATGTCGATTTCGATCGCGGTCTCGATCCTCGGCGCGCAGGCTGTCGGCAGCGGCGACAGGGCCCGGCTCGACGGCATTGTGCGGACCGGGCTCGCTTTCAACCTCGTTTTGACCGGCGGGCTCGTGGCGCTGATCTATCTCGCGCCGCGCGCGATCCTCGGCATCTTCATCACCGATGCCGCCGTGGTCGATCTGGCAAAAGGCCTGCTCGACATCGCCCTGTGGAGCTCGGTGCCGTTTGGCCTCGCCACAGTGTTCTCAGGTGCCATGCGCGCGGCCGGCGTCGCATTGATGCCCATGCTGCTCTCGATCTTCGCGATCCTCGCGATCGAGCTGCCGGCCGCGGTGATCCTGAGCCACACGATCGGCCTTGCGGGCGTGTGGGCCGCCTATCCCATCGTGTTCTGCGCCATGTTTGTTTTGCAGATGGGCTATTACCTCCTGGTCTGGCGCAAGCGGGCGATCCGGCGGCTGGTCTGATTCCCAAAGTATTATGCTCATCATTAAACGGTAGACCCGCAGGGCACGCTGCGCCACAATGCGGGAAAAGCCAGATCAAAAAAGTTAGGTCACGGAGAACGATTTGCCCCGCACAGCCCCGCAGTTCCTGTTCGATTTCGGCAGCCCGAATGCCTATCTCAGCCACCTCGCGATCCCCGCGATCGAGCAGCGCATCGGCGTCAAGTTCGAATACGTCCCGATTCTGCTCGGAGGCATCTTCAAGTCGACCAACAACAAGTCGCCCGCCGAGACGCTCGCGGGCATCAAGAACAAGCGTGAATTCCAGCAGGTCGAGACCGAGCGCTTCATCAAGCGCTTCCATGTCCAGCCCTATGTCTGGAATCCGCATTTCCCCGTCAACACGCTGAATCTGATGCGCACGGCGATCGCCGCGCAGCTCGAGGGCGTGTTCGAAAAATACGTCGAGGCGGCCTTCCACCACATGTGGCGCGAGCCGAAGAAGATGGACGATCCCGAGATTGCGGCGAAGGCGCTGGCGTCCTCCGGCCTCGATGCCCAGAAGCTGTTTGCCCGTGCCGGAGAGCCCGAGGTGAAGGGCAGGCTGATCAAGAACACCGAGGAAGCGGTCGCCCGGGGCGCGTTCGGCTCGCCGACCTTCTTCGTCGGCAACGAGATGTTCTTCGGCAAGGAGCAGTTGCGCGAGGTCGAGGAGATGGTGCTCGGGACCTAGCCGCTCATTCTCCGGCGACAGAATGTGATCGCCGCAACATTCTGGACTGCTTCGCTTCGCTCGCAATGACGATTATAAGTGGCCGCCAACAGCAATAATCAAGAGCAACAATGGAGTATCCCATGCGTATCCTCGTGGTCGGCGCCGGCGCCATTGGCGGCTATTTTGGCGGCAGGCTGTTGCAGGCCGGCCGCGACGTCACCTTCCTGGTCCGGCCGCGCCGCGCCGGTGAGCTCGCAAGCGCCGGCCTCGTCATCAAGAGCCCGAATGGCGACGTGACCTTGAAGAATCCGCCGACCGTGCAGGCCGACGCGCTCAAGGACAAGTTCGACGTCGTGCTCTTGAGCTGCAAGGCGTTCGATCTCGACGACGCCATCAAATCGTTTGCGCCAGCGGTCGGACCTGACACGGCGATCATCCCGATGCTCAACGGCATGAAGCATCTCGATATCCTCGATGCCAAATTCGGCAAGGAGCGCGTGCTCGGCGGCCTCTGCGCCATCGCGGCGACCCTGAACGAGAAGCGCGAGGTGGTGCAGCTCCAACCGATGCAGTCGCTGAACTACGGCGAGCGCGACGGAAAGCTGTCAGATCGCGTCAAGGCGATCGACGAGGCCTTCAAGAGCGGCATCACCGGCGCCGCCGCCAGCCAGAACATCATGCAGGACATGTGGGAGAAGTGGGTGTTCCTGTCCTCGCTTGCGGCCTCCACCAGCCTGATGCGCACCTCTGTCGGCAACATCCTCGCCGCGCCCGGCGGTCGCGATTTCCTGCTCGGCATGCTGGACGAGACCACCGCCGTCGCCACCGCGTCGGGCTATACGCCGGGCGGGCCGTTCTTCGAGCGGGTGAAGGGCAACCTCACCGCCGAGGGCTCGCCGATGACGGCCTCGATGTTCCGCGACATCAAGGCGGGGCTGCCGGTCGAAGCCGATCACGTCATCGGAGATCTCATCGCGCGCGCCGATGCCGCCAAGGTGCCGGTGCCCAAGCTGCGCATCGCCTACACGCATTTGAAGGCCTATGAGAAGCAGCGGGCGGGGTAGGTCGCAGGCACACACTCCGCTGTCGTCCCGGGGCGCGCTAAGCGCGAACCCGGGACCCACCAGACGGAGCAGTGTGACGCGACCCTCCCACTCCGAGTCTTCGCAAAAACAGCATCCTGTGGTGGGTCCCGGCTCTGCGCTTCGCTTGTCCGGGACGACAGCGGAGCTTGCGGCAACGGCTCCGCACTATTTCAAATGCGCCAGGTAGTGCGAGACGGCGGTGATTTCCTCATCGCTCATGTGATAGGCCACATCGGCCATCGCGGCGACGCCGCCGCCGACGCGCTGGCCAGCTTTGTAGTCGCGCAACGCCTTGACCAGATATTCCTCGCGCTGGCCAGCCAGTCGCGCCACTCCCTTGGTCCCGGCGAAGCTGTCCGTATGGCATGAGGCGCAGCGGCGGCCGGCGGAAACTTGCGCGCCTTTCTTCGACAGGTCCGGATCGCTGTCCTCCGGTCCCTTCGGCGGCGTCAGCTGCGAGAAATAGGCGCCGAGATTGCGGATGTCCTCATTGGTGATCTCCTCGACGATCGGCTGCATCTGATCGCTCTTGCGCGAGCCCGCGCGGAAGAACACGAGCTGCCACTGGATGAACTGATCAGGCTGGCCGGCCAGCGAGGGGATGTTCTCGGTCTGCGAAATGCCGTTCGCGCCGTGACAGCCGGAGCAGACGGCTGCCTTCTCCTTGATCGCAGCGTTGTCCGCAGCCTGAGCCGGGACGAATGCGAGCGCTGCAAGCGAAAGCGCACCGATGGCGTACGAAGAAAACTGGCGGCGCATCGTGGGAATTCCGATCTATCTAGCTCATTCCAGGGCGTGCGAAGCACGAGCTAAGATGCGCAATTGCGCAGCTGAGACTCCATAACCCCGATTCGTGGTTATGGGTTCCGGACTTGCGCTGGCGCGCAATCCGGAACGACAGCGTGGCTTTGAAATGAAAGAGACTGCGGCACCTTCCGGCCACCGCAGCCTCGTATCGTACCCGTGCTACTTCTTGCTGTAGCTGATGCGGTAGATCGCGCCGGCCCAGTCGTCCGCGACGAGGATCGAACCATCCTTGTCGAGCAGGATGTCATTGGGACGGCCGAGATAGCCCTGGTCACCCTCGAGCCAGCCGGAGGCGAAGATCTCCTGCTTGGGATTCTTGCCGTCGGGCCCGACGATTACGCGCACGATGCGCGCGCCCTGGTACTTGTGACGATTCCAGGAACCGTGCTCGGCGATCAGGATGTTGTTCTTGTAATCGGCGGGGAATTGATTGCCGGTGTAGAACTTCATGCCGAGCGGAGCAACATGCGCGCCGAGATTCAGCACCGGCGGCGTGAACTCGGAGCATTTGTGGCCCATGGCGAACTTGTCGTCCGGCAGGTTGCCCTGGTGGCAATAGGGATAGCCGAAATGCTCGCCGATCCGGTTGATCATGTTCAGCTTGTCCGAGGGCAGATCATCGCTGATCCAGTCGCGGGCATTCTCGGTGAACCAGAGCTTGCCGGTGCGCGGATCGACGTCGCCACCGACCGAGTTGCGGACGCCCAGCGCCCAGATTTCGGCGTTGCCGGTCTTGGGATCGACACGCCGGATCTGCGACACGCTGGTCGGTGGGATGCCGACGTTGAAGGGAGGTCCGAACGGCAGGAAGAACCAGCCTTCCTTGTCGACCGCGATGTATTTCCAGCCATGCGCGGCATAGGACGGCATGTCGTCATAGACGACCTTGCCGTCGCCGAGCTTGTCGAGATTGGCCTCCGCATTGTCGTAGCGGATCAGCTTGTCGACGGCGATGACGTAGAGCGCGCCGTCCTTGAAGGCGAGACCGGTGGGCATGTTCAGGCCCTTAAGGACGGTCTTGACCTCCTTCTTCCCGTTGTTGTCCTTGATGGCATAGACGTTGCCGAGGCCGAACGAGCCCACGAACAGCGTGCCGTTGTCACCCCAGGCCATCTGCCGCGCGGCCAGCACGCCGGAGGCGTAGACCTCGATCTTGAAGCCTGCCGGCAGCTTGATCTTCTTGACGATGTTGGCGAGCTCGGCATCGGACGCGCCGGTCGGCGGTCCCGAGGGCGGCGCGAGACCCTTCTGCGCCTCGGTCTCGTCGCCGAGGAACCAGTCATCGGGCGGATGGGTCCAGAACTCCTTGGTGCCGGATTCGTATTTCTTCAGCGCCCGGTTCTTGTCCTGCTGCTGCGCATTGCCAGCGCTGGTCCCCGCGAGAAAGGCAACCGCTGCAAGCGCCAGAACGGATTGAAAGACGGATCGATGGAATTTCATCGCGTCACTCCCCTAAGGCAGCCGTCAGGGCTGCGCATTATTTTATTTTGCTAGTCGAGAGGCGAAGTTTTAAGTCCGTCGGCACGACAGACGCAAAAAGGTTAGCACATCTGCGACCGGTGAGAAGCGCGCCGCGTGCGCCGCCGTTGCGCTCCGGAAAAATTGAGACGGAATGTCAACGGACGAACGCCGCGACACCGCTCTCGCTGCAGCGCGGAATCAATTGGCGCGCGGATCGTTCGCAGCCGGCGGGAGGGGGTGGACCTACAAAAACGCGAAAACAACCCCATGCACAGTAGAACGGCTCAAGCGGCTTGCTCCCGGCGAGACCAGACAGACATCTGACGGGTCGAGCAAAACAGCAAATCCGGCGCCTAAGAGGCGACCGGGTAGGGTCCGTCGTCGAACACCGCGTCATGATAGCCCTTCGAGCCGATCTCACGCGCCAGCGGGCTACGGAAATCGCGCTCCGTGCGCAGGCTGTGCAACACATGCGCGAAGTCGAATTCCGGCCGCCAGCCCAGCTCGCGCCGCGCGCGTTCGTTGACATAGACACGGTCGATCTCGGGGAGGAGGTTCCAGCCCCGCGCCGCGTAAAGCTGCGCGCAATCCGGGTAGAGCTCGCGCACGACACCGGCCGCATCGCGCGCAAGCGCGGCGAGATGGCGCAGCTCGAACGGGCTGGTGGCGGAGACGATGTAGCGGGCGAAGCCGATCTTCGGGGCGCGTTCGGCGGCGAGCAGATGCGCACTCACGGCGTCCGCGATATCCAGCCGGCGATAGAGCAGCTCGTTGGCCTGCGCGTTCTCCAGCATGTAAGCCGAGCGCCTCGCCGGATCGTCATCGTCTTCCGGAAAGAAGCGCGAGGTCCGCAAGACGACGACCGGCAGGGCGCGCTCGCGATAGAACAGCTCGCACAGGGTCTCCGCCATCAGTTTTGTGGTGCCGTAGATGTTCTTCGGCACCGGCGGCAGATCCTCGGTGACCCACACGGCGGCCTGCCCGGCCCCGGAGCGGAGCTGCGAGCCGAACGCGCTGGTGGTGCTGGTGAAGACGAAGCTGCGCACGCCCGCGCTCGCTGCCGCCTCGAGCAGGTTAAGCGTGCCGGTGACGTTGCTGTCGACAAAATCCTGCTTGCCGTGGGTTGCCACATGCGGCTTGTGCAGCGTCGCGTTGTGGATGACGGCGGTGACGCCGTCCATCTGGCTGCGCACGAAGCCGGGATCGACGATTGAGCCGACCGCGTCGGTGAAGGGCGAGGGCTTCAGGTCGATCCCGCGCGCTGGGGAACCGCGCCCGCGCAGGGTGCGGAGGATGGCTTCGCCGAGATGGCCGGCACTGCCGGTGACCAGAATTGTCATGTGATCCCAACTGCCCCGATCTGAACGGCGGAAGGACGTTCCGCTGAGGAATTCTGGCGAGGCGCGCTGCCAGCCACCCCTGCGGACGGAACAAAGAGGAAACCAATCGATTGCCAAGCCCGTTCAGTCGATCCTATATTGACCAGGCAATCAGATAGTGACGCAGATGAATATCCCCGTCCTGGTTATGGCAACCGTGAATGCGCCGTATCGCAAGAGGCTGAGCGTGCAGGAGCTTGTTCATTGCCTGCTGGACCACTCTTCCGCGAAGGCCGCCTGCGGTCCGATGTCATCGTTTTTTGGGGATGTCCACCCCGACTTGCAAGTCGCCTTCGCTGAGATGCATGGCATCAGCCACGAGCAATTGGTTGCCGCGGCGAAGGCGTTTGCAGAGTTTTCGGGACAAACCTATCCGCTTGCGGCGTAGCCGGTGAGCGCTCAATCAGATTGGGCGCAACTGTTTCGCATTGCCGTCGCGATGATTCAGCAGGTGAACGCCGAACAAGAAATCATCGATCGTTGGACGTTCGGCGGCGGCACGGCGATGATGCTGCAAATCGATCATCGGATAAGCCACGATGTCGATATCTTTCTCCCGGATCCTCAAGTTCTTCCGTTCCTGGATCCACAGAAGCATGACTTCGATTTCGAGGTCAGACCTACTGACTACAGGGGAGACGGCGCACGCCTCCTGAAGCTTGGCTTCGAATTTGGCGAGATCGATTTCATCGTCGCACCGTCGCTGACATCTCACCGACAACGCGAGCAACAGTTGAAGGCGAAGCGGTGCTGCTGGAGACGATCCCAGAGATCATTGCAAAGAAAATCCATTACCGGGGCAAGAGCATTGCCCCGCGCGACATATTTGACATCGCAGCTGGCAGCGACAAACACGCGGAATCGGTTATCAGGGAGTTGGCCGGCTATCGCGACAGCGTCTCAAATACGCTGGCCACAATCGAAAACCTGAAGCCTGATTTCGTGAGTGCGGCGATCAATCAACTCTCGATCAAAGATCCATATAGGCTGACCGCGGATGTAGCGCTGGAAAGGACCAAAGAGCTGCTGCGCGCTGTATAGCTGGGGTCGGCCACCCTGAATTCCGGATTGGCGCCCAATCCAGCCTTGGGACCTGGAGCAGCCCTCACAGCCTGGGACAAAACAGTGCGTCGACTCGCCCCGACGGGAATAGCCCATTCCTTTCGGATGCTTTGGGAAAAATTGGAGCGGGCGAAGGGGCTCGAACCCTCGACCCCGACCTTGGCAAGGTCGTGCTCTACCACTGAGCTACACCCGCATCCTGTGTCGGTCGCGTGACGCGCCGGCAACGGCTGTCGTATGCCAAAAGCGGGAGGGGAATGCAACAGCTACCGGCGATCTAGATTCGGTTCTTGGGGCCCCATATGGAGCCTGAATGCGGCCAAATGGCCCGAAACTGCCCCGGAACTGGCGAATCGGCCTCGGTGGATTGAAATTCGGCCGTCCCGGCCCAATTTAGGAGCCGACAGCGAAGCATATGAAATGGCAACGTGCTAAAGACCCGCCATTCCGGACATAGACGAGGGGATCCCCGTGACGATCATCGACCAGGGTAACGGAGCGGCGGGCCCGGCTGCGGCCGATCTGATCAAGGACACGACCACCCAGACCTTCGTGAAGGACGTCATCGAGGAATCGAAGCGCCAGCCGGTGCTGATCGATTTCTGGGCGGAGTGGTGCGGACCCTGCAAGCAGCTTACCCCTCTGCTCGAAAAGGCGGTCAAGGCGGCCAAGGGCAAGGTCAAGCTGGTCAAGATGAACATCGACCAGCACCCGGCGATCCCGGGCCAGATGGGCATCCAGTCGATCCCGGCCGTGATCGCCTTCGTCAACGGCCAGCCGGCCGACGGCTTCATGGGCGCAGTGCCCGAGAGCCAGCTCAACGCTTTCATCGAAAAGCTGACCAAGGGCGTGACAGCGCCGGGCGAGCCCAATATCGCCGAGATCCTGCAGGAGGCTGAGGCCGTGCTCGCCGAGGGCGACCCGGCCGCAGCAGCGCAGATCTACGCCGAGGTGCTCCAGCATGATGCCACCAACATCGCGGCGCTCGCGGGCCTCGCAAAATGCTATGCCGTCTCCGGCGCGATGGAGCAGGCCAAGCAGACGCTCGCCATGGTGCCGGAATCCAAGCGCAGCGACCCCGCGGTGAAGGCCGTGCAGACCGCGATCGATCTCGCCGAGCAGGCGCAATCGCTCGGACCGGTCGCCGAGCTGGAACAGAAAGTCGCCGCAAACCCGCTCGATCATCAGGCCCGATTCGACCTCGCGACCGCGCTGAACGCGCAAGGCAATCGTGCGGCCGCTACCGAGCAGCTGCTCGCGATCGTCAAGCGCGACCGCAAATGGAACGACGACGGCGCCCGCAAGCAGCTGGTGCAGTTCTTCGAAGCCTGGGGCGGCACGGATGATGCAACCGTCGAGGGGCGCAAGCGCTTGTCGACGATCCTGTTTTCGTAGGCGCGGTTGACCAAGTCAGCGGGGACCGGGACCAGATGCCGATCAACATCGAATATCGCGGACCCGCCGACCTCCCGGAGATCATTCCGGTGTTTCCGCTGCCGGGCGCGCTGCTGCTGCCCCGCGGCCAGATGCCGCTCAATATCTTCGAGCCGCGCTACCTGTCGATGGTCGATGATTCCTTCCGCGACGGCCATCGCCTGATCGGCATGATCCAGCCTGATGTCGCGCACTCGCCGAAAAATTCCGACAAGCCAACGTTGTTCCGCGTCGGCTGCGTCGGCCGCATCACCCAGCTCGCCGAATCCGGCGATGGCCGCTACATCCTCGAGCTCACCGGCGTCTCGCGCTTCAAGGTGGTCGAGGAGCTCGAGGTGCTCACCGCCTACCGGCAATGCAAGGTGGATTTCTTCGCCTTCGTCGACGACTTCACCGCGCGCATGGGCGAGGACGAGGTCGACCGCGAGGCGCTGCTGGCCGTGCTGGCGGACTTCCTGAAGGCCAACAATCTCAAGGTTGACTGGGAAGGCGTTGAAAGCGCGCCCAACGAAGCACTCGTCAACGCGCTGGCGATGATGTCGCCCTATGGCCCCGCGGAGAAGCAGGCCATGCTGGAAGCGCCCGACTTGAAAACCCGCGCCGAGATTCTGATCGCGGTCACGGAGATGGACCTCGCCAAGAAGCGCACCAGCGGCGATCCTCCGCTGCAGTGAGGATGCGGGTACTCACGCAGCGCAGACGGCTGCCTGGCTACCTCGCCTCAGCATTTTCGCAATGTTGGATGCAGGCATCGGCCGACCGAAATAGTAGCCTTGCGTTTCGACGCACCCCTCTTCACGGAGGACGTCCAGCTGCTCCTTCGTTTCGACGCCTTCGGCGGTGGTCGTCTTGCCGAGGCTGACTGCGAAGCGAACGACGGCTCGCGCGAGATGGTGCGCGTCCGCCCTTGCGCTGGACAGTTCGTTGACGAAGCTGCGGTCGACCTTGATCTTGTCGAACGGAAATCTTTGCAGAAAGCTCAGCGACGAATAGCCGGTGCCGAAGTCGTCCAGGGCGATTCGCACGCCGAGCTCGCGCAGTTGACCAAGTGCTGCGAATACGGCTTCGCTGTCATGCATGATCACCGTCTCGGTGACCTCGAGCTCGAGCCGGTGTGGCGCAATTCCCGAACTCGCCAGTGCATCGACAATGACCGGAACGAGCTCCTTGCTCCTGAATTGAGCGGGAGACAGGTTGATCGCGATCCTGAGATGGGCAGGCCATTTGGCGGCTTCCGCACACGCCGTCCTCAAGATCCATTCTCCCAGCGGCACGATCAAGCCGGCCTCCTCGGCGAGCGGAATGAATTCGCCGGGCAAGACCAGACCACGCCTCGGGTGATGCCAGCGCAGCAGGGCTTCGAAGCCGCGGATCTCGCCGGTCGCGGTATTGACGAATGGCTGGTAGTGCAGCTCGAATTCGCGGCCAGCAAGCGCATCCCGCATGTCGCGCTCCAAGTTGCGTCGCGCATGCATGAGCTGGTCGAGTTCCGGCTCGAAGAAGCGGAATGCGCCACGTCCACCACTCTTGGCCGAGTAGAGGGCGAGATCGGCGCTCTTCATCAGCACGTCGGAATCACTGCCATCGCGCGGCGCGATGGCGATGCCGATGCTGGTGCCCACCGTGACCCGGTGATCGCCGAGATCAAAGGGTTCGCAAAGCGCCTTTCTGATGTTCTCGGCAAGGGTGGCGGCCTCGACGGCCGGGTTGGTCACGTAGTCGATCACCGCGAACTCGTCGCCGCCCAGTCGCGCGATCAGCGCGGTTTCCGTGGTGCATTCGCGCAGACGCGCAGAAACGGCGCGCAGCAAGGAATCGCCCGCCGGATGTCCGAGCGTGTCGTTGACTTCCTTGAAGCGATCGAGGTCGAGCATGAGCACGGCCAGATCGACGCCGCCGCCACGCGTAACCGCAATGGCGTGCTCCATCCGCTCCCTGAGCAGCACGCGATTTGGCAGATCGGTCAACGCATCGTGTTGCGCCATATGAGCGATCCTGGCCTCGGACCGGCGTTGCTCGGTGACATCAAGATGCGTGGCCACCCACCCGCCGCCGGCCATTGGCTGTCGCGTCACGCAGATCAACCGACCATCCGCGAACTCGTCGATTCTGCTCGAGACTGCATCGAACGGCAACGCTGCCAATTTCGACAGGAACTGCTCGGCTGCGCCCTCGCTGGTGTCGCTCTTGAGAATGCCGGTCACGACTCGATGCCTGATGATGTCGGCGTGCGGGGTCCCCGTTGTCAGCAGTTCCGGCGGCAACCGATAGAGCCGGGCATAGCGCTCGTTGCAGACCACAAGTCGCTTCTCCGCATCGAACATGCAGAGAGCCTCGACCATGTTGTTGATGGCCGTATCCAGCCTGAGCTTCTGGTCCTGCAGTTCGTTCTGCGAGCCTTCGAGCTGCTGCCGGGCGACCGAAAGCTGGTTGATGATCTCCTCGAACCTGGCGGTCCGGGTCGCCAGGCGACGATCGGCCAGCACGCCGATCAGGCTCATTCCCAGCACGGACAGCGCCACGCCGGCGATAGCAAGCGCGAGGAAGGCCGGAGAAAGCGAAAGGCTATCCGTCATCGCTCGCGTTGGATCTGGCGTGATCTGCACCGCCCCCATGGCGGTAAAATGATGCGATACGATGGCGAGTGTCAGCAGGACTGCCGCCGCAAGCGTGCCCCGGTAGCCCTGGTACCTGAGCGCGACAGCTAGCGCGGCGCAGCCGAGACACATGCCTAGAATGATCGAGACGAACACGAGGTCCACCGACCAGGCGACTCGACCCGGCACTTCAAGTGCCCACATTCCGAGATAGTGCATGCTGGCAATGCCACCGCCGATGATGATGCCCCCTGCCATCGCGCGCCACAGGCCGGAGGTGCCGACTGCAACGCCGAAACCGACCGAGGTCAGGAGCATTGCCGCAGCGAGAGAAAACGCGGTCGGCACGATGCCGTAGCCCGTTGGAACGCCCGGCTCGTAGGCGAGCATCGCGACGAAATGCGTTGCCCAGATGCCGTATCCGATGGCCGCGCCGGCAATCGTGATCCAGATCCACCGCCTTCTTGCGCGCGTCGCGATCGCACGATGAAAGATGCTGACCGCGACAATACTTGCAGCGAAGCAGACCAGACCAGCGAGTACAACGAGCCGCCAATCGTGCTCGACCGCAAGGCAGGAGAAAACGCGGAACATTCAGCAGCGCTCCATCGTCGATTGTTATCGATGGTGGATCGGCTAGACGCCATTCACGTTAATTTTGTGCCGTGCATGATTGCATGCTTACCGGCATGTTAACGGTACTCGTACAACTTGATCCGACGAACGGCCCGAGGCCATGCGGCGACCGTGCCCGAGCGGGGTGCAGGACGCGTGCAACGATCGGCAACGATATTTAGGAATGGCCGCGGATGCGCTTGCGCCCGGTGATCATCGCGCGGACCAGGCTCTCGCGTTGGAGTAGCCCCATCAGCACCACACCGAGCACGTGCAGCACGACCAGGACGATGACCGCGTCCGATGAATAATGGTGAGTGTCCTCGACCCACCAGACGCCGAAGAAGGTGGTGGTGACCGACATCGCGCCCGTAATCGTCGAGACGGCGAGCGAGGCCAGCAGCGCGACCAGCATCAGGGTGCCGGCGGGATTGAGCCCGATATAGCGGCCGGTGATGCCGCGGCGCAGATTCCAGAGATAGCTTGGCGCCGCCCGAAGCCTCACTCTGATCATGCGGAAGCGCGAATAGCGACTTCCCCAAAACCCCCAGGCCAGGCGAAAGGCGAGAAGTCCGAGCACCGCATAGCCGATGATGCGGTGAGTCCGGTCGTAAACGGTCGGCGTGAACCACGCGGCCAGAACGCTCGCCGCGAGAGCCCAGTGCCAGAGGCGCAGCGGGAGGTCCCAGACCGCGACCGTCCGCGAAGCGGTTCGATCCGCGGGGGTCCGGTCGGACACCCCGCGCGCTTTTGGCATCGCTTCTTCGATCAAGCGAAGACCATCCTCAAGCCTTGCTTTGCGCGGATCAACTCGCGCAGTTTACTTCGCGGTTTACTTGGCGATCGTGTGCTTCAGGCTGAGATCTTCAGGGCTGTAGAACAGCTCGTAAAGCTTGCCTTCCTTGACGCCGTAGACCTCATAGCAGGAGCCTTCGATCTTGGAGCGCCGCACCTCGTAGCCGAGCGCCTTGGCCTTGGCTTCGGCCTCGCTGGCCGGCTTCCATGACGCCTTGTCGAGCTTGGTGCAGTCCTTGAATCCGTCGGCCATAGCCGCCGACCCCATGCCCATTCCAACCGTCAGTGCAATGGCAACAACACGAATGACCTTCACGAACGTCTCCTCCTCTGTCGTGCGCGCTACGCGAGCCGCGAAGCCGGACTGAAGGAAGCAAAGGTGATGGTGAAGTCAATCCGGTACGGGGCCAATTGGATTTAGAGTTGTTCTAACGACCGCCAAAAGATCAGCGCTGTCCGCACGCAGCCCGCCTTCGCAGGGGCGCTGCGGCCTTACGCCTCACGGCTGGGATGAACCGACTTTGTCAATTGCGCTAGGCCGCACTTCGCATTCCCGGCCTCCGGTGACGAGTGTCAGTGGATGCCTTTATCCCCCTCGATCCTGCGGAGCGATTAAGGCGGCGGATGTGTTGGCGCCTTGAGGGCCCTGCAGATCGAAGCCCAGGGTCGCAGTCATGCGTGGCTTGTCGTTTCGGCGCTCAGTAGCCGGCGACCGTCATCGCCACGACGGCGCTGAGCGCCATCCAGCCGAAATGCCGGCCGCGCGTGGCCCAGGCATTGGCGAAGGCGGCGAAACCGAGCACGCAGGCGAGCGTGATGACGATCCAGTGCCGCGCGGGCTCGGACGCCATCCAGGGAGTCGCGAGCAGCAAGACGCCGCCGCCGATCCACGCCACGGTCGAGGTCTGCCAGACCAGGCGGATCAGGGTGCGGAACCGTTCAGGCTCGATGCGGGCATGGGCGAAGACCTTGGTCTCGCCGAGGACGCCATGAATGAGGGCTACGGCGATGGTGGCGAGGCCGGCGGATTGCAGCAAGAGATCACGCATCATCATCTCTCCATACAGTTATGTATGGTGAGATAGGCGCTGGCCTGCGGCCTGTCAATACACTAGTGTATGGTTCGCCTCCGGGAACCCGAGATGACCGAACAGCTCTCCGCCGACGACTGGATCAAGGAAGGTCTCAAGGCGCTGGCCAAAAGCGGCTTCACCGCGCTCAAGGCCGATCCGCTGGCAAAATCCATGTGCGTGTCGCGCGGCAGCTTCTATTGGCATTTCGCCGATCTCGGCGCGTTCCAGGCCGCCGTGCTGAAGCGCTGGCGCGAGATCGCGGCCGAGCAGATCATCGCCGATGTCGAAGCCGCCGGCGACGAACCGCTCAAGGCGCTGCTGCGAAGGTCGTTCGGCGCGCGGCTCGAGCTCGAGCGCGCGGTACGCAATTGGGCGGCCTTCGATGCGGCCGCGCAAGGGGCCGTGCGCGCAATCGACCGCCGCCGGCTCGACTATATCGAGGGGCTGCTGGAAAAACGCGGGCTCACCCCGGCAACCGCGCAGGCCCGGGCGCAGATCCTGTATTGGACGTTCCTCGGCTTCGCCCTGTCGGGCCCGCCGGTGCCGGCAGCACGGCTCCAGGCCCTGCTCGACGAGGTCTTGACGATGATCGCAGCCTGAGCCCGCGATGGGCGGACGCGAATTTCTGTGCTAGAGGCAAGCGATGCCGGAGACCCCAATGAACGCGCCTACCGAACGTCCCGAAGCCAGCGTCGATCCCAAATTGCTGGAGATTCTGGTCTGCCCGCTGACCAAGGGCCCGCTGGAGTTCGATTCCGCGAAGCAGGAGCTGATCTCGCGCAGCGCCAAGCTGGCTTATCCGATCCGTGACGGCATCCCGATCATGCTGCCGGAAGAGGCAAGAAAGATCGATTGAGGTCGTGACGACTGCCCCGGATTACGCTTCGCTCCATCCGGGCTACGAAGTTGGTGTGCGATAGCCGCGCAACATCCTCGGTGTCATCCTGGCGGAAGCCAGGACCCATAACCACCGAATTGCGTTGTTGTACGCGCTGGTAACTCCGAGTCCTCGCAGCACTCTTGCTGCGGAGTATGGGTCCCGGCCTTCGCCGGGACGACGACGGGGTGTATGGCGCCAGCGGAACCTACAACGCCTCGCCCTTCAGCAGCCGCGGCACCTCGCCCGTCAATCCCGCGGCCTGGCGGATGAAGAGGTTCTTCAGCGGCGGGGCGCGGTCGACGAGGCCGAGGCCGATGTCGCGGACGGTGCGCAGCAGCGTCGACTGGTTGGAGAACAGGAAGTTCAGCGAGTTGGTCGCAACGCCCATCGCCATGGTGTCGAAGCGGCGCCAGCGCTGGTAACGCTCGAGCACGTCGGCGGCGCCGAGATCCATGCCGAGCCGCGCGGCATCAACCACGACTTCGGCCAGCGCCGCGACATCCTTCAGCCCCATGTTGAGGCCCTGGCCCGCAATGGGATGGATGACATGCGCGGCATCGCCGACCAGCGCGAGGCGGGTGGCGATGAAGGAGCGCGCGACGAAATAGGACAGCGGAAACGCGCGCGGCTTGTCGAGCGCCTTCACCTCGCCGAGATGCAGGCCGAAACGCTGCTCGAGCTCGGCGTGAAACTCTTCGTCGCTGAGAGCAATGATGCGCGCGGCCTCAGCTCGCCGCTCGGTCCACACCAGCGACGAGCGTTTTCCCGAGAGCGGCAGGATCGCGAACGGGCCTGCCGGCAGAAAATGCTCTTCGGCGCGGCCCTCGTGATCACGCTCATGGCCGACCGTGACGACGATGCCGGATTGGTCATACTCCCAGCCATGGGTGGCAATGCTGGCGCGCTCGCGCAGCTTTGACCTCGCACCATCGGCGGCAACCAGCAGGCTGGCCGCGATGACGCTGCCGTCCCCGAGCGTCACGTCGATGCCCTCGGCGCGCGCATCGTAGGATGCGACCGTGGTGGCGCGCAGATCGATGCCCTCGGCCTCGGCACGCACCACCAGCGCATCAATCAGGCGGCGGTTCTCGACCATGTGCGCGAAGGGCTCGCCCGGCGCGACATCGCCGGCAAAATTGAGGAAGACCGGACGAGTGGCATCTTCGAGTTTCGAGTCTGTGACGACCATGTCGAGGATCGGCTGCGCCTCGCTCCTGACGTCGTCCCAGGCGCCGATCGCCTCGAACAGGCGGCGGCAGGCGGCCACGATCGCGGTGGCGCGGGGGTCGCGGCTCGGCCGGGTGGCGAGCGCGGGGTCGGCGACGATGACGGGAATCTCGGGCCCGAGCCCCTGTCGCAGCGCCAGGGCCAGCGCAAGCCCTGCAAACGCGCCGCCACCAATGACAATGCTACCCTGTACCGACATACCCAAATTCCCGGTCAAATCCTGGTCTTGCTAGCAGACTTGAGGTGGGCGAAACAGTGCGGTGAAACAAGGGCGGAACGGCCCATTGTGTCATTCCGGACCATCCGCCCCGGAAAGACGGCGAGAAAGCTCACTCCATGTCCAAAAGCCTGATCGACCTCATTTCGATCCTCGACCTCGAGCAGCTCGAGGTGAATCTGTTCCGGGGCAACAGCCCGAAGACCAGCTGGCAGCGGGTGTTCGGCGGCCAGGTGATCGGGCAGGCGATGGTCGCGGCCTGCCGCACGGTCGAGGGCCGGCTGCCGCATTCGCTGCACTGCTATTTCGTCCTGCCGGGCGATCCGCAGATCCCGATCATCTACCAGGTCGAACGCCTGCGCGACGGCAAGAGCTATTCGACCCGCCGCGTCACGGCGATCCAGCACGGCAACGCGATCTTCTCGATCATGGTGTCGTTCCACGCCGAAGAGGAGAGTGCGTTCGACCATCAGGACAAGATGCCCGACGTGCCACCGCCGGAGAAGCTCACGGCGGAGGAGGTGGCGAAGCAGCCGATGTTCAAGGAGATGCCGGAGTTCATCCGCCGCTATTATGAATCCGATCGTCCGATCGAGCTGCGTCCGGTCGAGCTCGGTCGTTATTTCGGCCAGAAGATCGACGACGGCCGCATCCACGTCTGGATCAAGACCGCCGCGAAGCTGCCTGACGATCCAGCGCTGCACATGTGCGCGCTCGCCTACGCCTCGGACTTCTCGCTGCTGGATGCAATCATGGCACGCTATGGCCGCACGCTGTTCGACAAGCGCATGATGCCGGCCAGTCTCGACCACGCGATGTGGTTTCACCGCCCGTTCCGCGCCGACGAATGGCTGCTCTACGCGCAAGATTCGCCGAGTGCGCGCGGCGGCCGCGGCCTGACCCGCGGCTCGATCTTCAAGCCGGACGGTACGCTGGTCGCCTCTGTCGCGCAGGAAGGCTCCGTGCGCGAACGGAAGTCCTAGACATTGGCGGCAGTGCTGCGCTCAACGAGCACGAATTGCGTCGTGCCCCAGGTAAAATACCAGCGCAGCAGCCACGGGATCGGAATGATGAAAAGACAGCCGAGGCAAAACGCGACTGTGCGCCAAAGCAGATCAAGACCAGTGGCGGTGAAGACCATCTCGCGGCGCGTCCCGCTGACGTGGCAGCAAATCCACCGCGTCCACGCGGCCATGACCCAGGCCCAGCCGATGATCGTGAAGACCGCGAGGAACGTCAGGATCTGCCAGCCGACGAATCCCCAGACGCTGCCTGTGAACGTCATCCGCATCGGTTGACCGTTCGAGCTGATATTGGCGACCACCCAGCGAATGAGCACCCAGGATAAAACGGCCTGAACTGGCACTCCGAAAATCTGGAGGAGGCTGTCGATATAGCCCAGACAGCCCGCCAGTCCCATCGCGATGAAGACGTACCAGATGTCTCCGACCTGTCCGGTGAAGGCGAGGTTCGGCCGCTGCGGAACGTGCATGCGCGGAAACAGCCAGCGATAATATCCTGTCCCGGTCCAGGGCGACGGGATCACCAGCAGACTGCCGATCATCACCAAGATCCACCATCCCGTGAACGACCAGACCGGCAGGTCCACCGATAGCGGACCGCCGCTGTCGCTGCCCGGACTTCCACCGACCGGCAATGACCGCGGCGCTGCGGCGCCGGAGATGAGGCCCGGCACCTCGCCGGCTTTCTGCCAGCCCGCCATCCCTTCCGCCCAGACCAGCGTATCGGCGCGCACGATGCCCTGGGCGATGAGGTCGCGAAACTGCGGCTCGGGAAACGGCCCCTTCTGCTGGCCGCCCGACGCGTGAAACCAGATGCGGTTCGACATCTTGTCCGTTTGCTACAAGCGTCCAGCAGCCATTACATGGCCGCCTGCGACCCGCGCGGCGCAAGAACGGTCTCCGACGCGAACCAGTTCATGATCCAGCGATACACCCACGGAATCGGGATGATCAGGCTGCACAGGATCGCGGCGACGATGCCGCGCCACAGGATGCCAAGGCCACTGCCCTTGAACACGATTTCGCGCCGCGTGCCTTCGATGCTGCGGCAGAACCAGCGCATCTGGGCTGCGGCAACCCAGGCCCAACCGATGATGGTGATGATGGAGATCCCGAACAGCAGGCTCCAGCCGATATAGGCCCAGATCGAACCCGTGAAGCTCAAGCCCAGCGGCTGTCCGTTGGAGGCGAGGTTCGCGACCATCCATTTGATCAGGAGCCAGTAGAGCACGATCTGGACGATGAAGAGCAGATTGCTCAGCAGCTGGCTGCCGACGAAAGCTAGCGCGATGGCGAGAACGATGAAGCCGAAATACCACGGCACCAGCGTCATCGCACTGCCGGTGAAGCTGAGGTTCGGCCGCCCCGGGACCTTGACGCAGGACACGATCCATTGCGTGTACCAGACGAACGCCCACGGCGCCGGAATGACGAAGATCATTCCGATCATCAAGACGATGCTGCGCCAGGTGAACTCGAGGACGCCGAAATCGACCGCCAGCGATCCCGCCACTCCGCCTCCGCCGCCGGCATAACCACCGGAGCCCACCATCGGCGGGCCGCCCGCGGGGATCATTGGCGGCGCGCCGCCGCCCCCGACCAGGCCGGGGATTTCGGCGGCCTTTTGCCAGCCGGCCATGCCCTCGGTCCACACCAGCGTATCCGGGCGCACGACGCCCTGGGCGACGAGATCGCGGAATTGCCCTTCCGGAAAGGGCCCCTGCTGCTTGCCCTCGGATGCGTAGAACCAACTCGCCATGAAGCGTCCCCTCAAAATACTTATGTACCGCTTGGCAGGCGCGGGTTCACCGCATCCATGCCAAAAATGCATTGTGAAGGATGAACGGATGCCCTGTACAGAGGCGGCCGTTCATAAGCTCAAACGTTTTTCCGCTTCAGTCTGCAACTTTTTTGTGCCATTTGCCCGGAAAGATGCCAGATTGACGCTGCGCCGGGGACATACGGCGCGGCGCATCCCGGGGAATAGGCCTGACCATGAAACTCGTCGTCGCGATCATCAAACCTTTCAAGCTCGATGAGGTCCGCCAGGCCCTGACGGCGATCGGCGTCCACGGCATGACCGTGACCGAGGTGAAGGGTTATGGCCGGCAAAAGGGCCACACCGAAATCTATCGCGGCGCCGAATATGTCGTGAACTTCCTGCCGAAGCTGCGCATCGAGATCGCGGTCGCCTCCGACGTCGCCGACAAGGCGGTCGCCGTGATCACCTCGACCGCGCGCACCGGGCAGATCGGCGACGGCAAGATCTTCGTCACGCCGATCGACCACGCGCTGCGCATCCGCACCGGCGAGACCGACAGCGACGCGCTCTAGATTTTGTTTTGACGCGTTTTCTTCACGCGAACCGGTATCCACTTCGCTTGAAAACGCTTTGATCTTCTTCGATCGCACCGGGCAACGACGCCACAATGTGCGACGCCAATTGATGCCGGGGGGAACGACATGGCGGGATATTTGCGCCGCGCAGCTGCCATGGCTGCGCCGATCGGACTTGTGTCGATAATGGCTTCGCCGGCGCGCGCCGCGGCCTCCGAGATCAACACGGCCGACACCGCCTGGATGATCGTCGCCACCGCGCTGGTGCTGATGATGACGATCCCGGGCCTGGCGCTGTTCTATTCCGGCATGGTGCGCAAGAAGAACGTGCTCGCCACCATGGCGCAGAGCCTCGCCGCCGTGACTTTGATCTCCATTCTCTGGGTCGCGTTCGGCTATTCGCTGTGCTTCGTCGGCGACGGCCCGTGGATCGGCACGCTCGACCGCTGGTTTCTCGCCGGCATGACCATGGACAGCGTCAACCCGGCCGCGAAGACCATCCCGGAAGCGCTGTTCATGCTGTACCAGATGACCTTTGCCATCATCACGGTGGCGCTGGTCGCGGGCTCGGTTGCGGACCGGATGCGGTTCTCCGCCTATCTCCTGTTCTCGGTCGCCTGGTTCATCTTCGTCTACATTCCGCTGGCGCACTGGGTGTGGGGCGGCGGCTTCCTCGCCAGCATGGGCGTGCTGGATTTCGCCGGCGGTCTCGTGGTGCATCTGTCGGCCGGCACCGGCGGCCTCGTTGCGGCAAAGGTGATGGGGCGCCGTCACGGCTACGGCACCGAAAATCTCTCGCCGTTCGATCTTTCGCTCGCGGTGATGGGCACCGGCCTGTTGTGGGTCGGCTGGTTCGGCTTCAACGGCGGCTCGGCGGGCGCGGCCAATTCACGCGCCGTAATGGCGATCATCGCGACCCATCTTGCCGCCTGCTCCGGCGCGCTGACCTGGGGCGCGATCGAGTGGTCGACGCGGCGCAAGCCGTCCGTGCTCGGCATGATTTCCGGCGCGGTGGCCGGGCTCGGCACCATCACGCCGGCCTCCGGCTTCGTCGCACCCTGGCACGGCATCGTCATCGGCATCATTGCGGGGGCGGTTTGCTATTGGGCCTGCACCTGGCTGAAGCATCGCTTCAACTATGACGATTCGCTCGACGTGTTCGGCGTCCACGGCATCGGCGGCCTGACCGGAACCCTGCTCGCCGGCGTGTTCGCAACCAGCGCCATCGGCGGCACCGCCGGCCTGCTGGAGGGCCACCCGCAGCAGCTCCTGATCCAGTTCTATGGCGTCGCCGTCACCTTTGTCTGGTCGGCTGGCCTGAGCTTCATCCTGCTCAAGCTGGTCGGCCTGTTCGTGCCCTTGCGCGTATCCCGTGAGCACGAACTCGAGGGGCTCGATATTTCGCAGCACGGCGAAGCCCTGCAGTAAGCGGGGACGCTACTTAATTACCTCTACACTGCCCGACGCATGAGCAATATTGTGTCGGCAGCCTGTCATGCTCGCATTTTGAGCAGGCGTGACCACGTTTTGGGCGCGACGGAATAACGCACTGCACCGCAATACGCGTCCACCGCGAAAACACCCGTTTTCATAGTCCGTTAGGCAATGCGCCCGATCTGGCACGGCATTTGATTCTAAGGGTCCAGGCTGTGCCCGCGTAGTGAACTTTCTCCCTCGTGGCGAACCAGTCGAGAACGCCCGGCCACGTCCGGACCGGGCCCAAGCGGGGATAGGACCCATGAAAATTGTTATGGCGATTATCAAGCCATTCAAGCTGGAAGAAGTCCGTGACGCCCTGACCGCCATCGGCGTTCACGGTCTCACGGTGACGGAAGTCAAGGGATATGGCCGCCAGAAGGGCCATACGGAAATCTATCGCGGCGCCGAATATGCCGTGAGCTTCCTGCCCAAGATCAAGATCGAGGTCGCTGTCGCCTCCGACCAGGTCGACAAGACCATCGACGCCATCACGTCCGCCGCGAAAACCGGACAGATCGGCGACGGCAAGATCTTCGTCATCAACCTCGACCACGCGGTGCGCATCCGCACCGGCGAGGCCGATGCCGCGGCCCTTTGATTTCGCGCTCAACCTTTATCCAATCAGGAGTGAATAATATGACGTTCAAGCGTCCCTATGGCGCGGGATTGGCGGCTCTCGCAGTCGGCCTGTTCGCTGCGACCGCGGCCTACGCCGAGCCAACGGTCAACAAGGGAGACAACGCCTGGATGCTGACATCGACAGTGCTGGTGCTGTTGATGACGATCCCCGGCCTCGCGCTGTTCTACGGCGGTCTCGTCCGTTCCAAGAACATGCTCTCCGTCCTGATGCAGGTGTTCTACACCGTCTGCGTCGTCACCGTGATCTGGGCCGTGTACGGCTACAGCCTCACCTTCACCGGCGGTTCCGACTTCATCGGCGGCTTCTCCAAGGCCTTCATGATGGGCGTCACCACCGATACGAAGGCCGCGACCTTCTCGGTCGACGCCAACATCTCGGAGCTCATCTATGTGTGCTTCCAGATGACCTTCGCGGCGATCACGCCCGCCCTCATCGTCGGCGCCTTCGCCGAGCGCATGAAGTTCTCGGCGATCGCCCTGTTCATCCCGCTTTGGGTCACGCTGATCTACTTCCCGATCGCGCACATGGTCTGGTACTGGCAGGGTCCGGACCTGATCCAGGATGCGGCCAAGGCGCTCGCTGCCGCCACTGATGCGGCCGCGAAGACCGCGGCGCAGGCCAAGCTCGACGAGATTAATGCCGACGCCGGCTGGATCTTCAAGAAGGGCGCGATCGACTTCGCGGGCGGCACCGTGGTGCACATCAACGCCGGCATCGCAGGCCTCGTCGGCGCTCTCCTGATCGGCAAGCGCGTCGGCTACGGCAAGGAGCTGATGGCCCCGCACTCGCTGACCATGTCGATGATCGGCGCCTCGCTGCTCTGGGTCGGCTGGTTCGGCTTCAACGCCGGCTCCAACCTCGAAGCCAATGGCGGCGCCGCCCTCGCCATGACCAACTCCTTCGTCGCCACCGCAGCCGCCGCGCTGTCATGGATGTTCGCGGAGTGGATCATCAAGGGTCACCCGTCGGTGCTCGGCGTCATCTCCGGCGCTGTCGCGGGCCTCGTGGCGGTCACCCCTGCGGCCGGCTACTCCGGCGTCATGGGCGCGATCGTCCTCGGCCTCATCGTCGGCGTGGTCTGCCTGTTCTTCTGCACCGTCGTGAAGAACGCGCTCGGCTACGATGACAGCCTCGACGTGTTCGGCGTGCACTGCGTCGGCGGCATCGTCGGCGCCATCGGCACCGGCATCCTCGTCAACCCCGCCCTCGGTGGCGCTGGCGTCATGGACTACACCGCGATCCCGCCGAAGGTCGGCGACTACGACTTCGCGGCGCAGATGATGTCCCAGATCTGGGGCGTCGGCACCACGCTGGTGTGGTCGGGCATCGGTTCGGCGATCCTCTACAAGGTCGTCGACGTGATCGTTGGGCTGCGGACCAATGTCGAGAGCGAGCGTGAAGGCCTCGACATCACCGAGCACACCGAGCGCGCCTACAACATGTAAGTCTCCTCCCGGGCGTGGTCTCCCCGGAGACCACGTCCAGAACTACGGTTCGGGCACATACCCGGCAATGCCCTGACCGTTGAGGGGCTCCAGCGCAAGCTGGAGCCCCTTTCTTTTTGGCAGGGTGCTTTTTGATTTCACAGCCAAGAAAAGGATTGCCATTCCGCACCGCCGGCGCAGAAATATCGACCACAAGAAACGATAATCGGGAGGTCGTCATGCGCTTGGAAGGCGGATGCTATTGCGGCGAAGTGCGTTACAAGGCCGAAGGTGATCCGATGATGCAGGCCCAGTGTCATTGCCGCGAGTGCCAGTACATCTCGGGCGGCGCACCCAACACCTTCATCGCGATGCCGGCGGCCGGCTTCAGCTACATCACGGGCCAGCCCAAGCAATTCACGCGCAAGGATCTCGAACGCGCCGTCACGCGCGAATTCTGCGCCGAGTGCGGCACGCATCTGGTGACCAAGGTTCCGGGACTGCCGGCGGTGGTCGTGAAAGTCGGCACGCTGGATGATCCGACCCAGTTCCATCCGCAGATGGCGATCTACACCTGCGACATCCAGGAATTCCATGCGATCCCGGCCGGCATGAAGACGTTCGA
Organism: Bradyrhizobium sp. IAR9; assembly: GCF_013408065.1. Lineage (NCBI taxonomy): Bacteria > Pseudomonadati > Pseudomonadota > Alphaproteobacteria > Hyphomicrobiales > Nitrobacteraceae > Bradyrhizobium > Bradyrhizobium sp. IAR9. The sequence continues at coordinate 208,075 of NZ_JACBZW010000003.1, forward strand.
GAAGCTGCCGGGGCGCTGAAGTTCGAATCAAACCAAGGTGACGGTGCGCTTCCTCTCCCGCTTGCGGGGGAGGGCGGGGTGGGGGTGCCTCCGCGGGCGAGAACCCCCAAGAGGAGAGAGCCCTCACCCGGCGCTACGCGCCGACCTCTCCGGCAAGCGGGAGAGGTTGGGGGCCCGCATCCCGTTGTTATCCGGCCTCATTATTCCTGCTCTGGACGGACCCGCCCGTCGATGGTTAATCGCGTCTTAACCTCGCCCTATCTATGGTGAACTGAACCGCTTCCCGCCGGGGCCTTCGCGCGACCGGCTGTTCCGAGAGTGCTGGCGCCCAGAATGGTCATGACCGCTTCATCCCGTGCGCCACAGGCCAGTGGAAGCTCCGATGCCGGACGCTCGCCCTTCGTCCGGCTGAACGAGCTGCTGGCGCCGCATCAACCCGGCAAGCCCTTGATTTCGCTCGCGGTCGGCGAGCCGCAGCACCCCGTGCCTGATTTCGTCGGCCCGGTGCTGGCCAAGCACATCGCCGATTTCGGCCGCTACCCGATGAACCAAGGCACCGACCCGTTCCGCCACGCCGCGAGCGCCTGGCTGTCGTCGCGCTTCAAGCTGCCGCGACCGCTCGACCCCAAGAGCGAGATGCTCGTCCTCAATGGCAGCCGCGAGGGGCTGTTCCTCGCCGCGATCGCGGCCGTCCGCTATGTCGGCCCGCGCCCCGGCAAACCGGCGATCCTGATGCCGAACCCGTTCTATCCGGTCTACGGCGCCGGCGCGGGTGCTGCAGCGTGCGAGCCGGTCTATCTGCCGACCACGGTCGAGAACGGCTTCCTGCCTGACCTCGATGCCATCGACGAGGCGACGCTGGCGCGCACGGTGGCGTTCTATCTGGCCTCGCCGGCCAATCCGCAGGGCTCGGTCGCCTCGCGCGACTACTTCACGCGCCTGAAGAGCCTCGCCGATCGCTATGGCTTCATGGTCCTCAGCGACGAATGCTATTCGGAGATCTATACCCGCGAAGCGCCGGGCAGTGCGCTCGAATGCGCCGGCCCCGATTTCACCCGCGTGGCTGCGTTCCAGTCACTGTCGAAGCGCTCCAACCTGCCGGGCCTGCGCGTCGGCTTTGCCGCCGGCGACAAGAAATTCATCGGCATGTTCCTGGAGCTGCGCAACATCGCGGCGCCGCAGGTGCCGGTGCCGCTCCAGCATGTCGCGACCTTTGCCTATGGCGACGAGGCGCATGTCGAGGAGAACCGCCGGCTCTACCGGATCAAGTTCGATCTCGCCGACCAGATCATCGGCAACCGCTACGGCTATCGCCGGCCTGATGCCGGCTTCTGCGTCTGGCTCAACACGTCCGAGATTGGAGATGACGTGTCGGTGACGCTGAAACTCTTCAAGGAAGCAGGCGTGCGCGTGGTGCCCGGCAGCTTTCTGGCGCGGCAACAGCCCGACGGCTTCAATCCCGGTGCAGGCTATATTCGCCTGGCGCTGGTGCAGGATGGCGAGACCACGGCGCAGGCGCTGCACCGGCTGGTCGAGACTCTGGGTTAGGCGGGGCCCATGAGCATGTCGGCAATCGAACGTGTCATTCCACTGGTCGGCCATCTGCCGCCCTCGATCCGCGAGGGGCTGGCGCGGCGCGTGCGCGAGCTCACTGGCTTCGGCCTGATCGCGTTGTCGGGCGTCGCCTCGGCAGCGCTGATGACCTGGTCGGTGCAGGACCCCAGCCTGAGCCACGCGACCTCAAGGCCGATCCGCAACATTCTCGGTTATGCCGGCGCGATCGGCGCCGACCTTGCGATGCAGATCCTCGGGCTCGGCGCCATCATGCTGGTCCTGACCGTCGCGGTCTGGGGCTGGCGCATGATGACCCACCGCCCGTTCGACCGCGAGGCGCTGCGGCTCGGCTCCTGGATTCTCTGCACGGTGATCGCGGCAGGTTTCGTCAGCTGCTGGCCGCATGGCGGCGCATGGCCGCTGCCGACCGGCCTCGGCGGCGTGGTCGGCGATGCGCTCGTACGCGCGCCCGCAGTGATTTTCGGGCCGGCCGGCACGATCTATCGCATCGTGCTGGGCACGATCCTGTTCGCTGCGATGGCCGCGACATTCCTGATCGCATGCGGTCTTGGCGCCCGCGAGCACGACGACGAGCTCTCGGAGATCGAGGACGACGACAAGCCGCTCGACGAAGACGAGGAGAACGATCGGGGCTCGGTGTCGCTGGGCTGGCTGTTCCATGCGCTGATGAGCACGAAGGCGCGGCTGATCTGGCTATGCGGTGCCGCTTACCGCTCGCTGGTCTCGAGCGGCCCGAAGACCAAGGCCGTCGCGTTCAGCCGCCAGGAGCCGAATCTGGGCGGCGGCCGCGCCGCGCCCTCGATCTCGCCGCAGTCCGAGGACGAGGACTACGAGGATCAGCACGAGGAAGAGGAAGAAGACGAGGAGGAAGAGGAGGAGCCCGCCGCGCGCGCCCCGCGCAAGAAGGCTGCCCCGAAAGCCGCCGCAAAGAAATCCTCCGACAAGTTCGAGCTTCCGTCCGTCTCCGTGCTGGCCGCGCCCAAGGCCGGCGATCGCCAGCCGCTCAGCAAGGCCGAGCTGGAAGCCAATTCGCGTTCCCTTGAAGGCGTGCTCCAGGACTTTGGCGTGCGCGGCGAGATCGTCAAAGCCAATCCGGGCCCCGTGGTCACGCTGTACGAGCTCGAGCCGGCGCCCGGCATCAAATCGTCGCGCGTGATCGGGCTTGCCGACGACATCGCCCGCTCGATGAGCGCGCTGTCGGCGCGCGTCGCCGTCGTGCCCGGCCGCAACGCCATCGGCATCGAGCTGCCGAACGCGCATCGCGAAAAGGTCTATCTGCGCGAGCTGCTGATCGCCAAGGAAGCCACCGAGACGGTGGCGAAGCTGCCGCTCTGCCTCGGCAAGACCATCGGCGGCGATCCTGTGATCATCGACCTCGCGCGCACGCCGCACATGCTGATCGCCGGCACCACCGGCTCCGGCAAATCGGTCGCCATCAACACCATGATCCTCAGCCTGGTCTACCGGCTGCGTCCGGACCAGTGCCGCCTGATCATGGTCGATCCGAAGATGCTCGAACTCTCCGTCTATGACGGCATTCCCCATCTGCTCACGCCCGTCGTGACCGACCCGAAGAAGGCGGTGGTCGCGTTGAAATGGGCCGTGCGCGAGATGGAGGAGCGCTACAAGAACATGGCCAAGCTCGGTGTGCGCAACATCGACGGCTACAACACGCGCCTGCTCGAATTGAAGGCCAAGGGCGAAGAGCCGACGCGCACGGTTCACACCGGCTTCGACAAGGAAACCGGCAAGGCGATCTACGAGGAAGAGAAGCTCTCGCTCGACCCGCTGCCCTACATCGTCATCATCGTCGACGAAATGGCCGACCTGATGATGGTCGCCGGCAAGGACATCGAAGGCGCGGTGCAGCGCCTCGCGCAGATGGCGCGCGCCGCCGGCCTGCACGTGATCTTGGCGACGCAGCGTCCGTCGGTCGACGTCATCACCGGCACCATCAAGGCGAACTTCCCGACCCGCATCGCCTTCCAGGTCACGTCCAAGATCGACAGCCGCACCATTCTGGGCGAGATGGGCGCCGAGCAGCTGCTCGGCCAGGGCGACATGCTCTACATGGCGGGCGGCGGCCGCATCAGCCGTGTGCACGGACCTTTCGCCTCCGACGATGAAGTCGAGAAGGTGGTGCGTCACCTCAAGACGCAGGGCCAGCCGGAATATCTCGAAGCCGTCACGGCCGAAGAGCCCACCGAGGACGAGGACGGTGCGGTGTTCGACGCCACCGGCATGGGCGGCGATGGCGGCGGCGACCTCTTCCAGCAGGCCGTTGCGATCGTCAAACGCGACCGCAAGGCCTCGACCAGCTACATCCAGCGTCGCCTGCAGATCGGCTATAACCGCGCCGCATCCTTGATGGAGCGCATGGAACTGGAAGGCATCGTCGGACCCGCCAACCACGCCGGCAAACGCGAGATTCTGGTCGAGGAAGAAGACAGCCATATGTGAGGCAGCCGCCTCCAGACATCATTTCACGCGAAATCGTTATCTGCTTTTGCCCGAAATCACGCTAAAAGACGCCCAGCCACGTTAGGACGACGCGTTGATCAGACATCCGGACATTCGATTCGCTGCCACCATCGCTGCGCGAAGCGCGCGCGTGGCCGGCGTGCTTCTCGTCACCGCTGCGATGGTGACGGCGTCCTCGTTCGCGCAGAACGTCCCGGTGCCGAAACCCGCGCCGAAGGGCCGCGACGGCGGAACGTCCGCCGGCGGCGGGCCCGCTGTCACCGGCGCGACTCAGGCGCCGCCGAATCCGGTGATCCCGGATCCGCGCCGCAACGTGCCGAGCAGCATCTTCCAGACCTTCGATGCCAACCAGAAGGCGCAGGCGGCCAAGGTCAGTGCCTATCTGTCATCGCTGTCGACGCTGGTCGGGAATTTCGTCCAGGTCGGCCCCGACGGCAGCAAGACGCAAGGCGATTTCTACATCCAGAAACCGGGCAAGGTGCGCTTCGAATATGACGCGCCGAGCCCGATCGACATCGTCGCCGACGGATCCTCGCTGGTGGTGCGCGACCGCAAGCTCGCGACCCAGGACGTCTATCCGCTGTCGCAGACGCCGCTGCGTTTCCTGCTGTCGGATCGCATCGACCTGATGAAGGACACCAATGTCGTTGGCGTCTCGGCCGACGACGTCTTCGTCAGCGTCACCATCGAGGAGAAGCAGGCGCTGGTCGGCACCAGCCGCCTCCTCTTGATGTTCGGCGCCAAGGACGGTCAGTTGAAGCAATGGACCGTCACCGATCCGCAGGGCTACGACACCACGATCGCGGTCTACAATCTGGACTCGAGCAAGAAGCTCGATCCCGGCATGTTCAAGATCGATTTCACCAATTACGGCCCGGCGCCGGGATAGGTTTCGTAGGGTGGGTAAAGGCGCACTTGCGCCGTGCCCACGATCTCTCGCCTCATGGCAGGCACGTGGGCACGCTTCGCTTTGCCCACCCTACGAGAGCGCGCTGTGGACAAGCATTTTCCCCGCGCCAATCCATGCTAAGACGCATTTCCCATGCGTTTTTCCCTGACAACCTGGAACATCAATTCGGTGCGGCTGCGCATCGATCTGGTCGCGAAATTCCTCAAGAGCGCGCGGCCGGACGTGCTGTGCCTGCAGGAGACCAAGTGCATCGACGATGCCTTTCCGCTGAAGCGCTTCAGGCGGCTCGGCTATGAGCACGTCGCGCTGAACGGGCAGAAGGGCTATCACGGCGTCGCCATCGTCTCGAAGATTCCGTTCGAATCGACGGACATCCGCACCTTCTGCGACAAGGTGGATTCGCGTCACATCTCCGTATCGTTCGGCGAGAAGGCCAACGTCGCAAAGCCGCTGGTCGTGCATAATTTCTACGTGCCCGCCGGCGGCGACATTCCCGATCCCGCACTGAACGAGAAGTTCGACCACAAGCTTCGCTTCCTCGACGAGATGAAGGCGTGCGAGCCGTTGCATCCGCGCGGGGAGGATCGCCACATCCTGGTCGGCGATCTCAACGTCGCCCCGCACGAGAACGATGTGTGGTCGCACAAGCAGCTTCTGAAGGTGGTCTCGCACACGCCGATCGAAACCGAGAAGCTGCAGGCCGCGCTGGCCGCCGGCGAATGGATCGACGTCGCGCGCGAGCGGATTCCGATGTCGGAAAAAGTCTACACGTGGTGGAGCTACCGCTCCGCCGACTGGACCGTCGGCGATCGCGGCCGCAGGCTCGACCACATCTGGGTCTCGCGCGCGTTGAAGGATGCGGTCAGCGATTTCAGGATTCTTCGCGATGCGCGGAGCTGGGAGCGGCCGTCGGACCACGTGCCTGTCACGGTGACGCTGGAGGTGTGAGGTCCCGTAGCCCGGATGGAGCGCAGCGAAATCCGGGACAGTTTTTCCGCACGCCAGAATCCCGGATTGCGCTGCGCTTCATCCGGGCTACGACGTCAGCTCGTCAGCTTCGCACCCGCCATCAGGATGTCGCTGGCGATCTGGCTGGAGCGGACCGCGAACTCGTCGCGCAGCCGAACCGCTGCGGCGGGGTCGCTTTCGAGCACGCGCTGAAACAGGCTGCGTGCGACGCGGATGACGGAGGAATGCTCCAGCGCGATCGCGCTCGACGGCCGCTTCATCGGCACCACCAGCGCAAGCTCGCCGATCAGCGCGCCGGGACCTGCGATCATCTCGGCGCCGGCGCCGTCATCGACCCGAAAGGCGCCGCGCTGGACCACGAAGCCGGCATCGGCGTCGTCGCCGAGATTGAACAGGGTATCGCCGCGGACGAAGTTACGCTGCTCGGAGCCGATCGCCAGCATGCGCAACGAGGCGTCTCCCAACAGGCGCAATGTCGGGACACGCTCGAGAAGCGCTACGTCGTCGTCGATTGACATTCAGATCCGAGGCTCAAAGGCATGCGATCTAAAACGATTCGCACGCCCTTCGAGCGTATCACGGCACCAGCTTGTAGCCACCGGCTTCCGTGACCAGGATTTCCGGGTTGGCGGCATCCTTCTCGATCTTCTGGCGGAGGCGGTAGATGTGGGTTTCCAGCGTGTGGGTGGTGACGCCGGAATTATAGCCCCAGACCTCCTGGAGCAGGGTCTCGCGCGAGACCGGCATCTGGCCGGCGCGGTAGAGGAAGCGGAGGATCGCGGTCTCCTTCTCCGTCAGCCGCACCTTGCGCGCATTGGCGGCGGTGAGCATCTTGGAGCCGGGCCGGAAGGAGTAGGGGCCGACCGAGAACACCGCGTCCTCGCTGGCCTCGTGCTGGCGCAGCTGGGCGCGGATGCGGGCCAGCAGAACGGCGAAACGAAAGGGCTTTGCCACATAGTCGTTGGCGCCGGATTCAAGCCCCAAAATCGTATCGGAATCGGTGTCGTGCCCGGTCAGCATGATGATCGGAGCCTTGAAGCCGCCCTTGCGCAAGGAGCGGACCACCTCGCGGCCGTCGGTGTCGGGCAGGCCGACGTCCATCAGGACGAGATCGGGAGCATTGGCCTTGGCCGCGCTCGCGCCTTTGGCGCCGGTATCGACCGCGGAAGCTTCGAATTCTTCGTGTAGCGATAATTGCTCCACCAACGTGTCGCGCAGATCGGTATCGTCATCCACGATCAGGATCTTGCGGGCATTGGCCATAGGGGGTCATCCTTTTGGGGTCCGGCTCGGCGCGCATCCATGCTGCACCCAGCCGTGAGGGGAAGTTTAGGGGTCGCCGTTATTATTGTTGTTCGTGTTGAAGTAGTGGGCTGTTACCGATTCACAAGCCAGAAGCACTCTAACTCAGAATAGCAGGCCGGTTTGATGAATGTCCTGTAATGAATTCGACATTGCACGTTCACATGAAAAATAAAGCAGCTTCAGTTAGTTACACCAAGAATCGAAGCGCCGGACCGCTCTCTGTGATCCGCGTTAAGCCTGCGGCCGGGAATCCGCGCCGAGGCTGGCTGACGGCGGGATCGCTGACCATACCGGTTGCGCTGGGGCGGGGCGGCATCCTGGCCAACAAGCGCGAGGGCGACGGCGGCACCCCCAAGGGCAGCTTCCGTCCGAGGCGCTTGTGGTGGCGGGGCGACCGGCACAGCCGTCCGCAGAGCTTCCTGCCGGCCCGGATCATCACCGCAGAGGACGCCTGGTGCGAGGACCCCAGGGATCGCCATTACAACCAGGGAATCCGGCTCGACGAGGGGCAGGGCGGTGACCGGCTCAAGCGGGCCGACCATCTCTATGACTTCATCATCGAAATCGACCACAACACGCGACCGCGGGTCGCCGGCCGCGGCAGCGCGGTATTCTTGCACCTGGCCCGCGACAATTTCGGCCCGACCGCAGGCTGCGTCTCCATGACGAAATCTGCGATGCTGCAATTGCTGCGGCGATTGGGGCCACGAACAAGAATCATCATCGGGTGAGGATGCATGCTCGACAGGGATCAGATCGCGGCCGCCTCGCGCGTGCTCGTTCAACATTGGCGCGACGGCACCAAGCTAGAGGTGCTGGAGCCGCGGTTGCGGCCACAGGACCGCACGGAGGGCTACGCCATCCAGGCCGGGCTCGAAACATTGTCGCGCGGGACATTGTTCGGCTGGAAGATCGCGGCCACGAGCGTATCAGGACAGAAGCACATCAACGTCACCGGACCGCTGGCCGGTCGCATCATGAGCGACACCGTGATCGCCGATGGCGGGACTGCGTCGATGAAGGGCAACGAGATGCGCGTCGGCGAACCTGAATTCGCCTTCCGCATGGGACGCGATCTGCCGCCGCGTGCAACGCCCTACAGCGTCGATGAGGTGCTCGCCGCCGTCGACACTTTCCATCCTGCGATCGAGATTCCCGATTCGCGGTTTGCCGATTTCGCCAGTGCGGGCGAGGCGCAGCTGATCGCCGACAATGCCTGCGCGCATCTGTTCGTGCTGGGCGCGGCGACGACTGCGAACTGGCGTGGGATGGATCTCGTCGAGGAGCGGCCAAAGATTATGCTGCGCGGCGAGCGCTATGTCGGCCACGGCAAGAACGTGCTCGGCGATCCCCGCGTAGCGCTCGCCTGGCTCGCCAATGAGCTGCGCGGACTTGGACTGACCTTGCGGGCAGGGGAGGTGGTGACCACAGGCACGTGCCATCCGCCGCTGCCGATCCAGGCCGGCGATCATCTCGCGGCGGACTTTGGCGTGCTCGGGAAGGTATCGGTGGGATTTGTGTAGACCCGACCCACTCCACCGTCGTCCCTGCGAACGCAGGACCCATAACCCCAGGGAGAAGTTTGGCGAGGATTGGGAGTTACCTGAGTTTCGCCGGTACGAAGACCACCTATCAATCGGAGATCACGCGGTATGGGTCCCTGCGTTCGCAGGGACGACAACAACTATCTATGCCCGAAGATCGCACTCCCCACGCGCACATGGGTGGCACCTAGCATGATGGCATTGGCGAAATCCGCGCTCATGCCCATCGAGAGATTGGTCAATCCATTACGCGCGGCGATCTTGGCGGCCAGCGCGAAATGCGCCGCCGGCGGCTCGTCGACCGGCGGGATGCACATCAATCCGGAGATCGTCAGCCCATAGGTGTCGCGGCAGCTGGCGAGGAAGGCGTCGGCCTCGCCGGGCGCGATGCCGGCCTTCTGCGGCTCCTCGCCGGTGTTGATCTGGACGAAGAGTTGCGGGTGCTTGTTCTGGGATTCGATTTCCTTGGCTAACGCCTGGCAAATGCTCGGACGGTCGACCGAATGGATCGCGTCGAACAGCGCGACCGCCTCTTTCGCCTTGTTGGACTGCAACGGTCCGATCAGATGCAGCGCGATGCCCGAGTAAACAGACGTTAACGCAGGCCACTTGCCTTTGGCCTCCTGCACCCGATTCTCGCCGAATACGCGCTGTCCGGCGTCGATAACCGGGGTAATTGCATCCGCGGCGAAAGTCTTGGACACCGCGATCAGCGTCACGGAGGCGCGATCGCGCCGCGCATCCTTGCAGGCACGGGCGATTTCGGCTTCGACCGCGGCGAGCGCGCTTGGTGAATGGCCGGTTATCGGCGCGGCGTTGGCTTCTGTCATGACGTCGATTGGCTGTGATCCTGACCGAGGTAAGTCCAATTTTACCGAGTTCAAGAAAGAGTTTTTGAACCCTTCGCTTTACCTTGGCCGACGGGGTGGGTAGCGAAGATGGCAACAATCAGTCTCAACCGCAAACGAGCGAAACTCAAGCAGGTTCTCGGAATCCGGGCGCGGCTTGCATTGCTCGCGGTGATTCTGGTGGCGCCATTGATGCTCGAGCGCATCCGTTCGCTCGAAGATACCCGCACCCGGCAGATCGCACAGGCCACGGTTGAATTCACCACCGTCGCGCGGCACAGCGCCGATGCGCAACGCGAGGTGATCTCGTCGGTCGAGACCATTCTGAAATCGGAGGCCTTCATCCGCGCCTCCGCCGGCGGCGTCAGCAAGAGCTGCGACGTGCTGCGCGCGAGCCTGCCGTCGAACCTGCCCTGGATCCGCACGCTTTTGATCGCCGGCGCAGACGGGCGCATCCAGTGCGCGACGAACAATATGTATGTCGGCCTCGACCTGAGCGACCGGCCCTACTTTCAGCAGGCCCAAACGAGCGGCCGCTTCGTGCTGAGCGATTTCATCCTGTCGCGGCCGATAGCAGCACCGACGGTGATGGCGGCTTATCCCGTATCGGCTTTCAGCGGCGTGTCCGATGCCGTCGTCCTTGCCACGGTCAATCTCGACTGGATGTCGAAGGTCATGAGCAATCTGGGCGGCCGCGCCGGCATCACCGCCGTGCTGGTCGACAGCGCAGGCACCGTGCTGGCCGCTCCGGCCGATCAGCACAGCGCAGTCGGCCGTCCGCTCGACAACATGCCGCTGATGTCGGCGATCGCCGACAGGGCACTGCGTTCCGACCAGGACGAAGGCTCACTGTCTTTCCTCGCCGCCGACGGCTCGCGCCGCGCGGTCAGCTACATCCGCATCTCCGGCACCAACGCCCGCCTGATCGCCAGCATCGACGAAGACAAGGTGTCCGCGGCGGTCAACCGCGACATCCGCACCGCCTATCTCCAGCTCGCTTTCGTCGTCGTGTTCGTCCTGCTCGGCGCGCTGATCGCCGCCGAAAAGCTCGTCATCAAGCCGATCGAGATGCTCGTCGACATGGCCAAGCGTCTCGGCGAGGGCGATCTGTCGGCGCGCGCGGCGCGCAATCGCCTGCCGGCCGAGTTCGTGCCGCTGGCCCGCGCGTTCAACGCGATGGCGGCGCAGCTGAGCCAGCGCGAGCGCGAGCTGATCGCGAGCAACGACCGGCTGACGGTGATGGCCTCGATCGACATGCTGTCGGGGCTCGCCAACCGGCGCGGCTTCCAGAGCCGGCTCGACTTCGAGTGGATGCGCGCGCAGCAATATGGCAGCGACCTCGCGCTGCTGATGATCGACGTCGACCATTTCAAGCTGTTCAACGACACCTATGGCCATCTCGAAGGCGATTCCTGCCTGACCAGGCTCGGCGAGTCGCTGTCCGGCATCGCCGCCGACACGATGGGCTTTGCGGCACGCTATGGCGGCGAGGAATTCTGCCTGCTGCTGCCGAACACCGACGTGAACCGCGCCGTCGAAATCGGCGAGCTGGCCCGCGCGGCCGTGCTGAAGCTGTGCCTGCCGCACATCACCTCGGCCCACATGATCGTCACCGTCTCGATCGGCGTTGCCGCGACGAAGCCGAACGAGGCCTTGCGTCCCGGCGACCTGATCGAAGCCGCCGACGCCGCGCTCTACGCCGCAAAACACCGCGGCCGCAACAATGTCGTCGAGCACGGCGTGCAGGCGATCGAGACCGGCGCCGTCGAAATGATGATGGCGGCGAGCGCCTAACCCGCAGTCCCCACGCGATCGAGCTCGGTTTCCGTCACCACGCGATTGCGGCCGCTGCCCTTGGCGAGATAGAGCGCGCGGTCGCAACGCTCGATGAGATCGGTGATCGCTTCGCCGGCCCGGTACTGCGCCACGCCGATCGACACGCTGATGCTGGGCAGGACCTCGCCGGTGGAGCGGCGTGTGATCGTGCACTCGGCGAGCGCGTGCCTGATCCGCTCGGCAATCTCGGCGCAGGTGGCGAGATCGGCATCCGGCAGCACCGCGATCAGCTCCTCGCCGCCATAGCGGGCCGGCAGATCCTGCTCGCGAACCTTTTCACGCAGCACCTTCGCCATCAGGCGCAGCACCTGGTCGCCGACGCCGTGGCCGAAATTGTCGTTGAAGCTCTTGAAGTGGTCGATGTCGAGCATCAGCACGCTGAGCGGCTCGCCCCACGCCGCAGTCGCCAGCGCCTTGCGCAGGAATTCGTCGAGCGCCCGCCGGTTTGCGAGGCCGGTCAGCGTGTCGGTCCGGGCGCGCTCCTCGGACCTCGATAGCGAATCGCGGATCACGTCGAGCTCGCGGGTCTTTTCCGCAAAGCCTGCCTCCAGCCGTGTCGCCCGTGTGGCGGCCCGCGCCAGCTCGTTCATGAGCTGGGCAACCAGCGCCTTCGGATCGACGCCGGCCTTGCCCTGGTCCGCCACCTCGCTGATGACCTGCATCTGCGAATGATTGTCGGCGATCGCGGTCGCCAGAAACTCCTTCGCGGCCCCCATGAGCGCCTGCAGCCGCTCGGACGTGTCGACCACGGCGGCACTCACCTGGGGCGCGACATAGGTCTTGAACAGGTCCTGATTGGTTCGGGCGTCGAACGGACGATTGTGGTCGATCAGGAGATCGATCGCGTTGCGCAGATCCTCTTGGCCGTCCCCGAAATACAGGAACCAGACGGCAAAATTGGCCGGGGTCGGCGCAATCCGCTGTTCGGCCATGCTCCGCATCGCCCGTCCGGCAATGGACGCGGCATAGTCGTAATCGGGCTCGTCGAAGCTGGAATCCATCGCACTCATGCGGTCTCGTCGGGCCGCAAATTGGCATTGACCCCTTAATCACACCCCAACGCCGACCTTCGTAGTTATGCGGAGGCGCCGGCAAGGTTCCAAACCGCGGCAACCCATTGACCCCCTAAGGACTTCTATGGCCTAGTCCGCCGTCTTGAGACGGCCGAACCCACGAAAACCCCAACGATTCCATGACCTCCGAACGCTATAACGCCCGCGACGCCGAACCGCGCTGGCAACGCCTCTGGGACGAACAGGCGATCTTCGTCTCCAAGAACGACGATTCGCGGCCGAAATACTATGTGCTCGAGATGTTCCCCTACCCGTCCGGGCGCATCCATATCGGCCATGTCCGGAATTATACGCTCGGCGACGTGCTGGCCCGCTTCATGCGCGCCAAGGGGTTCAACGTGCTGCATCCGATGGGCTGGGACGCTTTCGGCCTGCCGGCCGAGAATGCCGCGATCGAGCGCAAGGTCGCGCCGAAAGCCTGGACCTACGACAACATCGCCGCGATGAAGAAGCAGCTCCGCTCGATCGGGCTGTCACTGGACTGGTCACGCGAATTCGCGACCTGCGACCCCAGCTACTACAAGCATCAGCAGAAGATGTTCCTGGACATGCTCGCCGCCGGCCTCGCCGAGCGCGAGAAGCGCAAGCTCAACTGGGATCCGGTCGACATGACCGTGCTCGCCAACGAGCAAGTGATCGACGGCCGGGGCTGGCGCTCCGGTGCGATCGTCGAGCAGCGTGAGATGAGCCAATGGGTCTTCAAGATCACGAAGTACTCGCAGGAGCTGCTGTCCGCGCTCGACGGGCTCGATCGCTGGCCCGACAAGGTGCGGCTGATGCAGCGCAACTGGATCGGCCGCTCGGAAGGGCTGCTGGTCCGCTTCGCGCTGGATCAGGCGACGACGCCCGCCGGCGAGAGTGAGCTGAAGATCTTCACGACGCGCCCGGACACGCTGTTCGGCGCGAAATTCATGGCTATCTCGGCAGATCATCCGCTGGCACAGGCAGCCGCCGCGAAGAACCCTGAGCTTGCGGAGTTCATTGCCGACATCAAGAAGATCGGCACCGCGCAGTCGATCATCGACACCGCGGAGAAGCAGGGCTTTGACACCGGCATCCGTGCGGTGCACCCGTTCGATCCGAATTGGAAGCTGCCGGTCTATGTCGCCAATTTCGTGCTGATGGAATACGGCACCGGCGCGATCTTCGGCTGCCCGGCGCACGACCAGCGCGACCTCGACTTCGTCAACAAGTACAATCTCGGCAATACGCCGGTAGTGTGCCCCGAGGGCCAGGACCCGAAGTCGTTCGTCATCACCGACACCGCCTATGACGGTGACGGTCGCATGATCAATTCGCGCTTCCTCGACGGCATGACCATCGAGCAGGCCAAGGACGAGGTCGCAAAACGTCTGGAAAGCGAGCTGCGCGGCAACGCGCCGGTCGGCGAGCGCCAGGTGAATTTCCGCCTGCGCGACTGGGGCATTTCGCGTCAGCGCTATTGGGGCTGTCCCATTCCCGTCATCCATTGCCCGGAATGCGATGTGGTGCCGGTACCGGATGCCGATTTGCCGGTGACGCTGCCTGACGATGCGACCTTCGACAAGCCGGGCAACGCGCTCGACCATCATCCGACCTGGAAGCACGTCACCTGCCCCAAATGCGGCGGCAAAGCCCAGCGCGAAACCGACACCATGGACACCTTCGTGGATTCGTCCTGGTACTTTGCGCGCTTCACCGATCCCTGGAACGAGACCGCGCCGACGACGCCCGCCGTCGCCAACCGGATGCTGCCGGTCGACCAATATATCGGCGGCGTCGAGCACGCGATCCTGCATCTGCTCTACAGCCGCTTCTTCACCCGCGCGATGAAGGCGACCGGGCACATCGCGCTGGACGAGCCGTTCGCCGGCATGTTCACGCAAGGCATGGTGGTGCACGAGACCTACCAGAAGGCCGACGGCACCTATGTGCAGCCGGCCGAGGTCAAGGTCGAGGTCGGCGGAAATGGGCGCCGCGCAACGCTATTGACGACGGGCGAAGACATCCAGATCGGCCCGATCGAGAAGATGTCGAAATCGAAGAAGAACACGGTCGACCCCGACGACATCATCGAGACCTACGGTGCCGATGTCGCCCGCTGGTTCATGCTGTCGGATTCCCCGCCCGACCGCGACGTGATCTGGAGCGACGAGCGCGTCCAGGGTGCCTCGCGTTTCGTGCAGCGGCTGTGGCGGCTGGTGAACGATTCCATCGAGCTCGGCAAAGCCGCGCCGGCGGCCCGGCCGGCCAGCTTCGGCCCCGACGCGACCGCCTTGCGCAAGGCCGCCCATGGCGCGCTCGACAAGGTCACCACCGGAATCGAGCGGCTGCACTTCAACGTCTGCCTGGCCCATATCCGCGAATTCGCCAATACCTTCTCGGAGATCCTGCAGCGCCCCGGCCAGCCAACCCCCGATTTGGCTTGGGCGATCCGCGAAGCCGGTCAGATCCTGGTCCAGCTGTTCTCCCCGATGATGCCGCACCTTGCCGAAGAGTGCTGGCAAGCTCTGGGCCAGAGCGGGCTGGTTTCCGAGGCCAATTGGCCGCAAATCGAACGCGATTTGCTGGTTGAAGACAGCGTGACCCTCGTGGTCCAGGTCAACGGCAAGAAGCGGGGTGACGTCACAGTTGCAACAGCGGCCCAGAATCCGGAAATCGAGGCTGCCGTTTTGGCTCTCGATGCGGTAAAACTGGCCCTGGACGGCAAGCCCGTCCGCAAGGTGATCATCGTCCCCAAGAGGATCGTAAATGTTGTCGGCTAGGATCCGCATCGCAGCCCGCTTGCTGGCGGTCGCCGCATTGGCGGCGCTGACGGCTGGTTGCTTCCAGCCGATGTATGCCGAGCGTGGCGACGGCACCCCCGGCTTGCGCGAGAAGCTGATGGGGGTCGAGCTCCCGCCGATCGCCAAGCCCAATGCCTCCCGCGAGGCCCGTGTCGGTGTCGAAGTCCGCAATGCTCTCGCCTTCAAGCTCTACGGCACCGCGACCGGAATGCCGCCGACCCATCGGCTGGACATCCGCTTCACCTCCAGCCGTTCTTCGCTGATCGTCAGCGCCACGACGGGATTGCCGACCAGCGAAAACCTCGGCATCGACGCCCAGTACAATCTGATCGAGGTCGCGACCGGCAAGTCGGTGATGACCGGCACCACGTTCTCGCGCGTGTCCTATGACATGCCCGGGTCCTATCAGCGCTTCTCCCGCACCCGCGCCGTCCGCGACGCGGAGGATCGTGCCGCCAACGAGATCGCCGAGAACATCACGACCCGGCTCGCCTCGTTCTTCACCGCTGGCACGTAGTGCATTCCCGTCATTCCGGGGCGCCCGCAGGGCGAACCCGGAATCCAGAGATTATAGATCGAGATTCCGGGTTCGCGCTTCGCGCGCCCCGGAATGACAGTTGGGCCCGATGGTCGCGCTGCGTGGAAAAGAGATCGACGCCTTCCTCGCCCGCCCCGATGCGGGCCGTCCGATCATCCTGCTCTACGGTCCCGATGCCGGCCTGGTGCGCGAGCGCGCCGATGCGCTGATCGCATCGGCCGTCGATGATCCCAACGATCCGTTCTCGCTGGTCAAGCTCGACGGCGACGAGCTCTCCGCCGAGCCCTCGCGCCTTGTCGACGAAGCCATGACGGTGCCGCTGTTCGGCGGCCGACGCGCCATCCGCATCCGCGCCGGCTCGCGCAGCTTTGCCAGCGGCATCGATACGCTGGCCGAGATGAGCGTGAAGGATTGCCGCATCGTGATCGAGGCCGGCGAGCTGCGCCCGGATTCGCCGCTGCGAAAAGCCTGCGAGAAGGCCAAGGCCGCCGTGGCGATCGGCTGCTATCCCGACACGGAGCGCGACCTCGCCAAGCTGATGGATGACGAATTGCGCATCGCAAATTTGCGCATCGCGCAGGATGCCCGTGCGGCGCTGATGTCGTTCCTCGGCGGCGACCGCCAGGCCTCGCGCAACGAGCTGCGCAAGCTGACGCTCTACGCGCACGGCAAGGGCGAGGTCACGCTGGATGACGTGATGGCCGTGGTCGCCGACGCCTCCGAGCTGAAGCTCGACCCGATCGTCGACGGCGCCTTTGCCGGACGGCCCGACATCGTCGAGACCGAATTCGCAAAGGCCATGATCGCCGGCACCTATCCCGGCGTGATCATCTCTGCCGCGCAGCGTCAGGCTGCGTGGCTGCACAAATCCGCGCTCGCGATCGCCGACGGCCAGCCTGCCTCCGCCGTGCTCGATGGCGGCTATCCGCGCCTGCATTTCTCACGTAAGCCCGCGGTCGAAACGGCGCTACGAAATTTCAGCGTGGCGCGGCTCGCCGCCATCATCGAGCAGCTCGCAACCGCCGCGCTCGACACCCGCAAGCAATCCACGCTGGCCGCCGCCATCGCCCAGCGGACATTGATGGCCATTGCTGCGAATGCAAAGCGGCGGGGCTGAGCCACGCTGTCGTCCCCGCGAACGCGGGGATCCATAATCACAGGAAGTGGTTTGGCGAAGACTTGCAGTCCGGTACTGCGCCCCCGGCCCGATCGCTAAATCACGCGGTATGGGTCCCCGCGTTCGCGGGGACGACAGCGAGGGCTTGGCCTACAGCGCGCCCTTGGCCAGCCGCTTCATCACCTCGTCGAGCTGATCGAGGTTGCGGTAGTTGATCTGGACCGAGCCGCCGGGGTCGCGGTGATTGACGGTGACCTTGAGACCGAGCGCATCGCTGACGCGCTTTTCGAGATCGATCGTATCAGGGTCTTTCTCCTTGCCCCCGCTGGCGCGCGCCTTCTGCGGCTTGCGCTCCGGCACGCCCTCTTCATGCGCGAGCGCCTCGGCCTGGCGGACGTTGAGGCCTTCCTCGACGATGCGCTTGGCGGCCGCGAGCGGATCCGGCACGCCGATCAGCGCGCGGGCGTGACCGGCCGTCAGCTCGCCGGTCGCGATGAAGGCCTGCACCTCCGCCGGCAGCTTCGTCAGCCGCATCATGTTGGCGACGTGGCTGCGGCTCTTGCCGACGACCTTTGCGATGTCGTCCTGGCTGCGTTTGAACTCGTTGGCGAGCGCGTGATAGCCCTGCGCCTCTTCCATCGGGTTGAGGTCCTCGCGCTGCACGTTCTCGACGATCGCGAACTCCAGTGCATCGCTGTCGCTGATGTCGACCGGGACGATCGGCACCTCGTGCAGGCCGGCCATCTGCGAGGCGCGCCAGCGCCGTTCGCCGGCGATGATCTCGAAGCGATCCTGTGCGCCCTTCACCGGACGCACCACGATCGGCTGGATCACGCCGTGCTGCCTGATCGACTCGCTGAGCTCCTTCAGCTCGGTGTCCGAAAAGGTGCGACGCGGATTGCGCGGATTGGCCTTGATGAACTCGATCGGCACCTTGCGTTGCGCGCGCGGCCGATCGACATGCTGAGCCTCGCCGCCGACGTCGCCGATCAGACTTGCAAGACCCCGGCCCAGTCGCGAACGCGCTTCGTCGGCCATCGCCAGCTCCCTTGGATTCACGGTGCAGCACTCCAGAACTGAATTTCGAAACTTGTAGGACGTAGGGCGGATTAGCGTAGCGACATCCGCCGCCGGCTTGTTCGAGGCGAGATAGACGGCGGGTTACGCTGCGCTAACCCGCCCTACGGATCTCTCCGTCAATGCGTGACGCGCAGCTCGCGCTCGCGCTGAATCACTTCAGTGGCAAGCCGCAAATACGCTTCGCTGCCGACGCATTTGAGATCGTAGACCAGCACCGGCTTGCCGTAGGACGGCGCCTCCGAGATGCGCACGTTGCGCGGGATCATGGTCTTGTAAACCTTCTCGCCCATGAATTGCCGGACGTCGGCGACGACCTGGTTGGAGAGGTTGTTGCGCGAGTCGAACATGGTCAGCACGATGCCGTGGATCGACAGGTTCGGATTGAGCGTCGAGCGCACCTGCTCCACCGTCTGCAAGAGTTGCGACAGACCTTCGAGCGCGAAGAACTCGCACTGCAGCGGCACCAGGATCGCGTCGGAGGCCGCCATCGCGTTCACCGTGAGCAGGTTGAGCGAGGGCGGGCAGTCGATCAGCACATAGGTGTAGTCGGCATCCGGCGAGACGTTGTTGTTGAGCGCTCCGATGGCGTCGCGCAGCTTGAAGGCGCGGCCTGGCGTAGTGCCGAGCTCGAGCTCGAGGCCGGAGAGATCCATGGTCGAGGGCGCGATGTGGAGCCGCGGCACCGCGGTCGAGACGACGGCCTCGCGCAGCGGGGCTTCACCAATCAGCACGTCATAGGTCGAGCAGGAGCGGTTGCGGCGATCGATGCCGAGGCCGGTCGAGGCGTTGCCCTGCGGATCGAGATCGACGATCAGGACGCGCTCGCCGATCGCAGCGAGCGCCGTGCCGAGGTTGATCGCTGTGGTTGTTTTTCCCACACCGCCCTTCTGATTCGCCAGCGCCAGGATGCGCGGATGGCCATGCGGCACCTCGCTGGTCGGTTCCTGGGTCGGCTCTTGGGTCTGCTCTTGCTGCGGCTCGTCAATCACGGTCATCGAAATTTTCCCCACTCAACCCCTGAGCGCCTCAGCTGCGCCGTTCGGCGGCATCGAGCTCCACGATCCAGCCGTCACCCGTGCGGCTATGGTGGAGCCGAGGCTCGATATTCCAATATTTAGCGGCTTCGGTCAATTCAGCCTCTACATCTTGACCCTTAGGAAATAGCGCCTTTGCGCCCTGGCGCATCAGCGGCTCCGCAAAGCCGATGAGTTGATGTAGCGGAGCCAGCGCACGCGCGGTGACGCAATCGACGGGGCCGGTGATTCTATCCACATTATCCCCGATCTCAGCGAGATGTACGACTCCCGGAGATGTGGTGACGCGAATTGCTTCGCGCAGAAACGCCGCCTTCTTGGCGATTCGCTCAACGAGATGAACTTTCGCGCCCGGCGACGCCGCCATGGCGCAGGCCAGGACGACGCCGGGAAAACCGCCGCCACTGCCGAGATCGGCCCAGCGCTTTGCGGCGGGCGCGAGATCGACGAGCTGGAGCGAATCGGCGATGTGCCGGGTCCAGAGGTTTGGCAGGGTCGAGGGCGCGACGAGATTGGTCTTGGCCTGCCACTCCCGCAGCAATGCGATGTAGCGGTCAAGCCGGGCTTCCGTTTCATGTGAAACGGGGGCGAGCTTCAGCGCCTCACGTTTGTCGGCAGCGATGACGGAATCGAGCGACTGATCATTGGCGCTGGCCTTGTCGATCTTCGGTCTGGCCGGTGCCGGTTCAGATCGACGATCCGCGCCCTCGCCTGTCCCTGGTCGTCGCGTTAGCGGTCTGTCCCCGCCCGGTCCGCGCTGTTTCACGTGAAACGCCTATGCGATTGCCTGGGAGGATTTGCGGGCCTCGCGGCGGAGATAGGCCGCGAGAATGCCGAGCGCGGCCGGGGTCATGCCATCGATGCGGCCGGCCTGACCGACCGTGAATGGCCGTGCCTTCTCCAGCTTGGCGCGGACCTCGTTGGAGAGCCCGGGCACCTGCTGGTAATCGACCTCCGACAGCACCAGCCCCTCGTCGCGCCGGAAGGCCTCGACGTCGGCGCTCTGGCGCTCGAGGTAGACATCGTACTTGGCGTCGATCTCGAGATGGGTGGCGATAACAGGATCGATGGCCGACAGCTCCGGCCAGATCGCGCGGACCTGGCTCCAGCCGATATCCGGATAGGCCATCAGCGAGAACGCCGACCGGCGCTGGCCATCCCGGTTCAAGAACAGTCCGTGCTTGATCGCCTCGTTCGGGGTGATCGCCAGCGACTTCGAGAGCGCCCTGGCCGCGTTCAGGGCGTCCATCTTGGCGCGATGATGCTGGGTCCGGGCACTGCCGACGCACCCCAAAGCGATCCCCTTCTCGGTCAGACGCTGATCGGCATTGTCCGCCCGCAAGGTCAGACGATACTCGGCCCTGGAGGTGAACATCCGATAGGGCTCGCTGATCCCGCGGGTCACGAGGTCGTCGATCATCACGCCGAGATAGCCGTCTGCGCGGTCGAACACGGTCAGTGCGGCCCCGCTCGCAGCCAGTGCCGCGTTCAGGCCGGCCACGATGCCCTGCCCGGCGGCCTCTTCATAGCCGGTGGTGCCGTTGATCTGTCCGGCCAGGAACAGGCCGCGCAGTCGCTTGGTCTGCAGGGTCGGATCGAGCTCCCTGGGATCGATATGGTCGTATTCGATGGCATAGCCCGGGCGGACCATCTTGACCCGCTCCAGGCCAGGGATGCTGGCGAGGATCGCGAGCTGGACCTCCTCAGGGAGCGAAGTCGAGATGCCGTTGGGATAGACCATGCTGTCGTCGAGCCCTTCGGGCTCTAGGAAGATCTGATGACCGTCGCGATCGCCAAAGCGGACGATCTTGTCCTCGATCGAGGGGCAATAGCGGGGACCAGAGCTCTTGATCTGGCCGGAGTACATCGGCGAGCGATGAACATTGGCCCGGATCACCTCATGGGTCGCGGACGTGGTCCGGGTGATGCCGCACTGGATCTGCGGGGTCGTGATCCGCTCGGTCATCACCGAGAACGGCTCCGGCGGCTCGTCGCCGGGCTGCATTTCGACCGCCGACCAGTCGATCGTGGTGCCGTCCAGACGCGGCGGAGTGCCGGTCTTGAGCCGTCCCAAGGTGAAGCCGGCGCGCTCAAACGAGCCGGAAAGACCCATCGCGGGTGCCTCATCGACGCGGCCGGCCGGCCAGTTCTTCTCGCCGAGATGAATGAGACCGCGGAGGAAGGTGCCCGTGGTGACAACCACAGCCCCTGCCCGGAGCTCACGGCCATCGGCCAGGCGCAGACCGGTGACGCGGCCATCGGCCACGATCAGCTCGTCAGCCTCGCCCTCGATGACCGAGAGACCCTCGGTCTGCCGGATCGCGGCCTGCATCGCGGCGGCATAGAGCTTCCGGTCTGCCTGGGCCCGAGGACCGCGGACGGCGGGACCTTTGCGGCGATTGAGCACGCGAAACTGGATGCCGCCGGCATCGCCCACGCGACCCATCAGACCGTCCAGCGCATCGACCTCCCGAACCAGATGACCCTTGCCGAGGCCGCCGATCGCGGGATTGCAGGACATCGCACCGATGGTGGAGAAACGATGCGTCACCAGAGCGGTCGTCGCGCCCATCCGGGCGGCCGCAGCCGCGGCTTCACAGCCGGCGTGGCCGCCGCCAATCACGATGACGTCGAAGCTCTCTCGCTCTGTTCGCATGGCGGACTTCTAGCTCAGTGTCGGGAAAGCCGGAAGAAGAAACTGGGGAGCTGGATGTTTCACGTGAAACACGAACCAAGGGGGCCCAAGCGATTTCGCGAAAACAACCCCATGCACAGTAGAATTACAGTTGGATTGGCTCGTGTTTCACGTGAAACGAAATCGGCATTCCCCGGACAAAGTGCCGACCGGTCGATGGTGGATCCGCTAGCCGCCACACTCGTCATTGCCAGAATCCCTCCTCGGAAGGCAGTCTGGATCGCTTCGCCTCGAGGGCTCCTCGCAATGACTGGGAGCGAGCGTAGCGCCGCTGAGGCGGTCCTTTGTACGCAGAGAGAGGGAACTTCCATTCGCCGTGCTTCGCGCTGGCCCATCCGAACTCCAAAGCGGATCTATATCGAGCGACGACGAGCCGTGGAATGTTTCACGTGAAACACAAGGAATGGAATAAGGGCTAGTTCTACAATGAAGAACTAGACTTACTTTCCAATGCAAAACTTTTGGAAGATGGCTTCGAGGACGTCTTCGACATCCACCCGGCCCAGCAATCGGCCCAAGGCGTAAGCGGCAGCGCGCAGCTCTTCGGCCGCAAGCTCCTCGCCGTCTTCTACAAGGTCCAGACTCCGGCGCAAGCTTTCTGACGTCCGGACCAACAGATCCCGCTGGCGAGCCCGGGTCACCAGCGCGCCCTCGGTGGCTCCGAAAAACTCAGAAGCGAATTTAACCAGCGCGTCCACAAGGTCCGGGACACCATCCCCCCGACTCGCCGAGATCCCGAACTCGGCCCGCGGTACGACGCCCTCGCTCAGGTCGATCTTGTTGCGGACGATCCAGACCGGTCCACCGGACGGATCGCCCTCATCAGACGTCCGCGGCGACCGCATCGCACTGGGATCGACGGCCTGCTCCGCCTCAACCAGCCACAGCACGAGGTCGGCGTCTTCGGCGCGGGCCCTCGCCCGGCGCACGCCCTCCTGCTCGACCGGATCATCGGTCTCGCGAATGCCGGCAGTGTCGATCACCGTGACGGGATAGCCATCGAGATCGAGCTGGACCTCGATCACGTCGCGCGTCGTGCCGGCATACGGCGAGACGATCGCGACCTCGCGGCGCGCGAGCTGATTCATCAGGGTCGACTTGCCGACATTCGGCTCGCCTGCGATCGCAACCACGAGGCCCTCGCGCAGACGTTCAGAATGTCCCTGTGCTGCAAGGACTTCTGCAATTTCATCGTACAGCGCTTTGATCGCTTGCACCGCCGGCGCCCTCAGCTCCGCCGGCACATCGCCCTCATCGGAAAAATCGATGCCGGCCTCGATCAGCGCCGACGCCTCGATGATGCGCTCGCGCCAGTCGCGCGCACGGTCCCCGAGCAGGCCCTGCAGCTGGCGCAGCGCCTGACGGCGCTGGCGGTCGGTGTCCGCGTGGATGAGATCGTCGAGGCCCTCGGCTTCGGTGAGGTCGAGCTTGCCATTCTCGAAAGCGCGTCGCGTGAACTCGCCGGGCTCGGCCGCACGCGTATTCGGAATTAAAGAAATCGTGGCGAACAGCACCGAAAGTACGGCGCGGCCGCCATGAACGTGGAATTCGGCGACATCCTCGCCGGTCGCGCTGGCCGGCCCCGGAAACCACAGCACGACCGCATCGTCGATCGGCTGGCCCGCGCCGTCACGAAGCAGCCGGCGGCTGGCCTGCCTCGACGCCGGCAGCTTCCCCGCCAGGGTCGTCAACGCCAAGCCGGCCTGTGGACCCGAAATGCGCACCACGGCGATCGCACTCGGCGCCCGGCCGGACGACAGCGCAAAGATGGTCTGGTCTCGCGGATGCATGGCCTATTTGTCCGGCTCGCGACGAAAAGGCAAACGGGGCCATTCCTTAGACCGCGGCGGGTCGATTTTGCTGCGCTTTTGCCGCAGCAAAGATCATATTGCATTGCAGCAAAGATCCGGAAATTTGCTGCAAAAATCTTGCCGATTGGAAGGTTCGCCCAACGAGTGTCAAGTATTATGTAGACATATCAACATCTTCCGAGCAGCCCGGATCTGCGCTTCGATATAGCTCCATGCTGCACTTTCGCTGCAGCAAAGCTGCACAACGAAAAGGGCGCCCGAAGGCGCCCTAAAATTCATATTGCACTGCAATCAGGTGTTCATGGAGTCGAAGAACTCCGAATTGCTCTTGGTCGAGCGCAGCTTGTCGAGCAGGAAGTCGATCGCGTCCATCGTGCCCATCGGGTTGAGGATGCGGCGGAGCACGTACATCTTCTTGAGCACCTGCGGATCGGTGATGAGCTCTTCCTTGCGGGTGCCGGAGCGCGAGATGTCGATCGCCGGGAAGGTGCGCTTGTCCGAGACCTTGCGGTCCAGGATCAGCTCCGAGTTACCGGTGCCCTTGAACTCTTCGAAGATGACTTCGTCCATGCGGCTGCCGGTATCGACCAGCGCGGTCGCGATGATGGTCAGCGAGCCGCCCTCCTCGATGTTGCGGGCGGCACCGAAGAAGCGCTTCGGGCGCTGCAGCGCGTTGGCGTCGACACCGCCGGTCAGCACCTTGCCGGATGACGGCACCACGGTGTTGTAGGCGCGACCGAGCCGCGTGATCGAATCGAGCAGGATCACGACGTCGCGGCCATGCTCGACCAGACGTTTTGCTTTTTCGATCACCATCTCGGCGACCTGGACGTGACGCACCGCCGGTTCGTCGAAGGTCGATGACACGACCTCGCCCTTCACCGAGCGCTGCATGTCCGTGACTTCTTCCGGACGCTCGTCGATCAACAGCACGATCAGATAGCATTCGGGGTGATTGTGCGTGATCGAGTGCGCGATGTTCTGCATCAGCACGGTTTTACCCGTGCGCGGCGGCGCGACGATCAAGGCGCGCTGGCCCTTGCCGATCGGCGCGACGATGTCGATCACGCGTGCAGACAAGTCTTTCCGCGTCGGATCGTCGATCTCCATGCGGAAACGCTGATTCGGAAACAGCGGCGTGAGGTTGTCGAAATTGACCTTGTGCTTGGCCTTTTCCGGGTCCTCGAAATTGAGCGTATTGACCTTCAGCAGCGCGAAGTAGCGCTCGCCCTCTTTCGGGCTGCGGATGTGGCCTTCGATGGTGTCGCCGGTGCGCAGGCCGAAACGGCGGATCTGCGACGGCGAAACGTAGATGTCGTCCGGGCCCGGCAGATAATTCGCATCGGGCGAGCGGAGGAAGCCGAAGCCGTCGGAGAGAACCTCGACGACGCCCTGGCCGACAATATCGGTCTCGGCGAGCGCGAGCTGCTTGAGGATGGCGAACAGCAGCTCCTGCTTGCGCATGGTGCTGGCATTCTCGACCCCATTCTCCTCCGCGAACGAGACGAGCTCGGCCGGCGTTTTGGACTTGAGGTCTTCGAGTTTAATTTCCCGCATTGGGGTGGTCCTGTGGGGTAACCTTGGGAGGGGTGCGAGGAGGCTCTGAAATGCGGACGTGAGAAGATAAGGTCCGCAGGTCTGGCAAGGTTAAGTGCCGATGAGGCTTCAAACCTGATGCGGTGTCCGGCCTCTGGAAAGCTCAGACACAACCACATCCGCCTGCGTTGGGTGGGATATCGATAATATAGAAAATCGCTCCCCGCTCCGCAAGCCGAAGCGCTGAGCTAATCGTCGCGCGTCTTGCCTAGAACGGCTTCACGATCACCATGATGACGATGAAAATCATCAAAACGGTCGGCACCTCATTGATAATTCTATAGAATTTCTGGGTCCGGGGGCGCCGGTCGGCAGCGAAATCCTTCAGCCAGCGGGAAAAAAAGCCGTGGACCGCCGACATCGCCAGGACCAGTGCCAGTTTTACGTGCAACCAGCCGAATGAGAACCAATGGCCGGACCAGGCAAGATAAAGGCCGGCGAGCCAGGTGACGGTCATGGCCGGGTTGATGATGGCCTTGAGCAGCCGGCGTTCCATGATCTTGAACGTCTCGGACTGCTTCGAGCCGATTTCGGCCTCGCTGTGATAGACGAACAGCCGCGGCAGATAGAGCATGCCCGCCATCCAGGCGATGACGGCAATCACGTGCAGCGCCTTGATCCAGAGATAGACGTCTTCAAACATTTTCTGCTTCCGGATTTCCGACCCAGCCGAGGGAACGCTGGGGATAGTAAGAACTCGTTAAGGTCTCGCCTGCACACATATCCGTCCGTAGCGCCTTCCTCAAATCTAGAATCTTAGATTCTTAAGGTTTGAGTCTATGTGACCGTGGATTGGACTCACACAATTCCGTCCGCGTGTTCACGCGCGCTTGTTCACATCCATCAACATATCCCTGATCGCTCTGGCGACTTGCGATAAGTCGGCCAGCTTCAAAGGCTTGCGCCTTTCTGTCGGCAGCTTATCAAGGGGGTTGTCCGCGCAATCCCGTTTCCCTGCAGCGAGGGCGCCGGACTTGTCCTGACGGGCAGCGGTGTGAAGAAAATTGGCACTTGTCCCGCCCCTGGTGTCGCGCAACCCTTTCCGAGGGGTTAAGCTCCACAGAAATCCACAAACCACCCCGCCTTCATCCAAAGAGTTTTCGTGCCAACCTCGAACAATTATTTCCATCTGCACCTCGTGTCCGACTCCACCGGCGAGACGCTGATCACCGTGGCGCGGGCGGTTGCGGCCCAATACGCCAACGTCACCCCGGTCGAGCACGTCTATCCGCTGGTGCGCAGCCAGAAGCAGCTCGACCGCGTGCTCGACGAAATCGAGGAAGCGCCGGGGATCGTGCTGTTCACGCTGCTGGAGAAGGATCTGGTCTCCAGGCTCGAGGACAAGTGCAAGGAGATCAATGTTCCGAGCCTGTCGATCATCGGTCCGGTGATGCAGCTGTTCGAAGCCTATCTCGGGGCTGCGACCACCGGCCGCGTCGGCGCCCAGCACGTCCTCAACGCGGAATATTTCAAGCGCATCGATGCGCTGAACTACACCATGATCCATGACGATGGTCAGCATGTCGAAGGCCTCGACGATGCCGACGTCGTGCTGGTCGGTGTGTCCCGCACTTCCAAGACGCCGACGTCGATTTATCTGGCCAATCGCGGCATCCGCACCGCCAACGTGCCACTGGTTCCCGGCATTCCGGTGCCTTCGCAACTGGAGACGCTGACGCGGCCGCTGGTCGTCAGCCTGCACGCGACGCCGGAACGCCTGATCCAGATCCGTCAGAATCGCCTGCTCTCGATGGGAACCGATTCCGGCAACGACACCTATACCGACAGGCAGTCGGTCACCGAGGAAGTTGCGTTTGCGCGCAAGCTCAGCGCCAAGCACGATTGGCCGCTGCTGGACGTCACGCGACGCTCGATTGAGGAAACCGCGGCGGCGATCATGAAGCTCTACAGCGATCGCCAGCGCAACCGGCCTTCCGGATAGCTTTCGCGATGGGTCTGTGGCTCGGCAAATCTCCGTTGATCCTGGCCTCGCAGAGCAGCGCGCGAAAAATGCTGCTGGCCAATGCCGGGCTGGAGTTCAAGGCTGTTACCGCCGATATCGACGAGCGCGGTATTCAAGCCGCTTCAGCGCTTTCAAATCCGCGCGAGATCGCTCTGCTGCTGGCGCGCGAAAAGGCCAAGGCGATCTCGGCCAATCATCCCGGAAGCTACGTGATCGGGGCCGATCAGACACTGGCTCTTGGCAACCGTCTTTTCAACAAGCCTGCAGGCCGTCCGCAGGCATTGGCGCAATTGCGCGATCTCGCCGGCAACAGCCATGAGCTGAATTCCGCCGTGGCCGTGGCACATGACGGCCAGATTGTTTTCGAAGACGTCGCGGTCGCCCGCATGACCATGCGCGAGATGACCGAGGACGAGCTTTCAGCCTATCTGGACGCTACCGGTGACGCCGTCACCACCAGCGTCGGGGCCTATCAGCTTGAAAGCCTGGGCATCCATCTGTTCGAGCGGATCGAAGGCGATCATTTCACCATTCTCGGTCTGCCGCTGCTGCCGCTGCTTGCGTTCCTGCGAGGCGAGCGGCTAGTTGCGGTGTGAATGACAGACAGGGCTGAGCGCTGATGCGGATCCTGGGACTGACCGGCTCGATCGGGATGGGAAAATCCACCACCGCGAAACTGTTCGCGGAGGCCGGCGTGCCCGTCTACGATGCCGATGCCGCCGTGCATCAGCTCTATGAGGGCGAAGCGGCGCCCGCCATCGAGGCAGCCTTTCCCGGCACCACCGCGAACGGCAAAGTGGACCGGCCAAAACTGTCGGCGCGCGTCGTGCACGATCCGGCCGCAATCAAGCAGCTCGAGCAGATCGTCCATCCGATGCTCGGTGCGTCCCGGCAAAAGTTTTTTGCCGCGGCGGAAGCCGCCAAGGCGCCGGTCGTGGTGCTGGACATCCCGCTGCTGTTCGAGACCGGCGGCGAGAAGCGGGTCGACGCCGTGGTCGTGGTCTCGACCTCGCCGGAACTCCAGCGCGAGCGAGTGCTGGCCCGCGGCACGATGGACGAGGCCAAGCTCGACGCGATCATCGCCAAGCAGACGCCGGACGCGGAGAAGCGCAAGCGGGCCGATTTCGTGGTGGATACGTCACATGGACTTGACCCGGTGCGCGCGCAAATCGCCCACATCCTGGCCGAGGTCGTTAAGATGCCGCAGCGGCGGGCCTGATTCGCCGCCGCACACGGCTCTCAAGACGCTGCTCTCACGCCACTGATCTCAAGACATGCGCGAAATCGTTCTCGATACCGAAACCACCGGCCTCGATCCGCTTCGCGGCGATCGTCTGGTCGAAATCGGCTGCGTCGAGATCCTCAATCGCATGCCGACCGGGCAGACGTACCACGTCTATATCAATCCTGAACGGGACATGCCGGCGGAAGCCTTTGCGGTGCATGGGCTGTCGGCCGAATTTCTGTCGACCAAGCCGCTGTTCCACGAGGTCGCCGATGCGTTTCTGGAGTTCATCGGCGATGCGCCGCTGGTGATCCACAATGCCTCGTTCGACATCGGCTTCATCAATGCCGAGCTCGACAAGATCAAGCGCGCGGCGATCCCGCGCGAGCGGCTGGTCGATACGCTGCTGCTGGCGCGGCGCAAGCATCCCGGCGTGTCCAACCGGCTCGACGATCTCTGCTCGCGCTATGCGATCGACAATTCACACCGCACCAAGCACGGCGCGCTGCTGGACGCCGAGCTGCTGGCCGAGGTCTATGTCGATCTGGTCGGGGCGCGGCAGTCGCAGCTGCTCCTGGCGTCGGACGCTCAGGAGATTCGCGTCAATGCGGCGGGTGATGCGCCGCGGCGGCAGCGGCTGGTGCCGCTCGCGCCGCGGGTTTCCGATGCCGAGCGCGAGGCCCACAAGGCCTTCATTGCAACGCTCGGCGACAAGGCGATCTGGAACGAGTTTTTGCCCGCTCCAGCTCCTCCGGCTGGTTAGGCCTGGCCGCTCGGCTGAGCGGCCATTTGCCGCTCCATGTTCTGGCGATAGAGACCGACGAAGTCGACCGGATCCAGCATCAGGGGCGGGAACCCGCCGTCGCGCACCGCGGTCGCGATGATCTCGCGGGCGAACGGGAACAGCAGGCGCGGGCACTCGATCATGACCAGCGGATGCAGATTCTCCTTCGGCACGTTGGCGATGCGGAACACGCCGGCATAGGCGAGCTCGAACGAGAACATGATCTTGCCCGCGGTCTCGGCCTTGCCTTCGACCGACAACGTCACCTCGAACTCCTGTTCGCTGAGATTGTTGGCGCTGACATTGATCTGGATGTTGATCTGGGGGGGCTGGCTCTGCTGCTGGAGCGAGCTGGGCGCGTTCGGATTTTCGAACGAAAGGTCCTTGGTATATTGCGCCAGCACGTTGAGCTGGGGAGCCTGGGCCGCCTCGGGAGGGGTGCCGTTACCGTTGGTCATGAGAGTCTCTCCTTACCCGATTTGGGCTGAATTTCGCGGCGGTTGGCTAACATAGGGCCGCCTCGTTCCACAAGGACGAACGGTCCCGGAGGCGGGATTCCGGCCGCGCCGCAACTGCCGCGTTCATCCTGCCTTTTCCGCAAATCTGCGCCTTAAATGATTGAAGATGCGCGATTTCCGGGCAGGATCGGGTTTCCCCTTAAGCATAAAACGCGCTACACTCGGTGCTGTGCCAAAAGGCGCCATTGGCCGGGCAAGATTTCGTGCCTACATCCCACGGACCTGACGCGGACCTAAAATGGTGATGTAGACTTGCCGTTCCCGTATGGAACGGTCTACTGGCCGGATTGATTTTCCCGGCGACGACCCCAAAGCAAAGACCCAGAGCAAAGACCAGAAAGCGAATCCGACGTGGACATCTACACCATCATCTTCCTGGCGCTAGCGGTCTTCATCTTTCTGCGGCTGCGCAGCGTGCTCGGGCAGCGGACCGGCAACGAGCGGCCGCCGTTCGATCGGACTGCCGCGCGCAATGCGCTCGGGGGCACCCAGGACAACAACGTCGTGACCATGCCGGGCAAGGTGATCGACCAGGCCCCGCTGGCGCCGACGGCCGAGCCGACCCCGCCCTCCGATCGCTGGAAGGGCCTGACCGAGCCGGGCACCGCGCTGGCGCAGGGCCTCGATGCCATCGTCGAAAAGGATTCCACCTTCGACCCGCGGCATTTCATCTCGGGCGCCCGCGGCGCCTACGAGATGATCGTGCTGGCCTTTGCTAATGGCGACCGCCGCGCGCTGCGCGACCTGTTGTCGTCGGACGTCTATGACAGCTTCGAGGCCGCGATCAAGGAACGCGAGAAGAACGAGCAGAAGACCGAGACCCGCTTCGTCTCGATCGACAAGGCGGAGCTCGTCGGCGCCGAGCTGCGCGACCGTACCGCCCAGCTCACGATCCGCTTCGTCTCGCAGATGATCTCGGCCACCCGGGACAAGGCCGGCAACATCGTCGACGGCAGCGCCGACACGGTCGCCGACATCACCGACATCTGGACTTTCGCCCGCGACGTCACCTCTCGCGATCCGAACTGGAAGCTGGTTGGCACCGGAAGCGCGAATTAAGGTCTATCTGAAGACCGGCGCGACGGCGCTTTGCGCAGGTGTCGTCGTGCTGTCGTCGTTTTCGCTCGGCGCCGAGGCGGCGCGGCGCCACTATCGCAGCCATCACCATCATGCTCCAGCGTTGCCTGCCGCTCCGCCGCGGGCCTTGCCCTATCCGCAGCTCCCGCTGCCGTTCGAAATTCCGGGCGCGCAATATCTGCCGCTGGCTTGGGCGGACGTGAAGGGCTGGAGCGATGACAATCATCTCGCGGCGTACAAGACGTTCCGCGCCAGTTGCAAGACGATCAATGCACAAACCGGCGCGGCTGAACCGAAGGCGCTGGCAGGCTCGCTGAACGAACCTTGCCGCGCGGCGAAATCGCTTGAGCTCACCGACGACGCCAAGGCAAAGACCTTCTTCGAGGAGAACTTCGCACCGCTGCGGATCTCGCGCCTCGGCGAGCCCGATGGTTTCGTCACCGGCTATTACGAGCCGGTGCTGGAGGGATCGCGCACGCAGACCGACGTCTACAACGTTCCGGTCTATCGCCGTCCCTCGAATCTGTTCGTGCGCGGCTACAAGCAGGATTCGGTGAGCCTGCCCAACAAGGGCCCGGTCTATCGCAAGATCGGCCGCCGCAAGCTGGTGCCCTATTACGACCGCGGCGAGATCGAGGACGGCAAGATCGCCGGCCGCGGGCTCGAGATCGCCTGGCTGAAGGATCCGACCGATCTGCTGTTCGCGCAGATCCAGGGTTCGGCACGGATCAAGTTCGACGACGGCAGCTCGGTTCGGCTCAATTACGACGCTTATAACGGTTATCCCTACACCGCCGTCGGGCGCATCCTGATCGAGCGCGGCATCATTCCGAAGGAAGAGATGTCGATGCAGAAGATCAGGGAGTGGATGACGCAAAACCCTGATGGCGCCAAGGAGCTGCGGCGCGCGAACCGCGCCTACATCTTCTTCCGCGAGGTCAATCTCTCCGACAAGGACGAGGCCGTGGGCGCACAAGGCATTCCGCTGACGGCGGGACGCTCGATCGCGGTCGACAAGGCGCTGCATGTCTACGGCACACCGTTCTTCATCGAGGGCGAGCTGCCGATCGATTCCGAGCGCTCCAAGACACCGTTCCATCGGCTGATGATCGCGCAGGACACCGGCTCGGCCATCATCGGACCCGCGCGCGCCGATCTGTTTTTCGGCGCGGGCCAAGAGGCCGGCCGCGTCTCCGGCCGGCTGCGCCATCCCATGCATTTCGTGATGCTGGTGCCGAAGGGCCTCGATCCCTCGGCGCGGGCTGTGCGGCTGCCGGTGCCCGATCCGCGCCCCTCGGAGAAGATCGCAAGGCTGTTTCCGCAGACCGATCCTGGGAAGGTGACGGCCAAGCCCGCTGCTGCCGCCGGTCCTGTGGAAGCCAAGACCGACACGGTCGCTATCGCGGGTCCAGTCCCGCTGCCCACGCCGCGTCCCGTGATCGAGCCCGCTTCCGAACCGCAGCGGCCGGCGAAGAAACGTCCCCATCGGCAGCAATGAAGCGATCGTCCCGTCCGCCCGTGCTGGAGCCTCGCCCCTCGCCGCGCCGCCGCGCGCTGAGCGAGGAGGAGCGCGCGCTGTGGGAGGTCGTTGCCAAGCAGGTCAAGCCGCTGAGGAAGCACCGCGCGGCGAAGGCGCATGCCGCTCCGCGCACAGAGCCTTTGCCCGCAGCCCCGGTCACGCGGCCTGCGTCATCGCCACGGCCGGTCGCTGCTGCACCGGCGCCGCGCGCCGCAAAACCGGCCGTCCCGCCTCTGGCGCCGCTCGGCAAGCGCGAGCGTACAAAACTGTCGCGCGGCCGCAGCGAGATCGAGGCGCGGCTCGATCTGCACGGCATGACCCAGAGCCGCGCGCATCGCGCCCTGACCGGCTTCCTGCACCGCGCTCATCACGACGGCATGACCTTCGTGCTCGTCATCACCGGCAAGGGCCGCAGCGGCGGCGAAAGCGGCGTTCTGCGCCGCCTGGTGCCGGAATGGCTGAGCCTGCCGGAATTCCGCGCCTTCGTCGTCGGCTTCGAGACCGCGCATATCGGCCATGGCGGCGAGGGCGCGCTGTATGTGCGGATCAGGCGTGCGAGATTTTAAAACGGCCGGATGATTCCGACGCGCGGGATCAGCGTGAGGATCAGGCCGAAGATATTCGTCTTCTGATCCTCTGCCGGAATCAGCGGCGCCTCACGCGCGGCCGGCAGCATCTTCACCGCATGCAGGATCAGGAACATGCAGACCGCCCAGTTCGAGATCCAGCGCGAATAGTCGAACACCATCGCGAACATCACGAGATAGGCGAGGCTGACGCCGGTCAACGCCGCGAGCACGAGGCGGCGGTGCGTCTCGCTTGCGAGCGCGGCGATCAGCCTGGCAAAATAGCGCCACAGCGGCGTGTGCAGCCAGATCAGCAGCGCGAACACGGGCACGCCGAGGATGTTGTGCGGCAGGCGCCCCCAGGTATCCGAGACCTCCTTCGCCAGCGGCTGGTACCAGATGTAAGCGAATTGCAGCAGGTCGGTTCGCGACGGGTCAGCCATCCGCGTTTTCAGATACGCGACGAAATCCGCTTCGGGAATCGGCATCGTTCCCAAAAATTGCGCCGCAAAGAACAGCACCGCGACGATGAGCAGGGCGACGATGCCGAAGGCGACGTTGCCGCGATTGAGCCCGCAAGCGAGATAATGCCTGATCACGACGATGGTGACGATCGTCGGCACATACATCAGCAGGTGAATGTGGTGGATCAGCACGAGAATGATCGAGAACAGCGCAGCCGTCGCCACGAACAGCAGCGATCCCGCCGGCATCAGCAGCAGGACGATCGCCAGCGCGCAACCATAGATGTCGAAATGGCCGAGCGTGTGCATGAAGTTCTTCAGGAAGAACGGCGAGCCCGCGATGAAGACGAACAGCGGCAGCGTCTTCGCGGTGAAGCCAAAGCTCTTCTGAAACAGCCTTGCGTAGAGGGCCAGCGTCACCAGCCAGGTCACCCCGCCGATCGCGAACACCGACCAGACCGGCACCTTGTCCGTGAACAGCGCGACGATGGCCCCGATCAGCGCGCGCTTGATGAAGCCGAAATGGTAGTCGACCACGAGATGGATGTAGGGGACGTAAGGCGGCAGCTGGATCTTGTGAACGAACACGCCGACGAGGATGGCGGCGTTGACCACAAGCAGAAGGCGCCAGGGATTTTTCTGAATTTGAGCGATCACGCCGCACCTGAGCTGGCGCGATCGACCACCGCTGTCGTCCCGGGCAGGCGAAGCGCGACCCGGGACCCATAACCACAGGACGCTGTTTGAGGCAGGGCTGGAGCTACTATCTGTTTCAACAAGGACCGCTGGTGGTTATGGGTCCCTGCTTTCGCAGGGACGACAACCGATTGATAGCGTGACCGCCCAAAATTACAAAATAAACCGGCTCAAATCCGCGTTCTTGGCGAGATCACCCACGTGCTTCTGCACGAAATCCGCATCGACCTTGACGGTCTCGCCGCTGCGGTCGGGGGCGGTGAAGGAGATCTCGTCCAGCACCCGCTCCATCACGGTCTGCAGCCGCCGCGCGCCGATGTTCTCGACGGTGGAGTTGACGGCGACCGCGACGTCGGCGAGCGCGTCGATGGCGCCGTCGGTGATGTCGAGCGTCACGCCCTCGGTCTGCATCAAGGCGACATATTGCTTGATCAGCGAGGCCTCGGGCTCGGTGAGGATGCGGCGCATGTCGTCGCGGGTCAGCGCCTGCAATTCGACGCGGATCGGCAGGCGGCCCTGCAATTCCGGCAGCAGGTCCGACGGCTTTGCGACGTGGAAGGCGCCGGAGGCGATGAACAGGATGTGGTCGGTCTTGACCGCGCCGTGCTTGGTCGAGACCGTGGTGCCCTCGATCAAGGGCAACAGATCGCGCTGCACGCCCTCGCGCGAGACGTCGCCGGCGGCACGGCCCTCGCGCGCGCAGATCTTGTCGATCTCGTCGAGGAACACGATGCCGTTGTTCTCGACCGCGTTGATCGCCTCCAGCGTCAGCTGATCGGTGTCCAGCAGCTTGTCGGATTCCTCGTTGACGAGGATCTCGTGCGAACCCTCGACCGTCAGCCGCCGCGTCTTGCTGCGGCCGCCCAGCTTGCCGAAGATGTCGCCGATCGAGATCGCGCCCATCTGCGCGCCCGGCATGCCCGGGATCTCGAACATCGGCATGCCGCTGCCGCCGCCTTGCGTCTCGATCTCGATTTCCTTGTCGTTGAGCTCGCCGGCACGCAGCTTCTTGCGGAAGGATTCACGCGTCGCGGAAGAGGCATTGGCGCCGACCAGCGCGTCGAGCACGCGCTCCTCGGCGGCGAGCTGCGCGCGGGCGTGCACGTCCTTGCGCTTCTTCTCGCGGACCTGGGCGATCGCGACCTCGACGAGATCGCGCACGATCTGCTCGACGTCGCGGCCGACATAGCCGACCTCGGTGAATTTGGTCGCTTCCACCTTCAGGAACGGCGCATTCGCCAGCTTGGCGAGCCGCCGCGCGATTTCCGTCTTGCCGACGCCGGTGGGGCCGATCATCAGGATGTTCTTCGGCAGCACCTCCTCGCGCAAGGAGCCTTCGAGCTGCTGCCGGCGCCAGCGGTTGCGCAGCGCGATCGAGACGGCGCGCTTGGCGTCGGCCTGGCCGACGATGAAGCGGTCGAGTTCGGAAACGATTTCGCGGGGAGAGAAGTCTGTCATGTCTGTCTAGCTAGGGCGGGAGGCGGTTAAGGACAAGTCGCTTTTTAGCTCAGATGATGGGCGGACCCGATTGCCATTGCTTCACGGCTTCGATCGGATGGATCAGCATCAGGATATTGAGCGTCAGATTGTCGCGAATGTGCAGCGCCAGCATGATCTCGAAGGCGAGCCCGAGCAGGACCGTCGCACTGACAGGCAGCGCGCGTGCAGCGAGGAACCCCAGCATCATGGCCAGATTGTCGGAGACCGAATTGACGATGCTGTCGCCGAAATAATCCAGCGAAATCGTGCCGGCGCGGTAGCGTTCGATGATGAAGGGCGAGTTCTCGACGATCTCCCAGGCGCCTTCGATCAGCATGGCGATGATCAGGCGGGCCGGCCAGGACAGAGACAGCAGGGGCAATCGCGCAAACAGCAGCCAGGTCAGGCCGTAGAACAGGAAGCCGTGGAGGACATGCGAGAAGCTGTACCAGTCGGCGATATGCTGGGAATTCTCCGAGCTGTTCACCACGCCGTGCCACAGCTTGACATAGCCGCAGGTGCAGATCGGCACCCGCCCCATCGCGAACAGGATCGCGGCCTGCAGCGCCAGCAGCAGCAGCGCGATGCCGGCCCAGGCGAGCGGCGGAAACGCCGTCTTGACGGTGGTGGTTGCGGCAAGCGTCATGGCTCTCGGATCATCAGGAGGGCGGGACCATCGGGCGTAACGATCTCGTGCTGCGGCACGAATCCAGCCTTCTCATAGGCACGAATTGCGCGCGGATTGGCGGGGCTGGGATCGATCACGATGCGCGGCACGCCGCCGGCAAAGAGTTGGTCGATGAAGGCGCGGATGAAAGCGGAGCCGTGGCCGCATCCGAGCATGTCGGCCTCGCCGATGAACTGATCGAGGCCGCGGGTCCCTACGGGCTGCGGACCGAAGCTGACATGCCAATCGCTCATCTGGTAGCACTGCAGATAGGCGAAAGACCGGCCGTCAAGGCTGACGATGAACTGCGCCAAGTCGGGATGCTCGAGGTCGCCGCCGACGAACTCGAGCGTCTCCGGATCATGCCACCATTCGGCAACGTGCGGCGCGTCCAGCCAGCGCCGGATCATCGGTAGATCGGCCGCGGTCATCGGGCGGAAGGTGTAGGCGGGCGCCATGGCCTATCCCGCTGCCAGGCTCTCGATCGTCAAATTCCGGTTGGTGTAGACGCAGATGTCGGCGGCGATGTCGAGGGAGCGGCGGACGATGGTCTCGGCGTCCTTGTCGGTGTCGAGCAGGGCCCGTGCCGCCGCCAGCGCGTAATTGCCGCCGGAGCCGATCGCCATCACGCCGGCCTCGGGTTCGAGCACGTCGCCGGTGCCTGTCAGCACCAGGGAGACGTCCTTGTCGGCCACGATCATCATGGCCTCCAGCCGCCGCAAATAACGGTCGGTGCGCCAGTCCTTGGCCAGCTCGACCGCGGCCCGGGTCAGCTGCCCCGGATATTGCTCGAGCTTGGCTTCCAGCCGCTCAAACAGGGTAAAGGCGTCGGCGGTGGCCCCGGCAAAGCCGCCGATCACGTCGCCCTTGCCCAGTTTTCGGACCTTCTTGGCGTTGGACTTGATCACGGTCTGGCCGATCGAGACCTGGCCGTCGCCGCCGACCACCACCTTGCCGCCCTTGCGGACGGTCAAGATCGTGGTGCCGTGCCAGCTTGGCGAGCTGTTCTGGGAATCCTGCATGAATGATCCTCGTTGTTCGGCCTGATTTAGGCGGTCGGGGGCGGGGGCACAACGGGCCGTTCCGGGCCGAATTTCGCTCACCATAGGTGGAAGTGCCGGCCTGCCAAGGCGATCCCGCGGTAGCGAAGGCGTCATTTGGCTGTTAAAAGACCGGCGTTTTCGGCCCCGAGCCAGGATGAGAGCTAGTTTCAATGCGCACCGCGACGATCAAGCGCAAGACCAAGGAAACCGACATCGAGGTCTCCGTGAACCTCGATGGCACCGGCGTGGCCAACATCACGACCGGCATTGGCTTTTTCGACCATATGCTCGATCTCCTCGCCCGCCATTCCCGTATCGACCTCACGGTCAAGGCGGTGGGCGATTTGCACATTGATTACCACCATACCACCGAAGACACCGGCATCGCGCTCGGCCAGGCGGTCAAGCAGGCGCTCGGCAACATGGCGGGCATCACCCGCTATGCCGGCGTGCACATGCCGATGGACGAGACGCTGTCGCGCGTGGTCATCGACATCTCGGGCCGCCCGTTCCTGGTGTTCAAGGCCGACTTCCCCCGCGACAAGATCGGCGAGTTCGACACCGAGCTGGTGCGCGAGTGGTTCCAGGCCTTCGCCATGAACGCCGGCGTGACTCTCCACGTCGAGACCCTATATGGCGATAACAGCCACCATATCGCCGAGTCCTGCTTCAAGGGCCTGGCGCGGGCGCTGCGCACCGCGGTCGCGATCGATCCGAAAGCGGCGGGAGAAATCCCGTCCACCAAGGGCTCGCTCGGCGGCTGACCTCTTTCGGCTAGCGGCACGCGCCGCTTGCGGCATCACTGAATCCTTAAGAACGGGGCATTACCATGCCTGTCTACACAGTTCATGCTCCCTCCCCTGCCGGAGCCGATCTGCGCGCGACCGACAAGTTTGTGTTCGTGCGCGACGGATTCCATTTCTGGGCGATGATCCTCGGTCCGTTCTGGCTGCTGTGGAATCGGCTGTGGCTGGCGCTGATCGGCTGGGTGGTTTTCGTCGCGGCGTTCAATGCGGGACTGTCCAGCCTCGGCGTCGGACGCGGCTCGATCTTCTTCGCCGATCTCATCGTCGCGCTGCTGATGGGCTTCGAGGCCTCGAGCCTGCGTCGCTGGACGCTGTCGCGCGGCAAATGGCGGCAGCTCGACGTGGTGGTTGGCGATGACGAGGACACCGCCGAGCGCCGCTTCTTCGAGCGCTGGAGCCAGAAGCAGCACGGCATCGTCAACGATCAATGGGCGGTCGATCGCGGTGGCCCGCCGCCGACCCGCAGCGTGCCGGGTCAGCAATTCTCGAATCCGCCGCCGCTTCCGGCCGGCGGCATCATCGGGTTGTTTCCAGAACCGGGAGGGTCAAGATGAGCGTCGCCATCATCGATTACGGTTCCGGCAATCTGCATTCCGCCGCCAAAGCGTTCGAGCGCGCCGCGCGCAGCCTCGAAAATCCGCAGAAGGTCTTCGTCACCAGCGATCCCGATCAGGCCTATGAGGCCGACCGTCTGGTGCTGCCGGGCGTCGGCGCCTTTGCCGATTGCCGGCGCGGGCTCGACGCCGTCAACGGCATGGTCGAGGCGATCACCGAAGCGGTGCGCGTCAAGGCGCGGCCGTTCTTCGGCATCTGCGTCGGGATGCAGCTGATGGCGACCCGCGGCAAGGAGCATGTCACGACCGAAGGTCTGAACTGGATCGGCGGCGACGTCGAGAAGATCACGCCGCGCGACGAGAGCCTGAAGATCCCGCACATGGGCTGGAACACGCTCGACGTGCTGCAGGAACATCCGGTGCTGAACAAGCTGCCGCTCGGCCCCAAGGGCCAGCACGCTTATTTCGTGCACTCCTACCACCTCAATGCGGCCAACGAGGCGGACGTGCTCGCGCGCGCCGATTATGGCGGGCCTGTCACCGCGATCGTCGGCAAGGACACCGCCATTGGCACCCAATTCCACCCCGAGAAGAGCCAGCGCTTTGGCCTCGCTCTGATCTCGAACTTTTTGCGATGGAAACCGTGATGCCTACCGCTCTTGTTACCTCCCCCCTTGTGGGGGAGGTCGAATGCGCAGCATTCGGGAGGGGGGTAGCGGCAACGGCGGTGCCCGTGGCTTACCCCTCTCCCCAACCCTCCCCCACAAGGGGGGAGGGAGCGCACCCTGTGCGCGGAAAAATTCTGGCTCAATCATGATTCTCTTTCCCGCGATCGATCTCAAGAACGGCCAATGCGTGCGCCTCGAGCAAGGCGACATGGCGCGTGCGACGGTGTTCAACCTCAATCCTGCCGCGCAGGCGCAGAGCTTTGCCGAGCAGGGCTTTGAGTATCTCCACGTCGTCGACCTCGACGGTGCCTTCGCTGGCAAGCCGGTGAATGCCGAGGCCGTCGAGGCGATGCTGAAGACGATCAAGATTCCGGTGCAGCTTGGCGGCGGCATTCGCGATCTCGCCACCGTCGAAGCCTGGCTCGACAAGGGCATCACCCGCGTCATCATCGGCACCGCCGCGGTGCGCGATCCGGAGCTGGTGAAGGCTGCCGCGAAGAAATTCCCCGGCCGTGTTGCGGTCGGGCTCGACGCCCGCGACGGCAAGGTCGCGGTCGAAGGCTGGGCCGAAACCTCGCAAGTGACCGTGCTGGAGATCGCAAAGCGCTTCGAGGATGCCGGCGTTGCCGCCATCATCTTCACCGACATCGCGCGTGACGGCCTGCTCAAGGGCCTGAACCTCGATGCGACCATTGCGCTGGCCGACGCCATCTCGATTCCCGTGATCGCCTCCGGCGGCCTCGCCTCGATCGAAGATGTGAAAGCCATGCTGACGCCGCGCGCCAGGAAGCTCGCCGGCGCGATTGCCGGCCGGGCGCTCTATGACGGCCGGCTCGATCCAGCTGCGGCCCTCACCTTGATCCGCGACGCGCGCAGGAGCTGACACATGTTCAAGGTGCGCGTGATCCCCTGCCTCGACGTCAAGGACGGCCGCGTCGTCAAGGGCGTCAACTTCGTCGATCTCAGAGATGCCGGCGACCCCGTCGAAGCCGCCATCGCCTATGACGCCGCCGGCGCTGACGAGCTCACTTTCCTCGACATCACCGCGACCCATGAGAATCGCGGCATCATGCTGGACGTGGTCCGGCGCACGGCGGAAGCCTGCTTCATGCCCGTGACCGTCGGCGGCGGCGTGCGTGAGGTCAACGACATCAAGACGCTGCTGCGCGCCGGTGCGGACAAGGTCTCGATCAACAGCGCCGCTGTATCCCGGCGCGAGTTCGTCAAGGAAGCGGCGGAAAAATTCGGCGAGCAGTGCGTGGTGGTTGCGATCGATGCCAAGCGCGTCAAGCGCCCCGGCGGGGACCGCTGGGAGATCTTCACCCATGGCGGGCGCAACTCGACCGGCATCGACGCGATCGAATATGCCCAGGAAGTGGTCTCGCTCGGTGCCGGTGAAATTCTGCTGACGTCGATGGACCGCGACGGCACGAGGCAGGGATTCGACATCCCGCTGACCCGGGCGATCGCCGACAGCGTTGCCGTCCCCGTGATCGCCTCGGGCGGCGTCGGCAATCTCGACCATCTCGTTGACGGTATCCGCGACGGCCACGCCACGGCCGTGCTGGCCGCCTCGATCTTCCATTTCGGGGAATTCACCATCCGCGAAGCCAAGGAGCACATGGCCCGGCGCGGACTGGCCATGCGCCTCGATGCATGACGACTCCCGTTCATAAAAGTGCTACATGAGGTAGCGGGGAATGGCCTCCGTGGCCAAGTGTGTTGCCAAGCGTGTTTCCGAGTAATTCCGATGCCGCGTTTCACGATCCACGATCTGGCCGAGACCATCGACGCCCGCGCGGCGGCGGGCGGCGAAGCGTCCTATACCCGCAAGCTCCTCGACAAGGGCGCCGAGCATTGCGCCAAGAAGTTCGGTGAGGAAGCAGTCGAAACCGTAATCGCAGCAGTCGAAAACGATCGCGCGCATCTGATCGCCGAGAGCGCAGACCTGCTCTATCACTTCCTTGTCTTGCTCAAGGCCCGCGGCGTAAAGCTGGAAGAGGTGGAAGCGGCGCTCGACAAGCGTACGAATATGTCAGGGTTGGAAGAGAAAGCGTCGCGTAAGGGCTAGTATAAGCCGCAACGGAAAGGTCGCGTTATGGATATCCGCGCACCCGAGCAGCAGTATAATCCGTACCGCATCTATTCGCGCGAGGAGTGGGCGCGTCTGCGCGACGATACGCCGATGACGCTGGAGCCGGGCGAGTTCGACCGGCTGCGCTCGCTGCACGATCGCCTCGATCTCAAGGAAGTCGAGGATATTTATCTTCCGTTGTCACGCCTGCTCTCGATCTATGTCGATGCGATGCAGCGCCTGTATTATGCGGAGCGCCAGTTCCTCAACATCCGCGACCGCAAGGTGCCCTACATCATCGGCGTCGCCGGCTCGGTCGCGGTCGGAAAATCAACCACGGCCCGCGTGCTCCAGGCCCTGCTGGCGCGCTGGTCGCCGCGCCCGAAGGTCGAACTCATCACCACCGACGGATTCCTCTATCCGAACGCTGTGCTCGACCGGCAGGGCATCATGCAGAAGAAGGGCTTTCCGGAAAGCTACGACCTGCCGCTGCTGCTCAGCTTCCTGTCCGACATCAAGTCCGGACGCCGCCATGTGCGTGCGCCGGTCTACTCGCATCTGACCTACGACATCGTGCCGAACCAGTGGGCCGAGATCGACCAGCCCGACATCCTGATCGTCGAGGGCGTCAACGTGCTGCAGACCGGCAAGCTGCCGCGCGACGGCAAGGCGGTGCCCGTGGTCTCCGACTTCTTCGATTTCTCGGTCTATATCGACGCCGACGAAGCCGCGCTGCGGCAATGGTACATCAAGCGCTTCCTGGCGCTGCGCGACACCGCATTTACCAATCCAAAGTCCTACTTCAACCGCTACGCGCTGTTGTCGGACGAGGAAGCCACTGCCACCGCGATCGCGATCTGGGAGCGCACCAATCTCGCCAATCTCGAGGACAATATCCTGCCGACCCGCCCTCGCGCGACGCTGATCCTGAAGAAGGGCGCCGACCACACCGTGGAGAGCGTGGCGCTCAGGCGTCTGTAATCGCGGCGGTCGGCGGATCCTGCGCGTTCGTGCAGCGGTGTCTTTTGTTGCAGACCGACGAGAGGTATTGGGCTAAGACCTTGGAAAACGCGAGGTCTCGATGGTTGATCGTCTCAGAAGTGCTGCGGAACAACTCGAAGCACCGACCTGTCCGGATTGCCATGTCGAGATGAGGTGGTTCCGCTCGGAACTGCTCGCGGACGAGCCGGTTCCGGTGATCGCGCATCTCTTCGTATGCCCGCATTGCAAGCGGGCGGCAAAGACGGACACCGTCTTCCAGGGCACTCCGGGGCCGCCGGACAAGCTCTCCGCGCCGCGCTTCATCGCTTACGCCGCGTAGCAGGTCATTTCCGGGCTGCCTGTTGCTCTTTCGAGCGGACGTAGACCTGCCAGGCCGTCAGGAACATGGCCGCGACGAGCGGGCCGATGACGAAGCCGTTTGCACCGAAAGCCGCAAGGCCGCCCAGGGTGGCGAGCAACACAATGTAGCTTGGCATCCGGATCGACTGCCCGACCAGGATGGGGCGAAGAAAGTTGTCCGCAAGGCCAATCACGAAGATGCCGAAAGCGAGCAGGATGATTCCCTTCGTGACTGAGCCTGCCACGAGCAGATAGAGCCCGGCCGGAAACCATACCAGCGCGGAGCCGAGCACGGGCAGAAGCGAGAGCAGCGCCATCAGCGCACCCGCCAGGAGCGGTGCGGTCAGTCCGAGCAGCCAGAAGATAACGCCGCCAAGCGCGCCCTGAATCAGGGCAACGAGGATGATTCCCTTGATCGTCCCGCGTACCGCCAGGGTGAACGCAGTCAGAATCTCGGCGCTGTGGCTCGCACGCAGCGGCAGGGCGTCGCGGATGCGCGCGTTCAGCTCGTCACCGTCGCGCAGCAGAAAGAACAGCAGGTACAACATCACGAGCAAGCTTGCGACGAATTCGACGGTCAACTGGCCGATGTTGAACGCGTGCCCGGCCAGCTGTTGGCCGGCCGGGACGAGCA
Source organism: Bradyrhizobium sp. IAR9 (assembly GCF_013408065.1). Classification (NCBI taxonomy): domain Bacteria; kingdom Pseudomonadati; phylum Pseudomonadota; class Alphaproteobacteria; order Hyphomicrobiales; family Nitrobacteraceae; genus Bradyrhizobium; species Bradyrhizobium sp. IAR9. The sequence goes on from NZ_JACBZW010000003.1 coordinate 251,330, forward strand.
GACCCGACAGGCGTTCCTTCAGGGCCGAAAAATCGATGCTGGCGAGGCGATCCGCCATGGGGGCAGCCCAGTCGGGCAGCGCGGATTTCAGCTGCTGAAGCGGATGAGCAAAGCTGATCTCCCCCGACTGAACCCGCTGATACAGCTCCCCTCCCTGGTCGATGAGCGAGGCGATGACGATCGCGACAGGGATCAAGACGATCACCACCACGACGACGACGGTGGAGAATGCGACAAGGTTGCGCTTTCCCGGGAGGATTTCCAGGAAGCGTCGATAAAGCGGGGCGAAGATGATGGCCAGCAGCGTGGCCCACAGCAATGCTCCGGAGAAAGGCCAAAGCACCCAGCCAAACCCGACCGTGATTGCAGCAAGTAATACGAGAAATGAGCGGTCTTCCGATGTTCTCACGTGTTCGCCAGCCTTTCAGTCGGAACTCGCAAGACGTGGGTATCACAAGACGATCGTGCGGGAGCAAGTCGGACAACGTCAATCTGCCCGCGGCGTGTCGGCAATGTCCCGGCAAATCTCAATTGCCGAGTCATCGGCCGGACACCCTCCAGGTGAGCCGGCTCGTCGGGAGCCCGGGGAAATCCGGCCCCTCCATCACACCAGCGAACAGGGTCGAATGCGGGCGCTTCACTTGCCGGCTTTGGCGCTCCAATCTGCAGGCTTGATGCGTCCGGCAAAGGTGGCGGGGCCGGAGCTGCCGGCCTTGTAAACGAAGGCCTCGCCTTCCCCGACGTCACCGGCCTCCTTGCCGAAGGCATCGGCGATGTTCGTCTTGTGGGTGACCAGGAAATTGTTGGTACCAGCTTTCGGCGGCGTGTCGACGAGCTGGCGCACCGCCTGTCCGGCCTTTGCATTGGCGCCGGTCGGGTTTGCCATTCCCGATGCGCTGGCGTTGCTGCTGTCCGTCAACGCGTCGACCGGCTTGACCTCGCGGCCGGAGATCAGCTTGCCGGCCTCGATCGCACGGTTGAGTCGGCTGGTGTAGACATCGCCGATCGGAATCTCGAGGTCCTTGATCGCTGCCCCGATCTGGCGCGCCATGTCCCTGCCCTTTTCGCTGAGCTGACGCTGGGCGCTCATGTCGTCGAACTTGAAGGGGTAGACGTCCTTTTGACTGTCGTCGGTGGCGGTGTGCCGAAAGATCAGCACGTAGCCGCCTTGCTTGAGCGAGGCGATGAGCTCCGGCGTATCGGCCGCGGCGTGTCGGGAAAATCCAGCGAGAAGAACAATGAATACGAGGCGGCAAAGCACGGTCATGCGCGAAACCCTCCTGCAAAGGCCCCCGGAGGATGGTGGCGCGCAACGCGGTCGATTTCAATTATCGATTGCTGACGGGACGAAGTTCCCGTGAGGTTTTCGGATCAGACAGCCAGCCGCCGTGACGCCGCCAGCCCTGCCAGCGCTTCGTCCAGCTTGTCGCGATCGAGCGGCTTGATCAGGAATCCGTTCATGCCCGCCTCGAAGCAGGCATAACGGTCCTCCACCAGCGTATTGGCGGTGAGCGCGAGGATCGGCGTGTGGTGGCCGCCGGTCGCGGCCTCATGCGCGCGGATGCGCTTCGTCGCCTCGATGCCGTCGAGCTGCGGCATCTGGATGTCCATCAGCACGAGATCATAGGGCGTGCCGGCCGATGAAGCGGCGAGCCAGGACTCCAGCGCGGCCTCGCCGTGCACGGCGATGACGACGCGATGGCCGAGCTTCGTCAGCAGTGAGCGCATCAACAGCGCGTTGATCTCGTTGTCCTCGGCGACGAGGATCGACAGGCCTTTGGTCGCTGCTTTGGCCGGTGTCGCGCCGGCAGCTTCCGCCGGTGGTTCCGGCGCCAGATCGGGCGAGGCCACCTCCGGCGTCATCGCAAGGCGCGCGGCGAGCGAGGCCGCCCGCAGCGGCTTCACCAGAAAACCGGTGAAGGCCGGCGACAGCTTTTCGTGACGCGAGCTGGAGGTCAGCAGCACGAGGCGCTGCAGCGCATGCGCGCGGGCCAGTTCGCCCAGCTGGTCGGCCGCGGCAGGGCCGATCGCACGATCGATCAGCACCGCGTGCCATGAGCGTTCCGGCAGCAGCGCTTCGGCAACCGCGGCATCCGCAACCATGCAGGTCTGGCCACCCCAGCGCTCGAGGCGCCGCGCGATCAGCGAGGCCTCGATGCCGTCGGCGACGAGGAGCATCGACTTGCCGGTGAGGTCGGGGCTCGGAAAGGCCGTCTGTCCGGCGCTGGCTTGCGAGGGCGGAAGCGGCACCGCGATCTCGAAGGTCGAGCCTTTGCCCGGCTCGCTTGCGAGCGTGATCCGGCCGCCCATGCGCTTGACGATGCGTTCGCTGATGGCAAGGCCAAGCCCGGTGCCGCCATAGGTGCGGGCGACGCGCTCGTCGGCCTGCTCGAATTCGCGGAAGATGCGCTGCTGCGCCTCCGGCGCAATGCCGATACCGGAGTCGCGGACCAGGAAGCTGATCTCGTTCGGCCAGATACCGGGCTCGACGATCAGCGCGACGCCACCGCTCCCGGTGAACTTGATGGCGTTGCCAGCGAGATTGAGCAGCACCTGGCGCAGCCGCGCCGCATCGCCGACCACCTCCAGCGGCAGGCGCTCGTCGACATAGGCGGCGATCTCCAGCGTCTTGGCCTGCGCGCGGGGCGCGAGCAGCTCGGTGATCTCCTCGACCAGGGTCGAGAGCGCGAAGGGACGCTGCTCCAGATCAAGCTTGCCGGCCTCGATCTTGGAATAGTCGAGCAGTTCCTCGATCAGCGCCATCAAGGCTTCGCCTGAGGTTTTCACCGCTTTGGCGTACGTCCCCTGCTCCGGAGTCAGATTGGTGTCGAGCAGGAGGCCGCCCATGCCGATGATGCCGTTTAGCGGCGTGCGGATCTCGTGCGAAGCCATCGCGAGGAAGCGCGATTTCGCGCGGTTGGCAGCGTCGGCCTGGTCGCGCGCGTCGGACAGAGCGCGTTCGGTCTCGGTGCGGTCGGTGACGTCGCGCCCCACGCTCTGCAATTCGGCGGGCTGTCCGGCATCGAGGCGGACATAGCCTTCGCGCCAGGCGATCCAGCGCGCGCCGAGCGGGGTTGCGATCTTCTGGTCGTGGATGCGTGTGCCGCTGCTTTCGCGGGCGCTGTCGCCCTGCTCCAGCACGTCGAAATCGAAACGCGTGCCGACCAGCGCGCTGCGCGCCTGTCCTGCGAGCGCGCAATAGGCTTCGTTGGCAAAGGTGATGCGGCCATCGGTAGCGCGCAGCACGATGAGGTCGCCCTGTTGCTCGAACAGGCTGCGGGCGCGTTCTTCCGCTTCCTTCAGCTCCCAATTGCGGTCGATCAGCGCCTCGTTGTGGGCGGCGAGGGTGCGCAGCCGCTTGTTCACGAAACGCAGGCGCATGCTCAGCGTCGCAAGGCCGAGGCAGGCGAGCGCGAACAGGAAGCTCGCGCCGATCGCAAAGGTGTGGGGATCGTAGCCGGAGCTTTCGGACCGGCTGCCGGACACGAAACCATAGGCGCCGCCAAAGGTCGCCGAGAAGATCATGAAAGAGCGGATCGCGAAGGCGATGCGGGGATGCTGTCGCCTGAAACGGCGCATGCGCACCTTGATCCGGAACGTCCGACTCATCGCACCGACCCCGACTCTTTTTCGAATCCCGCCACCCGCCGTCTGCGACGATGTCGCGCCGACCTTGCGAACAGCTTGAGGCTTTGGCGCTGCCTCCAAACAGGACTAACGAGGTGTTAACGCTTCAGAGCGAGGCGGCCTGGAGCGGGAGCGGGCGATGGCCACCATGGGCGCCGACGATCAGCGCCGCGGCCTCGCGCTGCGAGAACGACTTCGAGCGCACATAGATGCGGTAATCCGCCGGCCCTTCGGTGGAGAGATAGATCACCTGGCCGCCATCGACGGGCTGAGCGGCAATCGAGACGAGGCGCGTCGAGGGATTGGCCTGACAGGAATCCGGCTCGGAACCGAGACCGTCGTCGACCACGGCGAAGTCCGCCGTATCGGCATCATCGGTGATCTGAACCCGCACCGTGGCCCGGGCGGGATCTTCGGTGAAGGCGACATGGACGGCGGCCGTCCAGAACAGGGAGGTGAGCTCGACCGAGGTTTCGCCGAGGGCGATGCAGGGATTCGAGACCGAACCGATCTCCGCGCGGGCGAACACCGCAGCCGCCAACAAGGGAACAACCGAGGCCAGGATCTTGAAACGCAACATGACACTCTACTCGTCCGGGCCCGGGGAACTCATTGGGCCTTATGGTTTGCAGAGCGTAAAGGAAACTCGTTACCGCCGGGTTGATGCGCGGAATGATCAAGCCATCTGCCGCACATCCTCCGCGAGTGCGCGGTAGGACAAGGCTTCGGCGAGATGCAGCCGGCCGATCTTGTCGGCGCGATCGAGGTCGGCCAGCGTGCGCGCCACCCGCAGCACGCGGTGATAGCCGCGCGCGGACAGCCGCATGGTCTCGGCGGCGTCGCGCAGCAGCTTCTGGCCCTGCGCGTCCGGCTTTGCGATCTCCTCCAGCACGGAGGCTGGGGCCTCGGCATTGGTCCGAACCTTGGGCAGGCCGGCATCGGCATAACGCGCGAGCTGAATGTCGCGCGCCGCGGCCACGCGGGCGGCGACCTCGGCGGAGCCTTCCGCCGGCGGTGGCAGGATCAGATCCGCCGCGGTCACGGCCGGCACTTCGATGCGCAGGTCGATGCGGTCCATCAGCGGGCCGGAGATGCGCGCCTGATAGTCGCCGGTGCAGCGGTCGACGCGGCCGCGCTTGCAGGCATAGCCCGGCTCGAACGCGTTGCCGCAGCGGCACGGATTCATCGCCGCGACCAGCATGAAGCGGGCAGGGTAGGTGACGCGGTGATTGGCGCGCGACACCGCGACTTCGCCGTTCTCCAGCGGCTGCCGCAGTGAATCCAGCACGCGCGGATCGAACTCCGGCAATTCGTCGAGGAACAGCACGCCCTGATGCGCCAGCGAGATCTCGCCGGGTTTTGCACGCATGCCGCCGCCGGTGAGCGCGGCCATGCTGGCGGAATGATGCGGCGAGCGGAACGGCCGCCGCGCGGTCAGCGCGCCGCCCTCGATCTCGCCGGCGACGGAGGCGATCATCGAGACCTCGAGCAGTTCGCTCGGTGACAGCGGCGGCAGGATCGAGGGCAGGCGCGCCGCCAGCATCGACTTGCCGGCGCCGGGCGCGCCGATCATGAGCAGATGATGCCCACCGGCGGCGGCGATCTCCAGCGCGCGCTTGGCGCTTTCCTGACCCTTGATGTCGCGCAGGTCGAGCGTCGAGGCGGCGGGCTCATGCACCTTCGGTGATGGCCGCGACAGCACCTGCGTGCCCTTGAAGTGGTTGGCGATCTGGATCAACGAGCTTGCCGCGATGATCTGGATGTCCGGGCTCGCCCACGCCGCTTCGGAGCCGCACGAGACCGGGCAGATCAGCCCTTCCTCGCGCATATTGGCGCCGAACGCGGCGGGAAGAACGCCGGCCACGGGCGCGATCGAGCCGTCGAGGCCGAGCTCGCCGAGCACGGTGAAGCCGGTCAGCGCATCCGGCGGGATCGCGCCGATCGCCGCCATCAGGCCGAGTGCGATCGGCAGGTCGTAATGACTGCCTTCCTTCGGCAGGTCGGCCGGCGCCAGATTGACGATGATCCGCCGCGCCGGCAGCGCCAGGCCGGAGGCGATCAGCGCCGAGCGCACCCGCTCGCGCGCCTCCGACACCGCCTTGTCCGGCAGGCCGACGATCGCGAAGGCCGGCAGGCCCGGCGCGACCTGCACCTGCACGTCGACCGCACGGGCCTCGATCCCCTCAAAGGCGACGGTGGAAACCCGCTGAACCATGCTCAAACCAGCCTGCCCCTCTCGCACAATTAGGGGTAGCAGAGGCGGGCCGTTTCCGCAAGAACAATACGGGAACGATCTGGGACGGGGAGCAAGCCCTAACCAAACGTAAACACCACGCCGACACTAAGCCTCGAATGCCAGCTTCTGTCCTCAGCACATTCCAACGAATGTCCGCTACTCCTAAGGCTGCGGGATGGGCCGTGGTCTAACGGGTGAACAATTCAAATGCTTGCAAATCGCCGGAGAAGCGAACGTCGGGTATGCAGCCGGCTCGCCAAGATCCATTTTGGCGCGGGCTCGCTGCCGCGGGACTGCACGATCACCGATATTTCGGATGGCGGCGTGAAAGTGGTGGCGGAATTCCTGGAAGTGCCGCCGCAATTCACCATCATCTTCGCACCCGATTATTCCCGCCAGTGCCGCCTGCGCTGGCGCATCGGCTGCGAATTCGGTGCCGAGTTCACCGACTAAAGCGCGACGCGATGAGGATGAATCGCATCGCGCTTTAGGTTGTTGTTCAAGCATGATCTTTTCGGAAAACCGCTGCGCACTTTTCCGGATCATGCTTTGAGATCTCCCAAGCCGCGTCCTTAACGGGACTTTAGCGTTAATCGGTAAGCATCTCTGATCAGTTGCCGAGTGATCAGAGTATGTCCAAGCGTTCGTCCCTCGCCTCTCCCCCGGCGAGATTGCTGCTTCCCGCACTTCTGGTGCTCGCCTTGGGTGGCTGCCAGACCGCCGGCATCGAGGATGTGACCGGCGCGCTCGGTGTCAGATCGGAAACGGCCGTCAAGGCCGATGCCAAGCCGGAAATGGATGCGTTGCGCGAGCGCTATCGCGCCAAGCCCAGTGATCCCAACGTTGCGCTCGCCTACGGCAAGGCGCTGCGCGAGTCCGGCCAGCGCGCGCAGGCGGTTGCGGTCATGGAGCAGGCGGTGCTCGCCCATCCCAGCAACAAGGCGCTGCTCGCCGGCTATGGCCGCGCGCTCGCCGACAGCGGCAATTTCCAGCAGGCCTTCGACGTCCTCAGCCGCGCGCATACGCCCGAGGATCCGGACTGGCGCATCCTGTCGGCGCAGGGTGCCGCGCTCGATCAGCTTGGCCGCAACGAGGAGGCGCAGCAATATTATGCCGCGGCGTTGAAGATCGTGCCGGACGAGCCGACCGTGCTGTCCAATCTCGGCCTGTCCTATATGCTGCAAAACAATTTGCCGAAGGCCGAACAGGTGCTCGGCCGCGCTTATCAGCGCAATCAGAACGATGCGCGGGTCCGCGCCAATCTCGCGCTCGTGCTGGGATTGCAGGGCCGCGAGGCCGAGGCCGAAATCCTCGTGAAGGCCGATTTGCCGCCGGACCAGGCCGCGGCCAAGGTCGCGGCGCTGCGGCAGCTGCTGGCCAAGAAGCAGCAGCGGGCGGACAAGTAATCCGCCCCTCCTGGTGTACGCTTACGACGCCTTGCGATGCGGCGCCGAGTTGCGGCTTGACTTGCCCTTCAGCTTCTTCAGCAGCGGTCCGAGCAGCGAGCGCTTCGGCTTCTTCACCTCGCCGCGCCCGGCGAGGCGGTTCGCCATGTTCTGGAACAGCTCGGTGGTGCGGTGGCTCTTGGAGACCTCCGCGATCATCTGGCCGTTATTGGCTGCGGTGGAGAACAGTTTCGAATCGAACGGGATCACCGCGATCGGCTGGCTTTCCATCGTCTTGGCGAACGCCTTGACCTCGATCTCCGCGCGCTTGTGCATGCCGACCTGGTTGAGGCAGTACAACGGCGGCCGGTCGTTCGGCCGCGCCGCCTTCAGCACGCTCAGCATGTTCTTGGTGTTGCGCAAATTGGCGAGATCGGGCTCGGCCACGATGACGATGTCGTCGGCGTTCACCAGTGCGCGCCGCGTCCAGCCGGACCATTGGTGGGGAACGTCGAGCACGATGCAGGGGGTGGTCATGCGCAGCGTGTCGAACACGGCGTCGAAAGCTTCGGCGCCGAAATCATAGACGCGGTCGAGGGTGGCAGGCGCCGCGAGCAGGCTGAGGCGCTCGGTGCATTTGGAGAGCAGGCGCTCCATCAGCGCCGTGTCCGGCCGGTCCTGCGACAGCACCGCGTTGGCGATGCCCTGCACGGGGTCCTGGTTGTAGTCGAGGCCCGCGGTGCCAAAGGCGAGGTCGAGGTCGATCACGACGGAATCGAGCGCGAGGTCACGCGCGATGGTCCAAGCCACATTGTGCGCGACCGTGGAGGCGCCGACGCCGCCCTTGGCGCCGACCACCGCGATGACCCGGCCGGTGATGATGGCCTCGGAGGCCGAGAACAGGCTGCAGATCGAGCGGACGACATCGAGGGTTTCAACCGGTCCCACCACATAGTCGTTGACGCCGCGACGCACCAGCTCGCGATAGGGCGCGGTGTCGTTGGGATTGCCGATCACGACCACGCGGGTGCCGGGGTCGCAGACGCCGGCGAGGTCGTCCAGTCCCTCGAGGATGTCGCGCGTACCGTCGGATTCGATCACGATCACGTTCGGCGTCGGCATCGATTCATAGACTTCGATCGCCGCGGCAAGGCCACCGTCCTTGGCGGTGAGGTGCGCCTTGGCGAGCCGGCGGTCCTGCCCTGCCGCGGTCACCGCGGCGAGCGTCTTATCGGTCTCGCAAAAAGCCTGCACCGAGATGCGGGGAACCGGCGCAATGTGTTCCTCGGGGTGCTGCGGATCGTCCGCTTCTTCGTCGTGAATGCCCGTCATTTGCCTGTGTCGCTGAGCTTGGCCTTGTCGGCCTCGGAATTGGGAGTCGAGATCGCAGTGCCCTTGCGATAGCGATCAAAGGCGATGTCGCGCCGCGCGGTATAGGCCGGCGTCTCGGATCGCGGCTGCTCGAGGTCGGCCGGATTGTCGATCATCGCGGCGAGATTACGCTGGCTGGCGCAGCCCAGATTGAAGTAGGGCCGGTTCTCGTTGTAGCCGGGATCGAGGATGTTGGGACCGAGGTCTTCCGGCCACAGCCCGCAAGGGCCGGCGACCGCGGCGATCTTCGAATAGCTCAGGCGGATGGTGGGCAGCAGCCCGGGATCTTCAGGGCGATAGGGATGCTGAACGATGGCACGCGACGGTACGCCGCCGGATGCGAGCACGGAACGGATTTCCCGATAGGTTGCAGCCGCCGCGCGCGAATTCGCGCTGTCGACGGGAACGTCGACGACGACGGAGCCGGTGCCTTCTCGCACCCAGTCCCGGGCGATGCCCGCGACGTCCGAATGCTGCGCGGCCGACAGGCCACCCCTCGCCTTGCCGACGAAGATCACGATAGACTTCTTGCCTTCCTGCACCGCGATCGGGTGGCGCTGGCGATAGTCGGTCGGCACCGTCTGGGTGACGATCTCGCCGGTGGTGTTGCAGGCGCCCAGCATGACGGAGAGTCCCGTCAGTGCCAGCGCGACGCCCAGATTGCGACGTCGATCGGCTGTCGTCTTCGTCATCGCTTCATCCCCTCTTGCCCCAAATCCCGCCCCGTTCCCCAGCCGACCGTTCGTCTCAGTCGATGATGAAGCCGAAATCGCCGGGCGCGCCGGCGATCGGATCGACGCGACGCGCGATGCCATAGAGGCGGTTCATGCGGCCGAGCAGCGCGGTCTGCGCGTCGGAGGCCGGGGCGAAGCCGTCGTCGGGCCGCGCCAATTCCTTCTGAGCAACCGCGCGCACCACATAGGGCGTCACGATCACCATCAGCTCGGTCTCGTTGTTGACGAAGTCCTGGCTGCGGAACAGCGCGCCGATGATCGGCACCTGGTCGACGCCGGGCAGGCCGTTGATCGCCTGCTTGGTCTGTTGCTGGATCAGGCCGGCCATCGCCATAGAGCCGCCGGAGGGAATCTCCAGCGTCGTCTCGGCGCGCCGGGTCTGGATCGAGGGGATGGTGATCGAGTTGCTCGAGGTCGAGGACACCGCCTGCGTCAACGTGATCGAATTCGTATTCGACAGCTCCGAGACCTCGGTCATCACGCGCAGGCTGATGCGGCCTTCGCTGAGCACGACCGGGGTGAAGTTCAGGGAGATACCAAACTTCTTGTAGGTGACCTGGGTGGTGCAGACGTGGGTGACCGGATCGCAGGAATAGCCTGCCGGAATCGGGAATTCGCCGCCGGCAATGAAGGTGGCGGATTCGCCTGAGATCGCGGTCAGGCTCGGTTCGGCGAGCGTGCGCATGACGCCGGCGCTTTCCATCGCGCGCATGGTGGCGCTGACGGTGGCGACGCCCTTGGCGAGGCCGGCAACGCCGAGCCCGTTGCTGCCGACGATCGGTCCGCCCGAGACCGAGAACGGGTTGGAATTGTTGAAATTCACCACCGCGGTGCCGGCGTTCAGGCTGGCGCTGAGATCGACGCCGAGCTGCTTGACGATGTCGCGGCGCACTTCGCCGACGACGACCTTGAGCATCACCTGGTCGCGGCCGCGCACGACGATGCTGTTGACGACCTTGTCCGAGCCGCCGACCAGCTTTGCGGCGACCTCGCCGGCCTGCTGGGCCTCGACCGGGCTCGACACCGATCCGGTCAGCATCACGCTGTCGCCGACGCCTTCGATCTGGACGCCCGGCAGCGACTGGCGCAGGGCCGCGCGCATGCCGTTGAGGTCGCGCTTCACTGCGATGTCATAGGAGGCGACCTGCTGGCCGTCGGCGGTGAAGAACACGACGTTGGTCTGGCCGACCTGACCGCCGATGATATAGGCGCGCTGGGCCGAGCGGATCACTGCATTGGCGATCTTGGGATCGGCCACCAGCACGTCCTTGACCTCGCGCGGCAGGTCGATGACGACGGACTTGCCGACGCCAAGCGAGAGAAAACGCGTCTTCGCCGGTGCGATGGTCGCGACCGACGACACGCCGAAATCCGGTGCCTGCATCGGCGCCTGGTCGCCGACCGGCGCATCCGTCGCGCTGACCAGGTCGGGGGCTGCGAGCAGCCCCAGCATCAGCATCGTCCCCGTCCAGAACGAGCGCGTGCGCTTCCCCCGAAGGCGCACGCCCGTCCGATCATCCCCGTAGTTCATGCTATCCCCATCATCACTTCTGTGACGTCAATTGCCGTGCCTGCACCCCGTAACGGATCACGTTCACGCCGCCCGCACGCTTGATCCCCTGGTCCTCAGGCGTGCCGTCGACTGCGTTGGCATCGACGATGCTCCGCAGCGCGAGTTGGAGCGTGCCGCCCTGGCGCGCGGCTGCGAGCACTGCGACCTGATCGGGCCGGAGCTCGAGCGTGACGGTCTTGCCGACGACGGCGTTCTGGCCGTCCTTCTCCTTCGGCGCCTGGTCGATCGCGAGCACGCGGATATTGGTCAGGATGACCTCGGACAGGACGAGATCGTTGCCGCCGGTCGGACCGTTATTGTTGGCGCCGTCGGGGTTCTTCAGACGGCGGGTCAGGACGATGTCGACGCGGTCATTTGGAAGGATGAAGCCGCCAGCGGCGGTCTCGGCTGAAATCTCGGTGGAAACGGCGCGCATCCCGGCGGGCAGGATCGCGGCCATGAAGCCGGAGCCGTCGGCCTTGACCAGCTTCTGCTCGCGGATCGGCTCGCCCTGCATCAGGGGGACGCGGGCGATCGAGCCGGCGATCTGGGTTTGCGCCTCGGGCCTGCTGTCGCGGCGGATGAAGGCGCTGCTCGCGGTCGCTGCCGGCCAGGCCTGCCATTGCAGGTCCTCGGGCTTCACGGCCTGGCCGAGCCCGATGTCGGACTTTGCGACGAGGACCTCGACGGTCGGCAGCTTCTCGGCGGCGGGCAGAACGGTTGCGGGCTTGTTGTCGAAGCCGCTCGCCAGATACGCCGCGACGCCGCCGGCGCCCAGCGCGATGACGAGAACGACAATGCGTGCGGTATTCATACGCTTTTACTCATACGCGGGGCACTCGAACCGCACCTGGCGTGTTCCCCCGCGTCGATGAGTAGGGAGTAAAAGTATAAGGGGTGTTGCGAGGCCGAATGCGATGGCCGGCCACGATGCTGGTTTTCGGCAGATGGTGAACGCGGCGTTATCCGGTCGGCCAGCGGCCCCGTAGATTCACGCAGTACGGAACGTCCGTTCGAATGACATGCGCGGCGTCATGGTGAATGGGTGGTTAGTGGTGGGTGGGTGCGATCATGCCAATGGGATCGCAGCAGCGCTCCACAATATCGGTGTCGTCCCGGCGAACGCCGGGACCCATAACCCCAGGGAGCAGTTTGACGAAGATTGAGCGCCCGGTACCGCGACCAAGCTCCCTGGATAGATTCCGCGGTATGGGTCCCGGCGTTCGCCGGGACGACGTTGAGGAGAGTTCGCGCGCTCCCCAACGTCATCATTGCAGAGTGCTACTTCGCCCGCTTCTGCTCGATCACGTCCCACACCTTCGCCGCCACATCCGGCCCGCCAAGCCGCGCGATCGCGCGGATGCCGGTCGGCGAGGTCACGTTGATCTCGGTGAGGTTGCCGTTGATGACGTCGATGCCGACGAACAGCAGGCCGCGCTCACGCAGCGCCGGGCCGACGGTGGCGCAGATCTCGCGCTCGCGCGGGGTGAGCTCGGTCTCCTGCGCCGCGCCGCCGCGCACCATGTTGGAGCGGAGGTCGTCGGTGGCCGGCACGCGGTTCACCGCGCCAGCGAACTCGCCGTTGACCAGGATGATGCGCTTGTCGCCGTGCTTCACCTCGGGGATGAATTGCTGGATCACCCAGGGCTCCCGGAACGTCACCGAGAACATGTCGAACAGCGAGCCGAAATTCATGTCCTGCGGCATCACGCGGAATACCGCCGCGCCGCCATGGCCGTGCAGCGGCTTCATCACGACGGCGCCGTGCTTGTCGCGGAAGGCGTTGATCTCATCTAAGTCGCGCGAGATCAGGGTCGGCGGCATCAGCTGCGGAAAATTCATCACGAACAGCTTTTCCGGCGCGTTGCGCACGGAAGCTGGATCGTTGACCACCAGCGTCTTCGGATGGATGCGCTCCAGAAGATGCGTCGAGGTGATGTAGGCGAGGTCGAACGGCGGGTCCTGGCGCAGCAGCACCACGTCGAAGCCGTTCAGCGCCTCGCGCCTGGGTTCGCCGAGCGTGAAATGGTCGCCGGACTCGTCGCGCACGGTCAGGAGCTGAACCGGCGCTACGATCTCCTCGCCGACCATCGAGAGCTTGTCGGGCGTATAATAGGACAGGCCGTGGCCGCGCTTCTGCGCCTCCAGAAGCAGCGCAAAGGTGGAATCGCCCTTGATGTTGATGCGGGCGATGGGGTCCATCTGGACGGCGACGTTCAGTTTCATGGTCTGCCTTTCAGGTCGAGGCGTCGAATGCCGCCAACACATGGCGCGGAAGTGAGCGCGGCGCAATCAGCATGGCGTCGAATCGCAATTCGAATTCGGCATGCTCGGGATGCGCCACGAGCCAGCCTTGCGCGGCGGCGATGATGCGCTGCTGCTGGCGCGGCGTCACGGCGAAGGCGGCGTCATCCAGCGTGGCGCGCGCCTTGACCTCGACGAAGGCGATCAGATTGCGGCGGCGTGCCACGATGTCGATCTCGCCATGCGGGGTGCGGTAGCGTTTGGCCAGGATGCGGTAGCCCTTGGCCATCAGATAGGCCGCTGCGCGGCTCTCCGCGGAGATGCCGGTGTGAAACGCGGCGACGCGCTCGGGCGAGGGGACCTTCGGTTCCACCGGGACCTCAGTCTTCGCCATCGCCGCCCCTTGAGTTTTTGGCGAGCTCGAGCGCGCGGGAATAGACCTCGCGGCGCGGCCGGCCCGAGAGCGCGACCGCATGCGCGACGGCATCCTTGACGCTGTGCGCGGCAAGCTGCTCGCGCAACAGATCGTCCAGCGCACCCGATGTCAGCATTTCGGCGTCGGCCGCTGGCGGAGCGATCACCAGCACGAACTCGCCGCGCGTCTCCAGCGTATCGGCCTCGCGCGCCAGCTGGCTCAACGGTGCGCGCGAAATCTCCTCGTGCAGCTTGGTCAGCTCGCGGCAGATCGCGGCCTCGCGCGCTCCCATGATCTCGGCGAGCTCTGCGAGCGTGTCCTGCACGCGGTTGCCGGACTCGAACATCACCAGCGTCGCATCGATGCGCGCGAGCTCGGTCAAGCGCGCCTTTCGCGCGGCTGATTTCGCCGGCAAAAAGCCTTCGAAAAAGAAGCGGTCGGTCGGCAGTGCCGCGACCGACAGCGCCGCCAGCACCGAGGACGGGCCGGGCAGGGCATACACCGCATGGCCGGCGGCGCAGACCTCGCGCACCAGCTTGAAGCCGGGATCGGAGATCAACGGCGTGCCGGCGTCGGAGACCAGCGCAATCGAGCCGCCCTGCCCCAGCGCCTCCAGGATTTTCGGGCGCGCGGCTTCCGCATTGTGCTCGTGATATTGCTTGAGCTGCGCGGCGATGGCGTAGCGCTCGGTCAGGCGCCGGGTGATGCGGGTATCCTCGCAGGCGATGACGTCGACGCCGGCGAGGGTCTGCAGCGCCCGCAGCGTGATGTCGCCGAGATTGCCGATCGGGGTTGCGACCAGATGGAGGCCCGGTGCCGCCTTCGGCGCCGCAAGCCGATGGGCATCGATGGAGAAACCGCGCGAGGCGGCGTCTTGAGCTTCAGGCGTATTTATCGGGGCCGGCTTTGCGCGCATAATGAAAGCAACTTAGGCACGATCCGCAGGGCTGGGAACCGGCTCGCCGAAAAAGATCGTGCCGAGGTGAGGGGCGAGGAACGGACGGGAATGTGATCGATCCAGGATCACGTCGAGGGGGAGTGAGGGCTCTCACGCCATATTCGCGACCGAAACGCCGCCTTGATGCTGAATGAGCGAGGGCAAACAGCTGCCGGGACAGCAAGGCGGCCGCGTTAAGCGGCTATTATCCTTTTGTTTCGGTTAACTATTTGCCGACAATATGCCTGAATCCGCGGCTTGTGTCGTGGAAAGAATGTCGTGACTGGCCGGCGCCGGCGGGTCAGAAGAGAAGCTGAAATGGTGGGCCCGCTTCATCCAAAATCTCCCGTTCCGGGGTCCCTGATGTCAGGGGCGACCCGCCGGAGCGCGCTCGGCCTGTTGCTCGGCACGCCCCTGCTGTCGGCCTGCGCCGGCGTGCAGCAGAGCCTGAGCCAGTTCTCCAACCCGTTCTCGAGCTCGACGCCGCCGGCTCAGCCCGCAGGTCCCCCGCAACAGGCGACGACCGCCGGCACCGGCGGCGTGAAGGTCGCCGTGATCCTGCCGCTCTCGGCCGCCGGCAATGCCGGCTTGGCCGCACAATCCATGCGCAACGCCGCCGAGATGGCGCTGGCCGAGTTCCAGAACCCGAACATCCAGCTGCTGATCAAGGACGACAATGGCAGCCCGCAGGGCGCGCAGGCGTCCGCGCAGCAGGCCGTCGACGAAGGCGCCGAGATCATTCTGGGACCGCTGTTCGCGCAATCGGTGCCGGCGGTGGCGCAGGTCGCGCGCACGCGCGGCATCTCGGTGATCGCGTTCTCGACCGATTCCAGCATCGCCGGCCGCGGCGTCTATCTGCTCTCCTTCCTGCCGGAGTCCGACGTCAACCGCATCGTCGAATATTCCGCCAGCATCGGAAAGCGCTCCGTCGCCGTGCTCGTGCCCGACAATGCCTATGGCAATGTCGTCGAGGCCGCGGTGAAGGCGGCCGTGCCGCGGCGTGGCGGGCGCATCGTCGCGTTCGAGAAATACGGCGCCGATCGCGCCACACCGGCACGCACCGTGGCGCAGCAGCTCGGCAGTGCGGATGCGTTGTTCATTGCCGATGACGGCGATGCCGTGGTGACGGTCGCAGATGCGATGACGGCGGCGGGCGCGAACTTGCGCAACATCCAGCTGCTCGGCACCGGCCTGTGGGACAATCCGCGGGTCTATGCCAATGCGAACCTGCAAGGCGGCCTCTATGCCGCGCCCGACCCGGCCGGCTTCCGCGCCTTCTCCGGCCGCTACCGCACCAAATACGGCGCTGAGCCGATTCGCACCGCAACGCTGGCCTATGACGCGGTCGCTCTGGTCGCCGCGCTGGCGCGGACGCAAGGCACCACGCGCTTCTCGCCCGACGTGCTCACCAATCCGTCCGGCTTCGCCGGCATCGACGGCCTGTTCCGTTTCCGCGCGGATGGCACCAATGAGCGCGGGCTTGCGGTGATGAAAGTGACGAACGGCGGCGGCGTTGCGGTCGCGGGCTCGCCGAAGAGTTTTGGGGCGTAGTCGGGGCGACGGTGCCGTAGGGTGGGCAAAGCGAAGCGTGCCCACGAACTTCATGCGAATTGCTGAGAGATGGTGGGCACGGCGCAAGTGCGCCTTTGCCCGCCCTACGAGATCTCGCTACGCCGCGAGATCCGCGACCACCGCATCCAGCACCGGAAAACCGCTGCTGGTCACGCGCAGCCGGCCCGTCGCATCCACCGTGATCGCGCCTTCCTCGCGCAGCAGCGCGATGCGCTTGGGATCGAGCGGGCGACCGGAGAGGGCTTTGTAGCGCTCGGGGTCGATGCCTTCGGCGAGACGCAATCCCATCAGCAGGAATTCGTCGGCGCGCTCTTCGCTGTTGAGGAGATCGTCGGTAACGACACCATGGCCGTTGGTCTCGACCCGCATCAGCCAGGCCTCGGGACGCTTCTCGGTGGCGGTCGCATGCCTGACCCCGTCGATGTCGAGCCGGCCATGCGCGCCGGGACCGATGCCGGCATATTCCTCACCGCGCCAGTAGACCAGATTGTGCCGGCACTCGGCGCCGCGCCGCGCGTGATTGGAGATCTCGTAGGCCGGCAGGCCGAGCTTGTCGCAGGTCTCCTGCGTGACGTCGTAGAGCGCGCGCGAGACCGCTTCGTCCGGCGTCTTCAATTTGCCGGCCTGGTGCAAGCCGAAGAACGGCGTGCCTTCCTCGATCGTCAATTGATAGAGCGACAGATGCTCGGCCGCCTCGTCGATGGCGAGACGCAGTTCATCGGCCCACATCGCCGGCGTCTGGTCGGGACGGGCGTAGATCAGATCGAACGAATAACGGTCGAACGAGCGGCGTGCGATCGCGACCGCATCGAGCGCCTCGCGCGCACTGTGCAGGCGGCCCAGCGCTTTCAGCGAGGCATCATCGAGCGCTTGCACGCCGAGCGAGACGCGGTTGACGCCGGCGGCGCGATAGCCGGCAAAGCGGGTAGCTTCGACGCTGGTCGGATTCGCCTCCAGCGTCACCTCGACATCGCCGGCGACGGTCCAGTGCTTGCCGATCGCATCGAGCACCGCGCCGACGGTTGCGGGCTGCATCAGCGAGGGCGTGCCGCCGCCGAGAAAGATCGAGGTGACTTCACGGCCGGGCGAGCGCTCGGCGGTGGCCGCGATCTCGCGCGCGAAGGCGGATGCGAAGCGCGCCTCGTCGATCGCGGCGTGACGGACATGGCTGTTGAAGTCGCAATAGGGGCATTTCGACAGGCAGAACGGCCAGTGCACGTAGACGCCGAAGGCTGCGGATTCTTGTTTTGACGCGTTTTCCTGGCGCGAACCGGTATCCACTTCGCTCGAAAACGCTCTATCGCGGCTCAAGGCAGATCTCCGCCAGTTTCACGAAGGCGCGGGCGCGATGCGACAGGCCGAGGCCAAGCGGCGGCAGGCCGTGCTTCTCGATGCTCTCCATCTCGCCGAAGGTGCGATCATATCCGTCAGGCAGGAACATCGGATCGTAACCAAAACCGGCGGTGCCGCGCGGCGGCCAGACCAGCGTGCCGTCGACGCGCGCCTCGACCTCATCGAGATGATCGTCGGGCCAGGCGACGCAGAGCGCGGAGACGAAATGCGCCTTGCGCTTCTCCGGGGCCGTCGCGCCACGCTCCTGCAGCAGGCGTTCGATCTGTGCCATCGCCGCGTTGAAGTCTTTGCCTGGACCGGCCCAGCGCGCGCTGTAGATGCCGGGCGCACCATCCAGTGCGTCGACCACGATGCCGGAATCGTCGGCGAAGGCGGGAAGCCTGGTCGCCTTCGCCGCCGCGATCGCCTTGATCGCGGCATTGCTGCGGAAATCGTTGCCGGTCTCGTCAGGTTCGGCGAGGCCGAGCTCACCGGCCGACACCGCCTCGATGCCGTACGGCGCGAGCAGCTCCTTCATCTCGGCCAGCTTGCCGGGATTATGGGTGGCGATGACGAGCTTTCCGGTGATTCGGCGGTGCATGGGCCTATTGACTACGCCACAGCCAGTTTCTGCAAGTCCACGAGACGCGCGATACCTTTTTGCGCCAGGGCGATCAGCTTCAGGAACTCGTCCTGCGTGAACGGCTCGCGTTCCGCGGTGCCCTGCACCTCGATGATGCGGCCATCGCCGGTCATGACGAAATTGGCGTCGGTCTGGGCTTCCGAATCCTCGGCGTAGTCGAGATCGAGCACCGGCGTGCCGTTGTAGATGCCGCAGGAGATCGCGGCGACGTTGTCGCGCATCACGTTGGCCTTGATCATGTTGCGCGCCTTCATCCAGTTGATGCAATCGGCGAGCGCGACCCAGGCACCGGTGATCGAGGCCGTGCGCGTGCCGCCGTCGGCCTGGAGCACGTCGCAATCGACCGTGATCTGGCGCTCGCCGAGCGCTTCGAGATCGACGATGGTGCGAAGCGAGCGGCCGATCAGGCGCTGGATCTCGACGGTGCGGCCGCTCTGCTTGCCGGCGGAAGCCTCGCGGCGGGTGCGCTCGGAGGTCGCGCGCGGCAGCATGCCGTATTCAGCGGTGACCCAGCCGCGGCCCTGGCCCTTCAGCCACGGCGGCAGGCGATCTTCCAGCGTGGCGGTGACCAGCACATGGGTGTCGCCGAACTTCACCAGGCAGGAGCCTTCCGCATATTTGACCACGCCGCGCTCCAGCGTCACGGGGCGCAATTCGTCGGGCGCACGGCGGCTTGGCCGCATGGGAAATCCTCCAAAACTCGTCGGTATAGGGCTGTTCGCGGTGCTTGTAGGTGGGGTGAGGGTATGCGGCAAGGGGAAAGGACAAGGCTTTTTCACCCCCGGTTTTCCACCCTGCAAACGCGACGCTTGTCAGAACCCTCCTGGATGGACAAATTATGAGCATCTGAGAGGAGTTACCGTCTGTGGCCCATCACGATCCGATCCATCTGATCGCGCCGCGCGCAGGCCTCGCCCAGCTCAACGAGCGTTCTCGCGACATCTTTCGTCAAATTGTCGAAAGTTATCTCGCGACCGGCGAGCCGGTGGGCTCGCGCAATATCTCGCGCCTCATCGCCATGCCGCTATCGCCGGCCTCGGTCCGCAACGTCATGGCCGATCTGGAACAGCTCGGTCTGATCTACGCCCCGCACACCTCCGCCGGCCGGCTGCCGACGGAACTCGGGCTGCGTTTCTTTGTCGATGCCCTGATGCAGGTCGGCGACCTCAACGAGGCCGAGCGTCAATCGATCCAGAGCCAACTCACCTCCGTCGGCCAGGCCCAATCGGTCGAGGCAGCGCTGGACCAGGCGCTGACGCGTCTGTCCGGCCTCACGCGGGCCGCCGCGGTGGTGCTGACGCCGAAATCCAATGCGCGGCTGAAGCACATCGAATTCGTCCGGCTGGAACCCGAGAGGGCGCTGGTGATCCTGGTCGGTGAGGACGGCCAGGTTGAAAACCGCGTGCTGTCGCTACCCCCCGGAGTTCCCTCCTCGGCAATCACCGAGGCCGGCAATTTCCTCAATGCGCGCATCCGTGGCCGCACCCTGGCCGAGGCGCGGCTCGAGCTCGAGACGGCACTTGGACAGGCCCGCGCCGAGCTCGATCAGCTTGCACAGAAGGTGATTTCCGCCGGCATCGCCAGCTGGTCCGGCGGCGAGAACGAGGATCGCCAGCTCATCGTCCGCGGCCACGCCAATCTGCTCGAAGACCTGCACGCGCTGGAGGATCTGGAACGGGTGCGCCTGCTGTTCGACGATCTCGAGACCAAGCGCGGCGTGATCGACCTGCTGGGGCGCGCCGAGACCGCCGAGGGCGTGCGCATCTTCATCGGCAGCGAGAACAAGCTCTTTTCGCTCTCGGGGTCCTCCACCATCATCTCGCCGTATCGGGATGCCGCCGGCCATATCGTCGGCGTTCTGGGCGTGATCGGGCCGACACGGCTGAATTATGCCCGTGTGATCCCGACCGTGGACTACGCCGCCCGCATCGTCAGCCGCCTTTTGGGAGGCTGACCGGCGTTTCCGCCGATCACGGGCGCTTGATTTTCGGCGCTTTAGGCACGATATCCGGGCCAACAATCCCTGGAAACGAGTTCGAGATTAGAGCCGATGACCGAGCAAGACCGGCAACCCGAAGACACGACTGCAGCGACCGGCGAGCCCGTGGTGTCAAAACCCTACATCATGCCCGACGATCCCGAGCCCGGCTCGGTGGAGTTGTTGCAGAAGGAAGCCGCCGAGGCGCGCGACCGCATGTTGCGGACGCTGGCCGAGATGGAGAATCTGCGCAAGCGCACCACCAAGGAGGTCGCCGACGCCCGGCTCTACGGCATCACCGGCTTTGCCCGCGACGTGCTCGACATCGCCGACAATCTCCAGCGCGCGCTCGATGCCGTCCCGGCCGAGGCCCGTGCCGCAGCCGATCCCGGCCTGATCGCGCTGATCGAGGGCGTCGAGCTCACCGAGCGTTCGCTGCTCAACGCGCTGGAAAAGCACGGCGTCAAGAAGCTCGATCCGCAGGGCCAGAAGTTCGACCCGAACTTCCACCAGGCGATGTACGAAGTGCCCGATGCGTCGGTGCCGTCGGGCACCGTGGTGCAGATCATGCAGGCCGGCTACACCATCGGCGAGCGCGTGCTGCGCCCGGCTCTGGTCGGTGTCGCCAAGGGCGGCGCGAAGGCGGCGGCCGCGGCGAACAACAACGAGTCGAGCGGCGCGGCGAATTGAGTTTCAGACCCTCATGGTGAGGAGCCGCGCGTTTGCGCGGCGTCTCGAACCATGAAGGCCAAGATGTAACGGCGGGGCCTTCATCCTTCGAGACGCGCGCGAAGAAGCGCGCTCCTCAGGATGAGGGTCTGACAGTGTCGCGCGAGTCCTACGCGCTCACCGCGATATCCGCGGACTGAATCCGCTTCACGCCGGCCTTGGCCATATCGGCCCAGGCTTTTGCCAGCGAGCCCTGATTGTCGATGCCGCGGCAGGCGTCTTCCACCACATAGACCTCGAAGCCAGCCTTGCGCGCGTCGAGCGCGGTCCAGGCAACGCAGAAATCCGTCGCGAGCCCTGCGACGAAGACGCGCTTGATCTTGCGCCCCTTGAGATAGCCGGCAAGTCCGGTCGAGGTCTTGCCGTCGGCTTCGAGGAAGGCCGAATAGCTGTCGACGTCCTTGTGAAAGCCCTTGCGGATGATCAGCTCGGCGTGCGGGATTGCAAGGTCCTTCGAGAGCGAAGCGCCGTCGGTGCCCTGCACACAATGGTCGGGCCACAGCACCTGCTTGCCGTAGGGAAGGTCGACGGTCTCGAACGGCTTCTTGCCGGAATGCACCGACGCAAACGAGATGTGGCCCGGCGTGTGCCAGTCCTGCGTCATCACCACGTTGGCAAACGCCTTCGAGATCTTGTTGATGACGGGCACCACCTGCTCGCCTTCCTTCACGGCGAGGCTGCCGCCCGGCAGGAAGCAGTTCTGCACGTCGATCACGAGCAGCGCGGAGGCATCGTCCGGCTTGATCGATGCCGCTGCAAGGAGTGCGGTTGGAGCCAGCGTTGCAAGCGCCGTCGTCCCAAGCATTGCGAGGATTTGTCGTCGGTCCAGCATCGTTCGCCTCCCTCCAGGATGATCCAACGGAGACGAAGCCTAGTTCCGTTCGTATACGAACAGAAGCCCGAAAATGCGGCCGGTACTGGCGAGGGGGTGGGCTCTTGCCGCGTGCTCGGTGCAACCTCTCCCGCTTGCGGGGGAGGTCGCGCGAAGCGCCGGGTGGGGGCTCTCTCCACATCGGGAGTGCCCCTATGCGGAACCACCCTCTCCCCAACCCTCCCCCGCAAGCGGGGAGGGAGCGCATTTCGTTCGGAGATGTAGCCTAGCCCTTCGGCTGAATCCCGTCGCGCACGGCGCGGAAGCGGGTGAAGGCGGCCAGCCACTGGTCGCGCGGCGCGCTGGCGATGATGCGCAGCGAGGCGCCGCCGCTCGAGAAGCGGATCCACTGCACCACGGTCACCGGGACCTTGTCCTTGCCGCTGACGCCGTCGATCCGGGTCTCGAAGCCTTGCTGGCCGTTGATGCGGATCGGCTCGGACATGGTGACGCGCGATTCGCGCACGCCGGGGATCTGCAGCGCCGCCTCCTGGGCGAAGCGGGCGCGGTCGTCGGCCTGCTGCGGCGTGGCGCCGATCAGACCGAGGATCATGAATGGCTTCGACTCATAGCCTGCGCTCTCATTGCCGTCGGCGAGGATGATGCTGCTGCCCGGCGCGAGGGTCCGGATGTCCTTGAATTCGGCGAGATCGGTGATCCTGAACGGCATCAGCGCGATCTGCTCCTCGACCGAGACCTGCTTGCGGGTGACGGTGCTGGCGAACATCTGCCGCACCGCTTCATCCGTGTAGATCTTGGTCGCATTCTCCGGGACCTGCACCGCGACATAGCCGGAGAAGCCGGCGCCCGGCACGATCATCGAATAGCGCTTCACCGGGGTGTCGCCGGCCTTGCCGCTTTCGGTGGTGAAATAGGCGAGGCCCGCCGGCGTCTCGATCTTGTCCTGCTTGACGCCGCCGGCGCCGGCCGGATTGGAATTGAAGGCGCTCACGACCTCGCCATAGGCCGCCGGCGGCAGCTCGGTGATCAACACCTTGACGCTGCCGTCCTCGCTCTCGAAGCCCGGAAAGGTTTTTGCCGTGCTGAGACCGACCAGCGGCACCATGCCGAGGCGCAAGCCGGGCGGAAACACGGCATCGGCGGCAAGGGCCGGAAACGCGGAGGCGATCAGGAGGGCGAGCGCGGCGAGGGGGCGGATCAGCTTCATGGGCACTCTGATTGGTTCACATTGAGGCCGTTCGATGGTCGGCCACCGGGCCGCATTGTCGCGCGAAGCAGCTGTGGCGGCTGACCGGCCGGTCCGCCTTTTACCGGGTTTGGGCGTGCGGCAACAGGGCGGGCGGACTTGCGGTAGCGGGGGCTTGCTGAAGCCTGAACCTGTTAATAATTCCTCACCCGCAAGGGCGGTTGAGCCCGGATATCATCGTCCAAAACCCAATGTTTTCACGGCAGAAACGTAGCTTCGGTCCTTGCGGGCCCCTCCCCCCCTCCTATATGAGCCTCAATCATCGCAATATCGCGGATGTTTGATCTTAGGGGGTTTCGGTCGGGTGCCTTCTGGGCCCAGCCAACCTGCCGCAAAAACAAGGATATCAGGACCATGGGAAAGGTCATTGGGATCGACCTCGGCACCACGAATTCGTGCGTCGCCGTGATGGATGGCAAGAACGCCAAAGTCATCGAGAATTCCGAAGGCATGCGCACGACGCCTTCGATCGTCGCCGTGACGGACGACGGTGAGCGCCTCGTCGGCCAGCCGGCCAAGCGCCAGGCCGTCACCAATCCCGAGCGCACCTTCTTCGCAGTGAAGCGCCTCATCGGCCGCCGCTACGATGACCCGATGGTCGAGAAGGACAAGAAGCTCGTCCCCTACAAGATCGTGAAGGCTTCCAACGGCGACGCCTGGGTCGAGGCCGACGGCCAGACCTACTCGCCCTCGCAGGTCTCGGCGTTCATCCTGCAGAAGATGAAGGAGACCGCGGAAGCCCATCTCGGCCAGAAAGTTGATCAGGCCGTCATCACCGTTCCCGCCTACTTCAATGACGCCCAGCGCCAGGCGACCAAGGACGCCGGCAAGATCGCGGGCCTCGAAGTGCTGCGCATCATCAACGAGCCGACCGCGGCCGCGCTCGCCTATGGCCTCGACAAGACCAAGACCGGCACGATCGCCGTGTACGATCTCGGCGGCGGCACGTTCGATATTTCGATCCTCGAGATCGGCGACGGCGTGTTCGAGGTAAAGTCGACCAACGGCGACACCTTCCTCGGCGGCGAAGACTTCGACATGCGCCTGGTCGGCTATCTAGCCGACGAATTCCAGAAGGAGCAGGGCATCAACCTGCGCAACGACAAGCTCGCGTTGCAGCGCCTGAAGGAAGCCGCTGAAAAGGCCAAGATCGAGCTGTCCTCGACGACGCAGACCGAGATCAACCTGCCGTTCATCACCGCGGACCAGACCGGCCCGAAGCATCTGACGATGAAGCTGACCCGCGCCAAGTTCGAGGCGCTGGTCGACGACCTCGTCCAGAAGACCGTCGAGCCCTGCCGCAAGGCGCTGAAGGACGCCGGCGTCACCGCCGGTGAGATCGGCGAAGTGGTTCTGGTCGGCGGCATGTCGCGCATGCCGAAGGTCCAGGAAGTCGTGAAGCAGCTGTTCGGCAAGGAGCCGCACAAGGGCGTCAACCCGGACGAAGTCGTGGCGATCGGCGCTGCGATCCAGGCCGGCGTGCTCCAGGGCGACGTCAAGGACGTGCTGCTGCTCGACGTCACCCCGCTGTCGCTGGGCATCGAGACGCTGGGCGGTGTGTTCACCCGCATCATCGACCGCAACACCACGATCCCGACCAAGAAGAGCCAGGTGTTCTCGACCGCCGAGGACAACCAGAACGCGGTCACCATCCGCGTCTTCCAGGGCGAGCGTGAAATGGCGGCCGACAACAAGATGCTCGGCCAGTTCGACCTGATGGGCATTCCGCCGGCTCCGCGCGGCATGCCGCAGATCGAGGTGACCTTCGACATCGACGCCAACGGCATCGTCAACGTCTCGGCCAAGGACAAGGCCACCGGCAAGGAGCAGCAGATCCGCATCCAGGCCTCCGGCGGCCTGTCGGAAGCCGACATCGAGAAGATGGTCAAGGACGCCGAGGCCAATGCCGAGGCCGACAAGAAGCGCCGCGAGGCCGTCATCGCCAAGAACGAGGCGGATGGCCTGGTGCATTCGACCGAGAAGGCTTTGGCCGAGCACGGTTCGAAGGTCGGCGAGACCGAGCGCCGCGCCATCGAGGATGCCGTCGGCGACCTCAAGGAAGCGCTGAAGGGCGACGATGCCGAGGCGATCAAGGCCAAGACCCAGACGCTGGCCCAGGCTTCGATGAAGCTCGGCGAGGCCATGTACAAGCAGCAGGCCGAGGCCGACGCCAAGAAGGACGCGGCCAAGGACGACGTCGTCGACGCGGAATTCACCGAAGTCGACGACGACAAGAACAACAAGAAGTCCGCCTGAACCCCAAGAGGGTCATGATGCGGACGGCTTGGACCCCACACGCTCTACCGGCCTCCTCCTTCGCGGAGGAGGCCGCCGTGTCGGGACGGACGGGCGGGTCGCCCGTTACGATCGATCAATTCCCCGCCGTTATGCTGAACGCCGCCACGCCGCCCTCTGCCGCCAAGCAGAAGGCTGCCTATATCGTCGTGTGGCGACGTCGTTTCGCTCCGACTTGAATCGCGATTGGATAGACCGAGTCCCACATGTCCACGTCCACCAAGCGCTGCTATTACGAAACCCTCGAAGTCGAACGCGATGCCGACGAATCCGTCTTGAAATCGTCGTTCCGCAAGCTGGCGATGAAGTTCCACCCGGACCGCAATCCCGGGGACGACACCAGCGAAGTCAAGTTCAAGGAAATCAACGAGGCCTACGAGGTCCTGAAGGACAAGGACAAGCGCGCCGCTTATGACCGTTACGGCCATGCCGCTTTCGAGCAGGGCGGCGGCGGCGCCGGCTTCGGCGCGGGCTTTGCCTCTTCCTTCTCCGACATTTTCGAAGATTTGTTCGGCATGGCCGGGCAGCGCGGCCGCGGCGGCCGCGAGCGCGGCGCCGACCTGCGCTACAACATGGAAATCACGCTCGAGGAGGCCTTCGGCGGCAAGACCGCGCAGATCGAGATTCCGGTCTCGGTCACCTGCGAGGCCTGCTCGGGCATCGGCGCCAAGGCCGGAACCAAGCCGAAGACCTGTTCGAGCTGCGGCGGCGCCGGCCGCGTGCGGCAGTCGCAGGGCTTCTTCACGCTGGAGCGGACCTGTCCGGGCTGCCAGGGCCGCGGCCAGATGATCGAGGATGCCTGCCCGTCCTGTTCGGGCCAGGGCCGCGTCACCCGCGAGCGGAATCTTTCGGTCAACATTCCCCCGGGTGTCGAGGACGGCACAAGGATCAGGCTCGCCGGCGAGGGCGAGGCCGGGGTCCGCGGCGGTCCGCCCGGCGACCTCTATATCTTCCTGTCGCTGGCCCAGCACCAGTTCTTCCAGCGCGATGGCGCCGATCTGCATTGCCGTGTGCCGATTTCGATGGTCACGGCCGCGCTCGGCGGCGAATTCGAGGTGCCGACCATTGAGAAGAGCAAGGCCAAGGTGAAGGTGCCGGCCGGGACCCAGTCGAACCGCCGGTTCCGCATTGCATCAAAAGGCATGCCGGTGCTGCGGTCGCGCCAGATGGGCGACATGTATGTTCAGGTCGTGGTCGAGACCCCGCAGAACCTCACCAAGAAGCAGCAGGAATTGCTGGCCGAGTTCGAAAAGCTGTCAAGCGGCAACACCCAACCGGAATCCGAGGGCTTCTTCGCCAAGGTCAAGGATTTCTTCGGTAATCGGGCGAGTTGACCCGGCTTGACCATACCGCTTTCGGCCTATACGTCTTTATGACCATTTTCTGACACGCGGTCCCGCGGTCCCGTCCGGTCCTGACATGCCATTGCCATCGTCCGCGCGTGCGTTGAAGAAGCCTCGTCTCGATGACGAGGTGCGCTTTCTCAGATCATGGATCGAAAAGCCCCTGCACATGGGCGCCGTGATGCCGTCGGGCAAGCTGCTGGCCCGGACCATGGCCCATTATGTCGATGTCGATTCAGACGCGCCCGTGGTCGAGCTCGGGCCTGGCACCGGCGCCATCACCTCAGCCCTGATCGAACGCGGCGTCGACCAGAAACGTCTCGTCCTCGTCGAATACAATCCCGGCTTCTGCGCGCTGCTGCGCGACCGCTATCCGCAGGCCAAGGTTGTGCAGGGCGACGCCTATCGCCTGCGTGACACGCTCTGGAACGTCCTGAGCGCGCCGGCCTCCGCGGTCGTCTCCGGCCTGCCGCTCGTGACAAAACCGATGCTGACGCGGCTGCGGCTGATCCGCGACGCCTTCACGGCGCTCGCGCCGGGCGCGCCCTTCGTCCAGTTCACCTATGCGGTGGTACCGCCGATCCCGAAATCGCTGCCCGGCGTGTCCACAGAGGCGTCGGAACGGATCTGGATGAACCTTCCGCCGGCCCGCGTCTGGGTGTATCGCAAGGACTAATTCCGCCGGCTTGGTTCTTTGCGCGGCGGGCTCGTTTCGCCGAACGCATTGGATTGAATGTCAGCTCCCAAGATCCTGATCATTCCCGGCTCGCTGCGCACCGGCTCGCACAATGCGAAGCTGGCGGCCGTCATAGCCTATGAATTCGCCCGGGCCGGCGTGGACGTCACCCGCATCTCGCTCGCCGATTTTCCGCTGCCGATCTATGACGGCGATCTCCAGGCCAAGTCCGGCCTGCCGAAGCACGCGATCAACCTCAAGCGCATGATCGGCGCGCATCATGGCGTGCTGATCGTCTCGCCCGAATACAATGCTTCGGTGCCGCCGCTTCTCAAGAACGCGATCGACTGGGTCAGCCGCGTGCATGATCTGCATGAGGCGCGCGGCGATGTGTTTCGCAACCGCGCCTTCGCGCTCGCCGGCGCCTCGCAGAGCCGGCTCGGTGCGGCTCGCGCGCTGCAGGCGTTGCGGCTGATCCTGACCTCCTGCCACGCCAATGTGATTGCCAGCCAGCTCACGCTCGCCTTTGCCGACCAGGCCTATGACGATATGGACAGGCTCAAGAACGAGGGCGATATCGCTGCGTTGAAGGAGCTGGTCGCGCAGTTGATCGACATTTCCCAACGCATGATGTGAGGTGACATGACGCCAGCCGAGATCGCCCCCAAGGACCGCCTGATCGTCGCGCTCGATCTGCCCAGCGTCGATGCTGCGGAGGCGACGATCAACCGCCTCGGCGACAGCGTCAGCTTCTACAAGATCGGCTACCGACTCGCTTATGCCGGCGGATTGCCGCTGGTCGGCAGGCTCGCCGACAAGGGCAAGAAGGTCTTTCTCGATCTCAAGCTGCACGACATCGGCAACACCGTGATGCAAGGCGTCGAAAGCATCACCAGGCTTGGCGCCACATTCCTCACCGTGCACGCCTATCCGCAGACCATGAAGGGCGCCGTCGAAGGCCGCGGCAATTCCAGCCTGAAGATCCTCGCCGTCACGGTGCTGACCTCCTACAACGAGGACGATCTGCACGCGGCCGGCTATCGGCTCGGCGTCTCCGAGCTGGTCGAGGCCCGCGCGCAGCAGGCCCAGGTGCTTGGCATCGACGGACTGGTGTCCTCGCCTGAGGAGGTTGGGGCCTTGCGCAAGATCGTCGGGCACCAGATGCATCTCGTCACCCCCGGCATCCGGCCGGTCGGTTCGGCGACCGGCGACCAGAAGCGCATCATGACGCCGGGCCGCGCGATCGCGGCCGGCGCCGATTATCTCGTCGTCGGACGCCCGGTCGTCGAAGCCGCCGACCCGAAGGCGATTGCGGAAGCCATCCAGGCCGAGATCGCGCAAGCGCTCGGCTAATCAACAAACAAGGGAGAAGAACAATGGCAAAAGGCTACTGGATCGGGCGCGTCGATGTGAGCAGTGACGAGGGCTACAAGCCCTATGCCGTCGCCAATGGTCCGATCTTCAAGAAGTGGGGTGGCCGCTTCGTTGTCCGCGCCGGCAAGTTCACCACCGTCGAAGGCGCCAGCCGCACCCGCAACGTCGTGATCGAATTCCCGGACTACGAGACCGCGATCGCCTGCTACAATTCGCCGGAATACCAGGCCAACATCAAGGTGCGCCAGCCCCACTCGGTCGCCGATCTCATCATCATCGAGGGGTATGACGGCCCGCAGCCGTCTGACTCGTAGATTCGACTGCGGCGCTCTCTTACCCTCCCCTGGAGGGGGAGGGTCGATCGCGCGCAGCGCGAGCGGGGTGGGGTGATCTCTCCACTCGGGCACTGTGCGCCGGGGGGAGACCGTCACCCCACCCCGCTGTGCATTCCGCTTCGCTGCATGCCCAGCGCCCACGAGCGAGCTACGCTCGTCTCGGACCCCTCCAGGGGCGGGTGCAAGCATGCCGCGCGTTCCTGCCCCTCGGTTGCCGGAACTGCGTCCCCCCGCTACAACGGCCGTGAGAGGATCACACCATGTCCGACATGCGCCTGATTGTTGCTGGAGCCGGTGGCCGGATGGGCCGCGCGCTGGTGCGGGCGATTGCCGAGAGCAAAGGCGCGGTGCTGGCCGGCGCGCTCGAGGCCCCCGGCTCGGAGCTGCTCGGCAAGGATGCCGGTGTGCTCGCAGGACTGCCGGCCAACGACATCAAGCTCTCCGCTGACCTCTGGGCGATGTCGAAGGAGGCCGACGGCATCCTCGACTTCACCGTTCCGGCGGCGACCATTGCAAATGTCGCGATCGCCGCACAGCGCGGGATCGTGCATGTCGTCGGCACGACCGGATTGTCCGGCTCCGACAACGCCGTGATCAAGAGCGTCACCAACCGCGCCGTCGTGGTGCAATCAGGCAATATGAGCCTCGGCGTCAATCTACTGGCCGCCGTGGTCAAGCGCGTCGCCAAGGCGCTCGACCAGAGTTTTGATATCGAGATCGTCGAGACCCATCATCGCATGAAGGTCGATGCGCCGTCCGGCACCGCGCTGATGCTTGGGCAGGCCGCAGCCAGCGGTCGCGGTGTCACCCTCGATGACCATTCCGAGCGCGGCCGTGACGGCATCACCGGCGCGCGCAGGCCGGGCAATATCGGCTTCGCCTCGTTGCGCGGCGGCACCGTCGCCGGCGATCACAGCGTCACCTTCCTCGGCCCGTTCGAGCGCCTGACGTTGTCGCATCAGGCCGAGGACCGCATGCTGTTCGCCCATGGCGCGCTGAAGGCGGCGCTCTGGGCACACGGCAAGAAGCCCGGGCACTACTCCATGGCCGACGTGCTCGGCCTGTCCGACATCTAATCGAACCTAACGGAAAGCAGTCAATGAGCGAACGTCTTCTCGTGCTCGTGCGCCACGGCCAGAGCGAATGGAATCTGAAGAACCTGTTCACGGGTTGGAAGGACCCTGACCTCACCGAGCTCGGCGTCAAGGAAGCCACGGAAGCCGGCCGCAAGCTGAAGGCGCAGGGCCTCGTGTTCGACGTCGCCTACACTTCGGTGCTCACGCGCGCGCAGCACACGCTCGATCTCATTCTCGGCGAGCTCGGCCAGGAGGGCCTGCCGACGATGAAGAACCTCGCGTTGAACGAGCGCGACTACGGCGATCTCTCCGGCCTCAACAAGGACGACGCTCGCAAGAAATGGGGTGAGGACCAGGTGCTGATCTGGCGCCGCTCCTACGACGTGCCGCCGCCCGGCGGCGAAAGCCTGAAGGACACCCTCGCGCGCGCGCTGCCGTATTACGTGCAGGAGATCCTGCCCGGCGTGCTCAACGGCAAGCGTACCCTCGTCGCCGCCCACGGCAATTCGCTGCGCGCGCTGATCATGGTGCTGGAAAAGCTCTCGCCCGAAGGCATCTTGAAGCGCGAGTTGGCGACGGGTGTGCCGATCATCTACCGCCTCAACACGGATTCGACCGTGGCCTCGAAGCTCGATCTGGCGGGTTAAGGCCGGTCCCGTAGGGTGGGCAAAGGCGCACAGCGCCGTGCCCACGATCTTTCCATGATAGCTGACGTAAGGTGGGCACGCTTCGCTTTGCCACCCTACGGCAGTGTGCTTGCGGTGCCTACTGCATCCCCAGCTGTCCGGCCTCCCAGCCCAGCATCGCCTGTTTGCGGGTGATGCCCCAGTGATAGCCGGTAAGCGTGCCGCTCTTGCCGAGCGCGCGATGGCAGGGCACGACGAACGAGACCGGGTTCTTGCCGACCGCCGCGCCGACGGCACGCGAGGCCTTTGGGCTGTTGATGTTGCAGGCGATGTCGGAATAGGACACCGCGCGTCCCATCGGGATCTTCAGCAGCGTCTCCCACACCCGCACCTCGAAATCGGTGCCGATCATCACCACGCGCAGCGGCTGGTCCGGCCGCCACAGCTTCGTATCGAAGATGCGTGCGGCGAGTGGCGCGGTGCCTTCGTGATCCTCGACATAGGTGGCGTTCGGCCAGCGCCGGGTCATGTCAGCGAGCGCAACCTTCTCCTCGCCGTGATCGGCGAAGGCAAGCCCCGACAGGCCGCGGTCGGTCGCGATCACGATCGCGGTGCCGAACGGCGAGGGGTGAAAGCCGTAACGCAGGGTCAGGCCGGCGCCGCCGTTCTTCCATTCGCCCGGCGACATGGCTTCGTGGGTCACGAAGAGATCGTGCAGCCGTCCCGGGCCTGACAGCCCGGAGTCGAGCGCGGCGTCGAGAATGCTCGCGGAATCGCGCAAGAGGCCTTTGGCGTGATCGAGCGTCAGCGCTTGCATGAAAGCCTTCGGCGTGATCGAGGCCCAGCGGCGGAACAGATGGTGCAGCTCATCCGGCGTGACCCCGGCCGCATCCGCCATCGCCTCGATGGTCGGCTGCGCGCGCCAGTTCTCCGAGATGAAGGCGATCGCCCTGCGTACCGAATCATAGTCGCGCAGCGCGGCGTTCTGGGTGCCCGGCCTGGCCAGGCGCTGGTCATGTATGGCGAGTGTCATCATGACTGGAAATGTAGGAGAGGGACGGGTGAGAAACCACCCGATTTCTGACTGCGCTCAGGTCACCGGATTGTAGGTCGGGCCGCGCCGGGCGGCATTCAGGGCGCCGACCAAGGCATTGTAAAAACTCGCTTTTTCCTCTGGCCCGAGAAAGCCGGCAATGAGAATCCGGCGGCCGCGCGAGATCAGATAGAGGTGCTCGATGCCGTATTCCTCGTCGACCTCCTGGTCGATCCGGACCCAGAGCGGATTGAATGTCCATTCCGAGACCTGGCCGCGATGGCTGACGCGGCGCACGCGCAGCTCCGACGGCGTGACCACGATCTCCTCGCTGGCCCGCGCCGCGCGGAAATTGGCCTTGAAGGCCCACCAGATCACGAGAACGTCGAGGCCGAAGAAACCGAACACCGGCCAGGCACCCATCATCAGGAAGGCGAGGCCCGTGACGAAGCTGACCACGCTCAGGAACAGCATCACGGCGAGGAAGCCGGTGCGGTTCAGCGAGCGGTGCGGCGTCAGCCGCGCGGAGAAGATCTGCGCGTCGCGCGGATCAGGACCGCTGCCGTCAATTTCGTTGCCTGTGCTCATCGTCCCTCAGTATATCCCGATCATGGCGAAAATCACCCGCAAGCCGGCTCCGCGCAAAGCGTCCGTGCCGAAGAAGAAGGCAAAGGCGGTCGTCGCAAAGCCGAACGCGCCCGCCAAAAAGACGCTCAAGGCGATCAAGCGCTGGACGCCGGCCGAGGTCCATGAGGTCTTCAGCCGTTTCCGCAAGGCCAATCCGGAGCCGAAGGGCGAGCTCGAGCACGTCAATCCGTTCACGCTGCTGGTCGCCGTGGTGCTGTCGGCCCAGGCAACCGACGCCGGCGTCAACAAGGCGACGCGCGCCTTGTTCGAGGTCGCCGACACTCCGGAGAAGATGCTCGATCTCGGCGAGGAGTCTTTACGCGAGTACATCAAGACGATCGGCCTCTACCGCACCAAGGCCAGGAACGTGATCGCGCTGTCGGCCAAGGTGCTCAGCGAGTTCGGCGGCGAGGTGCCGCGCACGCGCGCCGGGATCGAGTCGTTGCCCGGTGCGGGACGCAAGACCGCCAACGTCGTGCTCAACATGGCCTTCGGCGAGCACACCATGGCGGTCGACACGCATGTCTTCCGCGTCGGCAATCGCACAGGACTTGCGCCCGGCAAGACGCCGCTCGAAGTCGAGCTTGGTCTCGAAAAGGTGATCCCGGCCGAGTTCATGCTGCATGCCCATCATTGGCTGATCCTGCACGGCCGCTATACTTGCCTCGCACGCAAGCCGCGCTGCGAGGTCTGTCTGATCAACGATCTGTGCCGGTGGCCGGAGAAGACGGTGTAGATGGCGGTGAGAGCAGAGCGTCTTGGGGTAAAATCGTGAGTCAACAGGAACAAGTCCCGCCCCCGGCTGCCGCCGCAACGCCTGCCCCACCACCGAAGCCGACGCAGCGGCCGGCGACTTCGCTGTGGAGCCGGTTCGCGATCCCGCTATTCGCTGTGATCATCG
The DNA here is from genome assembly GCF_013408065.1 of Bradyrhizobium sp. IAR9. Taxonomy (NCBI): domain Bacteria; kingdom Pseudomonadati; phylum Pseudomonadota; class Alphaproteobacteria; order Hyphomicrobiales; family Nitrobacteraceae; genus Bradyrhizobium; species Bradyrhizobium sp. IAR9. The sequence goes on from NZ_JACBZW010000003.1 coordinate 284,449, forward strand.
CGCTCGGCTTCGTCGCGCTGGCGACGCTGCGCTTCGACGAATGGGTCGGCAATGCGGTGATTCAGACCACCAATGATGCCTATGTGCGCGCCGAGCTGACACGGCTTTCGAGCCGCGTCTCGGGCGAAGTGCTGACCGTCGCCGTCACCGACTTCCAGCGCGTCAAGGCCGGTGATCTCCTGATCCAGATCGATCCCGCCGATTACGAGGCCCAGGTCGCGCAGTCCGAAGCTTCGGTCGCCGCCGCCCAGGCCGCGCTCGACAATCTGGCCAACCAGGTCGAGCTGCAATATGCGACGATCGCGCAGGCGCAGGCGGCGCGGCTCTCCGCCGAAGCCATGGAGGTCGAGGCACGGCAGGAGCAGGAACGTCAACAATCGCTGTCGCAGACCGAATCCGGCACGCGGCAGCGGCTCGAGCAGGCGGTGGCTGCTTACGCCAAGGCGCAGGCCGATGTGCGCGCGAGCCGCGCCGTGATCGCCGCCCAGCAGCACCAGCTCGAAGTCCTGCAAGGCACCCGGAAGCAGCGCGCCGCCGATGTCGCAGCGGCCAAGGCAACGCTGGCGGGTGCGAAGCTCAAGCTCGGCTACACCAGGATCACAGCGCCGTTCGACGGCGTGGTCGGCGAGCGCCAGGTGCAACCCGGCGACTACGTCAATATCGGCACCAATCTCATCAACGTGGTGCCGCTGCCGCAGGTCTATGTGATCGCGAATTACAAGGAGACCCAGCTCACTCATGTGCAGCCGGGCCAGCCGGTCGAGATCACCGTCGACAGCTTTCCGCGCGAGACGCTGCGCGGCAAGGTCGAGCGCATCGCGCCGGCGACGGGATCACAGGTCGCGCTGCTGCCGCCTGATAACGCCACCGGCAATTTCACCAAGGTCGTGCAGCGCATTCCCGTGCGGATTCAGCTCGACGACGGCCAGCCGCTGCTGGCGCGGCTGGTGCCGGGCATGTCGGTCGTCACCAGCATCGACACCAAGGCCGGCAATGGCGGAAAATGACGACACAGACCGCGGACCGCTCTCGCGCGGCGGCGTTGCGCCGCAGCCGCTGTTCGCCGTGGCCGCGGTGCTGCTCGGCTCCTTCCTCGCCAATTTCGACAGCCGGCTAACCACGGTTGGCCTGCCCGATTTGCGAGGCGCGTTCTCGCTCAGCTTCGACGAGGGCGCCTGGCTCTCCACCGCCGGCATCGGCTCGCAGATCTTCATCGCGCCCGCAGTGGCATGGCTCGCGACCGTGTTCGGGCTACGCCGCGTGCTTGGCATTCCCAGCCTGATCTATGCCGTCGTCTCGCTGATCCTTCCCTTCGTGCACGATTATCCAACGCTGCTCGCGCTCAGCGTCGTGCATGGCCTCCTGCTCGGCACCTTCGTGCCGGCGACGCTGATGATCGTGTTCCGCAATCTGCCGATCCGCTGGTGGCTGCCGGCGATCTCGATCTATTCGATCCGCGTCGGCTTTGCGCTCGATACCTCGAGCTCGCTGGTCGGCTTCTATGTCGACCATCTCGGCTGGCAATGGCTGTACTGGCAGAGCGTCGTGATCGCGCCCCTGATGGGGCTGATGGTCTATCTCGGTACGCCGAACGAGCCCCTGAACCGCGCGCTGCTGCGCGAGGCCGATTGGGGCGGCATGCTGCTGCTCGGCGCGTCCGTTTCGATGATTTATGCCGGGCTTGATCAGGGCAATCGATTGGACTGGCTCGGCTCGGGGACGGTGATGGCGCTGCTCGCCAGTGGCGCGGTGCTGTTCGCAGGCTTTCTCGTCAACGAGTCGCTGGTACGGCAACCCTGGGCGCATGTGAACGTCTTGTTCGCGCGCAATATCGGCTTGGGACTGGTCCTGATCCTGCTCTACACCTTGACCAGCCTGTCCAACGCCTCGCTGGTGCCGAACTTCCTTGCCGCCATCGCCCTGCTCAGGCCCGAGCAGAGCGGCATGCTGCTGCTCACCTATGGCGCGCTGCCGATGTTCGTGCTGGTGCCGCTCTCGATCTGGCTGCTCAGGCATTTCGATACGCGCACCGTGATTGTCATGGGTTTCGCCTGCTTCGCCGCCGCCAATCTCTGGGGCACGCAGCTCACCCATGACTGGGCGCGCGAGGATTTTGTCGGCATCGTGCTGCTCCAGGCGATCGGGCAGTCGCTGACCTTGTTGCCGCTGATCATCACGCTGCTGTCGAACTCCGATCCGAGCCGCGCCACTTCCTTTGCCGCCTATATCCAGATCATGCGGCTCGGCGGCGCCGAGATCGGTGTGGCGCTGATGGGGACATGGCTGCGCGTGCGCGAGCAGGTCCATTCCTTCTATCTCGGCCAGAACCTCGGCGTCGGCGAAGTCGATGTGGTCCGCGTCCTGAAGCAGCTTGCCGATCACTTCGCTGCCCACGGTGCCGGGCTGGCGCAGCCGCGCGCGCTCGGCACGCTGGCGGGCATCGTGCAGCGCGAGGCCAATGTGCTCGCCTATATCGACGGCTTCTGGCTGTGCTTCTGGCTCGCGATAGCCGCGCTCGGCGTTGTCGCACTCATCACCCGCGCCCCGCCCGGCCCGTTCACGCCAGCGCCGTTCGGCTTCGCCAAGACGGTGCTGCGGAAGTGCGGCGTGCAGGTGACGTAGAGCGCGTTACCGCATCTGCCGCGCCGGCTCGATCAGCTCGGGCCTCGGGCCCGACAGCCGCTTGTGCATGTGGACCATGAAGGCCATGCCGAAGATCGGCGTCGCCAGATTCACGATCGGGATCGAGACGAAGGCGGCGATGAAGAGGCCGGCGGTGAAGATGGTGGCGGCATTGTCGCGCCGCATCGCCTTGGCCTCTTCCGGCGAGCGGAAGCGCATCGCGGCGAGCTCGAAATATTCGCGGCCGAGCAGCCAGGCGGCGGCGATGAAGAAGATCAGGAAGCCTGCGCCGGCGAAAAGCACCAACGGCAACGCGATCAGATAGACCAGGATGGTCAGGAGCGCGGTCTTGATGCCCTCGAAAATGGCTTGGCTGAACGGTAGCGCGAGCCCCGGCTGCTCGGCGGGATAATGCTCGCGCTCGACGATGTCGGCGACGTCGTCGACGAACAGGCTCGCCACCAGCGAGGTGATCGCGGGCATCAGGAAGACGCCGCCGAACACGACGCCGAGGCCCGCCGCGATCGAGACGATCCAGGACAAGACCTCGAGAGAGGTGTGCCAGCCCGGCCCGAGCAGGCCTTCCAACCAGACCTCGCCATGGGTCGCAAACCAGCTGAGCAGCCGCTGCAAGCCGATCGCCAGCGCGGTGATCAGCACGAGCGCAAGCCCGATCGACCGCCACAGGATCGAGCGCATCGGCGGCGAGATCATTTGCGACAGCGCCTTTACGGCGGCATCCAGCATCGGAGGGGCCCTCTGAGGTAAACACTGCGCGAGAGGTAGACACCCAATGCGGCTTCGGCAAGGGAGGAATTGCCGCGCTGCTGACGGCCGCAAACGCGGCGCGAGCCCTTGCTTACCCTCCTCACGGGCACTGTTCGACGCGGAGAGACCGTCACCCCACCCCGCTCGCGCTGCGCGCGATCGACCCTCCCCCTCCAGGGGAGGGTAAGAGCCGCTACGCTTTCCTAGAATAGCCTACTCGTGCCGGTGCCCATGCTTTCGCGCCTTCACCGCCTTGCCTTCGCCGGTCGGGATCATCACCACGCGGCCGTAGCGGACGCCGCGTTCGGCGATGATATGGTCGGCGAAATGCTTGACCTCATCCGCCGACCCCCGCAGCGCCGTCATCTCCATGCAATTGTTGTCGTCGAGATGGACGTGCAGCGTTGCCAGCGCGAGGTCGTGATGGCCGTGGAATTCCTGCACCAAGCGTTTTGACAGATCGCGGGCGGCGTGGTCGTAGACATAGACGAGACCGGCCACGCATTGGCCGGTCTGCGCGGTGTCCTCGGTGCTCTGCTGCAGGCCGGCGCGGGCGAGGTCGCGGATGATCTCGGAGCGGTTCTGGTAGCCGCGCGCTTCCGCCGCCGCGTCGATCTCCGCCAACAGATCGTCCTCGATCGTGATGGTAATTCGCTGCATCAGATATTCCCCGCGTGCCTCGCCTGTGTTCCGTGAACCGTAGCCCGGATGGAGCGAAGCGCAATCCGGGACGGTACCAATTTGCGGGCAAGACCCCCGGATTTCGCTTGCGCTCCATCCGGGCTACGCAGTGTCCTCACAGCCGCGTCGCCCGCAGCCGCAGCGCATTTCCGACCACGCTCACCGAGGACAGCGCCATCGCCGCCGCGGCGATGATCGGCGAGAGCAACACGCCGAAGGCGGGATAGAGGATGCCGGCCGCGATCGGAATGCCGGCGGCGTTGTAGATGAAGGCGAAGAACAGGTTTTGCCGGATGTTGCTCATCGTCGCCTGCGACAGCTTTCGCGCCCGGACGATGCCGACGAGGTCGCCCTTGAGCAGGGTCACGCCGGCGCTCTCCATCGCCACATCCGTGCCGGTGCCCATGGCGATGCCGACTTCCGCGGCGGCCAGCGCCGGCGCGTCGTTGACGCCGTCACCGGCCATCGCGACGCTGCGGCCGGCCTTTTGCAGCTTCGTCACCACCGCGCTCTTCTGATCCGGCAGCACCTCGGCCTCGACCTCGGCGATGCCGAGCCGGCGCGCCACCGCTTCCGCCGTGGTGCGGTTGTCGCCTGTCAGCATGATGACCTTGATGCCTTCGGCAGCTAACGCCTTCAGTGCCTCCGGGGTCGAGGCCTTGACCGGATCGGCGATCGCGAACAGGCCGGCGAGCCGGCCGTCGACGGCCATGTTGATCACGGTGGCGCCATCGCCGCGCAGCCGCTCGGCCTCGGCGTCGAGCGTTTTGGTGTCGATCCCGATCGACGTCAGATACCTGGCATTGCCGAGCACGATGGTCTTGCCGTCGACTTTGCCGGTGGCGCCCTTGCCGGTCGGCGAGTCGAAGTGCTCGACCTGGCCGAGGGCGAGCTGCTTCTCCTTGGCTGCGCGCACGATCGCGTCGGCCAAAGGATGTTCGCTGGCGCGCTCGACGCTGGCGGCAAGCTTGAGGATGTCATCCTCCGCAAAGCCTGACGCCGGCACGATCGCGACCACCTTGGGCTTGCCCTCGGTCAGGGTGCCCGTCTTGTCGACCACCAGCGTGTCGATCTTCTCCATCCGCTCCAGCGCCTCGGCGTTCTTGATCAGCACGCCGCCTTGGGCACCGCGGCCGACGCCGACCATGATCGACATCGGGGTTGCGAGGCCCAATGCGCAGGGGCAGGCGATGATCAGCACGCTGACGGCGGCGACGAGACCGAAGGCCAGCCGCGGCTCAGGTCCGAACCAGGCCCAGGCGCCGAAGGCAGCGAGGGCGACGACGATCACCATCGGCACGAACCAGCCCGCGACCTGATCGGCCAGCCGCTGGATCGGCGCGCGCGAGCGCTGCGCGTCCGCGACCATCTGCACGATCTGCGACAGCAGCGTCTCGCGTCCGACCTTGTCGGCGCGCATGATGAAGCTGCCCGACTGGTTCAGCGTGCCGGCGATCACCTTCGCGCCGCTCTCCTTGGTGACGGGCATGGATTCGCCCGTGACGAGCGATTCGTCGAGCGAGGAGCGGCCCTCGAGGATCACGCCGTCGACCGGCACCTTTTCGCCCGGACGGACGCGCAGACGTTCGCCGGCATGGAGCGCGTCGATTTCGACCTCGTGCTCGCTGCCGTCGTCATCGACGCGGCGTGCGGTCTTCGGCGCAAGCTGAAGCAGCGCCTTGATCGCGCCGGAGGTTGCGTCACGGGCGCGCAGCTCCAGCACCTGGCCGAGCAGCACCAGCACGGTGATGACGGCAGCCGCCTCGAAATAGACGGCGACCGCACCCTCATGGCCGCGGAACGTTGTGGGGAAGATCTGCGGCACGACGGTGCCGATGATGCTGTAGACATAGGCAACGCCCGTGCCCATCGCGATCAGCGTGAACATGTTGAGGTTGCGCGTCAGCAGCGACTGCCAGCCGCGAACGAAGAACGGCCAGCCGGCCCACAGCACCACGGGGGTGGCGAAGGCGAGCTGGATCCAGTTCGACAGCGTCTGATCGATCCAGTTGTGCGGGCCCGCGAGATGGCCGCCCATCTCGAGCACCACGGCCGGCAGTGCCAGCGCGCCGCCGATCCAGAACCGCCGCGTCATGTCGGCGAGCTCGGGGTTGGGACCGGTCTCCAGGCTTGCCACTTCCGGCTCCAGCGCCATGCCGCAGATCGGGCAGCTGCCGGGTCCGACCTGGCGGATCTCCGGATGCATCGGGCAGGTGTAGATCGTGCCCGCGGGCATCTCCGGCTCGGGCGCCTTGTCCTTGGCGAGATATTTTGCGGGATCGGCGGCGAACTTGGTGCGGCAGCCGGCCGAGCAGAAATGGAAGGTCTCGCCGTGATGGTCGAAGCGGTGCTTCGAGGTCGTGGGATCGACAATCATGCCGCAGACGGGATCGTGCACCTTGCTGACCGCATCGCCATGGTCATGCGCGTGATGATGGTCGTGGCCGGCATGATCGCCGTGCCCGCCGCAGCAGGAGGCCGCCGGCTTGGTCGCTTCCGACTTGGCCGCTCCCGTTTTGCCGGAACAACCGCATCCGGAATGCCCGTCCGCGCCCTGATGATGCCTGTGTTCGTTCATTGCCTTGCTCCGGCCTTGTACCCTCGGGACTTGCAACCCATACCCGGTAGGGGTATATAGACCCCATGCGCAAGGACATCAAGGCATCTGTCGGAAAACGCCTCGGCCGGATTGAAGGTCAGGTTCGCGGCCTCTCGAAAATGGTAGAGGAGGACCGCTACTGCATCGACATCGTGACGCAGATCTCGGCGGTGCGAGCCGCACTGCGCCGGGTCGAGGAGGAGGTCCTGAAGGACCACGTCGCCCATTGCGTCGAGCACGCGATCGCGAGCGGCGACAAGGCCGACCAACGCGAGAAGATCGCGGAGCTGATGGCGGTGATCGGGCGGGCGGAGCGGTAGGTCTTTACTCCCGTCCTTGCGAGCGAAGCAATCCAGACTGTCCCCGAGGAAGTAGTCTGGATTGCTTCGTCGCAAGAGCTCCTCGCAATGACGGTTGCTGAGGTGCTCGCGCCACACTCACAGGCGTCGTCCCCGCGAACGCAACGACCCATAACCCCAGGGAAGGGTTTGACGAAGACTGGGAGTTCCGGATTTCTACCGTGCGCAGCCGATAGATCACGCGGTATAGGTCCCTGCTTTCGCAGGGACGACAGCCGTTACGCCGCCCTCTCGCGCACCCGGCCACGGCGCCTCGGGCGGTACATCGCCAGCTTCTTCAGCAGCGGGACATGCCCGGGAACGCGTTCAGACGTCCCCGCAAGGCACTCACTCATTTGCGCAGCCGGAATTTCAGCCGGCGCTTCTTGGTCAACCGCCTCAGGAACGAGCGGCGGCGCACTGATCGTTTCTGGAAACACACTGAATGTGCCCGCTACCTCCTCGAGCGGCTTCTGCTTGTCGGCCCAGTGCAGGGCGGTGTAGTCGAACCCGTGCACGATGGTGGGTTTGACGACTTCGAAATAGGGCGAGATGTCGAAGTCGCGGGGCATGTAGAGCGAGGAATCGCGGATGTGCAGGATCTCGCGGCGGGCCGCGCGGCTGCCGGCCTTGGTGATCTTCGGCAGGATCGGATAGCGCACCGCGTCGAACGCCTGTGCGATCAGCGCCGAGCAGATGATCTTGGTGGGATCGCCCGAGCCGATCGCGATCATGCGTCGCCGCCAGCGCTGCGGCACCGGCAACGGGAACAGAAAGCGCATGAGGTCGACGATGTTCTTGGTGTCGTAGCCGAAGCCGATGCGGTTGATCGCATAGCGGCAGACGGTGGTGCGGTCCTCGTAGGACAGCCCGACCGGGCGGCAGACCCGGGTGTGATAGGGGAAATATTTCGACAGTGGGGCCGAGGTGACGCCTTCGCCGATATTGGCCTCGATCAGCACATGCGGTTCGCCGTCAGGCTCCGCGGCGCCCTCGACCGGGCCGACATAGAGCGCGGCATGCGACCAGGTCGACTGCGTCAGATATTTGATGATGCCGGAGATGCGGTTGTTGCCCTCGACCAGCAGCACGTCGCCGGGCTCGATCACGCCGCGCAGGTGCTCCGGGTCACTCGGCGTGAACGGCTCGTAGCCCGGCACCTCCTTGGAGAGGTACGCGGCAATCAGCTTGCCGACTGAATCTAGGACCGTCCCCATTTCCAACTCCCCCCACGGCCTTTTGCGGCCGTCTTTTTCCCTTCTCTATCATGGTCGAAACGTGTTGCAATTCGGTTCATCACTCCGTGACATCAAGCACGATTGATTCACCATGATGGTTGCCGTGCAACATCAGATGCGGCAAGGTTCGCTGACTGTTCCCGTTCGCCGCAAGTCCTCGGAAACCATGACATGACAATCACGCGCCGCGGTTTCCTTGTCGCGTCGGCGGGCCTTGCCGCGATGCCGGTCCTGCGCGCATCCGCCGCGCCCCTGCCGCGCGAGGCCGACATCGTCGTGATCGGTGCGGGAGCCGCGGGAATCGCTGCGGCGCGGCGCATCATGGCGACGGGCCGCAAGGTCGTCGTGATGGAAGCGGCATCGCAAGTCGGCGGCCGCTGTATCACCGACAGCACAACCTTCGAGGTGTCGTTCGACCGCGGCGCACGCTGGATGCACAATCCCGACACCAATCCGATGATCCGGCTGGCGCGCAGTGTCGGGCTGGACGTGCTGCCGGCGCCATCGGGCCAGAAGATGCGCATCGGCCGCCGTAACGCGCGCGCGGGCGAGACCGAGCAATTCCTGGCGGCGCTGGTGCGCGCCAACCGCGCCATCGACGATGCCTCGCGGGCTAAGCTGGATACCTCTTGCGCCTCCGTGCTGCCGAAGGATCTCGGCGACTGGGCCGGCGCGGCCGAGTTCATGCTGGGCGCGGGCTTTGCCGGCAAGGACCTGAAGGATCTGTCCGCGATCGATAAGGGACGCGCGCAGGATCGCAACGCGGCGATCGCCTGCCGTCAGGGTCTGGGCACGCTGATCACCAAACTCGGGGAGCAGGCGCCGGTGGCGCTGTCGACGCCGGCGAGCCGCATCAGTTGGAGCAACCGCGACGTCAGCGTTGAGACGCCAGCCGGCAAGATCGCCGCACGCGCCGCCATCGTCACGGTCTCGACCAACGTGCTGACATCGGGCGCGATCAAGTTCACGCCCGACATTCCCAAACGCACGCTGGACGCGGCGTCGAAGCTCGGCCTCGGCAGCTATGATCGCATCGTGCTGCAATTGCCCGGCAATCCGCTCGGCCTGTCGCGCGACGATATCCTCATCGAGCAAAGCAATTCGACACGCACGGCGCTGATGTTCGCCAACATCGGCGGCTCCTCGCTGTGCTCGATCGACGTTGGCGGCGCGTTCGGCCGCGATCTCTCCGAGCAGGGTGAGAAGGCGATGGTCGCCTTCGCCAGGGAATGGATCACGAAATTGTTCGGTAGCGAGGCTGCGGCTGCCATCGGGAAGACCAGCGCTACGCGCTGGAACGCCTCGCCCCACGTCCTGGGTGCGATGTCGGCGGCTTCCCCTGGCGGTCAGCTGTCGCGCAAAATCCTGAGCGAGCCGATTGGCAATGTGTTCCTCGCCGGCGAAGCTACGCACGAGACGCTGTGGGGCACCGTCGACGGCGCCTGGGAAAGCGGCGAACGCGCCGCGGACGCAGCCTTGCGCAAGATCGGTGCGCTCAAGGACGATTCGGCGGATGTGCCGACGCAGTCGACGAAGAAGCGCCGCGTGCCGCGGCAGTAAGCCAGTCAAGCCGCCAAACACTCCGCCGTCGTCCCTGCGAACGCAGGGACCCATAACCACAGGGAGACGTTTGACGATGCCTCGCAGTTGAGAGATCGTCGTCGGGACTGTCACTTGTGTCTTATCGATAGATCACGCGGTATGGGTCCCTGCGTTCGCAGGGACGACAGCGGAGATAATCAGCGCAACACCCCGTCCAGCACCGGCAGTCCCGCGATCACCGCCATCGCGATCAGACCATAGCAAATCGCGCGAAACACCCGCTCGCTGGCGCGGCCGAACAGCGAGGCGCCGAATGCGACGCCGATCGCATAGACCGGGCCGACGATCAGCGAGAGCGCGAGCGATTCGCGGCTGATCAGCCCCGTGGCCGCGTAGCTGATCATCGAGAAGAAGTCAGACGCGCCGAAGAACAGCACGATGTTGGCGCGCGCGACGATCGGCGCGATCGGGCGGCCGAGCCAGTAGCCGACGATCGGCGGGCCGCCGGTCTGCGCGAGACCGCTGCAGAAGCCGGAGAGGCCGCCGATGCCGACCGAAAGCCAGGTGTGGTCCTTGCCACGATAGCGCCAGCCCGACAGCAGCAGGAGCAACAGCGCCGCGACGAAGCAGGAGATGATCCAGCGCGTGGTGACGGGTTCGAGTACGCTGAGAAAGTATGTGCCGACGGGCACGCCGACCAGCGCGCCCAGTACAATCACCGCGGTCGCCTTGCGGTCCGCCTTCCGCCACGCGTCCGGCAGCAGCGGCGCCGCCGCGACGAAATCGATCACCAGAAGCAAGGCGGCGACGAGCCGTGGCGCAGCAATGCTGCTTGCCAGCGGCATGAAGATCAGCGCCGAGCCGAAGCCCGAGAAGCCGCGTGCAGTGCCGGAAACGAAGGCGACGGCGCAGAGCGCCATCGCAATGGTGAGGCTGACGTCCTTCGGAAGGAAGTCCGCAAGGGTCATGCTTTATTTCCGGAGCATGATGTTGTCCGAAACCCGCTTCGCACTTTTCGGCATCATGCTCTCAGCGTGCCGCCGGTCTTCTTCGTGACCTCGGCCACGACCTTCGCCGCGACAGCCTCGATCTCCTGATCGGTCAGCGTCTTCTCGCGCGGCTGGATCGTCACCGCGATTGCGATCGACTTCTTGTCGTCGTCGATGCCCTTGCCCTCGTAGACGTCGAACACGTTCACGCCGGTGATCAGCTTCTTGTCGACACCCTGCGCGGCGCGCACGATGTCGCCCGCCTTCACGGTGCGATCGACGATGAAGGCGAAGTCGCGCGTGACGGGCTGGAATGCCGAGAGCTCGATCAGTGGCTTGGCGCGGGTCGGCTTCTTCTTCGCTTCCGGAATACGGTCGAGGATCACCTCGATCACCATCAGCGGGCCGTCGGCGCCGAGCGCCTCGAGCGCTCTGGGATGTACCTCGCCGAAATGGCCGAGCACGTTCTGCGGTCCGATCTGGATCGTGCCGGAACGGCCCGGATGCAACCATGCCGGACCGCCGGCGACGATTTGCAGCGCCTGCATCGGCGCACCGGCCGCAGCCAGCACAGCCAGCGCGTCCGCCTTGGCGTCGAACACATCAGCCTGGGCCGAGCCCGACCAGTGCCGTCCAAGACCTTCAGAAGAGGCAAAGCCGCGGCGCACGCCGCTCGCCGCCATGAACTGATCCTGTGGGCGATCGCCCTTGAAAATTTGGCCGACTTCAAACAGCGCGACATCGCTGACGCCGCGATTGGCGTTGGCCTGTGCGGCCGCGATCAGGCCCGCGAGCAGCGTCGGGCGCATGTCGGAGAGATCAGACGCGATCGGGTTGGCGACTTCGAGCTCGCGCTGGCCGCCGCCGAACAATTTTGCCGCGGACTTCGTGATGAAGGACCAGGTCACCGCTTCGATGATGCCGCGGCTCGCGAGCGCGCGCCTGGCGCGCCGGGTGCGCAGCTGCAGCGGCGTCAGCACCGGTTTGCGCGCGTCCTCGCCGCGCTCGAACGGCGTCATCGGCACCTTGTCGACGCCGTAGATGCGGACGATCTCCTCGACGATGTCGGCCTTGCCGTGCACATCCGTGCGCCACGAGGGCACCGCGACCTTCACCACCGGGCCGGGGCCCGCCATCATGAAGCCGAGATGGGTCAGGATGCGCTTCATCTCGACCTGCGGCACCTCGATGCCGGAGAGACGCTTGACCTCGGTCACGGGGAAATCGATCACCCGGTCGTCGCCAAAGGCCTTGCCGACCACGACGGTCTCGGACGGCGTGCCGCCGCACATCTCCATCACCAGCTTGGTCGCCAGCTCCAGCCCCGGCACCATGAAGGCCGGATCGACGCCGCGCTCGAAGCGGTAGCGCGCGTCCGAATTGATGCCGAGCTTGCGGCCGGTCTGGGCGATGTTGATCTCGTTCCACAGCGCCGATTCGATCAGCACGTCGGTGGTATCATCGTCGCAGCCGGAGGCTTCGCCGCCCATGATGCCGGCGAGCGATTCGACGCCGTGCTCGTCCGCGATCACGCAAATGGCGGGATCGAGATTGTAGGTGCGACCGTCGAGCGCCAGCAGCGTCTCGCCGTCACGCGCGCGGCGCACGACGAGATTGCCTTTCACCTTCCTGGCGTCGAACACGTGCAGCGGCCGCGCGCGGTCGTAGGTCATGAAGTTGGTGATGTCGACCAGCGCGTTGATTGGGCGCAGTCCGATTGCGGTCAGCCGCTTCTGCAGCCATTCCGGCGACGGACCGTTCTTGACGCCGCGAACGAGGCGCAGCGCGAAGCCCGGACACAGCGTGGAATCCTCGACCGTGACCTTCACGGGACAAGGGAATTCGCCCTTGATCAGCTTGATCGCGGGATCCCTGAACTTGCCCATGTCGGCGGCGGCAAGGTCGCGCGCGATGCCGTGCACGCCGGTGCAGTCCTGCCGGTTCGGCGTCAGGTTGATCTCGACCACGGGATCGCCAAGCGCGGCCCATTCGGCATAGCCGGCGCCAACAGGCGCATCCGCCGGCAATTCCATGATGCCGTCATGGTCGTTGGAGATCTGCAGCTCGGCCGCCGAGCACAGCATGCCGCGGCTCTCGACGCCGCGGATGGTGCCGACGCCCAGCGTGATGTCCTTGCCGGGAATGTAGGTGCCGGGCGGCGAGAACACGCTGACGAGACCCGCACGCGCATTCGGCGCGCCGCAGACGACCTGCACCGGCGCGCCGCCGTCACCGGTATCGACCATGCAGACGCGCAGGCGATCCGCATTCGGATGCTGCTCGGCCGAGATCACCTTCGCAATCGTGAAAGGCTTCAGCGCCTTCGCCTTGTCCTCGATGTTCTCGACCTCGAGCCCGATCATGGTGAGCTTCTCGGCGAGCTTGTCCAAGGGCTCGTCGGTCTCGAGATGATCCTTCAGCCAGGAGAGGGTGAATTTCATGGCTGTGTGCCTCGGCTCTTGTCGGTGGAGTTACTTTGGTCAGTGCTAGTGTTCCCTCCCCCCTTGTGGGGGAGGGTCAGGGAGGGGGGTGAGCCGCGGGCTCCGGCTGAAGTTGCCTGGCGAATTGCCTCAACAACTCCCTCAAGGTTCGACATCACCTGATCGTTGGTGAAGCGCAGAACCTGAAAGCCCTCGGCTGCGAAGAAAGCGTCGCGACGCTCATCCTTCCTCTGACGTTGCTCGAAATCGTGGGACTCTCCATCGAGCTCGATGATGAGCTTCGACGAGAAGCACACGAAATCGGCGATGTAGTTTCCGATTGGCGTTTGACGACGAATGCCAACACCATCCATGCGGTTAGCCTTCAAGTAGCGCCACAGCAGTGTTTCGGCGCGCGTCATCGACCGGCGAAGCTGTTTCGCCCGGCTGCGCTGACGCTCGTTCACAACTGCGTGCGGCATCCGCGGCTACCCCCCTCCCTGACCCTCCCCCACAAGGGGGGAGGGAACGGAGAGAGTCTTCGCATGCACAATCATCGCCATCACGAGCTCAGCCCTCCAGCCAGCGTCGGCACCTCCAGCGGCTTGAAGCCGTAGTGGCTCAGCCAGCGGACGTCGCTGTCGAACAGCTGACGGAGGTCGGCGATGCCGTATTTCAGCATGGCGATGCGGTCGATGCCCATGCCCCAGGCGAAGCCCTGGTACTCGTCGGGGTCGATGCCGCAGGCGCGCAGCACGTTCGGATGCACCATGCCGCAGCCGAGAATCTCGAGCCAGTCCTCGCCCTCGCCGAAGCGGATCTCGCCCTTGTCGCGGCGGCACTGGATGTCGACTTCCAGCGACGGCTCGGTGAACGGGAAGAACGACGGTCGGAAGCGCATGTTGATATGGTCGACCTCGAAGAACGCCTTGCAGAACTCGTGCAGGATCCATTTGAGGTGGCCGAGATGCGAAGTCTTGTCGATGACGAGGCCTTCGACCTGGTGGAATTGCGGCGTGTGGGTCGCGTCCGAATCGATGCGGTAGGTGCGGCCCGGGCAGATCACGCGGATCGGCGGCTTCTGGCTCAGCATCGTGCGCACCTGCACCGGCGAGGTGTGGGTTCGCAGCAGCATACGCGAGCCGTCCTCCTTCGGATGGAAGAAGAAGGTGTCGTGCATCTCGCGCGCCGGATGGCCTTCCGGAAAATTCAGCTTGGTGAAGTTGTAATCGTCGGTCTCGATGTCGGGGCCTTCGGCAACCGAGAATCCCATGTCGGCGAAGATGGTGGTCAGCTCGTCCCAGACCTGGCTCAGCGGATGAATGCGGCCGGCTTCCGTCGGCGCATCGCGCAGCGGCAGCGTGACATCGACGGTCTCGGACGCGAGCCGCGCATCGAGCGCCGCCGATTTCAGCACGTCGCGACGGGCGGCGAGCGCCTGGGTGACCTCGTCCTTCGCCTGGTTGATCGCTGCGCCTTGCGTCTTGCGCTCGTCCGGCGACATCTTGCCGAGCGTTGCCAGCAAGGCTGAGATCGAGCCCTTTTTGCCGAGCGAGGCAACGCGGACGGCTTCGAGGGCCGCTTCGTCGCCGGCAGCACTGATCTGCGCGAGGATGGATTGAACGAGACTGGCGAGGTCGGACACGGTCGGATCCCTCAAACTTGCAAAAGGCTGCCGGGTTGTGGCCGCAGCCGGGGCGGAACGTCAAGCCGATTGGACGTCGTAAATGCGGGGCATTTGAACCGTAAAGGCATGGCTGGCACCAACCTGAACGCGAAGGAGGGGACGATGCGTTTGCGATCCTGCGTGGCCGGCCTGGCCCTGGTTCTCTTGGAAGGCTTTCTGGGAGGCGCGGCTCTCGCCGCCGAAGAATGCCAGGCCAAATCCACGTCGATGGATGACATCATCGTGGCCCTGAACGCGGCGCCGGGCTGCGAGCGTGCCATGAAGCAGTTCGAAGCCTGCGCATACGGCGCCAGCGGCGACGTACAGTTCGGTGAGGTGGTCGAGAAGAAGTGCGAGGCCGATTTCATCGGCCAGCTGCAGCCGCCACAGAAGCTCAGCTACCAACGCGAGTTGCGGGTCTGCGACCAGAAGTACCGGAGCAAGTCCGGCACCATGTATATCTCGGCCACGGCCTTCTGCCGGGCGGAGGTCGCCCAGCGCTACTCGCAACGTGCGCTGAAGGCCGGCAAAGCCGGCCGCTAGCGCCGCAGGGCTCAGGCGGCGAGCGCAGCCTTGGCCTTCTCGGCGATCGCCTGGAACGCCGCGGGCTCGCTGATCGCGAGATCCGACAGCACCTTGCGGTCCACGGTGATCCCGGACTTGGCCATGCCGTCGATAAATCGGCTGTAGGTCAGGCCGAACGGACGGACGGCAGCGTTGATGCGCTGGATCCAGAGCGCGCGGAAGGTCCGCTTCTTGCGCTTGCGATCACGGAACGCGTACTGCTGGGCCTTTTCCACGGCCGGCTTGGCGGCGCGGATGGTGTTCTTGCGGCGGCCGTAGAAACCCTTGGCGGCCTTGTAGACTTTCTTGTGCTTGGCGTGGGCGGTCACACCGCGTTTGACGCGAGACATGACAAAATCCTTCAGAGATGACTTTGGTTATCGGATTGCCGCGCAAGACGCGGCACGGTTGGCAATGATCGTGGACGCGATCAGGCGTTCGGCAAGAAGTACTTCTTGACGTTGTCGCCGTCGGTCTTGAACAGCACCGCGGTGCCGCGCAGCTGACGGATCTGCTTCTTCGTCCGCTTGATCATGCCGTGACGCTTGCCGCGATGGGCGAACATCACTTTGCCGGTGGCAGTCACCTTGAAGCGCTTTTTAGCGCCCGATTTGGTCTTCAGCTTGGGCATTTGGCTCTCCTAATGGCCACAGAGTTCCGCCCGCGAAGGCGGCTGGCCGTCAAAATGCTCGTTAGAGCGTTGATTGTGCTCAGGTTTTACGAACAAGCGCGAAACCCGCACGAAACACCGCCACGGCAGCCCTTAATCAGCCGGGCGATGAAGGCTGGGCTTATGACAGAGGACAGGCCGATTGGCAACGATGAACCGGCAGAACCAGCCCGGCGACTATTCGGAATTGCGACCCTCATGTCCAAGCCTGTCGCCTGGAGCAGGACCAAAATGGCCCATTTTTCCCGATCGCTTCCCTCTTTGACTGCTTTCGCCCGTCCGCGCCATCTGGCGCTTCTGGCCGTGCTCGCCACGGCCGCGCTGCCATCGACGGCCGATGCCCGCGTCGGCGGCTATGACGGCGTCTGGAATGTCACCTTCGCCACCACGCGGGGCAATTGCAGCTCCGGCTACAGCGTCCCCTTCACGGTGACCGGCAGCCGGGTGTCATCCGCCGGCGGCGGCCGGGTCTCCGGCAAGATCAATCGCGGCGGCGCCGTCGCGGTGCAGGTCTCGGTCGGGGCGTCCCATGCCAGCGGCGGCGGCCGGCTCGCCGGCGTGAACGGAGCCGGCTCGTGGAGAGGTGTCATTTCCGGTGACCAGTGCAGCGGCACCTGGCAGGCGACACGGACGTAGCTGTCGCCGGGAAAGCTGCTGCGCACCTCCCTGCCTGCAGGGAGGTGAAAACAAAACGGCCCGCCGGAGATCCGGACGGGCCGTTGAACTCTTGAGTTCCAAACAACCGGCGTCAGCGCGGCGCCAGAACCATGACGACCTGGCGTCCCTCGAACCTGGCGTCCTGCTCGACCTTGGCGAGCTCGGCGACGTCGGTCTTGATCTTGTCGAGCAGCTTGGTGCCGATCTCCTGATGCGCCATTTCGCGACCGCGATAGCGCAGCGTGATCTTGACCTTGTCGCCCTCTTCGAAGAACCGCTGCATCGCGCGCATCTTCACGTCGTAATCGTGGTCGTCGATCATCGGGCGGAGCTTGATCTCCTTGATCTCGACGATCTTCTGCCGCTTGCGGGCTTCAGCGGCTTTTTTCTGGGCCGAATACTTATACTTCCCGTAGTCCATGATCTTGCAGACGGGAGGGCTGACGTTCGGCGAGATCTCGACCAGATCCATGCCGGCTTCCTGGGCCATCCGGATGGCCATGACGGTCTCGACCGTGCCTTTGTTGTCACCGGCCTGATCGATCAGCTGGATCTGCGCATTGCGAATATCATCATTGATGCGCGGCCCATCTTTGCTGGCGACGGGCGGGGCTTTATTGGGACGGCGAATGGGTGGTTCTCCAAAGTTGTGAAAGAGGCTGCTATTTTGCAGGAAGATGCGTTTGCCGGCAAGCAATTCGCTCCTGCGCGAAACGAAAAACCCTCAAATGCGAGGTATTTCGGCCACGCCTGGGCACGCTGACCGACATAGACACCTTGCTTCCGTTCCGCAAGCGTCCCAAAGGGACAATGCCGGTCTCCGGCGCTGCGGAAGACGACCCGACAGCTCAAACCGCGCAGCCAGGTTAAACGTTCCATGAGCCATGCAATTCCCGATGCCGTACTCGATACCATCGACGTGGGTGAGGGCCCGTCAGCACGCAGGATCGCGGTGCGCAGCCGGCGCGGGCAGGGGCCCGGGCTGGTCTGGCTCGGCGGATTCAAATCGGACATGCAGGGCAGCAAGGCCCTGGCACTGGACGCCTGGGCCCGGGATCACGGCCGCGCCATGGTCCGGTTCGACTATTCCGGTCACGGCGAATCCGGCGGCGATTTCGCCGATGGAACCATCGGACGCTGGCTGGAGGAGTGCGTGGCGGTGTTCGAACGGTTCTGCGATGGCCCGCAGGTCCTGATCGGCTCCTCCATGGGCGGCTGGATGGCCCTGCTGCTCGCGCGCGAGATCAGGAAGCGATCCGGCGCGGCCTCGCTCGCGGGCTTGGTGCTGATCGCGCCGGCGCCGGACTTCACCGAGGAGCTGATGTGGAAGAATTTTTCGCCGGCGGTGAAGCAGGAGATCGAGACCAAGGGTCTCTGGCTGCGGCCATCCGAATATGGCGACGGCTCGCCCTATCCGATCACGCGGAACCTGATCGAGGAAGGCCGCAATCATCTCGTGCTCGGCAGCGCCATCGATCTCGGCTGCCCGGTCCGCATCCTGCAAGGTGCGAAGGATCCTGATGTGCCCTGGCAGCACGCTTTTGCGCTGACGCATCGCCTGCCGGCCGACGACGTCGTGCTGACCATGATCCAGGACGGCGATCACCGCCTCTCGCGCCCGCAAGACATCGCGCGCATTCTTGCCGCGGTGGCTGAGATCGGGTGAAGTGCCTTCTTCCTTCAGGAGGCAATCAATGACCACCACCGCCATGCTGCGCGCCTTCTGCGATGCTGTCGAGCAGCGCAACGGCAAAGCGTTCGCCGAGCTGTTCACCGAGGACGGCGTCTATCACGATGTGTTCTACGGCGCCTTCGCCGGCCGTGAGAAGATCGCCGCGATGATCGACGACTGGTTCTATCGCGCCGCGACCGATTTCCGCTGGGACATGCACGATCCCGTCACCGACGGCACCACGCTCTATGCGCGCTACACTTTCAGCTATCGCTCCACCCTGCCGGAAGCTGGCGGCGCGCGGGCGATGTTCGAGGGCGTCGCGATCATGACGCTGAACGGCGGCAAGATCGTGAGCTATCACGAGGTCGCCAATACCGCGCCGGCATTCATCGACCTGAAGTTTGCACCGGAACGCATTGCCAAGCTCGTCGCCAAGCAGGGCGCGGCGCTGAAGGCGCGGCCGGAGATGCAGCGGCATCTCGCCTAGTCGTCATTCCGGGTTCAGCCCTGCGGGCTGCCCCGGAATGACGGCAAGCTCCTATCGCTTCGAAGGATTGGCCATCGGCTTGCGCTGCGCCAGCGCGGCCACCGTCGCGGTGCCGATCGGACCCTGTTCGTCATAAAGCCAGCATTCGCCGATCGCGACGCCGTCGGTGGCGTGATGGTTCACCACCTCGAAGCCGATCCAGCTCGTCACCGGCAGGCGATGCAGATAGATCGTCACGTCGCTGTTGATGTAGCCGAGCCCGTTGTCGCCGGCGTTGGCAAAGGGGCTGGCGAAATCCGCGCCGGTGGCAACGTGGACGAACGGCGTCATCGGCACGCCCGCGACGAGCTCGCGCACCTCGCTCATCCAGAGTTTTCGCGGACCGAGCGAGCCCATATGACCGACAATGGGGCGCGTCGTCCATTTGCCGTTCATGCCGAGCCTGGGATCGGTGGGTTTTGGAATGTCGGCCGGCTTCGGCACGTCCCAGTTCGGCGGCGACCAGACATTGCCATCAGGATTTTGCGTCTTGCGCAGCAGCTGGCACGAGGCCCGCGCCATGCTAACGCCGCCGGAGACGAATTCCGCTTCGACCACGCGGATGCGCAGGCCGTCACGCACGAGGCGCGTCGTTACCTCGATCGGCTTGTCGATGGTCGGCAGCCGAAACATGTCGACGGTGAGCCGCGCCGGCACCAATTCGGGACCCGAATGGCGCTCCTCGATGGCGAAGCCGAGCAGCCCGACGACGACGCGTCCATGCAGCGATTTCGGATCCCACGGACCATTGGCGGCTTCCGTCGGATGGAATGTATCGCCATCGCGGGTGAAGAAAGGCAGGTTTGTCATGCGTGCGAGATTGAAGAAACGCGCGGGGAAATCAAGGGTGGTGGTGCCGTCGTGAGAGTCAGGCCGCGCAAGCTATCGCCACAACAACTGGTGTCTTCGCCCGCGAAGGCGGGCGATCCAGACTCCGAGACCGCGGTGATTGAGTCGAGAAGCCGCGGCGTACTGGATTCCCCGCCTTCGCGGGGAATGACACGGAGGGTTAGGCGACGGTCTGCCACTCCTCGCGCACGCTGTCGTCGCGTTCGTGATCTAATGCAGCGCCCTTCATCGCCGCAAACTCTTCCCGTCCCAGCAACTGCCCCAGCGCCCACACCGCAGCGCCACGCACCAGCGGGCTCGCATCCTCCAGCAACCGTCGCGCTTCCTCGGCCAGCGCCGCCTCGCCCGAGTTACCAATCGCAATCAGCACATTCCGCAAGAACCGATCGCGACCAATGCGCTTCACTGGCGACTTCGTGAACAGCGCGCGGAACGCAGCGTCGTCGAGGCGTGCCAGCTCGGCGAGACCAGGCGCGCGCAATTCGCTGCGCGCGGTGAGCTTGGCCTCGCGCCCCTCCTGCGCGAACTTGTTCCAGGGACACGCCGCGAGGCAATCGTCGCAGCCATAGATGCGGTTGCCGATGGCTTTGCGAAACTCGTGCGGGATCGGTCCCCTGTTCTCGATGGTGAGATAGGAAATGCAGCGCCGCGCATCGAGCTTGTAGGGCGCGGGAAACGCCGCCGTCGGGCAGATGTCGAGACAGGCCTGGCACGAGCCGCAATGATCGATCTCGGCAGCGTCGCGCGGCAGTTCCAACGTGGTGTAGATCGCGCCGAGGAACAGCCACGAACCGAACTCGCGCGAGACGAGGTTGGTGTGCTTGCCCTGCCAGCCGAGACCCGCGGTCTGCGCCAACGGCTTCTCCATCACCGCGGCGGTGTCGACGAACACCTTCACGTCCGACGGCGCGGTCGCGACCAGCCAGCGCGCCAGCGCCTTCAGCCGCTTTTTTATGAGATCGTGATAGTCGTCGCCCTGCGCATAAACCGAGATCGCCGCGCGCGCGCGCTGCTCGAGAATCGCGAGCGGATCCTGGTCCGGGCCGTAATTGACCCCGAGCATGATCACCGAGCGCACGTCAGCCCACAGCCCGCGCGGATCGACACGACGCTCCGGCTGCGCGGCGAGCCAGTCCATGTCGCCATGACCGCCGGAGGCAATGAATTCCAGAAAGTATTTGCCGGCGCTCTCGATCGTGCCTGGCATCGTGATGCCGATGCAGTCGAAGCCGAGTGCCCGCGCCTCGCGCGTGAGCGCCGCCTTCAGTTCAGTCGGATCGGAGTTCAGAAATCCAGGTCCACGTAGGTCCGCGATGCCGGCACGCCGGCCAGCCATTCGCTCAGCAGCGGACGGAACGACGGGCGGGACTTCACCCGCGCGTACCACGCCTTTGCTGCGTCGTCCTCGCTCCATGGCACGTCGCCCAGATAGTCGATCGCCGAGAGATGCGCCGCGGCGGCGAGATCCGCGTAAGTGAGCCGGTCGCCGGCGAGGAAATTACGGGTCTGCGCCAGCCAGCCGATATAGGCCAGATGATAGCGCACATTGGCCTTGGCGGCGCGCATTACGTCGGCCGAGGGCGGCCCGCCGCCGTTCTCCTCGCTCATGAAGCGCTTGTAGATGCGCTCGGTGACGAGAGGATGCGAGACCTCCTCGAAAAATTTTTCGTTGAACCAGGCCATCAGCCGGCGAACCTCGACGCGCTCGCCGATGGATTCCGGCATCAGGCGCTTGGGTCCCATCTCGGCGCCATAGGCCTCGTCGACATATTCGGCGATGATCGCAGCGCCGGGGATCGGCGGCTGCTCGTCGTCCACCATCACAGGCGTCGTGCCTGCCGCATTGAGCAACAGAAACGCCTCGCGCCGCTCCCAGCTGCGCTCCTCGACCAGCTTGAGGTCGAGCCCGTATTCGCCCGCGATCAGGCGGATGAAACGCGAATGCGGACAGAACGGATGATGAAACAGCGTAAACATGAAGCCTTTGACTATTTGATGGTGCTTAAGATTCCATCAATGTTTGTGCGGCGCCACACTAGTCCTTCAAAACCGCGAGGCAAGGGCGTGATTTCGCATTTTGCGATTGCGGCATGGGGACGAATAGGCGAGAAGGGCCCCGCTTTTCCAGCCGAAATGGACCGTAAATATGTCAGACGCAATACGGGCAGTGATCCTCGGCATCATCGAGGGTGTGACCGAGTTCCTTCCCGTATCCTCGACCGGCCATTTGCTGCTCGCGGAACGCTTCTTCCATCTCGGCGAAGGCGCCTTCTGGGATTCGTTTACGGTTTTGATCCAGCTGGGTGCGATCCTCGCGATCGTCGGGCTGTACTTCAAGAAGCTCTGGGATGTCGTGATCGGCTTCTTCACGGGCGACACCTATTCGCGCCGCTTCGTGCTCGGCGTGCTGGTCGCGTTCCTGCCCGCTGTGATCGTCGGCCTCGTCGCCGGCAAATACATCAAGAGCGTGCTGTTCAATCCCTGGGTCGTGTGCTTCACGCTGATCGTCGGCGGCGCCATCCTGCTCTGGGTCGACAAGCTCGATCTCAAGCCGCGCGAGCATGACGCCACGAGGTTTCCGCTGCTGATGTATCTCTATATCGGCATCGCGCAGTGCGTGGCGATGATCCCGGGCGTGTCGCGTTCCGGCGCCAGCATCGTCGCCGCGATGTTCCTCGGCGCCGACAAGCGCGCGGCGGCGGAGTTCTCGTTCTTCCTCGCCATCCCCACCATGATCGGTGCGTTCGCCTACGACTTCTACAAGAGCCGCTCCGAGATGACGATGGACCATATGGGCATCGTCGCGATCGGCTTCGTGGTGTCGTTCATCACCGCGATCATCGTGGTCAAGACGTTCCTGGAATATGTCACCCGCCACGGCTTCGTGGTGTTCGCCTGGTGGCGCGTCATCGTCGGCACGCTCGGCCTGATCGCGCTGGCGCTGGGGCGGTAGGTGTAGGCCTGTAGCCCGGATGAAGCCCAGCGTAATCCGGGGCCAGCGTTCCTTGTGGCAGGGTCCCCGGATTGCGCTGCGCTCCATCCGGGCTACGACTCCACCAGGCCTTCAACGCAAAATAAGCTTTTGATCGGTAGTCAGTTCCAACGCCGGGCGGCGCGCGCCCGGCACAGGAGCTGAGCCATGACCCTTGTCAGCGGCTGGGGGCGCTTCCCGGTCGTCGATAGCGATGTGCTGCGCCCGCGCTCGTTCGCGGCGGTCGGCGAGGCTGTCTCCGCCGGCACCGTCGCGCGCGGCAATGGCCGCGCCTATGGCGATGCCGCGATCGGCGCCGTCAGGACCGTCACGATGACCGGCTTCGACCGGGTCAGGTCGTTCGATCCGGCAACCGGGCGCATCCGCCTGGAAGCCGGGGTTCTCCTGTCGGACCTGATCGACACCTTTGGCCCGCGCGGCTTCCTGCCCTTCGTCGTGCCCGGCACCCGCTTCGTCTCGGTCGGCGGCGCCATTGCGGCCGACGTCCACGGCAAGAACCATCATTGCGAAGGCGGCTTCGGCCGCTACGTCGACAGCCTCCTGCTGCGCACCGGGCAGGGCGAAGTCATCGAGGCCTCGCGCGAACAGAATTCCGACGCCTTCTTCGCGACCGTCGGCGGCATGGGCCTGACCGGCATCATCCTCGAAGCGACGATGCGGCTGCGCCGGGTCGAGACCGGGTGGATCCGCGAACGGGTGATCTCCGCGTCCGATCTCGATGCCGCGATGCGCGCGCTCGAGGCGGGGGATGCCGCGACCTATTCGGTGGCCTGGATCGATTGCGCGGCACGCGGGCGCGATCTCGGCCGTTCGCTGATCTATCTCGGCGAGCACGCGGGCAGGGGCGAACTGGCGGAAGGCGTCGATGCATTTCCGGTCGGCAAGGAGTCTCGCTTCAGCGTGCCGGTCGACCTGCCGTCGATGGCACTGAACCGCACCAGCGTCCGCGCCTTCAACGAGCTCTATTATCGCATGGGCGCGCGGCGCGCCGGCGGCAGCCATGTGGTCTCGCTCTATCCGTATTTCTTTCCGCTCGACAGCGTCGGTGAGTGGAATCGCATCTATGGCAAGCGCGGCTTCCTGCAGCATCAATGCGTGATCCCGCAAGCCGGCGCGCGCGCCGTGCTCGGCGATATCCTCGATCGCGTCGCACGGCGCGGCGATGCCTCCTTCCTCGCCGTGCTCAAGAAGCTCGGACAGGGCGACGGCATCCTGTCGTTCCCGCTGCCCGGCTACACGCTGGCGCTGGATTTTCCGGTGAAGGGCGACATCCTGAATTTCCTCGACGAGATCGATCGGCTGGTCGTCGCCTCCGGCGGCCGGCTGTATCTGGCGAAAGACGCACGCCAGTCGCGTGCGACCTTCGCGGCGAGCTATCCTGCCTTGCAGCGTTTCAACGCAATCCGCAAATCGCTTGATCCCGCCGGCAACATCCGCTCGAAACTTTCACAGCGTCTGTTTGATGAGGTCTAGGCCGTGACGTCACGCAAATCTGTCTTGGTGCTCGGCGGTTCCTCCGACATCGGCCGCGCCGCCGCGCGTGCCTTCGCCAAAGCCGGCTACGATGTCGGCCTCGCAGGCCGCGACGTCGCCGCGCTGGAACCTGACGCCGCCGATCTGCGCGCGCGCTACGCGATCGACGTCGGTCTCTACAAATTCGATGTGCTCGACACCGCCGCATTCGAGGGCTTTGTGAGCGGCCTGCCGGCATTGCCCGATGTCGTCATCTCGATCATCGGCCTCCTCGGCGTGCAGGAGAATGCCGAGAGCGACCTTGCCCACGCCACCGCGATCATGCGCTCGAACTACGAAGGGCCCGCGCTGATCCTCGGCCTGTTCGCCGAAAAATTCTTGGGCCGCGGCACCGGCACGCTTGTCGGCGTGTCGTCCGTGGCCGGCGATCGCGGCCGGGCCTCGAACTATGTCTATGGCTCGGCCAAGGCCGGCTTCTCCGCTTTCCTCTCCGGCCTGCGCGCCCGCGCCAGTCGTGGCGGCGTGCATGTCGTCACCGTCAAGCCCGGCTTCGTCCGCACCAAGATGACTGATGGCATGAAGCTGATCGGCCCGCTCACCGTCGAAGCGCCGGTGGTCGGCGATGCGATCCTCAGCGCCGTCGAGAACAAGACCGACGTCGTCTATGTCAGCGGCAAATGGCGCCTCGTGATGCTGATCATCAAGACGCTGCCGGAAGCGGTGTTCAAGAAGCTGAAGTT
This sequence comes from Bradyrhizobium sp. IAR9, assembly GCF_013408065.1. Lineage (NCBI taxonomy): Bacteria > Pseudomonadati > Pseudomonadota > Alphaproteobacteria > Hyphomicrobiales > Nitrobacteraceae > Bradyrhizobium > Bradyrhizobium sp. IAR9. The sequence continues at coordinate 309,458 of NZ_JACBZW010000003.1, forward strand.
TTAAGTCGCCGGCCGCGCCGGTGGTGCACTCCCTCTCCCGCTTGCGGGGCTGGGGAGGGGGTAGCTCCGCGGGCGAGGACCCCCCAAGAGGAGAAGGCCCTCACCCGGATTGCTTCGCAATCCGACCTCTCCCGCAAGCGGGAGAGGTGACACCACCCTCACACGCTCATACGCTGGAACTGACCGGCAGCGCGGAAGCGCCAGAGATATTGTGGGGCGATCGCTTCCAGCGAATCCGGCGTAATGCCGAGCCCTTCCAGCGTGAGCCCGGCGGCCTTGGCCGCGTCCGACACCACATTGTCGCGCTCGAGCATCGTGACCTGGTCCGGCGTCAGCTTGAAGGCGCCCGGCGCGAATTGCAGGAAGTTCGCCTGGAAGCGGGCGAGGCCGAACGGCAGCGGGATCAGCGCCGGCTTGCGCGCGGTGATCTCGAGGATGGCCTCGATGATCTCGCGCATGGTCAGCACTTCCGGCCCGCCAAGCTCGTAGGTCGCGCCCGACTTGGCCTTGCCGTCGACGGCGTCCGCGATCGCGGTGGCGACGTCGCCGACATAGACCGGCTGCATCCTGGTCTCGCCGCCGATCAGCGGCAGCACCGGCGACATTCGGGCCAGCGCGGCGAACCGGTTGGTGAACTGGTCCTCGGGGCCGAACATCAGGGAGGGGCGGAAGATCGTCGCCGACGGCACCGCTTCCCTCACCGCGGCTTCGCCGGCCGCCTTGGCCTTGGCATATCGCGAGGGCGATTCGGCATCGGCCCCGATCGCCGAGACATGCACCAGGCTGGCGCCGGCCGCGGCCGCCGCCTTGGCGACGGTTTCGGCGCCCTTGGCCTGGACCGCGTCAAAGGTCTGCGCGCCGCTCTCGGTCAGGACGCCCACGAGGTTGATGACGACGTGCGAATCACGCAGCGCCGCCTCGACCGAGGCCGGATAGCGCAAATTCGCCTGCACGGTATGGACCTGCCCGACCTTGCCGGAGGGCTGGAGGTATCCGGCGAGTTCCGGCCGCCGCACCGCGACCCGGACCCGGTAATCCCGCTTGCACAGCGCGCGGACGACATTCCGGCCCAAAAACCCCGATCCGCCGAAAACCGTGACGAGCGTGTCCAGATTCGATGCCATGGGAGCCGTTCCTGCGGAAAAGAGTGCGTCTTGTCAGGCTTGTATCGGGCCGGTTTGCGATGCGCAATCGGCATCCCCAAACCCGGGTCACGCATGAATTGACAACGGCGTCACCGAACCGTAGTAACCGCCTCCGTGCCCCAAACGGCATGCCCAGGTGGTGGAATTGGTAGACGCGCTGGCTTCAGGTGCCAGTGGCTTAACGGCCGTGAAGGTTCGAGTCCTTTCCTGGGCACCATTTTGCGGAATTCGGACGCAAATTAAGACGGCTCCCGATCCGCGAAGATAGCGGAGCGGCGATTGCTGCATCGCCGTCGCGACGGTCCCCTGGTACGCCAGTTCGTCCCGTTTCCCCTCACACCACCCTTTTCCCCGTCCGCTCCGCCACCGCCTTCTGCACAAAATACATAGCTACCAGCGAGACGATCGCCGATGCTACGACGACGTAGCCGATCCGGTCGAAATGGATCAGCGAGCCGTCCGCCCCTTCCGCGATGATCGCGCCGGCGAGCACCGAGCCGAGGCCGCCGGAGAGCTGCTGCAGCGAGGCGCTGACCGCGCTGAACGAGCCGCGCTGGTCGGGATCCGGGATTGCGGACATCAGGGCCTGCGACGGGATCATGCGCGAGAAGATGCCGACGAACATCAGCACGTTGACGAGGATCGCGGTCACCAGCGTGACGTGGCCGAGATGGGTGTAGATCAGCACCATGATGACGGACACCACGCTGCCGAACACGAAGGTCGGGTATTTGCCGAACGCATCGCTTGCCCTTCCGACCAGCGGCCCCGTGACGATGCTGAACAGGCCTGAGACGAGATAGATCGTCGGCAGATGCGTGATGTCGATGCCGAGATTGTGCACGGTGAAGGCGCTGGAGAACGGCATCAGCATGTAGCCGCCGGTCGCCAGCAGCGTCGTGACGAAGAAGGCCAGCGTGTAGCGCGGCTGCCCGACGGTCGAGATCAGATGGTGGAACGGGTTCTTGTCCTGTTTCCGCTTCAGATGCGCGTCGACCGGCTCCATCGCGAAGGCGATGATGGCGATCGCCGCGATCGACACCACGACGATCGCAATGAAGCAGACGTGCCAGCTCCAGTGATTGGCGAGAAACAGGCCGGCGGGAATGCCGAGCACCTGGCTTGCTGCAAATGCGGTCTGGATGAAGCCCATCACGCGGCCGCGCAGATGCAGCGCGAACAGGTCGGTGACGATGGCGAGCACCACCGAGCCGATCACGCCGCCGAACAATCCGGTCACGATCCGGCCGAGCAGCAGCACATGATAATTCGGCGCGATCGCGCAGAGCAGGGTCCCGAGCGTGAAGCCGACATAGAAGAACAGCAGCAGGCGTTTGCGATCGAAGCGATCGGCAAAGCCGGCGGCCAGCACCCCCGAAATGCCCGCGCTGAACGCGTAGGCCGACACCGCGACGCCGAATTGGCCGGCCGTGATGTCGAGCGCGGGCATCAGGATGGCGCCGAGCGGCGACATGATGATGAAGTCGAGGATGATGGTGAACTGCGTGAACGCGAGCAGCGCGATGAGCAGGGACTGGTAGCGCGAAAGGCCGCGCGGACGGTCCGATTGATCGTCGATAGGCGCGGCGAGCGTCTGGTCGGTCATGGGGCTCGATTCACGGCGAGTGGAGGAAGAGACTGGCAGATGGGGTGAGCCGGGGCGAATTTCATCGGCCGCCGGCCGCTCGTTCCCTGGGGAACATGAAGCTCACACCGGGTTGTGGGATCCATGCAACAGGGAGTCCGGCAATCCGCTCAATTCCGCTTCGGCCTGCACCAGCCAGAACCGCATCTCCATCTCGCGGTACATCGTCGCCGCGGCGACAAGCTCGTCGCGAGCCTGGTCCGGGCATCCCGCCTTCAAATAGAATTTTCCGAGGCCGTGACGGCAGCGCGCAGCGAGCGGGCGGAGGTCGAGTTCATCGGCGAGCGCGAGCGCGGCTCTGAAGTGACCTTCGGCCTGGTCCGGGGAGCTGCCGCCGCTGGAAGCCTCGCCCAGAAGGCGCAGGGCGGCCGCCTCGCCGCTCCGCTGGCCATTTTCACGGGCCAGCGTCAGCGCCTGTCCGGCAGCCCTGAGAGCATCCGCCTGCCGGCCAGCCAACAGGTATGCTTCGCCCAAAGGCGACAGGAACAGCGCCTGGGCAAATCGATGCCCCATCTTCTCGAAGACCCTCAGCGCCTGCTCCATCAGCGGCAGGCCTTCGGCCGTTCGCCCCAGCAGGGCATAAGCGTGGCCAAGGCTGCCGGAATTGCCTGCGACGAGGAACGGCAGGTTCCACTCGCGCGCCACCGCCAGTCCGCGCTCCAGCACCACGACTGCGCGGTTCAGCTCTCCCCGGGACGCCAGCAGATCGGCAAAGCACCAGCTGACGATGCCGAGGCTGTAGGGGTGATCGACCGCCTCGGCGAGGCGTATGCCTTCCTCGCCGTGAGCGATCCCGCGCGCGAACTTGCCCTGGTCGGCATAGATGCGAGCGAGAAAACCGTGGGCGGTCACGGCCGGAAATCCGGCGAGGGAAAATTGCCGGAGGCGTGCGTCGCCGTCGAGCAGTTCCAGCACGTTGAGATAATGAGATTCCGACTCGCCGTAGTGCAGCGTCGAGAAGCAGGCGAGCCCGAGAAACAGCGATGCCGAGATGCGGTGCGAAAGCTCGCCGAGCTGCTCTGCGAGACGATGGGCATCCCGCCCGAACTTGACGGCGTCCTGTGGATGGCCGCTCAGGCTGAGGGTCTGGCACATGTGAACGGACGCGAGGCAAAGCCGTCCGGGATCGTCGAGATCTCTGGCCAGCGCTTCGGCCTCGCGAAGATAGCCGACGATGCGCGCGAACTGGCCAAGTGGAAACAGCGAGGTCTTCAGGTCGAACCTGAGATCGATCGCCTGCTCCATTGTGTCCCGGGTCTGCGGCAGCGTCGCGAGGCAGCGCAGCCCCCGTTCGAAGAAATTGGCCGCTTCGCGGTTGGCCCATCGCGCATGTGCGAGTCGCCCCGCCTTGATCCAGTGGTCGGTCGCCTCGCGGACCCGCCCGGCCTCGTCGAAATGAAGGGCAACGATCTCGGGTTGGGTTTCGGCCAGCGCCGGGAAGCTTTCGATGAGCGTGTTCGCGATATCCGCATGCAATTGCTGCCTGCGGCTCCTCAGCATCGCGACATAGGCGGCATCCTGGACCAGCGCGTGCTTGAACGTGTAGCTCGCCTGCGGCGGCGAGCCGCGACGACTGACGAGGCCGGAGGCCGTCAGCCGTTCAAGCGCGGCGTCCAGATCGACAGGGGGCAGCGCGGATATTGCAGCGATCAGCTCGTAGGAGAATTCCCGCCCGATCGAAGCGCCGATCGAAGCCACGTCCTTCACCGCGCCGAGCAGGTCGAGGCGAGCGGCCAGCGAGGCCTGCAACGTCGCCGGAATGGCGAGCGACCGCCGCGACCCCTCCAACCCTTCGCTATCGGATGCCTCGCGCAACAGCTCCTGCTCGATCAGCATGCGGGTCAACTCCTCGACGAACAGCGGGATGCCGTCGGCGCGCGACAGTATCTGCTCGACGACGGGCTCGGGGAGAGGCTTGCCTCCCGCGACGTCATCAATGATGCCGGCGCTGTCGCTGCGGCCAAGACGGCCGAGGGGCAGCAGCGTCACATGTGGCTGGCCGATCCAGGAAGGCTGGAATTCCGGCCTGATGGTGACAAGCAACAGCAGCGGCAGATTTGCGGCGCGAGCCGCGATCGCGTCGAGCAGGTCGAGCGATGTCGGGTCGATCCAGTGCGCGTCCTCGACCACGATCAGCCCCGGTGTCTGCACCGTTCCGGCTGAAAGCTGGTTGAGCAGCGCATTGAGGGTCATCTCCCGCTTCTCCTGCGGGGAGATCGCGAGGGCCGGATAGCGTCCGTCCGAGGGCACGCCGAGAAGTTCGGCGATCAGCGCGACATCGCGGGTCAGATTTTTCGTTGCGGGCGCGAGCAGGGCTTCCAGCCTGTCTATCCGTGCGTCGGCGCTGCTGCCGGGTTCGAAATCGGCAGCCCGTTCAAGCTGAACGATGAGCGGGTAGAGCGCGCTGTGCGCATGATGCGGAGAGCAATAATAGCGCAAGCGGCTGTGTTGCTCGTCCTCGAGCCTCGTCAACACGCTCTCGACGATGCGCGACTTGCCGATGCCGGGCTCGCCCGAGATCAGCACCACACGGCCCGCACCGGACTTCGCCTGATTCCAGCGACGCAGCAGCAGATCAATCTCTTCCTGGCGACCGACGAGCGCGGACAGTGAATCGGCGCGCCGCGCATCGAAACGGCTGAGGCCAACAGCCTCGCCGAGCACCTGCCACGCGGGCACCGGCTCTCGCAGTCCCTTGACCTCGATATCCGGAAGCGCGCGCGTGTCGAACAATTGCCCAAGCAGCCGCCGCGTGCGGGCTGCGATCGCGACCTCGCCCGGTCCGGCAACGCCCTGCAACCGTGTTGCCAGGTTCGGCGTCTCGCCGATCGCAACGTGCTGCCTGAGATCGCCGGGCCCGGGCTTCTCGCCGATCACGACGAGGCCGGTTGCGATCCCGACGCTCGCCCGCGGTGCCGCGCCGGCCGGTGCGTCCATAATGCGAACCGCGTCGACGATTGCGAGGCCGGCGCGTACGGCATGTTCAGCATCGTGCTCGCGCGCCATGGGATAACCGAAATAGATCAGGACACCGTTGCCCTGGTGCTGGGCGACGAAGCCATGGAATTGCGCTGCGATCCGAGCCGCGACCTGATGAAAGGCGACGATCTGGTCGTGGACATCCTCCGGGTCGCGCTCCGCGGACAGAGGCATCGCGCCGATCAGTTGACAGGCCATGATCGTCAACTGGCGCTGCTGGCGGCCGCCCGGGCGAAGCGATTCCGAGGGCGGAGCATCGTCATCGCGTTCCGCGACGGCTGCGGCTTCGGTCTCCCGCACCCGAACGCCATCCAGGGGCTCGTTCGTACGCGACGCACCGGACGGTCTGGCGTTGCGGAGGTCCGCGACGAGCGACTGGGTGACCGCATCGGGCTCCGTGTTCAGCTCGCGCTTGAGCAGCGCGACGAGATCCTGATAGCGCTTGAGCGCCTCGGCCTTGCGTCCATTGGCGGTGAGCGCCTGGATGACCAGCCGATGCGCATCCTCGCGCAAGGCATTCACGGCAATGGCCCGGTTGGCCGTCCTGAGCGCGGATTCCGCATGTCCGGACTGCAGCGCGTGCTGGCCGTGCCGGACCATGGAATCGACGGCCAGGCCGTCCAGCCGCTCCCGTTCCCGGTCGCGCCATTCCGACCATGCGTCTTCTTCTATATTCAGATCCGTCAGCAGCGGATTGCGGTAGAGATCGGCGGCCGCGGCCAGCGACGCGCGGCTGCCCTCGACGATCAGGGTCTCGAAGCGGACCGCATCGCAATCGATCACCCCGGGCGCGAGCCAGACGTCATTGTCGTCGCTGCAAATGGAGTCCTGCCCGAGAATCCGCCGTAACCGCACCAGGCTCTGGCGCAGATTCTGCCGCGCCTGGGTCTCGAAATGCGAGCCCCACAGCAGGTTCGCGAGCTTTTCGCGCGGTTGGCGGCGCGGCGCAGCGCAAGCCAGATAGGCGAGCAATCCAGCAAGTTTCCGGCCCGGCAACGAAACCACGCCGTCACTTGTCGTCAGTTCAAAACGTCCGAACAGCGAAAGACCAAATCTCGGAAGCGGCACGCAGTCTCTCATTCCCATGGCAAATCGGGCACGGCGATCGTGGCCTCGGAAACACACCTAACACGCTTTGACGCACTTTGAAGGCCGCGCAAAGCAGGAGTCACGCTGATGTCACGCCGGACTGACGCCGGCATTGACGGCGGTCGGCCTACAAATCCCCGCGGCGCGCCCCGATGTCTGCCAACAAATTCTCAGCCGCGACCGTCATCGGCTGGAATTTTTCACTGCTCCCGGACGGACTATGAAGAGGAACAAGTTCATGATGTATCGAATGATGATCGCCGCGGCGTTGTTCGCAGCGGTCAGTGCCGCCCCGGTCATGGCTTACACGAGATCTCCGTCGCTGGCCGACGCGGCCGTACGGAAGAATATCCCGCCGCCGCCGAAGCCCACTCCGGCGCCCCCCAAGCCGCCAGCCCCCACGTCCGGGAAGAAGCAGCCGTAACCGCGGCTTGATCGCGGGTCCGAGCGCGAGGTCGCCGTGCATCCGGCGATCTCGTTGCCGTCAGGCTTCTCCAACTGCATGTCCTCTCAGCCCATCATGCGCGCGCGCCTCTACGATTCGGTTCGAGACGGATGGAAGCGCGCGTGTGTGGTCATGGCCTGCTGTACGGTCTCCTCGCTCGCGAATGCCGCCGAGCCGAACTGGTCGCTGAGCGCCGATCAGGAATTGCGATATGCCACCTGGAGCGGCACGCGGGGTTTCCCTGCCAGCGGCTCGGTGGCGGCCGGCGCCGGGACGCAGGTCTATGCACCCCTGACGATCCAGGCGAGCGGGCAGCCGCTCGAAAACGTCAAAGTCGATCTGCTCGGCAGGGGCGGCTATGTCTGGTCACGGCAATCCACGCCCGGGTTGACCGGCAGCGTCACGACCACGACCGATACGGTCGTCTCGGGGACAGCAACCTTTCTCGGCATTCCCGGAATCCAGCCGTTCGTCTCCATGAACGTCAATCTTCCAACGGGGACGACGGCTCTCTATGGCAGCGCGGCGAATGCGCGGATGGATCAGGACATCGTCGACCTCGCAACATTCGGGGAAGGGCTGAACATAGGGCCGACGGTCGGCGTCAACCTGCCCATCGGCGAACAGCTCATCCTGACGTTCAGTTCCGGCTATACCTGGCGCGGCGCATATCGCATGGAAGCGCTGCTCGATCCCGCAAGCACGGAGCCGCAGGCAACCACATTGGTGGGGCCGGGACGGGTCGCGACGCAGACGGCGTCGCTCGGCTACCAGCTGGCGAGCCTGACGCTGCTGGCTTCAGCGTCCTACGCCCACGAAACTGCAACCCGTCTGGATCATATCTCATCTTATGCGCTTGGCGACCGCTACACACTGTCAGGTACGGTCGGATATGCATGGACGACATCGTCGAGCACGACATTCACGGCGTCGTGGACCAACGCCGAGAAGAACAGGGTTTTGGATCCGGAGCTGTTGAAGATCATTCCCGAGTCGTTTCGGTCCAACAGCGCCGTGTATCGGTATCGCCTCGAGCAATCCGTCGTGAGCGGCAACTGGACCGTCGCGCCGATGCTGAACTACATGCGGCGCGATCAAAACTCCTACAATCCGGTCACGCAGCAATTCATTCCGGCAAAGACCCGCATCGGAGCGGGAGGTTCTGCGCAGTATTCGCCACGCGAAGGCTTGTCCTTGAAAGCGAGTGCCGAGCACTTCTGGATCAATGAAAACCTGACCGAACTGACGCCGAACCTTCGCGTTCGCGGCTGGATCGCGATGCTTGGCGGGAGCATGAAATTTTGACGCGCATCATCACTGGTTTGAGCGGCTTTGCTCTTGTCACGGCATTCGTCGCCGGCTCGTCGATTTTCGATCAGGCGCAGGCGCAAGCAAGATGCCCGGAGGGCAGGACTTCAGGTGGTGGATGCGTCAACGGCGGCCTCGCCAGGTCGATGCGCCAGCGAGCCATCATCTTCTCGCAGCCCAAACTGTCCTATACCGGCGCGCCGGTCTCGCAGAGCCGCGGCGACAGCCAGGACACGAACAGCCCCAGGTCGATCGAGCGGTCCTACGACAAATACGGACCGCCTCCGCCGCAGCCCGTGCCGGCGGTGGTTCCGACCCTGCCGCCAACGCCTCCACCGCCTGTCACGTCCGACAGGCGGCTCAAGCGCGATATCTCGCGGCTCGGATGCCTCGACAGCGGCATCTGCCTCTACCGGTTTCGCTATCTCTGGGACGACACGTTTTATGTCGGTGTGATGGCCCAGGAGGTCGAGCGGATCGTGCCCGGTGCCGTGGTGCACGGTCCCGACGGCTATCTTCGGGTCCGTTACGACCTGCTCAGACTGCAGTTCCGCAGCTGGAGCGATTGAGAGACCACCAGGCCTCGCCGGATTGCCGCCAATCTCGGGTTAAGCCAGCCTTAGCGAATGCCTCCTAGGCTCGCTGCCGTCCATTTCCCTGCTCCCTGGCCATCCGCTTTCCTGGAGCCGGTCATTTTGCGGCAAACAAGAGCGTTTTCGAATGGAGCAGCCTGCCTGGCAGTACGTTTCCAGCGCGCCGGGGCCGTCGGCAGTGCCGGCGGCGGCGCGGACGCTCGTCATCGATCTCGAAGGCGCCCTGCTCCGTTCCGAGCTCTTGATGGAAGCGCTGTTCTCCAGCCCCGCTCGCCTGCTGGCCCGCTTCGGCGCGGGCGGACGGCCCGGCATGGCGGCGCTGACGGATGTCCTGGCGCAGGCCGAGATCGACTACGCCCATCTGCCCTATGATCCCGATGTGCTGAACCAGGCGCTGGCGGCGCGGGCGCGCGGTGCGAAGGTCTACCTGCTCGCTAGCCGGCTTCCCGGCCATGCGGCCGGCATCGCCGCGCATCTCGGTTTCGATGGCGTCGTGACGCCGGCCGATCACGCTGCGGGCGAGCTTCCCTTCGATCGCGGCACGATCGATCGCATCGAAAACCGCGGCGGTCGCAATCCCGGGCTGAAGATCTGGGTCAAGGCGCTGCGCGTCTATCAATACGCCAAGAACACGCTGGTGTTCGTGCCTGTCATCACCGCGCATCAGCTGAATTTTGCCAGCTTCGGCTCCGCGCTGCTGGCGTTCCTGGCGTTCTCGGCCTGTGCGTCTGGCGCCTATCTGATGAATGATCTCCTGGATCTCGCAGCGGACCGGCAGCATCCGACCAAGCGCCATCGCGCGCTGGCGGCCGGAGATCTGCCGATCTCGTCCGCGCTATCAGCGATTCCTGCGTTGTGGCTGTTCGCGGTCGTGGCCGGCCTCTGCATCTCGCCTTTGTTCCTCGGCGTGCTCGGCGCCTATCTCATCACCACCATCGCCTATTCGCTCGCGCTCAAGCGCAAGATGCTGGTCGACATCGTCACGCTCGCCGGTCTCTACACGCTTCGCATCGTCGCCGGCGCGGTCGGCGTCGGCGTGGTGCTGTCGGAATGGCTGCTGATCTTCTCGCTGTTCGTGTTCACCTCGCTGGCACTGATCAAGCGCTTCAGCGAGCTCAGCATGCGCGAGAGCGCCGGCCTTGCCGATCCCTCCAACCGCGACTATCGCGTCACCGACCTGCAAATCATCGCCGCGATGGCGGCGGCGAGCGCGATGAACGCGGTGACCGTGTTCTCGCTCTACGTCTCCTCGACCGCGGTGACGCCGCTGTACAGCCGTCCCTGGATGCTGTGGCTGCTCAATCCGCTGCTGCTCTACTGGTTCGGCCGCGCCCTGATGATGGCGCATCGCCGCGAGATGCCCGATGACCCGATTCTGTACGCCTTCCGCGACGGCCCCAGCCGCATTGCGGTTGCGGCGATGATCTGCATCATGCTGGCGGCGATCTGAGCGAAGCCCGTGCTTGCGCGGCCCGCCGGCAATGGCTACATCGCGGGCAATCCGAATTCGCTATTGTGCCGACGCACCGATTAGACCCGAGGTTTTGAAACGCCATGACCGTACGCCTGCATCGCGGCGACCTGCCCGACCTGTCCCGCTACACCGGAGCGGTTGCGATCGACACCGAGACCATGGGGCTGAATCCGCACCGCGACCGGCTCTGCGTGGTGCAGCTCTCGCCCGGCGACGGCAGCGCCGACGTGGTCCAGATACCCAAGGGCCACACCGACGCGCCGAACCTGAAGGCGCTGCTGGCCAATCCCGCCATCACCAAGATCTTCCACTTCGCGCGGTTCGACGTCGCGGTGCTGTACCAGACCTTCGGCGTCATGACTGGCCCGATTTATTGCACCAAGATTGCCTCGCGCCTGACCCGCACCTACACCGATCGCCACGGCTTGAAAGACCTCGTGCGCGAGGTGCTCAATGTCGATCTCTCCAAGCAGCAGCAATCCAGCGATTGGGGTTCCGACAGCCTGACCGAGCCGCAGCTCGCTTATGCCGCCTCGGACGTGCTGCACCTGCATGCCTTGCGCGAACGGTTGGATGCCATGCTGGTGCGGGAGGGCCGCACCGCGCTGGCCAAAGCCTGTTTCGACTTCCTGCCGACCCGCGCCCTGCTCGACCTTCAGGGCTGGGCGGAGGAGGACATTTTCGCGCATTCCTGAGCCTTCGACCGCCGGTTAGACTTCGGGCTGCGCCCCGTTTCGGACACTTTCGTGCGGCCTGTCCGAGCCTGATATGTCCAAGGCTGATATGTACAAGGCTGCATATTGCGGCGCTGACGGGTACAATGGGGCGGCCTGCAACCCGGCCTGGCGAGCGGTACCTCAGGAGCTCAGGTGAATTCGGCCCACAATCCCACCTACGACGCCGCGCTTGCGGCGAAGTTTGCCAGCGCGGCGCGCCACAGCCGTCTGGTGCGGATTCTGCGCCTCGCGGTGCCGGCTGCAGTGCTGTTGTCGATGGCCGCCATCGTCGGCGTCTCGGTCTTCAATCCGTTCCGCATGCTGATGCCGAAGCTGCCGCTCGATTCTGGAAACCTGGTGGTGTCGGGCACCAAGATCACGATGGAATCGCCGCATCTGGCGGGCTACACGCCGGACCAGCGGCCCTACGAGCTCTGGGCCAAGACCGCGACGCAGGACATCACCGATCCCGATCATGTCGATCTCTCCGACCTGCGCGCGAAAGTGCTGATGGAGGATCAATCGACCCTGTTCCTCGATGCCCGCACCGGCCGCTTCGACAACAAGCAGCAGCAGCTCGATCTGCACAAGGACATCTTCCTGCGCACCTCGACCGGCTACGAGGCGCGGCTGAACTCGGCCTTCGTCGACATGGGCAAGGGCACGGTTTCCTCGGACGAGCGTGTCGACGTCAAGCTGACCAACGGCACGCTGTCCGCGGACAAGCTGCGCATTACGGAAGGCGGCGACGTCATCCGCTTCGAGGGCAATGTGGTGATGCATCTGGACAAGCTGGATGACCCCGCCGCCGCTCAGCCTGCGCCAGCCGAGCCCGCGGCGGCGGCGCCGCCGGCCAAGTCAAAGAATAAATCTGCCAATTCAAAGTGATTTTCATGATCAGGACTTTACCGCGCAACCACACGCGCAATGCCATCGTCAGTGCAGCTGCGCTCGCCGCCACTGTCGTGCTTGCTGCAACCGGCGCCGCTTTTGCGCAGAGCACGATGCAAGGCGTGCCGAACGCGATGCAGGGCTTCTCGCAGAACCGCGATCAGCCGATCCAGATCGAGGCGGCCTCGCTCGAGATGCGCGACAAGAAGAAGGAGGCGACCTTCGCCGGCAATGTGAAGGTCATCCAGGGCGACACCACCATGACCTCGAAGACGCTGGTGGTGTTCTACGAGTCGGGCGGCGACAAGCCCGCCACGCCGCAGCCTGCGGCCAAGGCGACCAAGGGCGCGCCGATGCAGTCGGCGCAGCCGGGCCCCGGCGGCAGTTCCTCGATCAAACGGCTGGAGGCGCGCGGCAATGTCGTGGTCACCCAGAAGGACCAGGTGGTGACCGGCGAGACCGCCGTGTTCGACACCAGGACCAATCTCATCACCATGCTGGGCGGTGGCGGCCAGGTCGTCCTGACGCAGTGCAAGAACGTGCTGCGCGGCGACCGTTTGATGGTCGACATGACGACGGGCGTGTCGCGGGTGGAATCCGACAACGGCCGGGTTCAGGCCCTGCTGCCGCAGGGCGGCGGCAATGATTGCGGTTCGGGTAAGCCCGGCGGGGCGCCGCCTTTGCAATTGCCCGGCGGAACTAAATCGAAATGAATTCAACGACTTGGATCGGTTGCTCCCGATCCGAGGTTGAAGCTTGGCCGGTGAGACTGTATCTAGCGCGCAGGGCTTTCGAAGCGGGGTCCGCCGCTTTTCGGGCGTGTTTCACTGGGCATGAGACATCCCTTCACTCATGCTGCATCGGCCAGTCGAACGGCCGGTGCGGCAGATCGCGCGAATTCGCGCAGGATCGTCGCGAAAGGCTTAGAAGGCGGGGATGGTCGATCTCTTCAGCATGTTCCGTCGGCGCCCCGCCAAGCGCGGCCGGCCAGGATTTGCGCGTCAGGACATCACCGCGCTTGGTGACGGCGTCGGCGGGCTCGTGACGAGCCCGATCCGGGACGCGCCGATGGCCCGCGACCAGGCGATCCATGCGCCCGATCAGTTCCAGGGTGACTATCAAGGCGACTATCAAGCCGAGGCGCCGCGTCAGCCGGCAGTTCACCCCGTCAGGGCCGCCGCCAAGCCGAACGGCGGCGGGCCGCAGCTCCTGAAGCGGCCCGGCTTTCTGGCTGTGCATAGCGTGGAAAAGGCCTTCGGCAGCCGCCAGGTCGTGCGCGGTGTCAGCATCTATGTGCGCCGCGGCGAAGCCGTCGGCCTGCTCGGTCCGAACGGCGCCGGCAAGACCACCGTGTTCTACATGATCACCGGCCTGATCAAGGCCGATCGCGGCGCCATCGAGCTGGACGGCCACGACGTCACCAAGCTCCCGATGTATCAGCGCGCGCGGCTCGGCATCGGCTATTTGCCGCAGGAAGCCTCGATCTTCCGCGGCCTCACCGTCGAGCAGAACATCCGCGCCGTGCTCGAAGTGGTGGAGCCCTCGCGCAAGAAGCGCGAGCAGCAGCTCGATTCGCTGCTCGACGAGTTCAACATCACGCGGCTCAGGAAATCGCCGTCAATCGCTCTGTCGGGCGGCGAGCGCCGCCGCGTCGAGATCGCGCGCGCGCTGGCGACGCGGCCGAATTACATGCTGCTCGACGAGCCCTTCGCCGGCATCGACCCGATCGCGGTCGGCGACATCCAGGACCTCGTCCGCCATCTCACCAATCGCGGCATCGGCGTCCTCATCACCGACCACAATGTCCGCGAGACGCTCGGTCTCACCGACCGCGCCTACATCGTCTATGCCGGCGAAATCTTGACCGAGGGGAGCCCGGATGAGATCGTCGCCGATCCGGACGTGCGCCGCCTTTACCTTGGCGAGGAATTCCGCCTCTAGCCCGTTTTTGCGTTCGTCAAGACGTGTACATCGGGCCTGGACTAGGATAAGCAAAAATCGGACCAATTTTTGGGAACGGTTCTTGCTTCATGGCGCTCACGCAGAGATTAGAGTTCCGGCAATCGCAGTCGCTGGTCATGACGCCGCAGTTGATGCAGGCGATCAAGCTGCTGCAATTGTCCAATCTCGATCTCACGACCTTCGTGGAAGAGGAGCTCGAGCGTAACCCCCTGCTGGAACGGGCCAATGACGAGGCTCCCGCGGGCGAGGGCCCGGCCGAGGCCGGCCAGTATAGCGATGGCGAGGAGTCCGGCGGCCAAGGCGATGGCCAGGGCGATGACGGCTTTGGCGGCGGCGACGCGTTCGAGCCGGGCCAGGAAGAATGGATGAGCAAGGATCTCGGCACCCGCGCCGAGATCGAGCAGACCCTGGATACGGGCCTCGACAACGTCTTCTCCGAGGAACCGGCCGAGGCCGCGGCGCGCAACGCCCAGGATGCCGCGCCGACCACCTATACGGAATGGGGCGGCGGGGCCTCCGGCGACGAGGACTACAATCTCGAGGCCTTTGTCGCGGCCGAGTTGACGCTCTCGGACCATCTCGCCGAGCAGCTCTCGGTGGCCTTCACCGCACCTGCCCAGCGCATGATCGGCCAGTATTTGATCGACCTCGTCGACGAAGCCGGCTATCTGCCGGGCGATCTCGGCCAGGCCGCCGAGCGCCTTGGCGCGACGCAAGCCGACGTCGAGGGCGTCCTTGCCGTGCTGCAAAAATTCGATCCGCCCGGCGTCTGTGCGCGCAATTTGAGCGAATGCCTGGCGATCCAGCTCCGCGAGCTCGACCGCTACGACCCCGCGATGCAGGCCCTGGTCGAGCATCTCGATCTCCTGGCCAAGCGCGACATCGTGGCCCTGCGCAAGATCTGCGGCGTCGATGACGAGGACATCGCCGACATGATCGGCGAGATCCGCCGTCTCAATCCCAAGCCCGGCATGAAGTTCGGCTCGGCGCGTCTGCAGACCATGGTGCCCGACGTCTATGTCCGCCCGGGTCCCGACGGCGGCTGGCATGTCGAGCTCAACAGCGACACCTTGCCGCGCGTGCTGGTCAACCAGACCTACTATTCCGAGCTGTCGAAGAAGATCGGCAAGGACGGCGACAAGTCCTATTTCACCGACGCGCTGCAGAACGCGACCTGGCTGGTGCGCGCGCTCGACCAGCGCGCCCGTACCATCCTGAAAGTTGCAACCGAGATCGTGCGCCAGCAGGACGGCTTCTTCACCCATGGCGTGGCGCATTTGCGGCCGCTCAATCTGAAGGCCGTGGCCGATGCCATCCAGATGCATGAATCCACGGTGTCGCGTGTCACCGCCAACAAGTACATGGCGACCAATCGCGGCACGTTCGAGCTGAAATATTTCTTCACGGCCTCGATCGCCTCGGCCGACGGCGGCGAGGCGCATTCCGCCGAAGCCGTCCGCCACCACATCAAGCAGCTGATCGATTCGGAGGAGCCCGCCGCGATCCTGTCGGACGACACCATCGTGGAACGCTTGCGCGCCTCGGGCATTGATATTGCCCGCCGCACGGTCGCGAAGTACCGCGAAGCCATGCGCATTCCTTCCTCGGTGCAACGTCGCCGCGACAAGCAGAGCGCTCTTGGTAACGTCCTCACCACCGCCTTGTCCGATCGCTCCCGCAACACCGAACCGGCCTGATTGCGCTGGCGCGAAATCGCGCTACTCTCGCCCCCCCGTCGAGACGGATCCAAGCAGGCGCATGATCCGGAAAAGTGTCCAGCGGTTTTCCTTCCCGACAAACGCCGAAGGCGTTTGCGGGGAGAGCATGCGCAGGAAATCTTCCAAAGGTGCGATGACGTGGCATCGCACCGCGAGCACGTGAACCAAGCGAGGCATCACATGACTCTCAGAATCTCGGGAAAGAGCATCAGCGTCGGCGAGGCCCTGCGCGGCCGCGTTTCCGACCGCACCGACGAGGTGCTGCGCAAATATTTCGACGGCAATTATTCCGGCCACATCACGCTCAGCAAGGACGGCTTCGGCTTCCGCACCGATTGCGCCCTGCATCTCGATTCCGGAATCACGCTGGAGGCCGATTCGAACGCGCCGGATGCCTATGCCAGCGCCGACCAGGCGCTCCTGATGATCGAGAAGCGGCTGCGTCGCTACAAGAACCGGCTCAAGGACCGCTCCGCCCGCAAGGCCCATGTCGCCTCCGAAGCAATGGCTGCGCTCGATGCCACCAGCTACGTGCTCGAGGCGCCGGAGGGCGAGGACGAGGTCACCGGCTACAGCCCCGTCATCATCGCCGAGGCGACCACTTCGCTGAAGCCGCTGTCGGTCAGCGAGGCCGTCATGGAACTCGACCTGAGCGGGGCTCCCTGCCTGGTCTTCCAGCATGGCTCCAGCGGCCGGGTGAACATCATTTACCGCCGGGCCGACGGCAATGTGGGCTGGATCGACCCGCCCGGAGCCAAAACGGATGCCGGCGCGGATGGCAAGGGGAACAGCGCGGCCGGGGGATAGGCAAAAGCCCGGCCCCGTACCATCCGCAGGCCTTAACAATGACCGGGGCAAAGCCGCACGCGGGAGTTGGCACCGGGATTGCGTTGGAGTAGAAGCGCCCCACATCAGGACTTAACGGGATTTGGGCTAAGTCCTCCTCCTGCTTGACCTTCTTGACGCCGGCCCGGCGTGGTTTCTCTCCAAGCCGGCCAATTCGGAACCTGACGGTTTAATTCACCTCGGAAACCCTCCATGCCGATTACCGATCTGGTCGCACCCGAGGCGATTCTCCCGGCATTGAAGGTCAACAGCAAGAAGCAGGCCCTGCAGGAGCTCGCGGCCAAGGCCGCCGAGCTGACCGGGCAGAACGAGCGTTCGGTGTTCGAGGTGCTGCTGCAGCGGGAGAAGCTCGGCACCACCGCGGTCGGCTATGGCGTCGCCATTCCGCACGGCAAGCTGCCCAAGCTCGAAAAGATTTTTGGCCTGTTCGCACGCCTCGACCGCCCGATCGATTTCGAGGCGATGGACGGCCAGCCGGTCGATCTCGTCTTCCTGCTGCTCGCCCCCGAAGGCGCCGGCGCCGATCACCTCAAGGCCCTCGCCCGCATCGCCCGCTTGTTGCGCGACCAGGACATCGCCAAGAAACTGCGCGCTTCGCGCGATGCCCAGGCGATTTACTCTGTGCTGGCACTGCCGCCGGCAACGGCGGCGTAACTTCGCCGTCAAAGGCCGGATCTACTCTGGCCTCCTGGATCGCCCGGCATTGCCGGCGTCGCGCCCTGCCCTGGGGATCTGCAGGTAGACGCTCCGAAAATTTTCCCGCTTGAGACGCACGGCACATTGAGCGGCGCCAAAATCCGCTAACAGTCGTTCGAAGCTGTGGACCGAGCGGACGTGATTTGGAATGGAAATGCGTCGTTGCGCATTGGCGCGGCGGGGGGAGAACGACGCGGGGAACCGGGCCTCGGCCGGCGGATGCCCGGCGTATCGTCCAGAAGCTACCCGCCTGGCAAGACGCCCAGGCGATCCCCTCGGTGCCGGCGTTGGAGCCGGCGACAAACCGCCAATCATCGATATCGTTGGGTTCAGGCTGCGCTTTTGCTCGAACTGACGTCCGGGCCAATCGAGGCCCGCTCGCGGCGCAAATCCCGGGAATGTCGACCGCGCGAAGGCGGTCGCGACGCGCGGTAGGGGACATCGGCCGTGCTTCAGGAAGGTCAGCTCAGGGCCAGCCCACGAATCGCTCCGGATTCCGAGACATACGAAAGCGCGATCTGGAAAGCGCGCAGCGTCGGTGTGGAGAAGCTTGCCAGAAACGTGATCCGCGGTTCGATCACCGTCAACGTGGTCGCGTCGATGGGGGTCTTCCAACCCGCGTTGCTTCCCGCAGAGTGGAGCAATCTGCAACAGGCCGTTGCGCTCGTGATGTGGATCATCCTGATCTACGCCAGTGTCTTCGTCCGTCCACGCGTACGCGTGCAGCCGAATCCCGATCTCATCGCGCTGGTGGCATTCTATTCCCTCGCTGCCATTTCCGTGCTCTGGACCGGCCTCGCCACTGCGGCGATCATGAAGAGCGCGGCTCTTGTGGTGACGACCTTCGGTGCGTACTGCCTCATTACCCGTATCGACGTGAACGAGATCGTCGGATCGACGGCACTCGGGTTCTTCATTCTGGTCGCCGCCTCGGCCTTGTGTGCCGTCTTCGTGCCCGAGATCGGCGTCGACCAGAGCTGGATGCACAATGGCCAGTGGCAGGGAATCTACGAATCGAAGCAGACGCTCGGCTTCATCAGCGCATATCTGATGTTCTTTGCCTGCTATCAGAAGATGACCGGGCAGGGATGGATCGCTTTTCTCGCGACGTTTCTCCTGGCGTCGACGTGCGTCATTGCCTCGGAATCCCGTGGTGCCGGCGCCGTTGCCGTTGCCGCGTGTGGGCTGCTCGTCACCTCGATGTGGTCGATCCGCTGCATGAGAGTCTATGCGGTGCTGCCATTCATCATGTGCATTCTGGCCGCCCTGCTGTTTCTGTATTTCTATCTGACGGGGTACGATTCCTTTCATCTCGGCGGCGAATCGACCATCGACTTGACCGAGCGGACTTTCATTTGGCAGTACGCCATCAGCCATTTCAACGACGCGCCCCTGCTGGGCTTTGGCATCAACGGATTCTGGACGCGCCCCGCGATTTACGACTACTTCAACCAGAACCATGGCTGGGTGCTCGACAATTATCATAGCGGTTACATCGCGGTGGCGATTGAAACGGGATTTCTGGGATATTTGCTGTTTGTCGCGAGCGTCTATCTGTTTTCGGAAAAGGTCCTGTATTTGATCGCCACCCGGTCGATCGATCGTTCCCATTGCGCTCTCATCATCGGATTTGTCGTCCTGAGCTTTCAATCGAATTTCACGGAGACGATGTTCCTCCGCTCGACGATGTTCACGTCGGTGCTTCTCGTCGCGTTCTTCTTCGCGGTGTGCAGGCCGGTGCCGCAGCAATCCCTGCGGCCATGATGGAGAAAGCAGCATGAATGCCATCTGCGCCCGCTGGTTGGTGACCTTCCGTCTCACCTTGGCGATCGCCATGCTCGCGATCTGCTCTCAGGCCGACGCAGCCAAGCAGGGCACCGCGCGCACCCTCGGAGAATTGGGGCGCGGCATCAACATCCTCGGCTACGACGGCATCTGGGAGGGAGGCCGGAACGCGCCATTTCGTCTGGACAACCTCACTGCGATCAGAAACGCCGGGTTCTCGCACGTTCGGATCAATTTCTTCGGCTTCAAGTTCATGGGCGAAGGGAATCTGCTGGATGAAATCGTCTTGAGACGGCTTGATGCGGTGATCGAAGACGTGCTCGCCCGGAAGCTCATCCCCATTCTGGACGAGCACGATACGGATACTTGCCAGCGCGACGTGTCCGGATGCGCCGAGAAGCTGAAGGCATTCTGGACGCAAATCGCCGGGCGCTATGCCGGAAGATATCCGAAGCTTGTCTTCGAGGTCCTCAATGAGCCCGGCGGGCAGATGACGTCGACCAGCTGGAACGCCCTTCTGAAGGAGTGTCTCGGCATCATCCGCACCAGCAACCCCGGACGGACGGTCATTGCTGCCGTTCTCAACGTCGATGACATGCCGGTCGAGGAACTGGCCCTGCCATCAGGTGACAGAAATCTCATCGTGACGTTTCACTATTACGCGCCGATACGTTTCACGCATCAGGGTGCGCCGTGGTCCCCAACGTTCTCGCGGCTCGGGCCACTCGATTGGGGCAGTCCGGAGGACGAACGGAAGGCTCTCGCCGACTTCGAAAAGATTCGTATCTGGTCCGAAAAGGAAAAGCGCCCGATCTATCTCGGCGAGTTCGGCGTGTACGAGCGCGCTCCGACGGACGCCCGGACGCGATATCTGTCGTTCGTGGCGCGAACTGCGGATCGGCTCGGCTGGGCCTGGGCCTACTGGCAGTTCGACCACGATTTCGCGGCCTTCGACAGCGCGCGTCAAACCTGGAAGCCGGACATCCTGCGGGCGTTGATCCCGGCGGCGCGTTGAAGCGCGCGTTCGGGATTCGAGCGTTGAGCCTACTGCGGCCTCACGCACCGTCATTGCGAAAAGCGTCATCGCGTCAAAATGAAAACGGGCACGCCTTCCTGCGAAGGCGTGCCCGTTGAAACTCTGTTCGTGCGACGTGCGCTCAGTGCACGCTGACGGCTTGCAGCTCGTTGCTCCAGGCGTTCGCGATCGCGGCTTCGCGGCTGTCGGTCAGCATGATCGGCGTGCCGTCGGCAGCGTGGAGCGCGAAGAGTTTTAAGCCCGGCGCGATTTTCGGCGCTTCGGGAAACAGGCCCGGCACGTCCTCGGAGCGGATCTGCTTCACATAGGCGATATGGCCTTCGCCAAGGGTTGCCAGGGTCTCGGGTGAGACGTTCTTGGCTTCATATTCGAACGCAACGTGACCTTCACTCATGGTCTCGACTCCTCTGGAACACTAAGCGGTCGAGTCCGCTACTCGTTCCATTATTCGTGCTCATTGATAGCGATTGTCTTAACGATCCTCTCCGGTTCAGGCCGGGCCAGATCGATCGACAACAACCCGTTCTTCAGATCCGCACCCAGCACCAGCATCCCCTCCGCCAGCACGAAGGTGCGCTGGAAGTGGCGCGCGGCGATGCCGCGATGGATGTATTGCCGGGACTTGTCGTCCTGCTGCCGCCCGCGGATCACGAGCTGGTTTTCCTCAATGGTTACATCGAGTTGGTCGCGCGTAAATCCGGCGACCGCCAGCGTGATACGCAACCGCTCGGGCTGGCCGTCCGCGCCGCCACACCTCTCGATATTGTAGGGAGGGTAGCCGTCGGCGCCTTTGACGACGCGATCGAGCACGCGCTCAATCTCGTCGAAGCCCAGAAGGAACGGACTGGATAACGTTGGAACACGAGACATAGTTTACAAAGTCCTCGCAGAAGCGACTTTGGTGCATCAGGGCCCGTAGAGGCGCCCCTTGATCAGCAATATGGGCATGTTCCCGTGCTGGTTCAAGCAGGTAGCCGGGGAGCTGTGGATTGGCCATCTCCAGCCGTCATGACTGGGACGAGCCCGGGCATGACGAATTCAGCTGGCGATTTATCTCAACAAAAACAGACCCCCTTCTACTGTGCATGGGGTTGTTTTTGCGTTTTGTGGTTTCCGGCCCCTCGGAACGGATCAGGCCTCCAGCCGCGTCCGCCCGTCGCCGCTGAACAAATGCAGCTTCGTCCGCACCGCCGCCACCCGGATTTTCGCGCCGATGGCGGGGGCCTCGGTTCCGGGAATGCGGACGATGATCTCGCCGGGCGGCAGCTCGCCCGGCGTGGCGGCGACACGCTGCTCTTCCTGCTCGCGCGAGCCGTAGACGAAGGTTTCGGCGCCGACGCGCTCGATCGCTTCCACGGTCAGCGGCAAAGCGACGCCGCCAGCCGGTGTCTGGTCGGTGATGACGAAGTCTTCCGGGCGGATGCCGAGAATGCCGGCGTCAGAGGCGCTGCCGCCGAGCTGTGATCTGATCTCCTCGGGGCGCGTCGACATCAAATTCATCGGCGGCGCCCCGATGAAGGAGGCGACGAAGGTGGTCGCCGGCTTCTCGTAGATCGCGAGGGGATTGCCGACCTGCTCGACCCGGCCGCCATTCATCACGACGAGAACGTCGGCGAGCGTCATGGCTTCGAGCTGGTCGTGGGTGACGTAGATCGACGTGGTGTTGAGCCGGCGCTGCAATTTGCGGATTTCGACCCGCATCGCGATGCGCAGTTTCGCATCGAGGTTCGATAGCGGCTCGTCGAATAGAAACACCTTCGGCTGGCGCACGATGGCGCGGCCCATGGCGACGCGCTGGCGCTGGCCGCCGGAGAGCTGGCGCGGCTTGCGCTCCAGCATCGGCGTGAGCTCGAGCACGCGCGCGGCTTCCTCGACCCGGGACTTGATCTCGGCCTCCGCCATGCCGCGGTTGCGCAGGCCGTAGGCCATGTTGTTGAAGACGCTCATATGCGGATAGAGCGCGTAGTTCTGGAACACCATCGCGATGTCGCGATCGGCGGGCTCGACCTGGTTGACCACGCGGCCGCCGATGTCGATCTCGCCGCCGGTGACGGTCTCGAGGCCCGCGACCATGCGCAGCAAGGTGGACTTGCCGCAGCCGGAGGGGCCGACCAGCACGCAGAACTGTCCGTCGCCGACATCGACGTTGACGCCCTTGATGGCCTCGAAGCCGCCGAGATAGGTCTTGCGGACGTTGCGCAGGGTGACGTTAGCCATGGATTGCACCGGCGAGTAGCGAGTAGGGAATGGCGAATGGGGATTGGTTGACACGCAAGGCTGACGCAGCGACCCCATTCGCTACTCGCCATTCACCATTCGCCATTTTCACTTTTCCGTCTCGACCAGGCCGCGCACGAACAATTTCTGCATGGCGACGACGACGAACACCGGCGGCAGCATGGCCAGCATGGCGGTCGCCATCACGATCGGCCATTCGGTCAGCGCGTCGGTAGTGGTGATCATCTTGCGGATGCCGACCTGGATGGTCTGCATGTCGTCGCGGGTGGTGATGAGCAGCGGCCAGAGATATTGATTCCAGCCGAGGATGAACAGGATCACGAACAGCGCCGCCATGTTGGTGCGCGACAGCGGCAGCAGCGTATCCCAGAAGAAGCGCAGGGGACCCGCGCCGTCGATGCGCGAGGCCTCGAGCAATTCGTCCGGCACCGTCATGAAGAACTGTCGGAACAGCAGCGTCGCGGTGGCCGAGGCGATCAGCGGCAGCGCGAGGCCCGCGTAGCTGTCGAGCATGTGCAGATCGGCGACGATCTTGTAGGTCGGATAGATGCGGACCTCGACCGGCAGCATCAGGGTGATGAAGATGATCCAGAAGATCGCCATCCGGAACGGAAAGCGGAAATACACGATCGCATAGGCCGAGATGATCGAGATCGCGATCTTGCCGACCGCGATCAGCAGCGCCATCACCAGCGAGTTCAGCATCATGTTGCCGACAGGCTCGCGGGTCGAGCCGCTCGTGCCGACGAAGATGGTTTGATAATAGGTCTCGAAGAAATGACCGCCCGGCAGCAGCGACATTTGCCCGTTCGCGATCAGCGCGTTGTCCTGGGTCGAGGCGACGAACGCGATGTAGACCGGGAAGGCGACGATCGCGATCCCGATCCAGAGAATGATGTGCGCGACGTAGCGCCGAAAGCCCTCTTCCTCGACCATCAGTAGGTCACCTTGCGTTCGACGAAGCGGAACTGGATGCCCGTCAGCACGATGACCATGACCATCAGGATCACCGATTGCGCCGCGGAGCTGCCGAGATTGCCGCCGAGCAGGCCGTCGGAATAGACCTTGTAGACCAGCGTCTCGGTCGACTTGCCGGGACCGCCGCGGGTCATGGTGTCGATGATGCCGAACGTGTCGAAGAAGGCGTAGACGATGTTGACGACCAGCAGGAAGAAGATGGTCGGCGACAGCAGCGGGAAGGTCACGGTCCAGAACCGGCGCATCGGGCGCGCACCGTCGATCGCGGCGGCTTCGAGCACGCTTCTTGGGATGCTCTGCAGGCCGGCGAGGAAGAACAGGAAATTGTAGGAGATCTGCTTCCAGGCGGCGGCGAGGATGATCAGCGTTGCCGCCTGGTCACCGTCGAGCAGCGGATTCCAGTCGATCCCGAGCGCGCGCAGGTAGCGCGCGATAACGCCCAGCGAGGGATGCAGCATGAAGATCCAGAGCACGCCGACGACCGGCGGCGCCACCGCATAGGGCCAGATCAAGAGGGTGCGGTAGAGCATCGAGCCGCGCAGGGGCTTGTCCGCCATGACGGCGAGCAGCAGCGCAAAGGACAACGACGAGACCGCGATGGCGAACGAGAAGAAGAAGGTGCGGAGGATCGCCTCGAAATAGGCGGGCTCCCTGAACAGATCGAGATAGTTCTCGAACCAGACGAAGCTCGTCGACAGGCCGAAGGCGTCCTGGAGCAGGAAGGACTGGATCACCGCCTGCAGGGCCGGCCAGTAGAAGAATAGCAGGACGATCGCGAGCTGCGGCGCAACCAGCACGTAAGGCAATAGCTTGGATTGAAAAATGGCTTGCTTTTGCATGGTGTCCGCCGAAAGCGGCAGGCCGGGGGACCGGCCTGCCGCTCATCGCCTCACTTGACGGCGGTCTTTTCGAACTGCCGCAGCATCGTGTTGCCGCGCTCGACGGCGGCATCCAGCGCCTGCTTGGCGGTCTTCTTGCCGGCCAGCGCCTGCTCGATCTCTTCCGACCAGACGTCACGCAGCTGGACCATGTTGCCGAGGCGCAGACCGCGCGAGTTCTCGGTCGGCTCCTTGTTGGTCAGCTCGAGCAGCGGGGTCTCGAGATAGGGCTGGTCCTTGTAGAAGCCCTCGGCCTTGGCCTTCTCATAGGCCGCCTTGGTGATCGGCAGATAGCCCGAGGCCTTGTGGATGTAGACCTGACGATCGGTGTCCGAGAGGAAGGTCAGGAATTTTGCGACACCCTTGTATTCATCGGCCGGCTTGCCGCCCATGACCCAGAGCGAAGCGCCGCCGATGATCGAGTTCTGCGGCGCGCCCTTTGCCTCCGGATAATACGGCATCGGCACAGCGGTGAAGTTGAACTTGGCCTGGGCCTTGACGTTGCCGAAGAAGGCCGACGAGGTCAGGTAGATCGGGCATTCGCCCGAGGTGAAGCGGCCTTCGCCGGTGTTGGTGCGGCCGGCATAGTCGTAGACCTTGGTCTTCTGGAGCTCGACCAGGTTTTCGAGATGCTTGACCTGGAGCGGCCCGTTGAACTCGAGCTTGGTGTCGAAGCCGTCGAGGCCGTTGGCCTTGCTGGCGAGCGGCACGTTGTGCCAGGCGGAGAGCTGCTCGAGATTGACCCAGGTGACCCACGAGCCGGAGAAGCCGCAGGTGTCATGACCGGCAGCCTTCAGCTTCTTGGCGGCTTCGAACGTTTCGGGCCAGGTCTTCGGGATCGCGACATTGGCCTTCTTCAGTTCGTCGAGATTGACCCACATCACGGTCGACGACGAATTGAAGGGGAACGACAGCATCTCGCCCTTCGAGGTCGAATAGTAGCCGGTGATGGCGGGCAGGTAGATCTTGGGATCGAACTTCTCGCCGGCCTCGGCCATCAGCTTGTAGACGGGCTTCACCGCGCCGGTCGCAGCCATCATGGTGGCGGTGCCGACCTCGAACACCTGCATGATGTGCGGCGCGTTGCCGGCACGGAACGCCGCGATGCCCGCGTTCATGGTGTCGGCGTAATTGCCCTTGTAGGTCGGAACGACCTTGAAGTCGCTCTGCGACGCGTTGAAGTCGTTGGCGAGCTTGACGATGACGTCGTTGTTGGCGCCGGTCATCGCGTGCCACCACTGGATTTCCGTCACGGCCAGCGCCGGCGAGGCCGTCATGCCAACCGTGAGTGCAAATGCGGCAGCCGCCCCAAAGTGTCGAAGAGCCATCAAGTAAACCTCCCTTGGCCGTCAAAAGAAGCGCTTGCGCTAGCAGCGCCATATGACGTTCACATGACTGTGTAAGCGGCCGAAACGAAAGCGGCAAGCGCTGGAAAAGGGAAGCCGGCAAATAGGCGAAGACGGCATGGGCGGCCGCATGGGTTCGCGGTGCACCTGCGTGGTCGCGCCGCAGTGCGGCATTGATGTGAGGCAGGCGATCAGGCTGCGGGCTCGAAAACCTCTCCCGCTTGCGGGAGAGGTCGCGCCGAAGGCGCGGGTGAGGGTTCTATCCTCTAGGGGATTGTCCCGTTGCGGAGGCACCCACCGCAAGCGGGAGAGCCACCTAGCGCTTGCGCTCGGGACCGCAGACGGTGCCCTTCTCGACCATCGCGTCGATCTCGGCCTTGGAGTAGCCGAACTCGCCCAGCACTTCCTGGGAGTGCTGGCTGAATTTCGGCGGCAGCCGGCGCAGGCTCGGCTTGCTGCGGTCGAGCCGGATCGGCGAGGCCACGCCCTTGTACCAGTCCTTCTCGATAATATCGCCGCGCGCGATCGTGTGCGCATTCGTCAGCGCCTGGTCGATCTTCTGCACGGGCCCTGCGGGCAGGCCCGCGGCGAGCAGGCGATTGCACAGCGGCTCGGCCTCGTGCTGGCTGAACACGGCGGCAAGCTCTGCGCGCAGCGCCTCACGGTTGGCGATGCGGTCCTTGTTGCGGGCAAAGCGCGAATCGGTGCCGAGCTCGGGCTTGCCGATCTCCTTGGCGAGCTTGCGGAAGGTGCCGTCATTGCCGACGCCGATGAAGATGTTGTCGGTCTTGGTCGGGAAGATCGCGTAAGGCACGAGGTTGGGATGCTCGTTGCCGGTGAGGCTCGGCGGCTTGCCATGCATGAAATAATTCGCGGTGTGCGGATGCATGATGGCAAGGCCGGTCTCGTACAGCGTCGTCTCCAGGAATTGGCCCTTGCCGGAACGCTGCCGCTCCGACAGTGCCATCAGGATGCCGATCGCGGCATAAAGTCCGGTGGTGATGTCGACCAAGGGCACGCCGATCCGCATCGGTCCGCTCTCGGGCGAGCCGGTCGCGGCGATCATGCCGGTCATGGCCTGGATGATGGCGTCATAGCCGGGATTGCCGCCGCGCGGGCCGTCGGCGCCGAAGCCGCAGATCCGGCAATGCACGAGGCGCGGAAATTTCTTGCTGAGCACGTCGTTGCCGATGCCCCATTTCTCCAGGGTGCCCGGCTTGAAATTCTCAATCAGGACGTCGGCCGTCTCAAGCATCTTGAGCAGCACGGCACATCCGCCCTCGGAGGCGAGGTCGAGGCCGATCGAGCGCTTGTTGCGGTTGATGCCGACGAAATAGGCCGCGTCCTCCTCGTGGAAGGGAGGGCCCCATTCACGCACCTCGTCGCCCGCGGGCGGCTCGACCTTGATCACGTCGGCGCCGTGATCGGCGAGGATCTGGGTGCAGTAGGGACCGCCGAGCACACGCGTGAGATCGATGACGCGCAATCCGCTCATTGCGCCCAATGCGGCTTCAGAACTGGCGGCTTCAGAACTCATGCCTTCGCTTCCCCTGTGTCGATATTTGGTCACAGGCCTAGCGAGGTTCGCACAAGCCAGCAATGGCCTGTTGCGTAGGGGCGTATGCAGTGCCGGCCGCATGCCGCGGCGTGGCAAATCAGGATTGGCAGATCAACGGAAGCGGCCGGCCCGAGGGGGATCCCGGGCCAGCCAATCCGCCGTCGCGATCAGACGACCGTCAGGCGAACGTCGACATTGCCGCGCGTGGCATTGGAATACGGGCACACCTGGTGCGCCTTCTCGACCAGCGCCTCGGCTTCCGCGCGGGCGAGGCCCGGCAGCGAGACGGCGAGATCGATGTCGAGACCGAAGCCGCCCTCGGAGCGCGGGCCGATGCCGACGGTCGAGGTGACGGAGGCATCGGCCGGAACCTTCGGCCCGCCCTGCGACGACACGAACTTCATCGCGCCGATGAAGCAGGCGGCATAGCCGGCCGCAAACAGCTGCTCGGGATTGTTGCCGGCGCCGCCGCCGCCGCCGAGCTCCTTCGGCGTGGTGAGCTTGACGTCGAGCGCGCCGTCGAGGGTAGCAGCATGGCCATCACGACCGCCGGTGGCCTTGGCGCTGGTCTTGTAAAGGACGTTCACGGACATTGTCGTCTCCTCGGGTCTTCCGTTGGGGTGCGCTCTGTATCGCAAACAATTTGATTGTGCGCAATTGAAATTAGCATGGCTCACATTTAATTGTTCGCAATTGAATGTGTCGCCCGCCGGCCCCAGAATGGAAGGAAATCCCGTGAGATTTCTCCATGCCCCGGAAGCTATCGACCCTCGATCCGCAACGCCTCGACAACCAGATCTGCTTTGCGGTCTATTCGGCCGCGCACGCCTTCAACCGCGTCTACAAGCCGCTGCTGGATCGGCTCGGCCTGACCTATCCGCAATATCTGGTGATGCTGGTGCTGTGGGAGCGCGACGACGTGCCGGTCAAGGACATCGGCGAGCGGCTGTTCCTGGATTCGGGCACGCTGACGCCGCTGCTCAAGCGGCTCGAGGCCGCCCATCTCGTCAAGCGCA
This sequence comes from Bradyrhizobium sp. IAR9, assembly GCF_013408065.1. Lineage (NCBI taxonomy): Bacteria > Pseudomonadati > Pseudomonadota > Alphaproteobacteria > Hyphomicrobiales > Nitrobacteraceae > Bradyrhizobium > Bradyrhizobium sp. IAR9. The sequence continues at coordinate 337,800 of NZ_JACBZW010000003.1, forward strand.
CCCGCTCGAGCGAAGACGAGCGTCAGGTCCTGATCGCGCTGACGGCGCAGGGCCATGCGCTGAAGGAAAAAGCCCGCAGCGTGCCGCAGTCGATCCTGGCGGCGTCGGACTGCTCGGTGTCGGAACTGGTGTCGATGAAGGACGAGATCGTCGCGCTACGGGACCGGCTGAATGCGGTGATCGGGGAGTAGGGGGTTCGGCGATCAGAAATGCTTCTTTGCGAAAGCGCGTCCTGAGCCAGATTTCAGATATCGCTCGAACGCAACAGCGCGTGCAGCGTCGTCGAAGGCGAAATAGGTCCTAATTCGCCAAGGCCCAAATTTGGAGGTGTGCGGTACTTCGCCTGCGTTGTGCTTCGCCAAGCGTGCCCGCAAATCATCCGTGATGCCGACATAGAAGTGCTCGGAATCGAGACTTTCGAGGATATAGACGTATTTCATTCTGCTTCCTCCCCGAAGGGTAGGATAGCAGCTTCAAGGCACGTTTAGCGTGTTGCTTCGATGCAGCGTGGATATCAGCTTGAGCCCGCCGACGCCCTTCGGGCTATGGCGGGGCAGCCTTCGCTCACTTCGCTACGAGAGACTTCCCCAGGCTTGCCTAGCCGAAGCTCGCGAAGCGAGCGAAGGCTGGTGGAGCCAGGCGGGATCGAACCGCCGACCTCTTGCATGCCATGCAAGCGCTCTCCCAGCTGAGCTATGGCCCCTTAGTCCTTGCGGGGATCCTGGTGGATCACCCGCACCGGCGAGTCCTGGTGACTCGCGCGGTGCACCCTTTTTCACAGATCAGGGCTGATCTCAAGTCTCTTCATCACCTCCGACATCACCAATGATGTCGGTCACGTCCTCATCGCCCTCTTCTTCGTCGGCAATGAAGGTCGAATCATCGTCATCGTCGTCATCGAGGGTCTCATCGACCTCGATATCGTCCTCGGATTCGGGCACGGCGGCCTTGACCTTGCCGGTGTTCTCCTCGGCGTCGGCCTCCTCGAGCGAGACCTCCTCGACTTCTGCCGGCTCCGGCGTGGCGTCCGCCGTCGCTGCGTGCCGGGCTTCGGCGCCGCGGGGCATGCGCGCGGGCGCGACCGGGGCGATCGGCACGACTTCGCCGGTATAGGGCGAGATCACCGGATTCTTGTTGAGGTCATAGAACTTCTTGCCCGTGGTCGGGCAAATACGTTTGGTTCCGAGTTCGGACTTGGCCACGGCAGGAATCCTGGGAATGTCTGAAAAGCGGTGTTTCACTTGGCTAGTTGGCGGCCCGCTGTCAATAGCGCATTACGGGAGAACGACATGCCCGTGACGGGGCGCTGACCATGTGGTACCTGCGCCCAGCCCCCTTGAGGGCGCATCCAAGGACACAATCGTGACCCATTCCGACCAAACGAGGCCGCTCCAGGCACGCGCCAGCGGGCCCCTGACCGGGAAAGTACGGGTGCCCGGGGACAAATCGATCTCCCACCGTGCCCTCATCCTCGGCGCGCTCGCGGTCGGCGAGACCAGGATTTCGGGCCTGCTGGAGGGCGAGGACGTCCTCAACACCGCCAAATCGATGCAGGCGCTGGGCGCCACCGTGGAGCGGACCGGCGATTTTGCCTGGAAAGTGCAGGGCGTCGGCGTCGCGGGCTTCGCCCAGCCCAAGGAAGCGCTGGATTTCGGGAACTCAGGCACCGGCTGCCGGCTGGTGATGGGCGCCGTCGCCGGCTGCCCGATCTCGGCGGTTTTCGACGGCGACGCCTCGCTGCGCAGCCGCCCGATGCGCCGGATCCTCGATCCCCTGGAAAAGATGGGCGCCAAGGTCATCTCCGGCAGTGAAGGCGGCCGTCTGCCCCTGACCCTCCAGGGCGCGCGCGATCCACTGCCGATCACCTACAAGACCCCCGTCGCCTCGGCCCAGATCAAATCGGCGGTGCTGCTGGCGGGCCTCGCCGCCCCTGGCATCACGACGGTTATCGAGACCGAGGCCAGCCGCGACCACACCGAATTGATGCTGAAGCATTTTGGTGCCGACATCACCTCGGCACAGGAGGGCGTGCACGGCCGCCATATCACGCTCAAAGGCCAGCCCGAGCTGCACGGCGCCAATGTGGTGGTGCCGGCCGATCCCTCCTCGGCGGCCTTCCCGGTGGTCGCAGCGCTGATCGTCGAGGGCTCCGATGTCACCCTGTCGGATGTCATGACCAATCCGCTGCGCACCGGCCTGTTCACCACACTGCGCGAAATGGGCGCCTCGATCGAGGAGAGCGAAGTTCGCGGGGACGCCGGCGAGCCAATGGCGAAGCTGCGCGTGCGCGCCTCGAAGCTGCGCGGCGTCGTGGTGCCGCCGGAGCGCGCGCCCTCGATGATCGATGAATATCTCGTGCTGGCGGTGGCAGCCGCCTTCGCCGAGGGCACGACGATCATGCGCGGCCTGCAGGAGCTGCGCGTCAAGGAATCGGATCGCCTTGAGGCCACGGCCGCCATGCTCCGCGTCAACGGCGTGAAGGTCGAGGTCTCCGGCGACGATCTGATCGTCGAAGGCCGCGGTCACGTTCCCGGTGGCGGCACTGTCGCGACCCACATGGACCATCGCATCGCGATGTCCGCATTGGTGATGGGCTGCGCCTCCGATCAGCCGGTGACTGTCGACGACACCGCCTTCATCGCTACCAGTTTCCCGGACTTCATTCCGATGATGCGTTCGCTAGGGGCCGAGTTTTCATGATCATCGCCATCGACGGACCCGCGGCCTCGGGCAAGGGGACGCTCGGCAAGCGTCTCGCCCACCATTACGGCTACCGTCATCTCGATACCGGCGTGATCTATCGCGCGGTGGCCTATGCCCTGATGCAGTCCGGTCACGATCTCCGGGACGAGGCGGCTGCGGTCGCCGCGGCGCTGGAACTCGATCCCGAGAAGTTCGGCAATCCGGCCCTGAAGACCCAGAAGGCTGGCGAGGGCGCCTCCATCGTCTCGGCGATCCCGAGGGTTCGCGAGGTCCTGGTCAATTTTCAGCGGCAATTCGCCGCCGATCCACCTGGAGCGGTGCTGGACGGCCGGGACATTGGAACCGTGATCTGCCCGCATGCCGACGTGAAGATTTTCGTCGTCGCCGACCCAAAAGTCCGCGCGCGCCGGCGGACCATGGAGGCCAAGGCGAGGGGCGAGGAGGCCGACGAGGCCGCCGTGCTGGCCGACATCATCCAGCGCGACGAACGCGACAAGAACCGGCCGATTGCCCCCCTGAAACCGGCCGCCGATGCTTACTTGCTAGATAACTCCCAACTGGATATAGAAGGCGGCGTCCGGGCCGCCATCGACATTATCGAGGCCGTCCGAGCGGGCCGGTCGCGGGGTTAAGCCGCCGCCGTCATTGGAGGAAGTGCCCGCTCCCGCTCTTTGAGGTCGATACCTCGGTCCCCTGTTTGGGGCCGACGCGATCCAGGCTCCGGACACAAGATTTCCACGTATCGAACGCGCGGGCCTCAGCCGGCCCGCTCCCGCTGTTCCGCCTCTCAGGCCGGAGCAGCGAGCGGTCGCTCGAAGGTCTTGCGGACCTTCCGACACTGCGCGTGCGATGCGCCCATGAACCCAACGGCCGGCACGACATCCGCAACTGGAGAACAAATGGCTTCGACTTCTGCTGATACCTATAGCCCGTCGCGCGACGATTTCGCCGCGATGCTCGACGAGTCCTTCGCAGGTGGCAACCTGCAGGAGAGCTCCGTCGTCAAGGGCAAGGTTGTTGCAATTGAAAAGGACATGGCCGTCATCGACGTCGGCCTGAAGACCGAGGGCCGCGTCGCCCTGCGCGAATTTTCCGGCCCCGGCCGTGACAGCGAACTGAAGGTCGGCGACGAGGTTGAAGTGTTCCTCGATCGCATCGAGAACGCGCTCGGCGAAGCCGTGCTGTCGCGCGACAAGGCCCGCCGCGAAGAGAGCTGGGGCAAGCTCGAGAAGGCGTTCCAGAACAACGAGAAGGTCAACGGCGTCATCTTCAACCAGGTCAAGGGTGGCTTCACCGTCGATCTCGACGGTGCCGTGGCCTTCCTGCCGCGCTCGCAGGTCGACATCCGTCCGATCCGCGACGTTGCGCCGCTGATGAACAACTCGCAGCCGTTCCAGATCCTCAAGATGGATCGCCGCCGCGGCAACATCGTCGTGTCTCGCCGCACGGTTCTCGAAGAGACCCGCGCCGAGCAGCGTCAGGAGCTGGTGCAGAACCTCGAAGAGGGTCAGGTCATCGACGGCGTGGTCAAGAACATCACCGATTACGGTGCGTTCGTTGATCTCGGCGGCATCGACGGCCTGCTGCACGTCACCGACATCGCGTGGCGCCGCGTCAACCACCCGACCGAGGTGCTCTCGATCGGCCAGACCGTGAAGGTCAAGATCATCAAGATCAACCACGAGACGCACCGCATCTCGCTGGGCATGAAGCAGCTGCTGGATGATCCGTGGCAGGGCATCGAAGCCAAGTACCCGCTGGGTGCCCGCTTCACCGGCCGCGTCACCAACATCACCGACTACGGTGCGTTTGTCGAGCTCGAGCCGGGCATCGAAGGCCTGATCCACGTCTCCGAGATGTCGTGGACCAAGAAGAACATGCACCCCGGCAAGATCGTTTCGACCTCGCAGGAAGTCGAAGTGCAGGTGCTGGAAGTCGATTCCGTCAAGCGCCGCATCTCGCTCGGCCTCAAGCAGACCATGCGCAACCCCTGGGAGGTCTTCGTCGAAGGTCACCCGACCGGTTCGACCGTCGAGGGCGAGGTCAAGAACAAGACCGAGTTCGGTCTGTTCCTGGGTCTCGAGGGCGACGTCGACGGCATGGTCCATCTCTCCGACCTCGACTGGAAGCTTCCGGGCGAGCAGGTGATCGACAACTACAAGAAGGGCGACATGGTGAAGGCCGTGGTGCTCGATGTGGACGTCGAGAAGGAGCGCATCTCGCTCGGCATCAAGCAGCTCGAAGGCGACCCCTTCGCCGAGCCGGGTGATGTCAAGAAGGGCGCGGTCGTGACCTGCGAAGTGCTCGAAGTGAAGGAAAGCGGCATCGAGGTGAAGATCACCGGTACCGACTTCTCGACCTTCATCAAGCGCTCCGAGCTCGCCCGTGACCGCAACGACCAGCGCGCCGAACGCTTTGCCGTCGGTGAGAAGGTCGATGCCCGCGTGATCCAGTTCGACAAGAAGGCCCGCAAGGTCCAGGTGTCGATCAAGGCGCTCGAAGTCGCCGAAGAAAAGGAAGCCATCGCGCAGTACGGCTCCTCCGATTCGGGAGCAACGCTCGGCGACATCCTCGGCACCGCGCTCAAGAACCGCGACAGCAAGTAAGCGAGACGTTCGTTTCGCTGCATCAAAGCCCCGGCGTGAGCCGGGGCTTTTTTGTTTGCTGTCTCCACAAGCTCCGCTGTCGTCCCGGACAAGTCTCAGCGCAGACCACCGGATTGAGTTTGGCGAAGACCCGGAGTGCGAGCTTAGCACGACAACTTCTCCCTGTGGTTATGGGTCCCTGCGTTCGCAGGGACGACAGCGAGGGTGTGGCGGGGTACCGGGCCCCACCGCGCTCACAGCCTTGTTTTCTTCAAATTGCGCCGCAATTGATGTATCCAGATAGGGCGTTGGTCACGCTGTGAGGGCACAACGCGTTCGGCCTTTCATTTGGAGATATCTAGATGTCGCTCGATTCGGACATCATCGTCGATCGCCGCAGGATCCGCCGCAAGCTAACGTTCTGGCGCGTGGTGGCTGCGCTGATCGCGATTGCGGCGATTGCGGGCTTTGCGCTGGTCGTGACACCGGGTACGCGGGGCACGTTCGCATCCGCCGGCTCGATCGCGCGGGTCCAGATCGAGGGCCTGATCCGTAGCGATTCCGATCGTACGCAGGCGCTGGAGCGGCTGGAGAATTCGCAGGCCGCCGCCGTCATCATTCACATCAACTCGCCGGGTGGCACCACGGCCGGGTCCGAGCAGCTTTACGATTCGCTTGTCCGGCTGAAGGCGAAAAAGCCGCTCGTCGTGGTGGTCGAGGGCCTGGCTGCCTCCGGGGGCTACATCACGGCGATTGCGAGCGACCACATCATCGCGCAGCAGAGCTCGCTGGTCGGGTCGATCGGTGTGCTGTTCCAATATCCCAACGTCAGCGAGCTCCTGAAGACCATCGGCGTCAAGGTCGAGGAGGTGAAGTCGTCGCCGCTGAAGGCCGCGCCCAACGGTTTTGAGCCGACCAGCCCGGAAGCACGGGCCGCCCTCGATGCGCTGGTGAGGGATTCCTATGCCTGGTTCAGGGGATTGGTGAAGGAACGGCGTGGCATGGATGACACGCAGCTCGAGAAAGTGGCTGATGGCCGCGTCTTCACCGGGCGCCAGGCGATCGATCTCAAGCTGATCGATCAGATCGGCGACGAGAAGACGGCGGTGACCTGGCTGGTCGAGCAGAAGGGCGTCAAGAAGGGGCTCTCCGTGCGCGACTACAAGCTCCAGCCGCGCTTCGGCGATCTGCCATTCCTCAAGACGGCGGCCGCCGTTACGCTGGAAGCGCTCGGTTTGGGCTCGATTGCGCATCAAATCGGGCAAACCGGCGTCGCGCAGGCGGTCGATCGGTTCGGAATGGATGGAATGCTGGCCCTGTGGCAACCGGCCGCCTCAAATTGAGGGGGGCGGGCGAGCGCCTGAGGGTTTTCCCGTCTGACGGGCGTCGGGCCAGCCCGCTTTTTCGGCATTTGTCACGCATTTTCACGACGCTCAACCTTGATTTAGCGTCTTGACAGATCAAGGTATTTTCACGGAAATGGTCATCCGCACGCTTCCGGGTCCTATCTCTCGATGATCAAATCCGAACTTGTTCAGCGTATCGCCGAGCACAACCCGCATCTGTACCAGCGGGATGTCGAGAACATTGTGAATGCGATTCTCGAAGAGATCGTAGCGGCCCTCGCGCGCGGTGACCGCGTCGAGTTGCGCGGCTTCGGTGCCTTCTCGGTCAAGCACCGCCCCGCACGCGCCGGGCGCAATCCACGCACCGGCGCGCATGTGCCCGTCGATCAGAAGAGCGTTCCGTTCTTCAAGACCGGCAAGGAAATGCGCGAGCGGCTGAACCGCGACCATCCGGATCCCGGCGCGCCCGACTGAGGCTGTCGTCGTCGGGGTTTAACCTGATAGCCGCATGATGCGGCCGCAAGCTTGATTCAAGACGAGCGATCGCGATGCGAAAGTTCCTGACCGCGCTGATCGTGATCCCACTGGGCCTGATCCTGGTGGCCTTCGCCGTTGCCAACCGGCACTTCGTCACGGTCTCGTTCGATCCGTTCATTGCGAACGACCCGTCATTGTCGGTCACGCTGCCGCTGTTCCTGCTCCTGATCCTGGTCGCCGCCCTCGGCGTCTTCGCCGGCGGCTCCGCCGTCTGGCTCGGCCAGCGGCACTGGCGCCGCGCGGCGCGCCGGCACGAGGCGGATACACGGGTCGCCAGGGCCGAACTGGCCGATTTGCGGGCCCAGGCGGCCGCGGCAAAGCCCGGGTCGCAGCGCCTGCCCGTTCCCTCCGGGGTCGGGCTTTACGGGCCCATCGGGCGAGACAAGCAGCGCGCGACGTTGTAGAAGCGGCCCCGACCGAAAACCCCGTTTTCCGGCCGCACCTTGCGGCCTCCATTTGCTTTGAGACCATGTCCCTGCTCGTCAAGATCTGCGGCCTGTCCACGCGCGAGACGCTTCAAACGGCGCTCGAGGCGGGTGCGGATATGGTGGGGTTTGTGTTCTTCCCGCCTTCGCCGCGGCACCTGTCCCTGGAGCTCGGCCGCGACCTCGGCCGCCAGGTGAGGGGGCGCGCGCTCAAGGTCGCCCTCACCGTCGATGCCGACGATGCGACGCTCGACAACATCATGGACGCGCTGTCGCCGGACCTTTTCCAGCTGCACGGCAAGGAGAGCGTGGCGCGGCTGCGCGACATCAAGCAGCGGTACGGCCGCCCGGTGATGAAGGCGGTCCCGGTCGCGACCGCGGCCGATCTCGCCGTGTTGCCCGGCTATGCCGCGATCGCCGATCGCATCCTGTTCGATGCCCGCGCGCCGAAGGATGCGACCCGGCCCGGCGGCCTGGGGGAGCCCTTCGACTGGCACCTGCTCGAAAACCTCGACCTGAAGCTGCCCTACATGGTCTCGGGCGGTCTTCATGCCGATAACCTCGCGGAAGCTCTCCGCGTCACCCGCGCCGGCGGCGTCGACGTCTCCTCTGGCGTCGAGAGCGCTCCCGGGGTCAAGGATCCCGAGATGATCAAGGCCTTCATTCGCGCCGCGCGCGCCAGCCAAGAGCCCCGTCAAGAGTCCAGCCAAGAGTTGAGTGTTCGATGAACGTCGCCAAACCCAATTCCTATCGCAGCGGTCCCGACGATCGCGGCCATTTCGGCATCTTCGGCGGCCGCTTCGTCGCCGAAACCCTGATGCCGCTGATCCTCGATCTGGAGAAGGCCTACACCGAGGCCAAGGCCGATCCGGCCTTCCAAGCCGAGATGAACGGCTACCTCACGCATTATGTCGGCCGGCCCTCGCCGCTCTATTTCGCCGAGCGCCTGACCGAGCATCTCGGCGGCGCCAAGATTTACCTGAAGCGCGAAGAGCTCAACCACACCGGCTCGCACAAGGTGAACAACGTGCTCGGCCAGATCATGCTGGCGCGGCGCATGGGCAAGAAGCGCATCATCGCCGAGACCGGCGCGGGCCAGCACGGCGTCGCCACCGCGACGCTGTGCGCGCGCTTCGGGCTCGAATGCGTGGTCTATATGGGCGCCGTCGACGTCGAGCGGCAGCAGCCCAACGTGATCCGCATGGAGATGCTGGGTGCGACGGTGGTCCCGGTGCAGTCGGGCACGCGCACGCTGAAGGACGCGATGAACGAGGCCCTGCGCGACTGGGTCACCAACGTGCACAACACGTTCTATTGCATCGGCACGGTGGCCGGCCCGCATCCCTATCCGACGCTGGTGCGCGACTTCCAGTCGATCATCGGCAACGAGACCAAGGCGCAGATGCAGGAGATCGAAGGCCGGCTGCCGGATTCGCTGGTCGCCTGCATCGGCGGCGGCTCCAACGCGATGGGCCTGTTTCACCCGTTCCTCGATGATCCCTCCGTCGAGATCTTCGGCGTCGAAGCCGCGGGCCATGGCCTGACGCAATTGCATGCGGCGTCGATCGCGGGCGGCCGCCCCGGCGTGCTTCATGGCAACCGCACTTATCTCTTGATGGATGCCGACGGCCAGATCCAGGACGCGCATTCGATCTCGGCGGGCCTCGACTATCCCGGCATCGGCCCCGAGCATTCCTGGCTGCACGAGATCGGCCGTGTGAACTATCTCTCCGCGACCGATGACGAGGCGCTAGCCGCGTTCCAGCTGCTGTCGCGCCTCGAAGGCATCATCCCCGCGCTCGAGCCCGCGCACGCCATCGCCAAGGTGATGGAGCTCGCGCCGAAGCGGCCGAGAGATCACCTGATGGTCGTCAACCTCTCCGGCCGCGGCGACAAGGACGTCCCGCAGGTCGGCGATATCCTGAGGGGCAAGAAGTGACCACGCGTATCGACACCCGTTTCGCCGAATTGAAGAAAGAGGGCCGCGCGGCCTTTGTCACCTATGTGATGGCCGGCGATCCCGATCTCACGACGTCACTCAATATCGTCAAGGCGCTGCCCAAGGCAGGCGCCGACGTCATCGAGCTCGGCATTCCCTTCACCGATCCGATGGCCGATGGTCCTTCGATCCAGGCTGCAGGTCTGCGTGCGCTCAAGGCAGGCATGACCTTGAAGAAGACGCTCAATCTGGTGCGCGACTTCCGCAAGGACGACAACATCACGCCGCTGGTGCTGATGGGCTATTACAATCCGATCTACATTTACGGCGTCGACAAGTTTTTGGCTGACGCCAAGACGGCCGGCGTCGACGGTCTCATCATCGTCGATTTGCCGCCGGAGGAAGACGACGAGCTCTGCATTCCCGCGCTGAAGGCGGGCCTGAACTTCATTCGCCTGGCGACCCCGACCACCGACGACAAGCGCCTCCCGGCGGTGCTCGCGAATACATCCGGCTTTGTCTATTACGTCTCGATTGCCGGCATCACCGGTGCAGCGGCGGCGGACGCGAATGCCGTCGGTGAAGCCGTCGCGCGCATCAAGCGGCATACCAAGCTGCCGATATGCGTTGGTTTTGGCATCCGCACGCCGGAGGCGGCGCGCGCCATTGCCGAGAAGGCCAATGGTTCGGTGGTCGGCACCGCGCTGGTCGATGCGCTCAAGAACAGCCTCGACGCCGAGGGACGGGCGACCGGCCAAACCGTTAACGCCGTGGCCGAGCTGACGGCCGCCCTGGCCCAGGGCGTCAAGGGCGCGCAGCAGGCGGCGGAATAGGCCATAATTCCGCTTTAGCTCTTGAGTTTGAGCATGATCTTGTCGGAAAACCGCTTCACACTTTTCCGGATCATGCTCTAAGGCGGACGACACGGTGGCTTGCCGGGCGACGGCCCGGTCGCCATATATCCCTTCAGGCGATCCGCCGGGCGGCATCGCACATCGGAGCAAACCATGAACTGGCTTACCAACGTGGTCCGGCCGAAGATCCGCAACATGCTGCGGCGGGAGACGCCGGAGAATCTGTGGATCAAGTGCCCGGATTCCGGGCAGCTCGTGTTCTACAAGGACGTCGAGGCCAACCAGTTCGTCATCCCCGGCTCGAACTACCACATGCGCATGGGTGCGGTGGCGCGCTTGAAGTCGATCTTCGACAACGAGACCTGGTTCGACGTCGCGCTGCCCGACGTCACGCCCGATCCGCTCAAGTTCCGCGACGAGAAGAAATACGTCGACCGCATCAAGGACGCGCGCGCCCGAACCAATCTGAATGATGCGATCAAGGTCGGTTACGGCAAGCTCGAAGGCTCCGCCGTCGTCGTCGCCGTGCAGGATTTCGATTTCATGGGCGGCTCGCTCGGCATGGCCGCGGGCGAAGCCATCGTCCGCGGGCTCGAGCTCGCAGTCGAGAAGAAGTCGCCGTTCATCGTGTTCGCCGCATCCGGCGGCGCACGCATGCAGGAAGGCATCTTGTCGCTGATGCAGATGCCGCGCACGACGGTCGCGGTGCAGATGCTGCGCGAGGCCAAGCAGCCCTATATCGTCGTGCTGACCAACCCGACCACGGGCGGCGTCACCGCATCCTATGCGATGCTCGGCGACGTGCAGATCGCCGAGCCCGGCGCGCTGATCGGTTTTGCCGGCGCCCGCGTGATCGAGCAGACCATCCGCGAGAAGCTGCCTGAAGGGTTTCAGCGCGCCGAATATCTGAAAGAGCACGGCATGGTCGACATGGTCGTGCATCGCCACGAGCTGCGTCCGACCCTGGCGCGGCTCTGCCGCCTGCTGACCAAGGCGCCGGCGCTGGAGACCGCGTCGAAGCCGATGCAGCCGGTACTCAGCCCGGCACAGATCGTATCGGCCGCCGAGACGGCGCCGGCTGCGCCGCACGCGTGAACGCGTCCTCTGACAGCGCGAAGACGCCGCTCGGTGAATTGATCGGGCGGCTGTCGGTCCTGCATCAGAAGCGCATCGATCTCGGGCTCGAGCGGATGCACCGCCTGCTCGAACGGCTCGGCCACCCCGAACGCAAGCTGCCGCCGGTGATCCACATCGCCGGCACCAACGGCAAGGGCTCGACACTCGCCTACCTGCGCGCGACGCTGGAGGCCGCGGGCTTGCGCGTCCACGCCTATACCTCGCCCTATCTCGTCAGGATCAACGAGTGCTTCCGGCTCGGCCGCGTTGGCGGCGGCGTGCTGGTCGGTGACGACGAGTTGCGCGCGGCCCTGGAAGAGGTCGAGCGCGTCAATGCCGGCGAAGCCGCGACATTGTTCGAGCTGAAAACGGCGGCTGCCTTCCATCTGTTCGCACAGAACCCGGCCGACGTGGTGCTGCTCGAAGTCGGCCTCGGCGGCCGGCTCGATTCGACCAACGTGATCGATACGCCGGCGGCCTGCGTGATGACGCCCGTCAGCATGGACCACATGGATTTCCTCGGGGACACCCTGACATCGATCGCCGGCGAGAAGGCAGCGATCATCAAGCGCGGCGTGCCCGTGATCTCCGCGGAGCAGGCGGGCGAAGCCATGGCGGTGATCGAGGCGCAGGCCAGGCGCATGCGCGCGCCGCTGTTTGCGGCGAACGAGAGCTGGCACGTCAATGTCGAGCACGGCCGCCTGGTCTATTCCGACGATCGCGGCCTGATGGATCTCACCGCGCCGCGGTTGTTCGGCCGCCACCAGTTCGACAATGCCGGCCTCGCGATCGCGACGCTGCGGGCGATTCCGAACTTTGGGATCAATCAGGCGGCGTTTGAGGCCGGCATCGTCGGTGCCGAATGGCCGGCGCGGATGCAGCGTATCACCTCCGGCGAGCTGCTCGCTCTCGGTCCGCAGGGCTCGGAGATCTGGCTCGATGGCGGGCACAATGCCGAAGGCGGCCGCGTCGCGGCCGCCGCGCTCGGCGATCTCGAGGAGCGGGTGTCGCGACCGCTGGTCGTCATCGCGGGCATGATGGCCAACAAGGACGCGCAGGGCTTCCTCGCCAATTTCGCCGGTCTCACCCGTCACATCATTGCGGTGCCGATCCCCGACACCGAGAACGCGATGCCGGTCGATCGCCTCGCCGACGCCGCGCGCAGCCTCGGCATGCGCGTCGAGACCGTCTCGGGCGTCGAAGCCGCACTGCGTGGCCTGTCGAAGCTCGCCTACGAGGTGCCGCCGCGCATCCTGATATCAGGCTCGCTGTATCTGGCCGGCCACGTGCTGGCGATCAACGGCACGCCTCCTGCATGAGGCTTCAATGCGCTTTGCCGCCATCGCCGACGTCCACGGAAACTATCTCGCGCTGGAGGCGGTGCTCGCCGACATCCGGGCCCACGGCATCACTGACATCGTCAATCTCGGCGACATGCTGAGCGGGCCGCTCGATGCGCGCCGCACCATCGAGATCCTGATGCAGCTCGACGCCGTGCACGTGCTCGGCAACCATGACCGCTACCTGCTGGATCGTCCGCCGGAGAAAATGGGCTCGTGGGATCGTCCCGCCCACGCAGCGCTCAACGCCGCGCAACAGGACTGGCTCCGCGCGCAGCCGATGACGCGGGTGTTTCGCGAGCAGGTGTTCCTCTGCCACGCGACGCCCGAGAACGACGAAGTCTATTGGCTCGACACCGTGCATCCCGACGGCACGGTGGCGCTGTCGCCGCTCGACCGGATCGAGCAATTCGCACAGGGCGTCAGCCAGTCCCTGATCCTCTGCGCCCACACGCATCTCGCCCGCGCGGTACGACTTCGCGATGGCCGGCTGATCGTCAATCCCGGCAGCGTCGGTAGTCCCGGGTATCGCGACAAGCATCCGTATCCGCATGTCGTCGAAGCCGGCTCGCCGCACGCGCGTTATGCCATTCTCGAGCTTGCGAATGGCGCCTGGCAGGTGACGTTCCGCAATGTCGCTTATGATCACGAGGCGATGGCGGAGCTGGCGCGGCGCAACGGTCAGCCGGAGCTGGCGAACGCGCTGGCGACGGGATGGATCAATTAAGACGGCACGAGCGCGGCTCACTTCAACAGCTTCATCGGATCCGCGGCCCTCTGCTTCAACTGCTCGAAGCTGCATTGCCGCGGTGCCTTGTCGGGGCGCCAGCGCAGAATCGAGGTGCCGTGGCGGAAGCGTTCGCCGCTGAAATGGTCGTAGCAGACCTCGATCACCAGCTTCGGTTTGAGCGGACACCATATTGCCGAGCGCTCGGTGGACCAGCGGCTCGGCCCGCCCGGCGCGTTGCCGGTGAAGCCGGGCTCTGCGATCAGCGCCTCCACCCGGTCGGTCAGCGCGGGCTTCTGGTCTGCCCTGATCGCGGATGTAAAGCCGACATGGTGCAGCAAGCCACCATCGTCGTAGAGCCCGAGCAGCAGCGAGCCGACCACCTTTCGCCCGGCGATCTTGTTGGTGGCGTAGCGGAAGCCGCCGACGACGCAATCGGCGCTGCGGAATTTCTTGATCTTCTGCATGCCGTCGCGATTGCCGGCCTGATAGGGCAGGTCGACGCGCTTGGCGATGACGCCGTCCGAGCCGCCGCCGGATTGCGCCAGCCATTTTTTCGCGGTGGCGTAGCTCGTCGTCGCCGGTGACAGGCGGAAGAGGCTCCCCTTCAGATTAGCCTTCGCAAAAGCCTCCAGTACTGGTCGGCGTTCGCTGAGCGGTTTGCTGGCAAGCTGCTTCTCCCGGGCAGTCGCGAGAAGATCGAAGGTGAGATAGAGCGCCGGTGTCTCCTGCGAGAGCTTCGTCACGCGGCTTGCAGCCGGGTGAATGCGTTGCAGCAGCGCGTCGAATGAGAAGCTCTTGCCGTGCGGTACGACGATCTCGCCGTCGAGCGTGAAGCGGTCGGCCTTCAGCTTCAGCGCGGCAGCGACCACTTCCGGGAAATAGCGGGCGAGATCCTCGCCGGATTTGGAGCGCAGATCGACATGGCCGCCGTCGCGCGACAGCAGGCAGCGAAAGCCATCCCACTTGGGTTCGTATTGCCATTCCTTGCCGCGTGGAATTTCGTCGACCGACCGCGCCTCCATGGCAACGAGAGAGGTCGATCTTCGCGCGCGCTTTGCGGGAGGGGCAGGCAAGGGCCGGTTCTCGTCATACGCTGAACACGTCCCGTCAACGCAAACGGCCGGCATTTCGCCGGCCGTTGTCGAAAATAAACTTGTGCGAGTCGGATCAGACCGCGGAGGTGATCCACTGCTGTAGCTTCGCCTTCGGCGCTGCGCCGACCTGGCGGGAGGCCATCTCGCCACCCTTGAAGATCATCAGGGTCGGGATCGACATCACGCCGTACTTCGACGCCGTCTTCGGGCTCTCGTCGACGTTCAGCTTGACGATCTTGACCTTGTCGCCCATCGCGCCGGCGATCTCGTCGAGAGCGGGCGCGATCATGCGGCAGGGGCCGCACCACTCGGCCCAGAAATCGACGACCACGGGGCCGTTCGCCTTGAGCACTTCGGCTTCGAAATCGGCGTCGGAAACCTTGCTAACGGCCATTGGAGTACCTCACTCGGTTGAAAGAATCGGCGCGCATGGGAATCGCGCCCGGGATCATGGGGTCAACCTATGAACGGCTCCTTGCCGGGTCAAGGACGCTCACACCGAGATGAAGGGATGCCAGCGCCGCGTCCAGCGCGGGGGCTGAAATCTCCATATATTCAAGGGCCTCCGTCCAGAGCAGGACGGCGCGGATGGGCTTTTGGGGATAAAGCTGTGCCAGCACCGCCCGGTACAGCGCAAGCTGCCGGACATAGGCGGCGGGCGCTGCGGCCGCGTTCCTGGGCGCCGCCTGGTTGGTCTTGAAATCGACGATCAAAACCTCCTCCGGACGAACGACCAGCCGGTCGATCTGCCCCGACACCAATGCTGGAGTACGGCCCGGCCGCTCCAGCCGGCCGGCGATGGCGACCTCCGCCCGGCTGCCGGCGGCAAACACCGGCGCAAAGCGCGGTTCAGTGATCAGGGCGAGCACCTTGTCCGCCAAAGCCGTGCGGTCGGCCTCGGTCCAGTCGGAGGCATTGCGCGCCATGAAGCCGAGCGCGGCCTCGCGCCGGCGCTCCGCGGCAATGTCAGGTAGGGATTGCAGCAGCCGGTGCACCAGCGTGCCGCGCTGCAGTGCCAGCGCGCGCGATTGCACCGATTCGCCTGTCCGCACGCTGCGGCCTTCCTCAGCTGACTGGCCGGACGGACGCACCAGATCGTCGTCAACGGTCTCGCGCGGCGCCGGGGTTCGCAGCCAGGCGGGCAGCGCGACCGTCTGGTCCACGGTCGCCGCTGGGATACCCAGCGCCGCGACATCCTCCGGCCGGGCGAATCGGGTCACCTTGCCGAGCGGCGTCTCGATCGTCTGCTTGTCCAGGCCCGAGCCGGCGAGACCAGTGTCGACCAGGTCGTACCAGCTCAGCTTGCGGACCGTCTTCATGTTGCCGGGCATGCAGCCGCCGACGATTAGCCGGTCGGCCGCACGTGTCATCGCGACATAAAGCAGGCGGCGATATTCGTCCTCGGTTTCCTCGAGCATGGCCTTGCGCGCGTCGGCGACAGGCTTGGGGTCGTCGGCCTTGCGGCCGGCCCAGACCACGACCTCGCCGCCATCGCCGCGCGGCACGTGGATCAGCCGGACCCGCTGCGAGTCCGCGGGCGACGACGTGGTGTCGACCATGAACACGACCGAAGCCTCCAGGCCCTTGGCGCCGTGCACGGTCATCACCCGCACCTCGTCGCGCGAGATTTCCATGTCGCGCTTCACCTCGGTGTCGGCCGAGCGCAGCCAGGCCATGAAGCCTTGCAACGATGCCGGCGCCTTGCGCTCACAGCTCAGCGCCAGTTCCAGGAATTCGTCGAGCGCGTCGTTGGCTTCAAAGCCGAGCCGGCGCAGGATGCGCGCACGTCCGCCGTCGCCCCCTAACAGCCAGGCGTAGAAGGCAAACGGCGTTTCCTCGCGCGCGCGAATCTCGCAGGCTTCCAGACGCCGCAGCACGGCCGCAAACTTCTCGCTTCCCTTCGCATGCTCGCCGAGCGCGCGGCGCAGCGATCCCTTGCGGTCATGGGCAAGCTGGAACAGGTCGTCGTCATCGAGGCTGAACAGCGGGCTCTTCATCGCCACCGCCAGCGCGAGATCGTCCTGCGGCAGCAGTAGGGCATCAGCGAGGTTCATCAGGTCGATGATCGCGATGTGCTCGGTCAGCTTGAGCCTGTCGGCGCCGGCCACCGGAACGCCAGCGTGCTTCAGCGCCTGGATCACGGCATCGAAGGCATTGCCGCGGCGGCGCACCAGGATCAGCATGTCGCCATAGCGCAGCGGTCGGCGCTCGCCTTCGTGCCCGGTCAGCGTGCCACTCTCGACCAGCCGCTTGATCTCGGCCTGGATGCGGCGCGCCAGCTTGACTTCTGGGCTGGTGACAGCGACGCCGTCGAACGGCGCGCGCCAGCCTTCGATCTCCTGGCGGTCGTCGGCGACAGCCAGATCCCACAGCTCGATCACGCTCGGACCGGCATCGGCGAGCGCGTTGTGCAGGGGATGGCCGATCTCGACCGAATGGATGCTCTTGTAGATCTCCTGCTCGCGGAAGACGTGGTCGACCGAGTGCAGGATCGCGGCGCCCGAGCGGAACGAATAGGTGAAGGCCACGGGGTCGAACTTCAGCCCGGCGGCGGTGAACTTGCGGTGCAGCTCACGCCGGCGCGCATCGAATTCGTGCGGGGCTGCGCCCTGGAACGAGAAGATCGACTGCTTCTCGTCGCCGACCGCGAACACCGTGCGGTTCAGCCCCTCGCGCGCGCCTTCCCCGGCGGTGAATTCGGAGATGATGTGCGCGACGATGTCCCATTGCCGCGGGCTGGTGTCCTGGGCTTCGTCGATCAGGACGTGATCGACGCCGCGGTCGAGCTTGTAATGCACCCAGCCCGACGAGACGCGATTCAGCATCGCCAGCGTCTTGTCGATGAGATCGTCGTAGTCGAGCAGCCCGCGCTCCTGCTTCTCGCGGCGGTAGTTGGCGGCAGCCGCGGTCGCGATGTGCAACAGGGCCGCGGTGCGGTCGCGCATGGTCACCGCGCGGCGCTTCTCGACCAAGCCGCTGATGCGCTGCGCCTCGTTCTCGAACAGGCGGGCGACGGACGGATTGTGGTCGCCAAATTTTTTCGTCAGCACGGCCTTGCGCGGCAGCTTTTCGTCGGTGAGGAAGACGCAGAGATAGGCATCGACCTGCGCGCTGCCGGAGAACGCCTTGGCCTCGCGGAGCCGGCTGGCCTGATCGTTGTCGGACTTGCTGCCGTCCTCCAGCGCAAAGGCGATGTCGTCCCAGCGCGATCGCGGCAGATAGGGTCCATCGAGAATCTCGGTCTCGACGTCCTCGATGCGGTCGCTCGCATCAACGCCCAGCGCCGACGCCATCTGCACCGCCGCGGCTTCGGCGTTGCCGGCCTCATCCGTCCAGGCCATGAAGTGATCGCGGCTCAGGCACGCCTCGCGCACGACCTCCTTGAAGGTGACGTCGGCGGCGCTGGCCATTGCGGTCAGCAATGCGCGGCCGGTGACGCTCTCGGGATCGCGCGCGGCCTCCAGCAGCACCTTGAGATTGGCGCGTTCCATCATGTCGGTCTGGTCGCGCTCGTCGATCACGGCAAAGCGCGCGGGAACGTTGGCCTCGAACGGAAACTGCTGGAGCAGGCGCGTGCACAGCGCGTGAATGGTCTGCACCTTCAGCCCGCCCGGCGTCTCCAGCGCGCAGGCGAACAGTTTTCGCGCGTCGCGCCGAATTTTCGCGCTGGGATGCGGGATGCCGACAGCGCGGATCGCTGCGTCGAGCCCGGTATCATCCAGCGTCACCCAGTGACCGAGCGTGATGAACACGCGCTCGGCCATGTTGGCGGCGGCGGCTTTGGTAAAGGTGATGCAGAGGATCTTCTCCGGGGGCACGCCCGACAGCAGCAGGCGGATCACCCGCTGCACCAGCACATGGGTCTTGCCCGAGCCGGCATTGGCCGACACGAACGCCGACGCGGTCGGATCGGACGCGCGTGCCTGCCGCGCGCGTACTTCATCCGGGATGGGGCGCGGCAGCTTCACCATTCCTCGATCCCCAAACCGCCCGCCGCGGACCATTCCTTGATCCGGGCGAGGTCGTCATAGGCGCCGTAGCGGTTCGTCCACATCGGCAGGTTCAGCGAGGTGTAGGGCTGGTTCTCGTCCTCGAAGGCGCGGATCAGGGCTTCAAGCTTGGCCCGCGCTTCGGCGGCTGCGGTGTCCGGCGGGATTGGCTCGTCACTCTTGTTCACTTTGAGCTGGATGATGCGCTCCTCGCCCGCCGGATTGTTGCCGCTGAGCCGGACATAAACGAGCTGGCTCACCGAAGCGCCCGCGTCGATGTCGGAAAAGCCGCCCTCGCGCAGGATCGCGGCCTCCAATGTGAGCTGCGGTGACAGGCCCAAGCGCACCTGCTTGTCGCTAGGCGGCTGCCCGGTCTTGTAGTCGAGGATGGCGTAGCCGCCGCCCTGGCGACGCTCGATGCGGTCGGCGCGGGCGGAGAGACGGAAGCTGCGCTCATTGTCGAGCCTGATCGAGATCTCGCCGCGCGTCTCCGCGACGATGGCCTCGATCGCGTCGCGCCGCGCCGTCTCCCATTCGCCGAACCAGCGGGCGATGCGCTGGAAGCGCGGCCACCACAGCGCCCGCGCCTCGGGTCGCTCCATCAGGGGCGCGAAATATTTCTCACCAATCGTGCGCAGCACGCGCGCGGGGTCTTCAGGCAGACGCGTCGCATAACTCTCGGTGAACTCGCCGATCGCATCATGAATCGCCGAGCCGCGGTCGGCGGCCGACAGCGGCATGTCGACGGGATCGAGCGCATCGAGCCGCAAAATGTGTTTTGCGTAGATCGTGTAGGGATCGCGCAGCCAGTCTTCGATCGCGGTCACCGACATCCTGAGCGGCCGCGTCGCCCGCGGCGGCCGCGGCTCGGGCTGCTTGATCGGCGTGACTTCAGCGGGCTGGTCGAGCGCGCCCGCGAACTGCACATATTTCTCGCCGGCGCGAACGGCCGCCTTCCAATGATCATCGCCCGCAACCGCCTCCAGCCGATGAAGGAAGCGCGAAGCCACCGCAGGTGCGCCGCCGGCCTTGGCGGAATGGGTGAGGATCACCTCGTCGCCGCCGAGCAGCTGAGCAAAATCGTGGGCGGAGAGGCCGATGCGGCGCTCCGGCAGATCGAGACCGAGCTCGTGCCGCATCGGCCGGCTGAGCCAGGGGTCGATGCGCGGAGCCGGTGGCCAGACGCCTTCGATCAGGCCGCCGACGATGATGCGGTCAGCCTGCATCAGGCGCGATTCCAGCGGGCCGTAGATCTGCAGCCGCGCGCCCGGCTTGTCTCGCCGCCTCACGGCGCGATCGCTGAAAGCGGTCTGGAAGACGTCGGCATAATCAGGCAGCGTCACCATCAGTCCGCTGATCGTGCCGCCGCGCAGGAGATCGTCGAAGGCGCCGGCGAGCGCGAGGCCTTCGCGCTCCTCGAAGGCCAGCGGGATGCCCTGCTCGTCGCGCGACAGCTCGATCATGATCTCGCGATGCCGGTGCGCGAGTTCGGCAAAGTCATATGGCTTGGCCGACACCAGATTCTCGATCGGCGCCAGCGCCTTCTGCAAGGTGTCGATCAGCGTCTGGATGCGGTCGATATTTTCGGCCTTGAGACGCGCACGGGGCTCGGCCTTGTGAAGCGCGGAGACCTCGCTGCGCCACAGCTTTGTCAGCTCGTCGCGAAAGCGGTTGAATTCGCGCAGCAGGCCGCCGGTGCCCGCAGGCGGGCGCGTGCCGCGCAGGACTGCAAGCTCGAGATCTTCGATCGCCGCCTTCCATGCGCCAGGCAGCCGGCCGAGCCGGCACAGCGGATGCTTCAGCATCGCCAGCAGCGTCGGTGGCTCCAGTCCCTTGGTCGCCGCTTCCGCCGTGAGACGCGCAAAGACGCCGGCGGATGTTTCCATCAGCACGTCGCCGCCGGAATCATCGAAGGCGAGATCCCATCGGGTCAGCGCGGCCATCACCCGCCGCGCCAGCGCGCGGTCCGGCGTGACCAGCGCTGCCGATTTGTCGAGATGCCGCGCCTCGCGCATGGCGATGGCAATGGCGAGCGCTTCCATTTCAGGATTGGGTGCTTCGACGACCGCGAGGTTTCTCATGCCGCCGGCGATCTTCGCCGCGACGTCCGGCTGCTTCAGCCGGTCGTGCCAGACTTCCGTCTTGGCCGACGGTCGCATCGATTCCGATGCGAGCAGATCGCGGCCGCCGTCCGTTGGCGGCTGGAGAATCTCGACGTCGCTGCGCTTGATGCCAAAGCGATCCAGCAGTGCGTTCATCGCGTATTGCGGATGGTTCGACGCCGGATGCTCCGCGAACTTGCCGAGCGAGTCGCGCACGCCGCCGATGCTGCGCCAGGCGTCGTCGTCGAGATCGGTGTCGAGGCCCGGCAGCACCACTGCGCCATGCGGCAACGAGGCGACTGCGTGCAGGAATTTCGCGGTGGCCGGCATCGAGCCGGTCGAGCCCGCTGCGATCACGGGCCCATGGGGATGTGCGGTCAGGCGCTTGGCTTCCGCCGCGATCAGGAGATCGCGCCGGGCTGCGGGTTCAATCCGGTTGATCTCGGTGAGATGACCGGGCCAGGCGATGCGTGCGATCCGCAAAAATTCGAGCGAGTGCTGCCAGTAGCGGTCGAGGTTGTCAGGTACGAGACCGTCGAGCGCGCTCCAGTCGACGCCGCGCGTCACCATGTCGTCGATCAGGCGTGCGAGGTCGCCGGCGAGCGCCAGCGTCGAAGCAGGCCCGCCGACCACCAGCGGCGATAGCACCGGGCCCTTGGCCCAGGCTGCGACCAGTTGCGCCAGCGTCAGCCGTCGTTCGAGCTCGCCGAGCCGCGGCGGAATGTCGAGCGGCGTCGCGCCGGAGAACTGCTCGCCCTCGTCGGCGAAGGCGAGCTCATCCTCGTCGATGTCGCCGAGCGCGACGATGCGCGGCAGCACCACGGCGTCCGCTTTCATCTCGTCGAGGAAGATCTCGCGCACCATGCGCATCGCGCGCCGTGTCGGGAGGTATAGCGTGGCGTCCGCCAACCGAGCCGGTTCCTTGCGCGCCTCGAATCCCTCGACCAGTCGTCCCTCGAGCAGGCTCGCGACGATCGTGCGCAGGAATGGAACTGAGAGGGGGACGCTGAAGACGCGCATGAGCTGCCTGATTCGAAGGATCAGGCAATATAGGGAGGCGGGGTCAAATGGTCATGGGGCGGCGCGAAATCGTCCCCGCTGTTCGTCGGGACTAGAACAGGTGCCGTAGGGTGGGCAAAGGCGCGACAGCGCCGTGCCCACGCGTCTCTCACCGACTTTCACCGCTTGAATCCGTGGGCACGCTTCCGCCTTCGCTCTTCGAGCTACGGCGGACAAGTCGCTTTGCCCACCCTACGGCACCGCGTTCGGGACCGGCCCTACGCCACGCTCTCCAGAAACGCCTCTTCCGCGGCGTGCACGGCGTCGGGCGTGCCGACATGCATCCAGACGCCGTCGAGGCGGAGGCCGAACAGCCGCTCCTGCTCGTTGGCGCGGTCGAACATTTTAGTCAGCGAGAACTCGCCCTGCGGCGCGCCTTCGAAGATCGACGGCGACAGGATCGCAGCGCCGGCATAGACGAACGGAACGACTTCCTTTTCCTTGCGCTTGCGCAGGGCGCCGTCGGGCAGCATGCCGTAATCGCCGCGACCGCCATAGCCGATGCTGGTTGCGGTCGGCGCCATCAGCAGCAGGATGTCCATGCGCGCGGGGTCGAAATTTTCGGCAAGCCGCGTCAAATTGGAGCGCACGCCGTCGATCCAGAGGGTGTCGGAATTGACGTGGAAGAACGGTGCGTCGCCGAGCAACGGCAGCGCCTTGACCACGCCGCCGCCGGTGCCGAGCACCTGGTCGCGCTCGTCAGAAATTGTCACGCGCGGAAGCTGGCGCGATGCGACGTGATCGATGATCTGGTCCGGCAGGTAATGCACGTTGACCACGGCTTCGGTCACGCCGGCCTGGCCGAGCTTATCGAGCACGTGGTCGAGCAGCGGCTGGCCGGCCACCGGCACCATCGGCTTCGGCATCCTGTCCGTCAGGGGACGCATGCGCAGGCCAAACCCTGCAGCGAGCACCATGGCTTTGGTCGGTTTGACGGACATCCTTCGCTTTCTCAGACCTTTCGCGTTCACAGCAATCCTAACACGAGGTTCGATCAGCCGCACCGCATCTCAACCGCCTTAGCCACCCGCCGTGACGGTTGTACGACGGGTGTTGCCATCATGCCCCGACGGCTGTGGAACGCGCCTTTTTCTTCTTGTCGCCGAGCTTGAGGAAATTGACCCCGATCTGGTCGCCATTCACCCAGGCCAGCTCGCAACGCCGGTACGCAAGTCCGGTGGACGACAGCAGCAGAAAGAACTCCTTCAGATGGAGGCCCTCGACCGAGCCGTCGATGGTCAGCTTGGCGCCGGTCTCGGAGACGTCCTCCATGGTGCAGTCGCGCCGCCAGGTGCCGTCGATCCCCATCATCTGGGCCGAGATCCCGCGCTCGAAAACAACCCGGCTGTTGCCGCGCTGGTCCGTCTTTACCGCCATCTGCCCGCTCCAGCCCGTAATGATCCGGCTGCCTGGCCGCCAGAATACCGGCGTCTTGGCTAACAGCTGGTAAATCGGGTCCGAATCAGGCTTCAGGCGCCCCTTGCGGCGGCGGGACGTTGGCGAGATACCAGTCGCGCAGATGGGCGAGCGCGGGATGCGCCAGCGAGCGCTGCAGATAGGTCCAGATTCGCGGCTGGTGGCGCAGATAATGCGGCTTGCCGTCGCGGCGGTTGAGGCGGGCGAAGGTGCCGAGCAGGCGCGTGTTCCGCTGCGCCGACATGATCGCGTAGCTCTCGGCGAAACCGGCGGCGTCGAAGCTCGCATCGCTTGCGCGGCGCGTCTTGATGTAGCTCGACAGCAGCGCCAGCTCGAGGGTTTCAGGGACGTCGATGCGCGCATCCTGAAGCAGCGACACCACGTCATAAGAGTGGGGCCCGAGCACGGCGTCCTGGAAGTCGATCACGCCGACGCGTTTGATGGTGTCGCGGTCAGCGAGCCAGATCAAGTTCGGCGAGTGATAATCGCGGATGACCCACGTCTTGGGCCCGGCCAACGGCTTTTTCAGCAACTCGCGCCACATCGCGAAGAACTCCGCGCGCTTCTCATCGCTCAGCGGTGCGTTGCGATCGGGCAGATACCATTCAGGCATCAAGCCGATTTCGATCAACAGCGCCTCGATGTCGAAGATAGGAATGGTGTAGGTCTGGTCCGCCAGCTCCAGCGTCTCAGGCAATGTCCTCCAGTGCAGCACGGCGAGCACGTCGGTCGCAGCTTCGTAACGTTCGGCAATCGGGCGCGGTGGATCACCTTCGATCACGCCGTCACTGCCGAAATCCTCGGAGATCAGGAAGCCGTGGTCGAGATCGTAATGGTGGATCGCGGGCGCCGAGATTCCGACCACGCGCAAGCCGACATCCATGGCAACGAAAGGCCTGATGTTCTCCGCAAGATGCACCGCGGCGCTGTAGGACTTCCCGTTGTACATCGCCGCGCCATCTGGCCGCTGCGGAGAGTTCATGAGGATGACGCTCTCGCCGTCGCGCAGCAGCCGCGCATAGGAGCGCGTCGAGGCATCGCCCGCCATGCGCTTGCGCGTCGCATCCAAGTAGCCCGCTGCGTCCAGAAATTCACGCAATGCCTGCAGCCGCGCGACCGTGGCCGCGCTCTTGCCGTGACCGGTGATGTCGGCGGCGCGCGCGTTCGAGCCCAATGCGGCGCGATGCGTCAGCGCGATGTCGATGCGATCCTGTGGCATCGCCGACGGCGCGCGCTCCGGCCATTCGATCAGGACGAGTGTGGCATCGGGCAGCGGCGACAGCCCGATCTCCTCGAGCTCGCTCTCGTCCTCTACGCGGTAGAGATCGGCGTGCATTACCGGGAACGGCGGCAGCTCATAGCCCTGCACCAGCGTGAAGGTCGGGCTCGGCACCTCCAGCTCCTCGTCGCCGGCGAGGTAGCGGATCAGCGCGCGGGCGGCAGCTGTCTTGCCGGCGCCGAGATCGCCGGTCAGCGTAATGACATCGCCGGGGCCGACCAGCAGCGCGAGATCGGCCATCAATTGCGCGGTGGCCGTCTCGTTGTGAAGCGCGACGGAGAATGCGGTTGGTTCTGTCATTCGGCGGCGTCGCGATGCGCCGCCTGGTCGGTCGGGAAGTCGCAGATCACGACCGTGCCCCGGCCGACGATCGAATCCACCCGCACCTTGCCGCCATGCAGCTCGACGAAGGAGCGCACCAGCGACAGGCCGAGCCCGGCGCCGCGGTGACGCGAGCCCTGCGAGCGGCTTTCAAACCAGTTGAACACCTTGTCCTTCATGTCGGCAGGTATTCCAGGCCCGGAATCTGTCACAGTGAAGACCACGCTGCGTTCGGTGCGGCGCGCGCTGATGCCGACGGTGGAATCCTGTGGAGAAAACCCGACGGCGTTGGCAAGGAGGTTATAGAGCACCTGCACCACGCGCTTCTCGTCGCCGACGAAGCTTCCGACATCGGGCGCGATCTCGACCTTGAGGCGGATGCGGTCGGTGGCGAGCCGGTCCTGGATGCCTTCGGCCGCGAGCTCGATGGTCTTGCTGACGTCGACCGGGCCGAGTTCCAGCTTCATCGCGCCGGCGTCGATGGTGGCGAGATCGAGGATGTTGTTGGTCAGCGCCAGCAGCGCGTTGGTCGATTTGGTGACGTAGTCGAGATATTCGGCCTGTTTCGGCGTCAGCGGCCCGGTCGAGGGATCGCTGAGGAAATGCGCGAAGCCGATGATGGTGGTGAGCGGCGAGCGCAGCTCGTAGGAAACGTGGTGGACGAAATCCACCTTCATCTGGTCGGCAGCCTCCAGCGCCTCGTTGCGCTCGCGCAGTGCGCGCTCTACGTTCTCGGTGTCGGTGATGTCCTGGAACGTCAGCATGGTCGCGCCGTCATGCAGCGGGCGGATCATGCCGTCGAGCACGCTGCCGTCCTTGCGCTCCAGCTTCAGCGGCACGTCGGCGCGGCTCTCGATCGAGGTGACGGCCTCGCGGATCTGACGCCAGACCGTGGGGTCGTCGAACAGCTGATGGCACCAGCCTTCCACCGTCTGGATGTGCGGCTCGTCGCGCATGGCATCGCTCGACAGCTTCCACATCCGGACGAAGGCCGGGTTGAACAGTTGCGCCTTGCCGTTGCTGCCGAACACCGCGACGCCCTCGGCGAGACTGTCCAGCGTCTCGCGCTGGACCCGGATCATGCCGTCGAAGCGGCGGGCGAGCTCGAGGCTCTCGGTGACATCGTCGAACAGATAGGTGACGCCGCCTTCCGGGTTCGGCGTGGTCACGACCGAGAGCGCGCGGCCGTCGGGCAGGTACCAGGTGTCCTTGGTGGTCTCGACCGCGCGATAGGCCTCGTGCAGCTTGGATTTCCAGGCACGGAAGTCCGGCTGCTCCGGCAGCTTGCGCGCGGCGCGGAGCTGGTCGAGCACGCTGGAATCATCGGGATTGGCGTCGAGGAAGGTGCGGTCGAGGTCCCACAGCCGGCGGTAGGAATCGTTGTAGAAGGCCAGCCGACGCTGGCCGTCGAACACGGCAACGCCGGAGGAGAGCTGGTCGAGCGTGCGGCGATGCGCCTCCGCCATCCGCACCAGCGCCGAGCTGAGCGCATCCGCCTCGCTGGCATCGATGGCGACGCCGACGCTGCCGCTGCCGACATTGACCGCGCGCACGTCGTAGATGCGGCGCTCGCCGCTGATCACGATCGGCAGCCGCGCGTTGAAATTGGCGGTGTCCTTCAGTCCCCGTTCCATCGCGGTGCGATCGGCGCTGTCGAGCAGCTCGAGCTTGCGCTCCTGCGCGTCGGTGACGTTGTTCGCCTCGGTCGCGCGGACATAGGCGGGGTTGGCGTAGGTCAGCGCGCCGTTCTCGCCCTTGGCCCAGATCGGCCAGGGGGCGTTGGCGGCAAAGCCGCGCAGCATCTCGGTCTCGTCGGAGAGCGCGTTGTAGCGCAGATTGGTCTCGGCCAGATCGCGGCGGAGCCCCGAGAGTTCGCGAATCCGGACAATGGCCTGGCCGCCGATGGCGCGGCCGATGGCCTCGAGCGTGTGGCCATGCGCGGTGGTCAGTGTCAGCTGGAACCCGTCGCCGCGGTCACGCAGCGCATCGACGGCATGATCCATCTGGAGCGCGGGTTCCGGCGGCAGCCAGGTTCCGAAGGCGAGCACGCGTTGCGGCGAGGAGTCGCGCGGCAACACCATGGAGATGTCGCCGGAGATCTGCGCGCGATTATCGCCGGCCGGCCAGGAGATCAGGATCTGCGGCTCGGCGAACAGCAGCGCGCCGAAGCGGTCGGCCTGGAGCTGGAGTTCCCCGATTCGGGCACGCAGCCGCGCCTCGTTCTTCGCCGTACGCACGCGCGTGCGCATCAAGAGAATCGCAGCCACCACCGAGAAGCCGAGCAGGGCCAGCGCGGTGGCGAGCACCGCGAGTTCCTGCCGGTTGAAATCCAGCATGATGGAGAGGGTGTCGATGAGGTCGGCCGCCTCGGCCGGCGCAGCCGGCAGCAGCGCTGCAAGAGCGCCTCCCAACAAGCCGTTGCGCACGAGCGATGTGCACGACAGCAGCGTCCGACGCATCGACACGATCACGCCTGACATAGTTGCCCCAAGATCGCACAGATTTGCGCGCGGCGACCCCCGTCGCGCGCGAATCAAACGACAATACCCTCACCGCGACTCCGGCGGTAAGAGTCCAGATCGTGAACGCAAAGGCGGCCCCAAAAAAATGCAGAGTGAAGGGTTCCATCTCACGTAATTCTTCGGATGATTCGGCTGGAACTGCCGTGCGTTAGCGGATGAGATGCGGGGGCCGTTTCCACGAAGCAGGTGCGCTCCCTCCCCCGCTTGCGGGGGAGGGTTGGGGAGAGGGTATCTCCGCAACGGGACGCTCCCCAGAGGAGAGAGCCCTCACCCGCCGCGCTCTGCGCGTCGACCTCTCCCGCAAGCGGGAGAGGTAAGAACTAGCGGCCCGTCGAGCCGAAGCCGCCGGCGCCGCGATCGGTGGCCGACAATGTGGCCACCGGAACCAGCGCGGCCTGCACCACGGGCGCGATCACCATCTGGGCGATGCGCTCGCCGCGCTTGATCACGAACGGCGCTGTGCCGTGATTGATCAGGATCACCTTGATCTCGCCGCGATAGTCCGCGTCGATCGTGCCCGGCGAGTTCAGCACGGTGACGCCGTGCTTGGCGGCAAGCCCCGAGCGCGGTCGCACCTGCGCCTCGTGCCCGGCCGGCAATGCGATCGCAAGGCCCGTCGGCACCAGCGCATATTGGCCGGGGGCGAGCGTCATCGGCTCGCTGTCCGGCACCGCCGCCATCAGATCGAGGCCGGCAGCCTCGGTGGTCTGATAGGCCGGCATTGGCAGGCCTTCCGCATGGGCCAGGCGTTGCAGTTCGACAGTGACCTTCGTGCTCAAGATGCCGGCTCCAGGGATTTGTCGGTCACGCTTCGTGCGACATGCGCGACCAGTTCGATGGCGACCTGTTCCTTGGTCATCACCGGCCAGGAATCAACTGCAATCTCGCCGTCCTTCTCACCATTCTTGCGGCTAATCAGATGCACGGTGTTGCGGTCGCCGCCCATCACGCCGGTGGCGGGCGAGACGTCGTTGGCGACGATCCAGTCGCAGCCCTTGCGGGCCAGTTTTGACTTGGCGTTGTCGATCAGGTGCTCGGTCTCGGCGGCAAAGCCGATCACCAGCGGCGGGCGCTTGTCGGTCAGCTTCGAGATCGTGGCGAGGATATCGGGGTTCTCGATCAGCTGAAGCGGCGGCATGCCGGCCGAAGTCTTCTTCAGCTTCTGCTCGCCTTCATTGGCAACGCGCCAGTCGGCGACCGCGGCGGCAAAGATCGCGATGTCGGCGGGAAGCGAGGCCTGCACCTGCTCCAGCATCTGCCGCGCCGATTCGACGTGCTTGACGGTGACGCCCTGGGGATCGCTGAGGTCGACCGGACCGCTGACCAAAATCACCTCGGCGCCGGCGGCGTGCGCGGCTGCGGCAATGGCAAAGCCCTGCTTACCCGAGGAGCGGTTGGCGATGTAGCGCACCGGATCGATCGGCTCGTGGGTAGGACCTGCGGTGATCAGTACGCGCTTGCCGGCAAGTGGCTTTGGCGCCGGCGGCCGCAGCAGGCGCTCGGCAGCCGCGGCGATCTCGATCGCTTCCGACATGCGGCCGACACCGGCTTCGCCTGCTTCGGCCATCTCGCCGGAATTGGGTCCGATCAGCACCACGCCGTCGCGCTGCAGCTGCGTGAGGTTGCGGCGCGTGGCCGCATTGGTCCACATCAGCGGGTTCATTGCCGGTGCCAGCAGCACCTTGCGGTTGGTCGCGAGCAGGATGGCGCTGGCGAGATCGTCGGCGTGGCCGTTGGCCATCTTGGCCATCAGGTCGGCGGTCGCGGGCGCGACGACTATCAGGTCGCAGTCGCGCGCGAGCCTGATATGGCCGGCGTCGAACTCGCTCTGCGGGTCGAACAGGTCGGTATAGACGCGCTCATGGGAGAGGGCGCTGACCGCCAGCGGCGTGACGAATTGCTGGGCCGCCTTGGTCAGGACGCAGCGGACCTCGACGCGGCGCTCCTTCAGCCTTCGGATCAGGTCGAGCGATTTATAGGCCGCGATGCCGCCGCCGATGATCAGGGTGACGCTGGCCTCGGGGACGGCGCCGGTGCGCTGGAGTGCGGGGGTGGAGGATACCGCAGGCGGTACCGCAAACGGCGTCAGCGGCTCCTCGCGGCCCTCGATCAGCTCCCGCAGGATGACCCGGACCTCTTCCTCGACCGACCTGCGGTTCTTCGCCGAGCGCAGCCGCAAATAGGTTTTGACGGCGTCGTCGAGCTTGCGGATGGTCAGGCTTGCCATGACGCCCCTCCAGCACGAAATGATAGCGATGCTATCACTCGTGTGATTGCAATGCAATCAGGTTTTTGGCAATCACAGATTCCGGACGGCGATCAGGATCCCGATGAAGGTCGCGGCGATGATCCAGAGCGCGACGGTGCGCCAGCGATTCTTGCGGCCCTCGCTGCGGCCCATCGCGGCGATGCTCTCGGGCGACAGCCTGATGCCCTCCCGCGTCATGGTCTCGAGCTGCTCGAGCACCTTCACGGACCGCTCGGCGATCTCCGGCATGCGCATCAGCACGCGCGCGATGTCTCCGGTCCCGGCGAGCGCGCCTTGCACCCGGCCGATCGGACCGAGATTGCGCTCGATCCATTCGCGTACCACGGGGTCGGCGACCTTCCAGATGTCGAGCCTGGGATCGAAGCCGCGCGCCACGCCTTCGACCACGACCATGGTCTTCTGGAGCAGGATCAGCTCGGGGCGCGTGGTCATGTCGAACAGGCCGGTGACCTCGAGCAGCAGCGTCAAGAGCCGCGCCATCGAGATCTCTTCCGCCGTGCGGTTGTGGATCGGCTCGCCGATGGCGCGAATCGCTTGCGCGAAGTTCTCGACCGAGTGATGTGCGGGCACGTAGCCCGCCTCGAAATGCACCTCGGCGACGCGGCGATAATCGCGGGTGATGAAGCCGAGCAGGATTTCGGCGAGGAAGCGCCGCTCCTTCATGCCGAGCCGGCCCATGATGCCGAAATCGACCGCGACGAGTCGCCCCGCGTCATCCAGGAACAGATTGCCCGGATGCATGTCGGCGTGGAAGAAGCCGTCGCGCAGCGCGTGGCGCAGGAAGCTCTGGATCACCTTGCGGCCGAGATCGGGCAGGTCGACCTGCGATTCGGCCAGACGCTTGTGATCGTTCAGCGCGATGCCGTCGATCCACTCCATCGTCAGCACGTTGTGCGTGGTGCGGTCCCAGTCCACGGCCGGCACGCGGAAATCAGGATCGCCCTGCGTGTTCTCTGCCATCTCCGACAGCGCCGCAGCTTCCAGCCGCAGATCCATCTCCATCGCGACCGAGCGCGACATGGTGTTGATGACCTCGATGAGGCGCAGGCGCCGCGCTTCGGCCGAATAAGCCTCGGCCTTGTGCGCGACGAAGAAGAAATCGGAGAGGTCGCGGCGGAAGCGCGTGGCGACGTTGGGCCGAAGCACCTTGACCGCGACCGACTTGCGGATGCCGGCGTGCAAAACCTCGCCGCGATGCACCTGCGCGATCGAGGCCGCCGCGACGGGAGGGCCGAAGCTCACAAACACGTCCTTCAGCGGCCGCTCCAGCGAGGTCGCGATCGCGGCTTCGGCTTCGTCCTGCGGAAACGGCGGCAGGCGGTCCTGGAGACTTTCGAGGTCGCGCGCCATGATGACGCCGACGACGTCGGGGCGTGTGGCCAGGAATTGTCCGAGCTTGAGATAGGCGGGGCCCATCCGCGTCAGCGCGCGCGATATCCGCGGGCCGTGCTTGACACCACGTCGTTCGACGAGGCGCGCCAGCTTCAGAGCGAGCTGTCCCGGCGGCGGCACCAGGCTCGGATCGACCGAGCCGAACACGCCCTCGCGCGCAAACACGAACGCGGCGCGGATCAGGCGCGCAATGTGGGTGAAGGCAGAGATCACAAACGCCAGCCCGAATGCAGTGCGACGATGCCCCCGGACAGGGTCTGCCAGCTGACGCGGGCGAAGCCGGCGTCGCGGATCATGTCGGCGAAGGCGTTGGGTTTCGGAAACTTGCGGATGGACTCGACGAGATATTGGTAGGACTCGGCGTCGCCCGTGATCATCCGGCCGAGCGGCGGGATCACCTTGAACGAGAACAGGTCGTAGATCCGGTCGAGCCCGGGCATTTCGACGGTGGAGAATTCCAGGCACAGGAAGCGGCTGCCGGGCCTCAGCACGCGATGGGCCTCGCGCAGCGCCAGATCGATCCGGGGCACGTTGCGAATACCGAAGGCGATCGTATATGCGTCGAAGCTGCGGTCGGCGAAGGCGAGCGCTTCGGCATTGCCTTCGACGAAATCGACCCGGGTGTCGAGATGGCGCTTCGCGGCGCGCTCGCGGCCCACCGCCAGCATGTCGGTGTTGATGTCGCAGACGGTGGCATGGAAGCCGGTGCCCGCCGCTTTGGCGGCGCGGAACGAGATGTCGCCGGTGCCGCCGGCGACGTCGAGCAGCGCGAACGGCCGGTCGCTCCTCGGCGGGTCGAGCGCGGTGATCATGATGTCCTTCCAGACCCGGTGCAGGCCACCGGACATCAAATCGTTCATCAAATCATAGCGCGACGCCACGCTGTGAAACACATCGTTCACCAGCGTCTGCTTGTCCCCGAGGGGGACGTCCCTGAAGCCAAAATGCGTGGTTTCGCCCGGCCGATCCATTACTCTACTC
This sequence comes from Bradyrhizobium sp. IAR9, assembly GCF_013408065.1. Classification (NCBI taxonomy): domain Bacteria; kingdom Pseudomonadati; phylum Pseudomonadota; class Alphaproteobacteria; order Hyphomicrobiales; family Nitrobacteraceae; genus Bradyrhizobium; species Bradyrhizobium sp. IAR9. The sequence continues at coordinate 369,799 of NZ_JACBZW010000003.1, forward strand.
CACTGGGCGAACCATAGCGCGCCCGCCGCAATGGCGCTATCACACCGCCCTCATAAGGTGAATGCCTGACCATGCCTGAATTGCCCGAAGTCGAGACCGTCCGCCGCGGCCTTCAGCCTGTGATGGAGGGTGCGAAAATCCTGGTGGCGGAAGCCCGCCGGCCGGACCTGCGCTTTCCGTTCCAGCCGGATTTCGTGGCCCGGCTCCAGGGGCAGGTCGTCACGGGGCTCGGCCGCCGTGCAAAATATCTCATGGCCGATCTCGCCTCCGGCGACGTGCTCTTGATGCATCTGGGCATGTCGGGCTCGTTCCGCGTCATCAAGCCGGACAACGAGGCAGCTCCCGGCGAGTTTCACTATCCGAGGGGTAAGGACTCCACGCACGACCATGTACTGTTTCGGATGTCTTCCGGCGCCGACATCGTCTTCAACGACCCGCGCCGCTTCGGTTACATGAAAGTGATCGCACGTAACGCACTCGAGGATGAGCCGCTGCTGCGCGACCTCGGCCCCGAGCCGCTCGGCAACGAATTCGACGCCGCGATGCTGGCGCGGTCCTGCGAAGGCAAGACCACCAGCCTGAAGGCCGCGCTGCTCGACCAGCGCGTGGTGGCGGGACTCGGCAACATCTATGTCTGCGAAGCCCTGCATCGCTCGCATCTGTCGCCGCGCCGGATCGCGGCGACGCTCGCGACCAAGGGCCGCAAGGGCGTTGGCGGCGGCGAGCCGACCGATCATGCAAAGCGATTGGTAAGTGCGCTCCACACGGTGCTGAACGACGCCATCAAGGCCGGCGGCTCGTCCTTGCGCGACCATCGCCAGACCTCGGGCGAGCTCGGCTATTTCCAGCATTCGTTCAAGGTCTACGACCGCGAAGGCGAGACCTGCAAGACCTCGCGCTGCGGTGGCACGGTCAAGCGGTTCACGCAGAATGGCCGGTCCACCTTCTGGTGTCAGAAGTGTCAGAAGTGACGTAGCCCGTAGCCCGGATGGAGCGCAGCGAAATCCCGGGTCCAGCGTGACCGCGGAGAGACTTCCCGGATTTGCGCTGCGCTCCATCCGGGCTACGACGCGAAAATCGAGCGTCTACAAAAACCGCGAAGCGAAGCAATCCGGCCGGGCTGGTGGCCGGATCGCTTCGTCGCTGGGGCCCCTGCCGGATGGTGAAGGGCCGACTGCCGTCAGAGCGATTGCCCCGCTCAGGACGCCAGTGTCGTGGTCTCCTCTGCCGAAAGATCGGCAGCGACATGCAGCATGCCGTCGGTAGCCGACATCACCTGGTCGATCAGGACATTGGTCGTGGCGCTGAGCTCGAGCCGGGTCTCGATCCAGCGCCACAGGCCGCGGATCTCGTTCGCCGACTTCCCGTTCGGCGCGAATTCGCTCACGGCAAGGCCGCTCGCGAGCGAATCCTGGTGGTCGTTACGCATCACGATCAGCGGGCGCGCGAGCACGTCCGAAAGATCGAGCGCCGCTTCCTCGGCGAGGATGTTGGCGGCGTTGTCGATGCGCTGGCCGCGGATCGGCGTCTGGTTGAGCACGAAGCTGTAGGGCCGCTTCCAGGCGCGTGCGACGCTGAGCGTCGAGACGGTCGCCTCGATGTCGGCGACGCTCGGGCGGGCCGGGATCAGGCAGAGATCGGAATGGCGGATCGCAGCGGTGGTCGCGGCGCTGAGGCCGGCGGCGGTGTCGACGATCGCCAGCTGCAGGCCGCTGTCAGCCAGCATCTTCAGGCGCGGCTCGATGTCGGCGGCATGATAGATCGGCTCGACGACGAGATCATCGGCGGTGCGGCGGCGCTGCCAGTTCGACAGAGTGCCCTGCGGGTCGGTCTCGATCAGGCGGACGGTGAAGCCGGCCTGCTTGGCCGCGAGCGCGAGGCCGATGGCGAGCGTGCTCTTGCCGCTGCCACCCTTTTGGGTGGCCAGTACGATCGTGTGCATTTGAAGATCAATCCTTTGGAATGCTTGGGTCAGGAATACGCCACGCGAACGTGCATCGATCTCGATGCTGAGCCTTCTCGCTCAGGACGTGCCGGCCCGATCCAAAGGGGGATCGCGGAGGTCCGAATCAACAGTAACGATGATGGCGGAATGGGGATGGCCAGCTAATCCGTACCATTACTGGACCAGTAGTCGTACGTGTGATGATGCTCGCGGCTCAGTTGAACTCGTGTCTACTACGCGCCGCACCGCGTCCGGGACACGAGAGTTGGCGTTAAACCTACTTCCGCACGCAGATCACGCGCACGACGGCGGCCTTTGCGTCCGTCGACGTACCGTTCACCGTGACCTGTTTCGCCTTCAGGAAATCGCGCACGGCGTCCGCGGACACCATCACGGCCTGCGAGGCCGGCACCGATGTCGCGGGTCCTGCCACCATGGTCGGCTTCAACAACGCAATGCCGGCGAACTTGCCGTCGCCATCGATCGCCGGACCACCGGAAAATCCCACCGCCGGGGGAGGCGACAGTGCGGACTCGCTGCTCGTGACCGGTGCGAGTGCGCCCTTGACGGTCGAGACACTCGCCGCGCCGCCCTGGCTCTGCGGATCGGCGATGCCGACGACATCCACGTTCGTCTTGGCCGCGCCGCCAGCGAGGCTGAATGGCTTCAGGCCGCGCGCGCCGTAGATATGCAGGAGTGCAAGACCGCGCTCCTTGTCCTCGGCGAGGCGATCGGCGCTGCCATAGCCGGCGATCGTGATGGCGAGGCAGCCGTCGGTGACGAGCCGGTCGGTGACGATCGCGCCGTCATCGCTGACGACGAGGCCGGTGCCGTATTCGACGGTCTTGCGCGGCGGCGGCCCGGCTTGCGGTCCGGACGGAAACGCGTTGAACGCGCTCGACATCGCGATCACGACCGGCTCGACCGTGTTCTCGGTCGCCTGGTCGTAGAGGATCGTCATGGTGCGGACCTCGTCACCTCTAAAGGTGCCGCGGACGTAAAACTTCTTCAGGCCCTGCAATCCCGAGAGCACGAAGAAATCGGGCTTCACCACGGTGTAATCGACCTTGCGCCCGGACGGCTCCTTCTCCAGCTCCGCGAGTTTTGCCGCGGTCGGGTTCGCCTCCTTGCGGCGGCTGAGCAGCACCTGCACGGTTCCGGTCGGCGAGGTCCATTTCGAGCCGTTGGCGTCGCTCGCCTGCTGCGGCACCAGTTTCGAGGGGATGCCGAGCCGGGCGCCGCTGGTCGGCTCCGTCACGATCTTCCAGCCGACGCCGTCCTGCTTCTTTCGCGCCGTCTCGGCCAGCGCGGCGCGCTCCTGCGGATTGAGCACCCCGGTCGGCTTGCCGCCCTTGGCCTTCTGGTATTCCTTGACGGCGTTGACCATGCGCTCACTGACGTCGCCGGTGATGGCGCCGTTGTACTGGCCGACCCAGGCGAGGTCGGATTGCAGCGCCAGCCGCTCGGCTTTTGCCATCACATCCGCCGTCGCCGATGGCGTCTGCGTTGCCGGAGGCCGGATCGGCACGGTCTGGACCAGCTTCGGCTTGGTACCGGGGATCTGCGGCGTCGTCATCTGGGCGTGCGCGCCTGTGGCAGCCGCAAACATCAAGGTTGCCGCAAGCATCGATCTCATGACAAATCCAACCAGCCCATTGAACGCAATGCCATTGAAGCACATCTCGTTGGTCGCGAACAATGTTGCGGTGGTTCAGGTCTAAGCTCGAGCCGCGTACACAGGTCCTCATCCTGAGGAGCGGCCTCAAGGCCGCGTCTCGAAGGATGGCCGCGGCGAGATCGGGGCCTGCATGGTTCGAGACGGCGCTTTGCGCTTCCTCCCCATGAGGAGTGAGAGCGACGGCTTGGTAGGAGAGGCGTACGACGATGCTGAGCCCGGACGAACTGGAACGCTATGCCCGCCATATCGTGCTGCGCGACGTCGGCGGACCGGGCCAGGCGGCGCTGAAGCGCGCCTCTGCGCTGGTGATCGGCGCCGGCGGGCTCGGCGCGCCGGCGCTGATGTATCTGGCCGCCGCCGGCATCGGCACGCTCGGCGTGGTCGATGACGACGTGGTGTCGCTGTCCAACCTGCAGCGCCAGGTGATCCACACCACGCCCGATATCGGCCGGCACAAGGTCGAGAGCGCCGCCGAGCGGATTGCAGCGCTCAACCCGCATGTTCGCTTCGTCGGCCACGCCACCTGGCTGAATGCGGACAATGCGCTCAGCCTGATCGGCGACTACGACCTCGTGCTCGACGGCTCCGATAATTTCTCGACACGCTATCTGGTCTCGGACGCCTGCTTCTTCGCGAAGCGGCCGTTGATCACGGCCGCGCTCGGCACCTTCGACGGCTCGCTCACCACCATCCGCGCGCACGAGACCAACGAGCAGGGCGAATTCAATCCGACCTATCGCTGCCTGTTCCCGGAGGCGCCGCCGCCGGGTACCGTTCCTGCCTGCGCGGAAGCCGGCGTCATGGGTGCGCTGGCGGGCGTGCTGGGATCGATGATGGCGATGGAGGCGATCCGCGAGATCGTCGGTTTCGGCGACGGCCTCGTTGGCCGCCTCCTGATGATCGATGCGCGCGCGATGCGCTTCGAGACGCTGCGCTATTCGCGCGATCCGGCCAATCCGCTCAACGGCGACGGGCCTGTGATCACCGACCTCAGCGCCCATCGCACGTGATGGGCTGCGTTACGCCGTGGCCGGCTTCTCGCTATCGAGATGGGCCATCTGCTCGGCGGTGTAACGCGTGCCCGAGGCGACATCCGGCGGAAACGCCTTGGCCAGCGCCGCAAGATGCGCCGGTGTCAGCGTGACCCTGGTCGCGCCAAGCGCTTCGACGAGACGGGTGCGGGTCTTGGCGCCGACCAGCGGCACGATCTCTTTTCCCTGCGCCGCGACCCAGGCGATTGCGACCTGCGCCGGCGTTGCGCCGATTTCGCCGGCGATGGCACGCAGGGACTCCACCAGCACGAGATTGGCGTCGAGATTTGCGCCCTGGAAGCGCGGCGTCATCAGCCGGTAGTCCTTGCCGGCCGTGCCCGAATCCTTCGACCAATGGCCGCTGATCAGGCCGCGCGCCAGCACGCCATAGGCGGTGATGCCAATGCCGAGCTCGCGGCAGGTCTTGAGAATGTCGCGCTCGATGCCGCGCTCGATCAGCGAATATTCGATCTGGAGATCGACGATCGGATGCACGGCATGCGCGCGGCGGATGGTGTCGGAGCCGACCTCGGACAGGCCGATATGCCTGATGTAGCCAGCCTTCACGAGATCGGCGAGGCCGCCGATGGTCTCTTCAATGGGGACGTTGGGGTCGAGCCGTGCCGGGCGGTAGATATCGATATAGTCGGTGCCGAGCCGCTGCAGCGAATAGGCGAGGAAATTCCGGATCGCGGCCGGGCGGCAATCCATGCCGGTGAATTCACCGGCGGGGCCGCGCAGCGCGCCGAACTTGACGCTGATCTGCACCTTGTCGCGCGCCACATCCTTCAGCGCATCGCGGATCAGCATTTCATTGTGGCCCATGGCATAGAAATCGCCGGTGTCGAGCAGCGTGATGCCGGCGTCGAGCGCCGCCTGGACCGTGGCGATGCTCTCGCCGCGATCGGCCGGGCCATAGGCGTCCGACATGGCCATGCAGCCGAGACCAAGGGCAGAGACGCGGGGGCCGGTTGAACCGAGTTTGTGCTGTTCCATGATGGCTCTCCTCGAAAGCGGCAGGCTGATTGCGCCGCGTGACGGGCTGGATATGCACCTGGTCCATTGCGCCGATAAGCTGGACAATGCCGAATGGCTTGTTCATTGTAACGAACAATGACTGAGCCTGATCTGCGCGATCTCGACGTCTTCGTGGCGGTCGCCCGCACCCGCAATTTCCGGCGGGCGGCGATCGAGATTCGCGTGTCGGTGTCGAGCCTTAGCCAGCGCCTACGCGACCTCGAGGAGCGCCTTGGCGTCCGCCTGATGAACCGCACCACCCGCAGTGTCGCGCTGACCGAGGCGGGCGAGCTGCTGCTGTCGCGGGTGGCACCTGCGCTACGCGACGTCGGCGATGCCCTGGCGGAGGTGCGGGGCCTGCGCGAGGTGGCTTCCGGCCGCCTGCGCATCAACGCGCCGCCCCCGGCGGTCGATCTCGTGCTGGCGCCGATGGTCGGCCCGTTCCTCGCAGCGCATCCGCAGGTCGATCTCGACGTCGTGTCCGAAAGCGGTTTCGTCGATATCGTGAGCGGGGGCTACGATGCCGGCGTGCGTTATGGTGAGCATCTCGCGCAGGACATGGTGGCGATCCCGCTGAGCGGTCCGCAGCACTATGTCGTCGTCGCCTCGCCCGATTATGTCGCGCGCCGCGGCGAGCCGAAGCATCCGAAGGATTTGCTCGAGCATGATTGCATCCGCGCCCGGTATTCGAGCGGCGTCATGCACGATTGGGAGTTCGAGAAGGCCGGCCAGATCGTGAAGGTCGATCCGCCGGCAAAGCTGATCTCCACGAACATGACCCTTGCCCTGCGAGCCGCGCTCGATGGTGTGGGCGTCTGGGCAACGATCGACGGTTATGTCGGCGATGCCGTAGAGTCCGGCGCGCTGGTCAGCCTGATGGAAGATTGGTGCGAGCCGTTTCCCGGCCCGTTCCTGTATTACCCGAGCCGGCGCCAGACGCCGCCCGCGCTGCGCGCCTTCATCGATTTCGTCGCCGACTGGCGCAAGCGCGAGACGCGCGGGAAATAAACCTCAGAGCATGCTCGGCAGCACGCGATCCGGCGGCTTGTGGGCGTCGAGGAAGGTGCGGATGTTGATGATCACCTTCTCGCCCATCTCGACGCGGCCTTCGATCGTGGCCGAGCCCATATGCGGCAGCAACGTCACCTTGCCGGCCTTGGCAAGCCGCACCAGCTTGGGGTTGACTGCAGGCTCGTGCTCGTAGACGTCGAGCCCGGCGCCGCCGATCTCGCCGCCTTCGATCAGCTTGATCAGCGTGTCCTCGTCGGTCACCTCGCCGCGCGCGGTGTTGACGATATAGGCGTCCTTGCGGATCAGCTTCAGCCGCCGCGCCGAGAGCAAATGATAGGTCGCCGGCGTGTGCGGACAGTTCACCGAGATGATGTCCATCCGCGCCAGCATCTGGTCGAGGCTTTCCCAATAGGTCGCGCCAAGCTCCTCGGCGATCTTCGGCGCGACGGGACGGCGGTTGTGATAGTGGATCTGCAGCCCGAAGGCGCGGGCGCGGCGCGCCACCGCCTGGCCGATGCGACCCATGCCGATGATGCCGAGCCGCTTGCCGCCGATACGGTGGCCGAGCATCCAGGTCGGCGACCAGCCCGGCCAGGGCTTTCCTTCGGTCAGGATCGAGGCGCCTTCGATCATCCGCCTGGGCACGGCGAGGATCAGCGCCATGGTCATGTCGGCGGTGTCCTCGGTCAGGACCTTGGGCGTGTTGGTGACGGTGATGCCACGGGCATGCGCGGCCTCGACGTCGATATTATCGACGCCGTTGCCGAAATTGGCGATCAGCCGCAGCTTGCAGTCGGGCTGGTTGATGATGTCGGCGCTGATATGGTCGGTGACGGTCGGAACCAGCACGTCGGCGGTGCGTGCGGCTTCCGCGATCTGGTCGGCGGACATCGGCGTGTCCTCGAGATTGATCCGCGCGTCGAACAATTCGCGCATCCGCGTCTCGATCGAATCCGGCAGCTTGCGCGTCACCACGACGAGGGGCTTTTTCTTCACCGACATGTCCTGCTCTCATGAGGCGTCGCAAGCCGCCTCTGTCGCCAAAGGCCGGTCGTTGAGGTCTCATTAACCCGGTTGTTCGACACTGCCCTTGCCGTGTCCGTCCCCGGCGTTTCCTTCAAGCTCTCCCGATATTTCCGGCCGGAAAATCGGGGCAAACTGGTTGTTCAAGTGCCCGTCCTCTCTAGCAGAAGGCCGGGCCAAGACAAGAACCACGGGTCAAGGCTTCAAGGAGCCCGGTTTGGGGAACACCCGCGGGGGGCGGGTCAGGGGATTGCGCGGCAGGTTTTGGAATTTGGGGTGAGGACCGGGCTCGGGCCGGGTCTTCGACAGGAGACGGGTTGATGGCGTTGGGGCGTTTTTGTTCGGTAATGGCGCTCGTTTGCACCTGGTTGAGCGCTTCGGTCGGCCCCTCGCATTCGGCCAAGGACACCACGCCCCAGACCGCCAGCGGCCTGCCGGTGCCGCGCTATGTCAGCCTCAAATCGGATCACGTGAACGTCCGGGCCGGCCCGACCAAGGACAATGACGTGGCCTGGGTCTACACCCGTTCGGGCCTGCCGGTGGAAATCACCGCCGAATTCGAGAATTGGCGCCGGGTGCGCGATTCCGAAGGCGCCGAGGGCTGGGTCTATCACTCGCTGCTGTCGGGCCGCCGCACCGCGGTCGTCACCATGAAGCACAAGGACGACCTCGCCCCGATCTACGATCGCGCCGATCTCGACAGCGCGGTTGCAGCAAGACTCCAGGCCGGCGTCGTCACGCAGGTAAAGAAGTGCGCTGCAAACTGGTGCCGCGTCACCGGCAACGGTTTTGACGGCTGGATCCAGCAGGAGCGCCTCTGGGGCGTGTATTCGGACGAGCAGGTGAACTGACGCTGCTGTGGTCCCGGCGAACGCCGGGACCATAACCACAGGGTTCAATCGTTTTGGGAGGCGTCAACCGGCGTGCCTCATTGAGGAATCACGCAGTATGTGTCCCGGCGTTCGCCGGGACGACAATAGAGTTGTGAGGTTCAGCGCTTCTTGCGCAGGCGCACGACCATGTCGATGCGCGCGATCTCGTAACCCTCCGGCACTTCCGGCATCTTGGACAGCGCCAGATGCGGATCCTCGATGTCGACCAGCTCATGGCTGTTCTCGAGGTAGTAGTGATGGTGGGTGGTGACGTTGGTGTCGAAATAGGTCTTGGTGCCGTCGACGCTGACCTGGCGGAGCAGGCCCGCATCGGTGAGCTGGTTCAGCGTGTTGTAGACCGTCGCCAGCGACACCGGAACCTTGGCGAGCGTCGCTTCCTCGTAGAGCATTTCAGCCGTGAGGTGGCGAGCACCTTTGCCGAACAACAGCCAGCCCAGTGCCATGCGCTGACGCGTCGGACGGAGCCCGGCGGACTGGAGCATTTCGTTGACGTCGTGCCAGGGGCAGCCGGTGAGAGCCGGCTGGCGGCCGGACAGCAGGGCCGCGGAGTGGACGTCGTCGTCGTGATGGGGCGCAGTATTCTCGCTCATTTCCAGATTTCGGGCACGCGTGAACAATATCTTTCAGCAATATAAGAACAGAAAGATGCAGATGCAAGTTTCTCGCAACTAGAGAGGTTCTAATAAGGCTTGGAACCGGCCCGGTATCGCGTCATTTTACCTTCATGGATGCACTTTGCTACCCGAAATGGCCTGTGTTAGAGAGCGCGCGGTTCCGCTTAGCCGATTTTGGCGCAGCCGGGCACGAGGCCCGGTCCGCAGTCCATCCGGGGCATGCGGACGCAGCGCCTGACAGTGGCAATTGGCGTTGCTCTCCGACCGAAACGGGGCCCATTTTCGCCAAAAAGCGCCGCTCGGAATTCAAACAGAGGCTCTGCATGCTGAACAGGCGCAACGGTTACGAATACGAAGATCTGCTGGCCTGTGGCCGCGGCGAGATGTTCGGCCCGGGCAATGCCCAGCTGCCGTTGCCGCCGATGCTGATGTTCGACCGCATTACTGACATCAACGACAATGGCGGCGAGTTCGGCAAGGGGCTGGTGCGCGCCGAGCTCGACGTGAAGCCCGACCTCTGGTTCTTCGGCTGCCACTTCAAGAACGATCCGGTGATGCCCGGCTGCCTCGGCCTCGACGCGCTTTGGCAAATGGTCGGCTTTTACCTGGGCTGGACCGGAGGCGAAGGTCGTGGTCGCGCGCTTGGCCTGAACGAGCTGAAGTTCAGCGGCCAGGTGCTGCCCGAGGCCCGTAAGGTTGTGTACAACGTCGATATCAAACGCGTGATGCGTTCAAAGCTGGTGCTCGGTATCGCCGACGGGTGGCTTTCGGTCGATGACCAGATTATTTATCGCGCCAAGGACTTGAAGGTCGGCCTGTTCAAGCAGGGCACGAGCCTGGGCTGAGCGCATCACCAAGACAACAACGATTGAGGCGAGGCTGTCATGAGGCGGGTTGTGGTCACCGGGATGGGCATCGTCTCGTCGATCGGAAACAACACCCAGGAAGTGCTTGCGAGCCTTCACGAGGCGAAGTCGGGCATTTCGCGGGCTGAGAAATATGCCGAGCTCGGCTTCCGTTCGCAGGTAGCGGGCGCGCCGTCGCTCGATCCCGCGACGGTGGTCGACCGCCGCGCGATGCGTTTCCTCGGTCAGGGCGCGGCATGGAATCACGTCGCAATGGAACAGGCGATCCAGGACTCCGGTCTTTCGCCTGACGAAGTCTCCAACATCCGCACCGGCATCATCATGGGCTCCGGCGGCCCCTCCGCCCGCACCATCGTCGAATCCGCCGACATCACCCGCACCAAGGGACCGAAGCGCGTCGGACCTTTCGCAGTGCCGAAGGCGATGTCGTCCACGGCCTCCGCGACGCTTGCGACCTGGTTCAAGATCAAGGGCGTGAACTATTCGATCTCGTCGGCCTGCGCGACGTCGAACCATTGCGTCGGCAATGCCTATGAGACGATCCAGATCGGCAAGCAGGACGTCATCTTCGCCGGCGGCTGCGAGGAGCTGGACTGGTCGCTCTCCGTGCTGTTCGACGCCATGGGCGCGATGTCCTCGAAATACAACGACACGCCCGCCACCGCCTCGCGGCCCTACGACGTCAACCGCGACGGCTTCGTCATCGCCGGCGGTGCCGGCGTGCTGGTGCTGGAAGAGCTCGAACATGCCAAGGCGCGCGGCGCCCGCATCTACGGCGAGATCGTCGGCTACGGCGCGACCTCGGACGGCTACGACATGGTCGCGCCCTCGGGCGAAGGCGCCGAGCGCTGCATGCGCATGGCGATGTCGACGGTGAAGACCAAGGTCGACTACATCAATCCGCACGCGACCTCGACCCCGGCCGGCGATCCGCCGGAGATCGATGCGCTCCGCCGCGTGTTCGGAAGTGGCGAGAAGTGCCCGCCGATCTCGGCGACCAAGGCGCTGACCGGCCACTCGCTGGGCGCCACCGGCGTGCAGGAGGCGATCTACTCGCTGCTGATGATGAATAACGGCTTCATCTGCGAGAGCGCACATATCCAGGAGCTCGATCCCGTGTTCGCCGACATGCCGATCGTGCGCAAGCGCATCGACAACGCCAAGATCGGCACCGTGCTGTCGAACTCCTTCGGCTTCGGCGGCACCAACGCCACGCTGGTGTTCAGCCGGCTGGATGTGTGATCACCGACCCTGTCATGCCCCGCGAAAGCGGGGCATCCAGTACGCCGCGGCTTCTCGATCGATCATGACCGTCACTGGAATACTGGATCGCCCGCCCCAGTGCGCAGCGCGCACAAGGCGGGCGATGACCTCAGGATAATGGGAACGACAATGGAAGGTCTGATGAAAGGCAAGCGCGGTCTGATCATGGGCATCGCCAATGATCATTCGATCGCCTGGGGCATGGCGAAGACGCTGCACGCCCACGGCGCCGAGCTTGCCTTCACCTTTCAGGGCGAGGCCCTCGGCAAGCGCGTCAAGCCGCTGGCGGAGCAGCTCGGTGTCGACCTCGTGCTGCCGTGCGACGTCGAGGACATCGCCAGCGTCGATGCGACCTTCGATGCGCTCCGTGAAAAATGGGGCAAGCTCGATTTCGTCATCCACGCGATCGGCTTTGCCGACAAGAACGAGCTGAAGGGCCGCTACGCCGACACCAGCCGCGAGAACTTTTCACGCACCATGGTGATCTCCTGCTTCTCGTTCACGGAGGTCGCAAAGCGCGCCGCCGAGCTGATGACCGAAGGTGGCAGCATGATCACGCTGACCTTCGGCGCCTCCGAGCGCGCGATGCCGAACTACAATGTGATGGGCGTGGCCAAGGCGGCGCTGGAAGCCTCCGTGCGCTATCTCGCCTCCGATTTCGGACCGCGCGGCATCCGCGTCAACGCGATCTCCGCGGGCCCCATCCGCACACTCGCGGGCTCCGGCATCGGCGAGGCGCGCGCGATGTTCGCCTTCATGCAGAAGCATTCGCCGCTCCGCCGCGGCGTCACGCTCGACGAGCTCGGCGGCTCGGCGCTGTACCTGCTGTCGGATCTCTCCGGCGGCGTGACCGGCGAGATCCACTATGTCGATTCCGGCTACAACATCGTCCTGATGCCGCGGCCTGACGATTTGAAGGCGGAATAGACGACGCTGCCGTAGGGTGGGCAAAGGCGCGCAAGCGACGTGCCCACGATCTCTCAGCGGTTGTCATAGATAGAAGACGTGGGCACGCTACGCTTTGCCCACCCTACGAGAGTTCGGCTAACCCTCCGCGATCTTCTCTGCCCGCTGGAACGCGGGACGTGCCATGCAGCGCGCGATATAGGCATCGAAGGCGGGCCGCGACGGCACCATCTTGAACAGGCGCACCGCGTAATTCAGGCCCGAGCCGATCGTGATGTCGGCGGCCGAAAACTCCTCGCCGAGAATCCACGGCCCCTTGGCAAGCGCAGCCTCCAGCACGTCGAACACCTGCGTCGCGCTGCCCCAGGCTGCGGTCGAGGTCGGGATCTCGATCTTGGTGAAGATCTGGATGATGGCGGGCTCGATGCAGCTCGGTGAGAAGAACAGCCATTGCAGATAGCGCGCGCGGCGCGGATCGGTTACGGCAGGCGCCAGCTTGGTCTCGGGATAGCGGTCGGCAATGTAGGCGCAGATCGCGGCGGCCTCGCCGAGTGCGGCGTCGCCGTCGCTGAGCGCGGGCACCTTGCCCATCGGATTGATCTTCAGATAGTCCGGCGCCTTCTGCGCGCCGGTCGAGATGTCGGTCAGCACGCGTTCATAGGCGAGGCCGCTCTCTTCCATCAGCCAGAGCGTCGTGAACGAGCGCGAGCGGGGCGACCAATAGAGCTTGATCATGGCGCGGAACCTTCCATCGGCGTGAGGCGGGCGAGGCTATTCATCGCGTGTCTGCTTCGAAATCGCAACGCACTACGGTTGGTCCGATGCAGCGTTCGGTCGTCAACATCTTGGTCGACGCGAATGAGTGCGTGTCAGTCTTGCTTCAGATAGCCGGGAAGCCCCCGATCGAGCCTGTCGGTGATGAGCGCCCGCGTTCTCTCGCGCAGGATCGCGCTGCTCGAAGCGGTCGCGGGCGGGTTGGGGAACTGGTCATTGTCGAGCTTGTTAAGCGGGTCTTCGGTCAGTCGCATACTTGCGGCGAAGTTCGCGCCGAAATTTACAAAGGGGCGCTTGATCTCCTCGTAGCTCCGGCCGTCGATCAGGTTGATCGAGATGTTCGCGAACAAATGCGAATGCCGGATCAGATTTCCGAGCCCTTGGTTGAATGTGCCGATTCCGTTCAACATCATGCGGCTGCCCGGCAATTCGCCCTTGTATGTCGTCGCAACCAGATAGCGATCGCAGCTCACGTTCGGCGTGATGCCACGCACGATCGCTGGCAGGCGTTCGTTGGGATCGGGAATGAATCGCGATTTCGGATGATAGAACGGTTCGAAGGCACCCTTGGGGTAGGCGATCCTGCGAACACCGGGATCGCCGCCTGTTGCCGCTTTCACGCGCGCAAATACGAGATCGTCGAGACCCCAGTCGATAGGAACTTCGGCCTCCTCGTTCTCGAAGATGGTCAGCCCGAACTTCTGGACGGAGTAGCGCTCCCCGATCACAGAGATTACGCCGAGCTTGCAGGGGCCGACGTCCACCGCTTGCGGCTTGTTCGCTGCCGGCTGCTTGGCCTTCGGCGCAGCCTTTTTCGCAACAGGCTTGGCTGTTGCTGGGGGTGTGGCAGTTGGTGGAGTGGAGGGAGACTGGGCCCATCCGGTCGATGCACAAAGCGACGCGAACAGGGCGGCGACGGCGAGATTGCGTAACATGACTCGGGAGCTGAAGTTGCTGAGATGTAATCCGAAAACTAGAGCGTGCGGGGCGCCTCCGCAAGCAGAACCTATGACGTCTTCTGCCACCGGTAATATTTCATCATGAACCCGTTCGACGGCTCGATCTCCTCTTTCTCGAACACAAAGCCTTCGCGCTCGTACCAGCGCCAGGCTTTTTCGTTCTCGCGCACGCAGCGCAGATACATCTCATCCGGCATTTGCGTGCGGGCGAAGGCGAGCAGCTTTCGCCCGAGCGATTGCCCCTGATAGGCGGGTCCAACGAAAAGCATATCCAGATAGAGTTTTGGCACATGCAGCGCCAGCATGGCGGCGATCGTGCCGCGATCATCGGCGACGAACAGGCTCCAGCCGTTCTCGATCTCGCGTCGGATGCGGGCGCGGAGATTGGCGAGCAGAAAGTCGCTGGCCTCGCCGAACCCGGTCGAGACCCAGCTCTCCATCCAGACGCGGCCGACCTCGTCATATTCGTCGGCGCGGGCGAGGCGGATGATCGGTTGCGACATTGGAGCCTCAGGCCCGCTGGCTGCGTACAGGTGGGCGTGCGCGCACCTTGCCGGCCGACAGGCACACCACTTCGGAGATTTGCAGCAGCTGCCGCGCCAGCGGGCTGGTCTTGCGCCAGACCATGCCGATGGTGCGCGATGGCTGCGGGTCGCGGAAGCGCGCGAGCGAGACCGAGGCCGATCGCGTTTCCACCGGCACCGCCATCTCCGGGATCAACGTGACCCCGATGCCGGCGCTGACCATCTGGACCAGCGTCGACAGCGAATTGGCATCCAGCATCTCGCGCGGCGGCGCCGACTGCATGTTGCAAAACGACAGCGCCTGATCGCGGAAGCAGTGTCCCTCTTCGAGCAGCAACAGCCGCATCTCGCGCATCATCTCGCGCGACGGCGCCGGGGTCCCTTCATCCGCGCTCGGCCGGACCAGCAGGAATTTCTCCTCGAACAGGGCGACCTCGGTGAGCGAAGGCTCGGACACCGGCAGCGCCACGATGGCGGTGTCGAGCCGGCCTTCCACCAACTCCTGGATCAATCGCGGCGTCATGGTCTCGCGCACACGGATGTCGAGCTCCGGATGCATGCGCGTGAGATTCTTGGTGATGGTGGGCAGCAGATACGGCGCGATCGTCGGGATCATGCCGATGCGCAGGCGGCCGGCGAAGCGGTCCTGCGAGGCGCGGGCGAAATCGCCGAGCTCATCGACCGAGCGCAAAATGTCGCGGACGCGTTGCGCGAGCTCCTCGCCGAACCGCGTCAGCGCCACCTGCCGGGCGCTGCGCTCGAGCAGCAGGCCGCCGAGCGTCTCCTCCAACTCCTTGATCTGCATCGACAAGGCCGGTTGCGAGATGGAGCAGGACTCGGCCGCGCGGCCGAAATGCCCGTGACGCGCCAGGGCGTCGAAATACCGGAGCTGGCGCAGCGTCAGGTTTATCATCAGAAAATCCTATCGCAGCGATCATTAAAGTCAACTTTACCTGATAGGACGCGACGCTTAGAGTGGTTCTACCTGGTCAAAGGCGCGAGTTCGACGCCACCAGAGGAGGTATTCATGGACGACACTTCGAAGTGCCCGTTTTCGGGTGGAAAACGCGTGCCAGCGAACCGCGATTGGTGGCCAACTCAGCTCAGCATCGAGATGCTGCACAAGAATTCCGGCCTATCCGATCCGATGGGCGACGAATTCGACTATGCCAAGGAATTCAAGACGCTCGACCTTAAGGCGGTGGTCAAGGACCTGACCGCGCTGATGACGGACTCGCAGGAGTGGTGGCCAGCCGATTTCGGTCACTATGGCGGTCTCATGATCCGCATGGCCTGGCACAGCGCAGGCACCTACCGCATCACCGACGGCCGTGGCGGCGCCGGTGCCGGCCAGCAGCGTTTCGCGCCGCTCAACAGCTGGCCCGACAACGCCAACCTCGACAAGGCGCGCCGGCTGCTGTGGCCGATCAAGCAGAAATACGGCCGCAAGCTCTCCTGGGCCGACCTGATGGTTCTCGCCGGCAACGTCGCGCTGGAATCGATGGGCTTCAAGACCTTCGGCTTCGCCGGCGGCCGCGCCGACGTCTGGGAGCCGGAAGAGCTCTATTGGGGTCCCGAAGGCACGTGGCTTGGTGATGAGCGCTACAGCGGCGAACGCCAGCTCGCCGAGCCGCTCGGCGCGGTGCAGATGGGCCTCATCTACGTCAATCCGGAAGGCCCGAACGGCAAGCCGGATCCGGTCGCTGCGGCCAAGGACATCCGCGAGACCTTCGCCCGCATGGCGATGAACGACGAAGAGACCGTCGCGCTGATCGCCGGCGGCCACTCCTTCGGCAAGACACACGGCGCCGGCGATCCGTCGCTGGTCGGTCCGGAGCCGGAAGCGGGCGCGCTCGAGGATCAAGGCCTCGGCTGGAAGAGCAAGCACGCTTCGGGCCTCGCCGGTGATTCCATCACCAGCGGTCTCGAAGTGACCTGGACGGCGACGCCGACCAAGTGGAGCAACAACTTCTTCGAGAATCTCTTCAATTTCGAATGGGAGCTGACGAAGAGCCCGGGCGGTGCGAACCAGTGGACGGCCAAGGGCGCCGACGCGATCATTCCCGACGCCTTCGACAAGTCGAAGAAGCATCGGCCGACGATGCTGACCACCGACCTCTCGCTGCGCTTCGATCCGGCCTACGAGAAGATCTCGCGTCGCTTCCTGGAGAACCCGGATCAGTTCGCGGACGCCTTTGCCCGCGCCTGGTTCAAGCTCACCCATCGCGACATGGGGCCGATCCAGCGCTATCTCGGCCCGCTGGTGCCGAAGGAGACGCTGATCTGGCAGGATCCGATTCCGGCCGTGAATCACGAGCTGGTCAGCGAGCAGGACATCGCTGCGCTGAAGAACAAGATCCTGGCGTCGGGTCTGTCGGTCTCCGAGCTGGTCTCGACCGCGTGGGCGTCGGCCTCGACGTTCCGCGGCTCGGACAAGCGCGGCGGTGCCAACGGCGCACGCATCCGCCTTGCCCCGCAGAAGGATTGGGAGGTGAACCAGCCGGCTCAGCTCTCCAAGGTTCTCGGCAAGCTCGAAGCGATCCAGAAGGACTTCAACGCGTCTTCAGGCGCGAAGAAGGTCTCGCTCGCGGACCTCATCGTGCTCGGCGGTACCGCCGCGGTCGAGAAGGCCGCCAAGGATGCCGGCGTCGACGTGAAGGTCGGCTTCACGCCGGGCCGCATGGATGCTTCGCAGGAGCAGACCGATGCTGAGTCCTTCGCGCCGCTCGAGCCGCGGGCCGATGGCTTCCGCAACTATGTCGGCAAGAAGCATCAGTTCCTGCAGCAGGAAGAAGCCCTCGTCGATCGCGCCCAGCTGCTCAGGCTCACCGGTCCGGAAATGACGGTCCTGCTCGGTGGTCTGCGCGTGCTCGGCGCCAATGCGAACGGTTCGAAGCATGGCGTTCTCACTTCGAAGGTGGGCACGCTCAGCAACGACTTCTTCGTCAATCTGCTCGACATGAGTGCGCAGTGGACGCCGGTGGCCGACGGCAGCTACGAGGCCCGCGACCGCAAGACCAACGCGGTGAAGTGGACTGGCACGCGCGTCGATCTGATCTTCGGTGCGCACTCCCAGCTCCGCGCCTTCGCCGAGGTCTATGCCACCTCGGACTCCAAGGAGAAGTTCGTAAAGGACTTCGCCAAGGCCTGGACCAAGGTGATGAACCTCGACCGCTACGACAGCGCGGGCTGAGGTCGACTGATCTCACCTCGGGCTCGGTGCAACCTCTCCCGCTTTGCGGGGGAGGTCGCGCCGAAGGCGCGGGTGGGGGCTCTCTCGTCGTTGGGAGTCTCTTTGCGGAAGCACTGCCACCCAACCCTCCCCCGCAAGCGGGAGAGGGGGCGCATCTCGCCCGGAGCGGCACAAACAAAAAGGGCGGCCTTTCGGCCGCCCTTTCGTTTTCTGCAGTGTAGCGAGGCTTACTCGCCGGCTGCTTCGCGCGGGGCCTTCTCGCCCTCGCCGCCCTTGTCCTTGCCTTCGAGGTCTTCGCCGGTGGTCTGATCGACCACCTTCATCGACAGGCGGGTCTTGCCGCGATCGTCGAAGCCGAGCAGCTTGACCTTGACCTTGTCGCCCTCCTTGACGACGTCGGAGGTCTTCTGCACACGCGCCGACGCCAGCTGGCTGATGTGGACGAGACCATCCTTGGAGCCGAAGAAGTTCACGAAGGCGCCGAACTCCATCACCTTGACGACGGTGCCGTCATAGATCTGGCCGACTTCCGGATCGGAGGCGATCGACTTGATCCACTTGATCGCGGCCTTCATCGCCTCGCCATCGCTGGAGGCGACCTTCACGGTGCCGTCGTCCTCGATGTTGACCTTGGCGCCGGTCTTCTCGACGATCTCGCGGATCACCTTGCCGCCGGTGCCGATCACTTCGCGGATCTTGTCGGTGGCGATCTTGAAGGTCTCGATGCGCGGCGCGTATTCGCCGAGCTCGGCACGGGCGTTGGTGAGCGCCTTGGCCATCTCGCCGAGGATGTGGATACGTCCATCCTTGGCCTGGGCGAGCGCGACCTTCATGATCTCTTCGGTGATGCCCTCGATCTTGATGTCCATCTGGAGCGAGGTGATGCCTTGCTCGGTACCGGCGACCTTGAAGTCCATGTCGCCGAGATGGTCCTCGTCACCGAGGATGTCCGAGAGAACCGCGAAGCGCTTGTCTTCGAGGATCAGGCCCATCGCGATGCCCGCGGTCGGCCGCTTCAACGGCACGCCGGCATCCATCAGCGCGAGCGAGGCGCCGCAGACCGAAGCCATCGAGGACGAGCCGTTCGACTCGGTGATCTCCGACACCACGCGCGTGGTGTAGGGGAATTCGTGGTGCGGCGGCAGCACCGGGTGGATTGCGCGCCAGGCCAGCTTGCCGTGGCCGATCTCGCGACGCTTGGTGCCGCCGAGGCGACCGGTCTCACCGACCGAGTAGGGAGGGAAGTTGTAGTGCAGCAGGAACGTCTCTTTGTACGTTCCCGACAGCGCGTCGATGTACTGCTCGTCCTCGCCGGTGCCCAGCGTGGTCACGACCATCGCCTGGGTCTCGCCGCGGGTGAACAGCGCCGAACCGTGGGCGCGGGGCAGCACGCCGACTTCGGCGACGATATTGCGCACGGTCTTGCTGTCGCGACCGTCGATGCGCTTGCCGGTGTCGAGGATGTTCCAGCGAACGATCTTGGCTTCGAGCTCCTTGAACACGCCGGCGATGCGCAGCTTGTCGTATTTCGGCTCCTGCCCTTCCGGGAAGTAGTGGGCGATCACCTTTTCCTTGACCTTGCCGACCGCAGCGTAGCGATCCTGCTTGACCGGAATGGCGTAGGCGGCGCGCAGCTCCTGCTCGACCAGGCCGAGCATTTCCTTCTCGAGCGCCGAATTGTCGATGACGGTGACTTCGCGCGGCTCCTTGGCCGCCTTCTCGGCGAGCTCGATGATCGCGTTGATCACCGGCTGGAAGTGGCGGTGACCGAACATCACGGCGCCGAGCATGATGTCTTCGTTCAGTTCCTTGGCTTCCGATTCCACCATCAGCACGGCGTCGGCGGTGCCGGCGACGACGAGGTCGAGCTGGGTGTCGACCATCTCGTCGAGCGTCGGGTTGAGGATGAATTCGTCATTGGCGAAGCCGACGCGGGCGGCGCCGATCGGGCCCTTGAAGGGCGCGCCGGACAGCGTCAGCGCAGCGGACGAAGCCACCAGCGCGACGATATCGGGATCGTTTTCCATGTCGTGCGACAGAACGGTGGCGATCACCTGGGTCTCGTTGCGCCAGCCGTCGACGAACAGCGGACGGATCGGACGGTCGATCAGGCGGGAGACCAGCGTCTCCTTCTCGGTCGGACGTCCCTCGCGCTTGAAATAGCCGCCGGGAATGCGGCCCGCAGCGTAGGTCTTCTCCTGGTAGTCGACGGTCAGAGGCAGGAAGTCGACGCCTTCGCGCGGCGCCTTCGCCGCGACGACGGTGGCGAGCACCACGGTCTCGCCATAGGTGGCGACGACGGCGCCGTCGGCCTGACGGGCGATCTTGCCGGTTTCCAGCTTGAGAGTGCGTCCACCCCAGTCGATCTCGACCGAATGCTTATTGAACATAGATGTCTTCTTTCATGGGTTCTCGAAAGAAGGACGGCTCGAAAAACAAAAACCATGCGCAAGATTGCGGGGCGCTGATCGAAGCGGGTGATCAGCGTCCTGCGATCCTGCCATGGTTTTTGGATTTCGGATGGCGTCCATCCTTTCGGGTCATACGGGCGCCTTGCCCGTTGTGCCCAGCCGCCGGATTGCTGCTGGACTGTCAGTCGGCACGAATGCGAACACCGAACCGCGGTCTCGCTGATCGTGCCCCGGATGCGAATCATCAACGATCCGTCTCCGACGTGCGCGCAACCTCGATCAAAAAGCTTAAAATAAGCGCTTTCGTTCGAAACCACGTGCGAAAACGCGCGCCGTTGGCGCGCGCAAGAACTCTTAACGGCGAATGTTGTGCTTCTCGAGCAGCGCCTTGTAACGCGCCTCGTCTCGCTTCTTGAGGTAGTCGAGCAGCGAGCGGCGGGTCGAAACCAGCTTCAAGAGGCCGCGACGCGAATGGTTGTCCTTCACGTGGGTCTTGAAATGGTTGGTGAGGTTGTTGATGCGTTCCGACAGGATCGCGACCTGAACCTCGGGCGAGCCGGTGTCGCCGGCCTTGTTGGCATTCGTCTTGATGACTTCCGCTTTGCGTTCTGCGGCAATCGACATCGTCAATTTCTCTCGTTGCGACCGGGGCTGGCAGTCAGGCCGGTCAGGTTGAACACACGCTTGGGGATGATTTCGCCATTGCCGACTTCAGCAAGCGCGAGAAGACGGCCTGCCACCGTGACATAGACTGTGCCGCTACAAGTGGGCGCATCCCGTCCGCGCAACAAAACGGCCTGGCCCCGATGGAGCCTTGCCGCATCAGCCCGAGTGACGGCCAGTGCCGGGATGTCGTCCAGCGCGGTCTCAACGGGCATAAGCGCGTCCGCGAGGCTACCCTCGCCGGACGCGGCTCTATCGCACAAAGCCTCCAGCTGATCCAGCGGAATCATGTCGTTTTCGCCAAATGGGCCGACCAGGGTCCGCCTGAGCGCGCAGATATGGCCGAAAGTGCCGAGAATCCGGCCCATATCGCGGGCCAGTGCCCGGACATAGGTGCCCTTGCCGCATTCGGCCTCGAATACGGCCCGGTCGTTATCCGGTTGATCCACAAGGGTTAATTGGTGAATCTCGACCGGACGGGGGGCCAGCTCCACGACCTCGCCGTCGCGGGCGAGGTCGTAGGCGCGCTCGCCCTGGACCTTGATCGCGGAATAACGCGGCGGGATCTGCTCGATCACCCCGGTGAAGCGGGGCAACAGGGCCAGGATGGCCTCGCGGGTCGGACGCTGGTCCGAGGTCGCGGTCACCCGGCCCTCGATGTCGTCGGTGTCGCGCTCCTCGCCCCAGCACACCGTGAACTGGTAGCGCTTGCGGCCGTCCATGACGAAGGGAACGGTCTTGGTGGCTTCCCCGAGCGCGATCGGCAGCCCGCCCGAGGCGAGCGGATCGAGCGTGCCGGCGTGTCCGGCGCGCTTGGCGTTGAACAGGCGCTTGAGCACCGCGACCGCCTGCGTCGAGGTCATGCCGATCGGCTTGTCGAGCACGACCCAGCCATGGACGTCACGCCGGTCGCGGCGAACCTGGTTGCCCTTCTGCTTGGCATTGGCGCGCGGATCGTTGTTGACGCGGCGCGGCTCCTGATGCGGCCGGGAATTGCCGCCCAGGTCCGCAAAATTGTCGTCCGCAAAATTATTTTTCTGCACGTCGCGCTGATCGGCCTGTTCGCCGCTGATCGTGTCGTGAGCCGGGTCCATCGTCATCGTTCTTCTTCCCGATCCGTCTCCGGATCCTGTTCCAAATCCTGTTCGAGGTCCTTCTGAACCGCAGGTGTTCGCAAAAGCTTCTCGATCCGTTCCGCTTCGTCGAATCGTTCGTCGACGCGGAAACGAAGATCAGGTGCAAATTTCAGGTTAACGCGCCGCGCGACCTCGCCGCGCAGAAACTTCTTGTTGCGTTCGAGCGCAGCAATGACGACCGCGGTGTCGTGGCCACCGAGCGGCATCACATAGACTGTCGCGAGCTTCAGGTCGGGCGACATCCGCACCTCCGGCACGGTGATGATGTGGCCTTCGAGATCCGCATCATGCACATTGCCTTGCGCCAGAATATCGGCCATCGCGTGGCGAACCTGCTCGCCGACGCGCAACTGACGTTGCGAGCCTCCGCCGGGTGCGGAATTTTTTTTCTGATGATGGCGTGGCATTCTCGAAAATCACCTCGTCATGCCCGCGTTTGGGACACGAGCATTGTCATTTGTCCTGTTGAAACGAATGCGGTGCGATGGCCGGAATAAATCCGGCCATCGCACTCCCGCAATTTCAGCTCAAAAAGATCCAGTCGCTTCGGTAAGATTTGGACTTACAGGGAGCGCTGGATCGTCTCCACGCGATAACACTCGATGACATCGCCTGCGCGCATGTCGTGGTAGTTCTCGAAGGCCATGCCGCATTCCTGACCGGACTGGACTTCCTTCACTTCGTCCTTGAAGCGCTTCAGCGTCGACAGCTTGCCTTCGTGCACGACGACGTTGTCGCGGATCAGGCGCACATTGGCGCCGCGTTCCACGGTGCCATCGGTGACGCGGCAGCCGGCGACCTTGCCGACCTTGGAGATGTTGAAGATCTCCAGGATGGAGGCATTGCCGAGCATGGTTTCGCGCAAGGTCGGCGCGAGCAGGCCGCTCATCGCCTTCTTCACGTCGTCCACAAGGTCGTAGATGATGTTGTAGTAGCGGATCTCGATGCCGTTGCGCTTGGCCGCCGCAGCGGCCTCCTTGTTGGCACGAACCGAGAAGCCGATGATCGCGGCGTTGAAGCCTTCGGCCAGCGTCACGTCGGATTCCGAGATGCCGCCGACGCCGGCATGCAGGATGCGGGCTGCGACTTCGTCGGTGCCGAGCTTCTCCAGCGAGCCGAGGATCGCTTCCAGCGAGCCCTGCACGTCGGCCTTGATGATCAGCGGGAATTCCTTGCGGCCCGCGGTCTTCAATTGCGACATCATCTGCTCGAGCGAGCCGCGCATGCCGGAGATCGAGGCAGCCGCGTTCTCGCGCTTCTGGTGCGCACGGTAGCTGGTGACCTGGCGGGCGCGAGCTTCGTTCTCGACCACGGCGAGACGATCGCCGGCTTCCGGCGGACCGTTGAAGCCGAGCACTTCGACCGGCACCGAGGGACCTGCTTCCTGCACGGTCTCGCCCTGATCCGAGATCAGCGCGCGGACGCGGCCCATCTCGGCGCCTGCGACGATGATGTCGCCGACCCGGAGCGTGCCGCGCTGGACCAGCACGGTCGCGACCGGACCGCGGCCGCGGTCGAGCTTGGCCTCGATCACGGTGCCCTCGGCCGGCCGTTCCGAATTGGTCTTGAGGTCGAGGATATCGGCCTGGAGCGCGATCATCTCGAGCAGCTTGTCGAGATTGGTCTTGTTCTTGGCGGACACTTCGACGTCGACGACTTCGCCGCCGAAGGATTCCACCTGCACCTCGTGCTGGAGCAGCTCGGTGCGCACGCGCTCGGGCTTGGCATCGGGCTTGTCGATCTTGTTGATGGCAACGATGATCGGCACCCGCGCCGCCTTGGCGTGGTTGATGGCTTCGATCGTCTGCGGCATGACGCCGTCATCGGCCGCAACCACCAGCACGACGATGTCGGTCACCTTGGCGCCGCGGGCGCGCATCGCGGTGAATGCGGCGTGGCCGGGTGTGTCGATGAAGGTGATCTTCTTGCCGCTTTCGGGCGACAGCACCTGATAGGCGCCGATATGCTGGGTGATGCCGCCGGCTTCGCCGGAGACGACGTTGGCATGACGGAGCGCGTCGAGCAGCGAAGTCTTGCCGTGGTCGACGTGACCCATGACGGTCACCACGGGCGAACGCGTCTCGGTATCGGTCGAATCGTCGGTGGCGTCGAACAGACCCTCTTCAACGTCGGACGCAGCAACGCGCTTGACGGTGTGGCCGAGCTCTTCGGCAATGAGCTGCGCGGTGTCGGCGTCGATCACGTCGGTGATCTTGTGCATCGCGCCCTGCTTCATCAGCATGCGGATGACGTCGACCGCGCGCTCGGCCATGCGGTTGGCGAGTTCCTGGATCGTGATCGCTTCCGGAATGACCACCTCGCGGATGAGCTTTTCCTTCGGCTCGTTCGAGGCGTGGCCCTTCAGGCGCTGGGTACGGCGGCGGAACGAGGCGATCGAACGCTCGCGGACTTCGTCGGCATTGAGCGCGGTGACGACGGTCAGGCGGCCGCGCTCCTTCTGCGGGCCGGGCTTGTGGGTGGGCTTGGGGGCTACCACGGGACGCGCGGCGCCGCCGGGACCGCGGCGGATCTGGCGCGGACCATCGTCCTCGTCCGGGCCGGCAGCAACCGCCGGAGCGCGGCCCAACGGGCCTCCTGCCGGTCTCGCTGTGGTCGTTCCCGGGCGCGCGGTCGATGTTCCCGGGCGTGCCGTGGTGGTACCAGGGCGCGCTGCGGGGGCGCCGGGGCGCGGCGCCGGAGTGGCCGGGGCGGCGGCTGCGGGGCGCGGCGCGGATGCCGGCTGCTCGCCTTCGCCAAAACGCTTCTTGGCCTCGGTCTCTGCCTTGCGCTTGGCTTCGTCTTCGTGACGGTGACGCTCTTCCTCGGCCTTGCGGCGGGATTCGGCAGCTTCGCGCTCGACGCGTTCAGCGGCTTCGCGAACAGCGCGGCGCTGGGCCTCTTCCTCGGCCTGGCGGCGCTCTTCGACTTCGCGCACCTTGGCATCGGCCAGCGCGCTGGCGCGGGCGGAACGTTCGTCCTCGGTCAGCGTACGCAGCACCACGCCGGATCCGGCGTTGCGCGGCGGCGCGGGGCGCGACGGAGCGGGCGTCGGAGTTGGCGCGGCCGGCGCCGGCTTCGCGACGACCGTGGGAGCCTGCGGTTCGGCACTGCCGTCGATGCGGCGCTTGCCGCGCTTCTCGACCACGACCTGCTTGCTGCGGCCATGGCTGAAGCTCTGGCGGACAGTGCCCGTTTCGACGCGCGGCTTGAGCGATAGCGTCTTGCTCGGAACGCTCAGCTTCTTGTCGTCAGGGGTCTTGGTATCAACCATTCAGCAGTCCTAATCCTGATTTATCAGTGTTGTGCGTTGCCGCACCGTCCTATCGGGTCGTCGTATCTCTCAGAAATCCTGGCCGGGCTTTTCGGCAGTCTTGTCAGCGTCCGCCATCCGGTATCGGACCAGCATCTGGCTACGTGACAGGAATGACTTGCTCGCCGGGCCCGCGAGCAGGGCAGCATGTATCACATTTGACCGGGTCAGTGCCAAATCCAATTCTAACGATTTCAACGCGGTGACGACGGGAATCTGCGGCTTGGCGCCGCGATTTCCGGCATTTTGCCGCGCCAGCATGTCCAATTTGCGGATTCCGTCCGCGGCCCCGTCGCTGGCGTGGATCAGGACCCCGGCCGTGCCTTCCCGAAGGGCGCTTTCGACCTTGCCGAAGCCGGCCACGACCTGGCCCGCTTTGGCGGCGATCCCAAGGGCTTCCGTCACGCTCCGAACCAGGAGCGCCTCGATATCGGCAGGAAGCGTCTGAGGGATGCGCAGCTCGCGCTTGAAGGCCTTGCTAAATTGGTGACGCCGGACGGCTTCCGCAACCACCCCGCGTGAGGCGGTGAGCCACATGCCGCGTCCGGGCAGCTTGCGCTTGAGGTCTGGAACTACGTCGCCTTGCGGCGAAATGACGAAGCGGATCAGCTCGTCGATCGGCCGGACCTGCCGACTGACCGCGCACATCCGCATGGTCGCGGACCTTTCGGTCCGCGGGCCATGGTCGAGTTCGGGGTCAGTATCGGTGAGCATCCGGGCGACATTCTCCTTTGCCCTTAAGCCGGCTGATCTTCGGTCGCCTCAGCCTCCTCGGCGGGCTTGGCCAGATCGGCCTCGGTGATCCAGCCGGCCTTGACGCGGGCCTGCATGATCATCGCCTCGGCATCGTCACGGGAGATGTCGATACCGTCGAGCGCGCCGGGGAACTTGGTCTGCTCGCCGCCTTCCTTGCGTTCGGTCCAGCCGACCAGATCGTCGGTGGCGCAGCCGGCGAGGTCGTCGACCGTCTTGATGTCATTCTCGCCGAACTTCACCAGCATCTTGGAGGTGACGCCGGGCACGTCCTTGACGGCGTCCTCGACACCGAGCTCCTTGCGCCTGGCCTCGATCTCAGCTTCCTGCTGCTCGAGATATTCGCGGGCACGGCTCTGCAGCTCCTGCGCGGTCTCCTCGTCGAAGCCCTCGATGCCGGCGAGTTCCTTGAGGTCCACCATGGCGAGCTCCTCGACCGAGGTGAAGCCTTCGGACGCCAGCAACTGGCCGACCACTTCGTCGACGTTGAGCGATTCCATGAAGACGCGGGTGGAGTTCTCGAAGTCGGCCTGGCGGCGCTCCGATTCCTCCTGCTCGGTCAGGATGTCGATGTCCCAGCCGGTGAGCTGCGAGGCCAGACGCACGTTCTGGCCGCGGCGGCCGATCGCCAGCGAAAGCTGGTTGTTGGTGTCGGGCACGACCACCTCGATGCGCTCGCGGTCTTCGTCGATGACGACCTTGGAGACTTCGGCCGGCGCCAGCGCGTTGACCACGAAGGTCGCGATGTCGGGCGACCACGGAATGATGTCGATCTTCTCGCCCTGCAATTCGTTCACCACGGCCTGCACGCGCGAGCCGCGCATACCGACGCAGGCGCCGACCGGATCGACCGAGGAATCGCGGGAAATCACGCCGATTTTTGCGCGCGAGCCCGGATCGCGGGCAACCGCCTTGATCTCGACGATGCCGTCATAGATTTCCGGCACTTCCTGCGCGAACAGCTTCGCCATGAACTGCGGATGGGTGCGGGAAAGGAAGATCTGCGGACCTCTCGTCTCGCGGCGGACGTCGAAGATGTAGGCACGGACGCGGTCGCCGTTGCGGAAGACTTCGCGCGGCAGCATCTCGTCGCGGCGGATGATGGCTTCGCCGCGGCCGAGGTCGACGATCACGCTGCCATATTCGACGCGCTTGACGACGCCGTTGACGATGTCGCCGATGCGATCCTTGAATTCCTGATATTGCCGGTCGCGCTCGGCCTCGCGCACCTTCTGCACGATGACCTGCTTGGCCGATTGCGCGGCGATGCGGCCATATTCCAGCGGCGGCAGGGTGTCGGCGATGGTGTCGCCGACCTGGGCACCGGGATTGGCGCGTTGCGCGTCCACCAGCGAGATCTGGTTGGAATGGTTTTCGACCTTCTCGACCACCAGCATGTGGCGCGACAGCCGCAGCTCGCCCTTCTTCGGGTCGATCTCGGCGTGAACGTCAGTTTCGCTGCCGTAACGGGCGCGCGCCGCCTTGGCGATGGCGTCCTCCATCGCCGCGATGACGATGCCGCGGTCGATCGATTTCTCGCGCGCAACGGCATCGGCGATCTGGAGCAACTCAAGTCGATTGGCGCTGACTGCCATGGCTAGTCTCCTTCGTCAGGCTCGATCTCGCCCCGTCGCGCGCGTTCGGCGGCCAGGCGATGCTTCTTCGTATTGGTCGGGGCCGGCTTCTTCTTCGGCCTGGTGTTCTTGGTGGTCTTTTCGCTGATTTTGGCGTGCGGCGCCTGCGGCGGCTCCAGGCCGAGATCCCGGCGCATCTGGCGCTCCTCGGCCTTGCCGCGGCGCATCGATTCGGCGATCAGCTCGTCGGTCAGCACCAAGCGGGCCTCGCCGATATCCTCCATCGTCAGGAGCACGTCGGGATCGTCGCCCGCCTTGACGTCGTCGCGACGCAGATGCACGCGATCGCCTTCGACCGGACCGATCATGCCGCGGAACCGCTTGCGCCCCTCATGGGCAACCGCCATCTCGATCTTCACCAGATGGCCGGAATAGCGCTCGAAATCGGAACGGCGGACCAGCGGCCGGTCGATTCCCGGTGAGGAGATTTCCAGCCGGTAGGCGCGATCGATGGGGTCGGCAACATCGAGCACGGGCGACAGCGCCCGCGAGATCGCCTCGCAATCCTCGAGCTGCATCGAGCCGTCCGGCCGCTCGGCCATGATCTGCACGGTGCAGCCGGCTTCCCCGGAAATGCGGATCCGCACCAGACGGTAGCCCATGCCCTCGAGCACCGGTGCTGCGACCGCGGACACACGTGCTGCCACGCCCGGCTCGACCACGAGCCTCGGCTCGGCCAGCAACTCGGCATCCGTGGAACCAGTGTTCGGTTCGGTCATATCAGGGGTCAAGGCGCTCGATGGTTAAGGCTTGGTTACGATTTTCAAAGCCCGCTTCGGAACTTCCCGACAGCGCGTCGGGCCGCATCTTCCGCCAAGCCGCGTTCGGGTAATAAAAAAGAGCGGGTCCTTTCGGGCCCACTCTCACTACGCGGATCGTATGAGAAGATGAATTGGCGCTGATATAGCGCTTTCTGTCCCCCCGGACAAGGCCCATCGCGGGCCAGACGAGGCTTTTTGCGCCCGATTCGCGGCGCCCCGGGCCTAACGCTTCCTTCACCTCGGGGGGCTAAATTCCCTGATTGTGGGGCGGCTTCGACCAAGGGCGCACCCGCGGCGTGCCCTGTTCGAGTAGCGTTTTCATGACCGTTGCCACGTCGCTCATTCCCGGACTGGACGATATCGTCAAACGCGGCGATCCGCGACGACGCGGCGAAATCGCGCGCGCCATCTCCGAATTGTTCTTCCAGGATTCCGCCAATCTTCGGCCCGAGCTCATCGATCTCTTCGACAACCTCCTGATCGATCTCGTCCCGCATGCGGAGCTTGCCTCGCGCGTCGACCTCGCCGAGCGCTTCTCGCACCTGAACAACGCGCCGCCGCATCTGGTCAATCAACTCGCGCGCGAGAACGAGATCATGGTGGCCGGCCCCGTGCTGCGCCGCTCGCCCGTGCTCGATGACGCCGCGCTGGTCGAGATTGCGCGGCTGAAGGGCCAGGGGCATTTGCTTGCGATGACGGAGCGCCCGGCTTTGTCTCCCGTCATCACCGACGTGCTGGTGGAGCGCGGCGATCGCGACGTGGTGCGCCGCGCCGCGGGCAATGCCGGTGCGGTGTTCTCGCCTGGCAGCTATTCCGAGCTGATCAAGCGTGCGGCGCAGGACGGTGTGCTGACGCTCAAGATCGGCCAGCGTCGTGATCTCTCGGGCGAGAACCTGAAACAGCTTCTCGACGGCACGCTCGACGTCATCCGCCGCCGGCTCTCCAGCGTGGTCAATCCCGCGCGCCAGGTCGAGATCAAGCGCGCGATGGTGGCCATCGAGGAGGCCACGCTGCCGCCGGGACCGCGGCGCGATTTCTCCGCGGCCCAGCGCACGGTGCTGGTGTTGCATCGCGAGGGCCATCTCGGCGAGAGCGCGCTGCTCGGCTTCGCCAAGGCGAACAAATACGAGGAATCGATCGCCTCGCTTTCGGCGATGTCCGGCGTTCGCCTCTCTGTGCTCGACCGCCTGATCGCAGGCGACCGCTACGACCCGATCCTCATTCTCGGCCGCGTGCTGAATCTCGGCTGGCCCACGGTGCGCGCGCTCATCCTGCTCTGGTACGGTCCGCATCGCACGCCGGCCGATGCCGATATCGAGGCCGCGCGCGTGAACTTCACGCGCCTGATGCCGACGACCGCCGAGCGCGTCGTCAATTTCTGGCGCAACCGGCAGACGATCTAGAGTCGTCTGAACCGCAAATACGCAGCCTTCCGTCCTTCGCGCGCGGCCTTCCGGCCGTAGCGCGTCATGGTGTAGCCCGCCCATGGCTGCCTGAAATCGTCGGCGCGTTCGGCCAGCCAGACGAAATCCTGCGAACGCGCAAGATGCGACAGCGTCCAGGCGCAGTAATCGTCGATGTCGCAGACGAAGCGGAATTCGCCGTTCGGCTTCAGCACGCGCGCCATCGCGGCGATCGTCCTGTCCTGGACGAAGCGCCGTTTCCAGTGCCGCCGCTTCGGCCAGGGATCGGGATGGATCAGGTCGATCCGCGACAGCGATGCCTTGGGCAGCCAGGCCAGCAGCTCGGCGGCATCGCCTGCAAACAGGCGGATGTTGCCAATGTTGGCGGCTTCGATCTGCGCGAGGATCTTGGCCATGCCGTTGACATAGGGCTCGCAGCCGATGAAGCCTGTCGTGGCGAAGCTCTGGGCCTCGGCCGCGAGATGCTCGCCGCCGCCGAAGCCGATCTCGAGCCTGACATCGTCGGCGGCGGGATCGAAGATCTCGCTTGCATCCGCCGGCGCCTCGCCGTCGATGTCGAGCGCCAGATGCGGCAGCAGTTGACCGATCAGCTCGGCCTGATGCTGCCTGAGCTTGTGCCCCTTGCGGCGTCCGAAGAACGCGCGCTCGCTGTCATCGCGACCGGGCTCTGATTTGCGCTCGCTCATCGCAGCGTCTGGTACAGGCGGTGGAGCAGCCGCGCGCGCGGCGCGAGCGACGAGATATAGAGCTGCTCATAATGAGTGTGCGCGCCCTTGCCGTCGACGCCGAGGCCGTCGAGCGTTGCGGTATGGGCCGCGGTGAAATTGCCGTCCGAGCCGCCGCCGGTGTGGGTGTCGACCAGATCGAAGCCGATCTCGCCGGCGAGTGTCTTCGCGTGCTCGTACAGGGAGGCGCCTGCGTTGCTCTTTTCATAGGGCGGACGGTTGAGCTCGCCGGTGACGGTGACGGTGACGCCGTCGGTCTTCGACGTCAGCCCAAGGATCTTGCCGACGAACTCCTCGGCGTCCTTGAGGCTCAGCACGCGCAGATCGACCTCGGCATAGGCCTCTTCCGGCGTGACGTTGGGGCGCGTGCCGCCACGCACCACGCCGACATTGACGCTGACGCCGCGAGTCAGGTCGTTCATCCCTTCCAGGGCGAGGATGACGTTGCCAAGCTCGCGCACGGCGCTGCGGCCATCTTCCGGCCGCGAGCCGGCATGCGCGGGCACGCCCTTGATGAACACCTTGAAGCGTCCGACGCCCTTGCGCCCGGTGACGATCTTGCCGCCGTCGCGCGCCGGCTCCGTCACCAGCACGTATTTGGCCTTGCGCCCTTCCGTCTCGATGAGTGCGCGCGAGGTGGGACTTCCGATCTCCTCGTCGGAGGTGAACAAATGCGTGATGCCGAGCGGCGAGCGATCGGCTGTGGCACACAGCGCGGCAAACGCGTGATGGGCGATGTAGGCGCCGCCCTTCATGTCGTAGATGCCGGGACCGTACGCGACGTCGCCTTCGACCTTGAACGGCAGACGTTCGATGAATCCCATGGGATGGACGGTATCGAGGTGGCTCAGCACCAGGATGCCCGGCCGGTCCTGCCCCCAATTCGAGCGCGCCATGAGATGATCGCCGCAACCATCGACGCCGGCGACGCGTTCGAGCGTGACAGGCAGATCGCGGTACCGCTCCGCGACCATTGAGATCAGCCTGTTGACCTGTTCGGGCGCTTCCGTCGGCGTCTCGACCTCCACCCAGCGGCGGATGCCATCGAGAATAGTTTGGGAATCGAACCAATTGGAGCTGGCCATGGACGCATCTGTGCCTTTGAATCGCATCATCGAAGCGGACGCGCATCAAAGCGCGGCCACAAATGACGACATAGGCCAGATTTGACGCGGTCTCAAATCGCCATTGAGCTGGCGATCAGCGCTTGTCGGGACCTTCGCGAGCCGCAATCTGCTCGACGAGATCGACGATCGAGCGGCGCATCTTCGAATCGGTAATTCGCGTGAACGCCTTGGTCAGTGCAAGTCCTTCGGACGTCGCGAGAAAGTCCGACACATAGGAAGGCGAGGCGCCTTCGCTGAAGCCATCCGGACCCGGCACGCCGCTCGGGCCGCCCTCGAACAGGAACGACACCGGCACCTGGAGAATTTCGGCGATCTGCTGGATGCGGCTCGCACCGACCCGGTTCGTGCCCTTCTCGTATTTCTGGATCTGCTGGAAAGTCAGGCCCAAAGCTTCACCGAGCTTTTCCTGGCTCATGCCCAACATGATGCGGCGCATACGCACGCGACTGCCGACATATTTGTCAACAGGGTTGGGCGCTTTCGACATTTCCTCAGCCCTCCAAACACCACCTTCAGCGCAATCAACTGGAGTGCCTCAGGTGCAAGCATCGTCAAATCAGACCCTCTTATTGGGAAACATTGCGGAGAAATTTAGCAATGCCCACTGTCTTTTGCAGCCGGTGCAGAATGGGGAGCCCATGTGCAGTCTGTCAACCGTGGGACTACGGTTGTCAAAAGTTTCCGGCCGCCTCCGCGGCGACGGCGCGATCAGGCCTTCCGCTTGGTGACACGTCGGCGGACCGCCAGAATCACGGCCAGCGCGACGAGCATGGCGGCCGGCACATCGCCAACCCGCGCATAGACGGTCAGTGATATCGCGGCAGGCAGGCTTGCATCCAAAATGCCTTCGATGCCGAGACCGAGGCTGGCGACGGTGCGGCCCATTGGATCGATCACCGCAGAGATACCGGTATTGGCAGAGCGGACCAGCGGCAATCCCAGCTCGATCGCGCGCATGCGCGACTGCTCCAGATGCTGATAGGGGCCGGTCGAGATGCCGAACCAACCGTCATTGGTGAGGTTCACGATCCAGCCCGGACGTTCGTTGCGTCCAGCCACCTCGCCGGGAAAGATTGCCTCGTAACAGATCAGCGGTAGCGCGGGCGGCGCGCCGGGCACCTGCAGCGCATGCCGCACCGTGCCGGGAATGAAGCCGCCGCGCACCCGCGTCAGTTGCTCGAAGCCGAGCTTCTCCATCAGTGCCTGGTAAGGAAGAAATTCTCCGAACGGCACCAAATGCAACTTGTCGTACACTGCGAGCACGCTGCCGTCGTGATCGATGACGTAGATCGAATTATAGGCACGCGTGATCGGCGTGCCGCGCGGCAGGTCGGGCGCGCGGACCGACCCCGTGATCAGCACCGTGCCCTTGGGCAGAAGATCGGCGATCTGTGCCATCGCGTCGGCTTCCCGGGTCAGGAAGAACGGAAATGCGGATTCCGGCCAGATCAGGATGGTGGCGTCGCGCACGCCGGTCGATTGCGGGCCGGAGGCGCGGTCCGACAGCGCCAAATATTTTTTCATCACCTCCGACTTGGCGGCGTAATTGAATTTGGCGTCCTGTTGCAGGTTCGGTTGCATCAGGCGCAGCTTGGCGCCAGCAACCATCGTGGTCGGATGCAGCGACAGGCGGATCGCGCCGAAGATGCTCATGACAAGCAGGAGCGCGATTGCGGCCGCCGGCACGCGCCACGCCAGGCGGCGATCGGGCGTGCGGTCGATCAGCGTCGCGGGGCTGGCGAAGATCGCAACCGTCAGGAACGTCATGCCCCACAGGCCGACCAGCGAGGCTGTCTGCGCCAGCGGCAGCGGCTCGGACAGCGCATAGCCGAACGCGTTCCAGGGAAAGCCGGTCAGCAGGTGGCCGCGCAGCCATTCGCTGATTGTGAGGCTTGCCGCAAGTGCAAGCACGCGCGTGGCGTTCTTGGTCCAGAGCAGGCGCGCCAGCGCAAAGCCGATCGCCGTGAAGATGGACAGATAGGCCGGCAGGCCGAGCACGGCGAACGGCGTCAGCCAGGCGAACACGTCGGCCTCGACGAAGAAGGCGTAGCCGATCCAGTAGAGGCCGGGGACGAAATAGCCGAGTCCGAACCAGTAGCCGGTCAGCGCCGCGGCGGGGACGCCGCGATAGCGTCCGGCGCCGGCGCCGTCGATCAGCCAGACCAGCACCGGGAAGGTGATGAACAGCACCGGGAAGAGGTTGAACGGCGCGAGCGCCAGCACCGACAGCGCTCCGCACCCCATGGCGATGACGGCGCGTTTCCATCCCCAGGCAAGGATGATGGCAAGCGCAATCTGCCGAAGTCGCTGGAACGGGCTCACTGTCGGCCGGTCCCGTCGCTTGGCGGCGGGCTGGGCGTGTCATTGGCCGGCGAAGGACCGCTGTCCGGCGCAGCCTCGCGGCGCCGGCTCTCGCGCTGGGTGCGCGGCGCGGGACGCTCCTTCCGCGTCGAGATGCGCAGCCGCTTGACGCGGCGCGGATCGGCATCGAGCACCTCGATCTCGTAATTGCCGGGACCCGAGATCACCTCGCCGCGTACCGGCAGGCGCCCGACGAAGCTGACGAGATAGCCGCCGAGCGTCTCCACTTCCTCGCCGGCCTCGCCGGTGACGAAATCCTCGCCGATCACCGAGCGGACGTCGTCGAGGCTGGCGCGGGCGTCGGCGATGAAGGCATTGTCGGGCAGGCGCACGATCGAGGGCGGCTCGTCGCTGTCGTGCTCGTCGTCGATCTCGCCGACGATCTGCTCGACGATGTCCTCGAGCGAAACCAGCCCGTCGCTGCCGCCATATTCGTCCACCACCAGCGCGAGGTGAATGCGTGTGGCCTGCATCTGCGCGAGCAGGTCGATCGCCCGCATCGACGGCGGCACGTAGAGCAGCTTGCGGATGATGCGCGCTTCCTCGAGTGGCAGCGCGAGATCGACGGCGCGGAGGTCGAGCCCGGCCGGCAGCGGCTTCTTGCGCTTGGTCTTGGTGGCTTCCGGCACGCGCGCACGCGCGGTCATGAAGGCGAGCAGGTCGCGGATGTGGACGATGCCCACGGGATCGTCGAGCGTCTCGTTGTAGACCACGAGGCGCGAATGGCCGGCGCTCTCGAAGCGGTCCATCAACTCGCCGAGCGGGATGTCGCGCTTCACCGCGACGACGTCGGCACGATGGACCATGACGTCGGCGATGCGGCGCTCGTGCAGACCGAGGATGTTGCGCAGCATGGTGCGCTCGACCGCCGAGAAGCCGGTGTCGTCGGGCGTGGTCGCATCGAGCACGACCTGGAGGTCGTCGCGCACCGATCCCGCCTTCCAGCCGAACAGCGTGCGGATGGCGCGCAGGAGCCAGCCATCGGCGGTCGGGCGCATCACCTCGCCCTGGGTCACCACGGCCGGCAGATTGGCCGTGTGGCGTGGATTGTCGTGAATCGGGTCGGAGTCCGGCATCTCAGTGCGTCCCTGCGCGGTCTGCATAGGGATCGGGAATTCCAAGGTGAGCCAGGATCTGCGTCTCCAGGGCTTCCATCTCCTCGGCGTCGCCGTCGTTCTCGTGATCGTAGCCGATCAGGTGCAGGAAGCCGTGCACGGCGAGATGGCTCAAATGGTGGTCGAACGGCTTGTGTTCCTCGTCCGCCTCGCGCCGCATCGTCTCGTAGGCGATCGCGATATCGCCGAGCATGCGCGGCGCATCGCCCGGCTTCCACTCGCCCTCCTGCTGGAGTGCGGGAAACGACAGCACGTTGGTCGGCTTGTCGATGCCGCGCCAGTTGCTGTTGAGGGTGCGGATGCCGGCATCATCGGTCAGCATCACCGCCACTTCCGCGTCGGCGACGTCTTCGTCGACATTCTCGGCGGCGGCCGCAACCGCGCGCTGGATCACGGCTTCGGAATCGGGCTCGCGCTGCCAGCAATCGGCGACGACGAGGACCTCGGTCATGGGAAGGTTCGGATGTGACATTGTCTTTGTTCGGAACGATGAGGCGCCTTCATCCGCGTCCTCTGGGTCCGGCTGTTGCCTCGTCAGGATTTGCCGGCGGCCGGCCGCTGCGGCGAGCCTTCGTAAGCGGCGACGATTCGCGCCACGAGTTCGTGGCGGATCACGTCCTCGGCTTTGAAATGAACCTGGGCAATGCCCTCGACGCCGCCCAGGAGGCGGGTCGCCTCGGCCAGGCCCGAGGTCTGGCCGTTCGGCAGGTCGATCTGCGAGGGATCGCCGGTCACGATCATGCGGCTGTTCTCGCCGAGGCGCGTCAAAAACATCTTCATCTGCATCGACGTGGTGTTCTGCGCCTCGTCCAGGATGATGGCGGCGTTGGTGAGGGTGCGGCCGCGCATGAAGGCGAGCGGCGCGATCTCGATCTCGCCGGTCTGGAGTGCGCGCTCGACGATGCGCGCATCCATGAGGTCGTAGAGCGCGTCGTAGATCGGGCGGAGATAAGGATCGACCTTCTCGCGGAGATCACCGGGCAGGAAGCCGAGCCGCTCGCCGGCTTCCACCGCCGGCCGCGACAGGATGATCTTGTCGACCTCCTTGCGCTCGAACAGCTGCGCGGCATGTGCGACCGCGAGCCAGGTCTTGCCGGTGCCGGCCGGGCCGATGCCGAACACGAGCTCGTGGCGCTTCAGCGCGCGGATATAGGAGTCCTGGGCGGCGGTGCGCGCGCGCACCGGACGCTTGCGCAGATTGATGCTGTCGAAGGTCGCCCCTTTGGCCGATTTGGCGTCGAACTCGAACAGCGAGCCTTGCGCGATCACGGCCCGGATGGCGCCCTCGACCTCGCCCTGGTCGAGATCCTGCCCCTTCACGGCCTGCGCGTAGAGCATCTCCAGCACGCGGCGTGCGGCGTCGCAGCCGTCGCGCGTGCCGCCGATCGTGATGTGGTTGCCCTTGGAATCGACGACGACGCCGAGCCGCCGCTCGATCTGCGCCAGATGCTGGCCGTAGGGGCCGACCAGCGCGGAAGCGGCGCGGTTGTCGTCGAAGTCGATGACGACCTGGGTCTCGGGCGGAACTTGCATGTCGCGGTCAAATTTGCGGCTGGGAGCGAGAGAAGACGAATCCGATGCGCTTTTTGGCAAGGGTTCAGGCTCCGATGGCTGGCGATAAAGCGGGCTCGTGCGCCCCACGCGGCGTCACGAGCTCACCGAGAAAGCTGTAGCGTTCGAGGCTGTCGATCCTGACAGGCAGGATGTGTCCGATGATGTCGGGCGAGGCCATCACATGGGCGGGCTGCAGGAATGCGGTGCGGCCGACGATCTGGCCGTCCTTGCGGGCCGGACGCTCGAACAGCACATCGACCGTTGAGCCAATCGCGGCCTTGTTGAAGGCCGATTGCTGGCTGTCGATCAGTTCCTGGATCCGCTCCAATCGCTGGTCCATCTCGGCGGGGGACACCGTCTCCTGCATGTCCGCGGCCGGCGTTCCCGGCCGGGCGGAGTATTTGAACGAATAAGCCGCAGCGTAGCCGATTTGCGTGACAAGCGCGAGGGTGGCGAGAAAATCTTGCTCGTCCTCGCCGGGGAAACCCACGATAAAATCTGATGAAAAAGCAATGTCTTGCCGCGCGGCGCGGAAACGGTCGATGACCCGCCGATAATCATCGGCGGTATGTTTCCGGTTCATGGCCGCCAGAATGCGGTCCGAACCCGATTGCACCGGCAGGTGCACGAACGGCATCAGGGCACCGAGATCGCGATGGGCGGCAATCAGGCTGTCGTCGACGTCGCGGGGGTGGCTGGTCGAATAGCGCAGCCGCGCGATGCCGGGAATTGTCGCCAGATGCTCGAGCAGCCTGCCGAGCGGCCAGGTTTTCCCGTCTGGTCCCTCGCCATGATAGGCGTTGACGTTCTGCCCGATCAGCGTCAGCTCGCGCACGCCGTTGTCGGCGAGCCGCTTCACATCGTCGACGATCTTGGCGACAGGGCGCGAGACTTCCGAGCCGCGCGTGTAGGGCACGACGCAGAAGGTGCAGAACTTGTCGCAACCTTCCTGCACCGTGACGAAAGCGGAAATGCCGCGCGCCCGGATCGCGTCGGGCTTGGGTTGAGCCAGGAAGCCGAACTTGTCCTGGGCCGGAAACTCGGTCTCGATCGCGCGGCCTTCGTTGCCGGCGCGCTTCAGCAGCTCCGGCAGGTGATGATAGCTCTGCGGTCCGACCACGACATCCACGACAGGCGCGCGGCGCACGATCTCCTCGCCCTCGGCCTGCGCGACGCAGCCCGCGACCGCGATCTGCATCGCTCGCCCGCCGCGCGCAGCCTCGTCCTTAGCGACACGCAATCGGCCCAGCTCCGAATAGACCTTTTCGGACGCCTTCTCGCGGATGTGGCAGGTGTTGAGGATGACGAGGTCGGCGTCTTCAGCGCTGGCCGTCTCCACGAATCCTTCCGGAGCCAGCGTGTCCACCATGCGCTGGGCATCGTAGACGTTCATCTGGCAGCCATATGATTTGATGTGCAGCTTGCGCGGCGGCGTCATGGAACCTGGAATGGAGGTGGAGAACGGCCTTCAAATATAGGTTGGAGGGACGAAAATCCAGCGAATGGAGCCTCTTGAGCCGTCATTCCGGGGCGCGACGCAGTCGCGAACCCGGAATCCGGGAGGTTTTGGGCGAGATTCCGGGTTCACGCCTCCGCGCGTGCTCCGGAATAACCGGGAAGAAGCCCCTCAGCCCGCCAGGACATCCGCGCCGACCCGCCGGACCAACTCCGGCAATTGATGCATGTCGGCAAAGGTCAAGTCAGCGCCGGCCTGACGCAGGGTCTCGGCATGGCCCTCCCCGCAGTGGCTGCCCCCGTAAAAGCCGAACACCGTCATGCCGGCGGCCCGGGCGCCGGCAATTCCGGCCAGGCTGTCCTCGATCACGACACAGCGCTCGGGCGGCAGGCCCATTTCGTTCGCCGCGAACAGGAACAGGTCCGGCGCCGGCTTGCCGTTCCTCACCTGCGAGGCCGAGAAGATATTTGGCGCGAGACGTTCGTAGAGGCCGGTGCTTCCCAGGCTCACGCGCATGCGCTGATGCGAGCCGCTAGAGGCGACGCAGACGGCTTGCGTGACGACATCAAGCACATCGCGAATGCCGCGGATCGCCTCGAGGTCGGCCTCGAACGAGCGGAACAGCTCGTCCTGCAGATCGCCGTGATAGGCCTCGGGCAGCTTGCGGCCAAGCTCGGTCTCGATCTCCAGATTGGCCTGCCGCGTTGAGCGGCCGAGGAAACGTTCGAACACCTGCTCCGAGGTGATCGGATAGCCGTGCCGCGTCAGCGCATCGGCATGGGCGCGACAGGAGATCACCTCGCTGTCCACGAGTACACCGTCGCAATCGAAGATGATGAGGTCTATCGGCACTAAGGCATGATCCGGAAAAGTGTGTAGCGGTTTTCCCGCGCGACAAACGCGAAACGCGTTTGCGCGGAGATCATGCCACTCAAGACGTCGGCTTGTCGTCGTCGAGCGGGACGCAATAGAGCTCGAGCCGGTGATCGACCAGCCGGTAGCCGAGCTTGCGGGCGATTTCCGCCTGCAGCTTCTCGATCTCCTCGGAGGTGAACTCGATCACCTTGCCGTCGCGCAGATTGATGAGGTGATCGTGATGGCTGTCGCGCATCTGCTCGTAGCGCGCGCGGCCCTCGCGGAAATCATGGCGCTCGATGATGCCGGCATCCTCGAACAGCTTGACGGTGCGATACACGGTCGAAATCGAGATCTTGTCGTCGACGGCAACGCAGCGACGGTACAGTTCCTCGACATCGGGATGATCGATCGCCTCCGCGAGCACGCGGGCGATGACACGGCGCTGCTCGGTCATGCGCATGCCGGTGGCGGCACAGCGCGCCTCGATGCCGGACGCCTTGGACGCGGAAGAAGGTTTCAGTGCGGTCATAGTTTGTCTGCCTGGCGGGGGCGCTTTCTGCCACCAATGTTACGACAAGTCACGTCGCATCAGAAGGGCGTTCAATTGTTCCCCGTTCGGCTGCTTATAGTAGCGTTCGCGGCGCCCGACCACCACGAATCCGGCCCTCTCGTAGAGCCGCCGCGCCGGCTGGTTATTTTCCTCAACTTCGAGAAATATTGTGCGCACGCCGCGCCCCGCGAGGTGGCCGAGATGGGTCATCAGCAGCGTGCGGGAGAGACCGCGGCCGCGATAGGCCTCGTCCACCGCGATCGAGAGGATTTCCGCTTCATCCGCCCCGATCCGCGACACCGCAAATCCGACGGTCCTGCGGCCGAGGCGCAACCGGTGCACCAGCGTGTTGCGCTCACTGAGCATGCTCTCGAATTCGCCCTCGCCCCAGCCGCGCGCGAAGGAGGCGCCGTGAAGCTGCGCCAGCTGCGCGGCGTCACGCACGGATGCGGGCTCGACGGCGGCGGTGCCGCCGCGCCACCATTCCGACAGCCATCTCATCATGGGGTCGCGGCTTGTGCTGCGAATGGCGGCTGTGCCGCCGGCTTGGCGTCGGGCGCCTTCAGATAGAACGGCCGCGCCGGATTCGTCGCGGGATCGGCGGCAGCGCCGAGCCATGCGACCCAGCCGATATCGGGCGCGGGCTGCGCGTCGACCGCGACCGGCTGCGGGACATCCTTCGGCCAGCGGTCGGCGAGGATGTTTGCGGCATTGCCGACCAGATGCGGCGGGCCGAATTGCGAGGCCGCGATCGCCTCGTCGATGGGAGCGACGCTCGGCCGCACCAGCTGGCTGCCGTCGCCGGCGACGATCTGGAAATAGACGTGGTCGTGCCGCGCGTCGATTGCGGAGATCACGGGTGCCGATTTGCTCTGGCCGACGATGGCGGCGGCATAGGCCGACAAGGTGGACAGGCCGATCGCCGGCCGCTCGGCCGCAAGCGCAAGGCCGCGCGCCGCCGAAATGCCGACGCGCAGGCCGGTGAAGCTTCCGGGGCCGATAGTGACCGCGATGCGGTCGAGCGAGGTGAAGGCGAGATTGGCCGATTGCATGACGCGCGCGATCATCGGCATCAGCGCCTCGGCGTGGCCGCGCTTCATCAGAAGCTGCTCCTGCGCAACGAGCTCGGCCGTTTCGGTGTCGAGTACGGCGACGGAGCAGGCGTCGAGCGCGGTATCGATGGCGAGGATCAGCATGGACAAGCGAATGGCGAGTGGTGAATTGCGAATAGTCTAGCGAACCAGGCGCCGATACGCCATTCGTCACGCACGATTTGCAGGCCTCCGATATGACTTACTTCGTGGGTGGGCAAAGGCGCACTTGCGCCGTGCCCACCACCTCTATCTTACGGCAGAAAAGGTGGGCACGCTTCGCTTTGCCCACCCTACGGCACCTACGATGCCGCGCTTACATCGGCCGGACTTCGACCACGTCGGGCACGAAGTGCTTCAGCAGGTTCTGGATGCCGTGCTGGAGGGTCGCGGTCGATGACGGGCAGCCGGAGCAGGCGCCCTTCATGTTGAGATAGACGATGCCGTCCTTGAAGCCGCGGAAGGTGATGTCGCCGCCGTCATTGGCCACCGCCGGCCGCACGCGGGTCTCGATCAGGTCCTTGATCATGTCGACCGTTTCGGCATCGGCCTCGTCGAAGAACTCGTCCTCCTCGTCGAGATCGGCATCGCTGTGCGCTTCGCCTCCGGCGAGCAGCGGCGCGCCGGACATGTAATGCTCCATGATGGCGCCGAGGATCGCGGGCTTGAGCTGCTGCCATTCACCGTTCGCCTTGGTCACGGTGATGAAGTCCGATCCGTAGAACACGCCGGTGACGCCGGGCACCTCGAACAGCTTTTCGGCCAGCGGCGAGCGGGCGGCGGCTTCGCGGCTCGCAAATTCCATCGGGCTGCCGTCGACCACGACGCGGCCCGGAATGAACTTCAGCGTGGCGGGATTGGGGGTGGCTTCGGTTTGAATGAACATGGTTTTCTCCAGACGTCGCCGGTTCAAGGCCGGCGCGTGCTCTATCCACTAGCAGATGGCGACGGAGAACGCACGATCAAGGGGATGTGAGATATTAGTCTATGAATTTCAGAGGGTTGGCTTCGCTTTACCCTCCCTTGGAGGGGGAGGGTCGATCGCGCGCAGCGCGAGCGGGGTGGGGTGATCTCTCAACACGGGCAGTGTGCGAGGTGGACAGACCGTCACCCCACCCCGCTACGCATTCCGCTTCGCTGCACGCGTAGCGACCCTCCCCGTCCAGGGGAGGGTAGGAGGCACCGTCGCTACGATAGCGAATCCACGCTTTGGTCGCTGAGCGCGCCGGAAATGATGGTCACGGGAATCGGGAAGGTTCCGACCGCGTGGGCCAGCAGCGCGACCAGGGGGCCAGGCCCTTCCGCGCCCGGATTGGCGGCGAGCACCAGCATGGCGATATCAGGGTCCTCGTCGATCACCGCCAGCAGTTGCTCCATCGGCACACCCTCGCGGATCACCCGCTCCGGGGTGATTGCGGCGATGCCGTTGGCGCGGCCGGCGGCACGGTCGAGCGCGGCCTCCGCCGCTTCCTGCGCTTCGGCGCGCATGATGTCGGCGACCCCCAGCCATTCCTGGCTCTGCTGTTCGGGTTCGATGATGCGCAGCATCACTACGCCGCCGCCGGCGCGGATCGCCCAGCGGCTGGCATAGTAGACCGCGCGATCCCATTCGGCGGTGTCGTCGACGACGACGAGGCATTTGGGCTTGTGACCCGGCTTGAAGCAAAGTCGCTTGCTGGTCATGCATCTCCCGGCATGTGCACGGCCGGCATGCTGCCACACTCCCGCAGGGTTGGGGAGAGGAGATGCGGCCGGCGCACTGCGCCGACCGTCTCTATCGCCGGCGGATGAAGCCGACGATGTCCTTGGAGAGCTTCATCGTCTCGTCGGCGATGGCGCGGGCCCGGTCGGAACCTTCATTCAGGATCGAATCGATATGGCCGGGGTCGGCGACGAGGCGCTTCATCTCGCCGGCGATCGGCGCCAGCTTGGTGACGCACAGCTCCGCCAGCGCGTTCTTGAAGCTGGAGAACTGGCCGCCGCCGAATTCGCGCAGCACGTCCGCCTTGGGGCGGCCGGAGAGCGCGGCGAAGATACCGACGAGGTTGTCGGCCTCGGGGCGGGCTTCCAGGCCCTTCTCCTCTGACGGCAACGGCTCCGGATCCGTCTTCGCCTTGCGGATCTTCTGCGCGATGGTGTCGGCATCGTCGGTCAGATTGATGCGCGAATTGTCCGACGCATCGGACTTCGACATCTTCTTGGTGCCGTCGCGCAGGCTCATCACCCGCGTCGCGGGGCCCGTGATCAGGGGCTCCGGCAGCGGGAAGAACAGCCCGTCATTGGCCCCGAGGTTGCGGATCGAGTCGCCAAAGTCGTTGTTGAACTTCTGCGCGATGTCGCGCGAGAGCTCGAGATGCTGCTTCTGGTCCTCGCCGACCGGCACATGGGTGGCGCGATAGAGCAGGATGTCGGCCGCCATCAGCACGGGATAGTCGAACAGGCCGACGGAGGCGTTCTCGCGGTCCTTGCCGGCCTTCTCCTTGAACTGGGTCATGCGGCCGAGCCAGCCCATGCGCGCGACGCAGTTGAAGATCCAGGCGAGCTCGGCATGGCCGGAGACCTGGCTCTGGTTGAACACGATGTGCTTCTTGGGATCGATGCCGCTCGCGATGAACGCCGCGGTCACCTCGCGGGTGTTGCGCGCGAGCTCGGCCGGCCCGCCCCAGACGTCCACCCCCTGCGTGATCGCGTGCATGTCCACGACGCAATAGATGCAGTTGTGGGTTTCCTGCATCTTCACGAAGTTGACGATGGCGCCGAGGTAATTGCCGAGATGCAGATTGCCCGTCGGCTGGACGCCCGAAAAGACCCGTTCAACGAATGGCATGGTAAGCCTTCCCATAGGTATTCGGCCGTCGTTTCCAACAGCGGCGCTGCCCCGTCAAGGGCAATTCGCAAGCGCAGCCCGTTCAGGCGGGCCGCTTCAAGGCGGCAGCCGC
The DNA here is from genome assembly GCF_013408065.1 of Bradyrhizobium sp. IAR9. NCBI lineage: Bacteria > Pseudomonadati > Pseudomonadota > Alphaproteobacteria > Hyphomicrobiales > Nitrobacteraceae > Bradyrhizobium > Bradyrhizobium sp. IAR9. The sequence goes on from NZ_JACBZW010000003.1 coordinate 413,364, forward strand.
CTCGCGCCACGAGGCCGCGCCCAGGATCTGCAGCAGCAGGCCATAGACCGCGATGCCGGCCCCGATCTGCAGGCCCAGCACGACGAAGCGGATGAAGCCATGCGCGTCTGAAGGCACAAGGCCCGTGGTCAGCCAGAGCAGGGCGCCCATGGCGGCTGCGGCGAGCACGATCCGCGGCAGCCGGTTGCGGGCAGCAGTGTCGACCGAGAAGCCGAACTCCCTGGTGCCCTTCCGAAGCAGCGAGAGCGCGCCGCTCCAGGCGCCGGCCGCGATGCTCGCCGCGATCCCGCTGGCGCCAAAGAAATGGCCGAGCAGCACGGCAAGCACGACCGCGACCACAATGCCTATGGCGGTGGCCCTGAGCGGCGTCATCGTGTCGCTGCGGGCATAGAAGGCCGGCGACAGCGCCTTGATCAGCACATGGGCCGGCAGACCCAGTGCCAGCCACATCAGCGCGTGCGCGGTCGCCATGCTGTCCTCGGCGCCGAAAGCGCCATGCTCGAACAACAGCCGCACGATCGGCTCGGCCAGCACGATCAGGCCGAGCGTGGCGGGGAGTGCCAGCCCCGTCGCAAGCTCCAGCGCGCGCGATTGTGCATGCGCCACCGTATCACGGTCGCCACCACTCACCGCGCGCGTCAGCTCCGGCACCAGCACGGTGCCCATGGCGACGCCGACGATGCCGAGCGGCAGCTCGATCAGGCGGTTGGCGAAATAGAGCCAGGACACCGCGGACGGCGTCGCCGATGCGATGATCGCGCCCGCGACCATCAGCCATTGCGGTCCCGAGCTTGCGATCATGCCGGGGATCGCCTTGGCGAAGAAGCTGCGCATCTCCTTGTCGAAACTGACGCGCAGAGGCGTGGCAAGGCGCGCACTGCGCTGCGACAGCAGCATCAGGAGTTGCAGCAAGCCGGCGATGCCAACGGTGGCCGCCAGCAGCCACGCGGCGAAGCCGGCGTCGGCGTGCCAGACCAGGAGCAAAGCGATCGCGGCGATCAGCGCGATGTTGAACAGCAGCGGCGAGAACGCGGTGAGCGCAAATCGCCCTTGTGCATTCAGCAGACCCATCAGCACGGTGACGGGACCGGCGAAGGCGAGATAAGGCAGCATCAGCCGCGCATTCTGGACCGCGAGATCGAGCGTGCCGGTACCGAGAAAGCCGGGCGCGATGACCGTCATGATCAGCGGCATCAGCAGGGCAATGCCGAGCGAGATCGCAATCAGCGCCGCACTGACCGTGCCGAGCACGCGTCCGGCGAACGCCGCCGCAGCCGCCGGGCCGTCGCGGTCACGGATGCGCAGCCAGGCCGGGATCAGCGCCGCGTTCAGCGCGCCTTCGCTGAGCAGCCGGCGCACCACATTGACCAGCTGGAAGGCGGCCAGGAATGCGTCCGCCACGGCGCCGGTGCCGAGCAGCGCCGCGATCAGGGAATCGCGGGCAAAGCCCAGCAGCCGCGAGGCCAGTGTTCCCGTCGAGACGGTCAGGAAGGAGCGGATCATCGGCTCTTTATCATACCGTTGCTTGCTCGCGCAGGCCCGGTCGTGATAGGCCGCGAGCCAGATTTCGGGATGACAGGAAGCGGATTTCCGCAGGGTTCGCAATCCGCCAAACAGGATCAAGGTGAATGGCTGACGTGAAATATGACGTTCTCGGCATCGGCAACGCGCTGTTCGACGTGCTGGTCAGGACCGACGAGGCCTTTTTGGGCAAGCATGGCATGACCAAGGGCAGCATGTCCCTGATCGACGAGGCGCGGGCGGCTGCCATCTACAAGGACATGGGGCCGGCCACGGAAGTCTCGGGGGGATCTGCCGCCAACACCATCGTCGGCATCGGCAGCCTGGGGGCGCGCGCCGCCTATGTCGGCAAGGTCAAGGATGACCAGATCGGCAAGCTCTATGTCCATGACATCCGCGCTGCCGGCGTCGCCTTCAACACGCCCGCCGCGCAGGACGGCCCCGCCACCGGCTGTTCCTACATCCTGGTCACCGGTGACGGCGAGCGCACCATGAACACCTATCTCGGCGCCGCCCAGGATCTTTCGCCCGCCGACATCGATCCGGCCGAGATCGCCGCCGCCGGCATCGTCTATCTCGAGGGTTATCTCTGGGACCCCAAGAACGCCAAGGACGCCTTCGTCAAGGCGGCCAAGATCGCCCATGATGCCAAGCGCAAGGTGGCGCTGACGCTGTCGGATTCCTTCTGCGTCGACCGCTATCGCGACGAGTTTCTCGCGCTGATGCGCGACGGCACCGTCGACATCGTCTTTGCCAACGAATCCGAGCTGCATTCGCTCTACATGACCTCGGATTTCGACACCGCCCTGAAGCAGCTGCGCAACGACGTCAATCTCGGCGTGGTCACCCGCAGCGAGAAGGGCTGCGTCGTGGTGACACCGACCGACGCCGTCGCAGCCCCGGCCTCGCCGGTCACGAAACTGGTGGACACGACCGGCGCCGGCGATCTCTTCGCAGCGGGCTTCCTCTACGGCCTTTCACGTAACCTCGCGCACAAGCAGTGCGGCGAGCTCGGCGCGCTCGCGGCCGCCGAAGTGATCCAGCACATCGGTGCGCGTCCGCTTGTGTCGCTGAGGGAGCTGGCCCAGCAGCGCGGGCTGACGGTTTAGGGAAGTCGCGCACCAGCCTCGCTGTCATCGCCCGGCTCGACCGGGCGATCCAGTATTCCAGAGGCGGTTGTGATTGAATCGAGAAGCCGCAGTGTACTGGATTCCCCGCTTGCGCGGGGAATGACAGCCGTCGTGCGGAAAGGGTACTCAGTCCCTCACGCCGTCTTCGCCGCTTTCAGTCCCAGCCGCTCCTCAACGGCATCGCGCATCACGAATTTCTGGATCTTGCCCGTGACCGTCATCGGGAATTCATCGACGAACTCGACGTAGCGCGGGATCTTGTTGTGGGCGATCTGGCCGTCGCAGAAGGCGCGGACCTCCTCAGCCGTCAGCGTCTCGCCCGGCCTGACGCGGATCCAGGCGCAGAGCTCCTCGCCGTAGCGGGTGTCGGCGACGCCAAAGATCTGCACGTCCTGGATCTTGGGGTGACGGTACAAGAACTCCTCGATCTCGCGCGGGTAAAGGTTCTCGCCACCGCGGATCACCATGTCCTTGATGCGGCCGACGATGTTGCAATAGCCGGCGGCATCGATGGTGGCGAGGTCGCCGGTGTGCATCCAGCCATTGGCGTCGAGCACGTCGGACGTTTTTTCCTTCTCCTCCCAATAGCCCAGCATGACGCTGTAGCCGCGGGTGCAGAGCTCGCCGCGTTCGCCCCGCTTGACGATTTTGCCTTCGAGATCGACGACCTTGACCTCGACGTGCGGGTGAATGCGGCCGACCGTGGAGACGCGGCGCTCGAGTGGATCGTCGGTCGCGCTCTGGAAGCTCACTGGGCTGGTCTCGGTCATGCCATAGGCGATGGTGACCTCGCGCATGTTCATCTCGGTGTTGACGCGCTTCATCACCTCGATCGGGCAGGGCGCGCCGGCCATGATGCCGGTGCGCAGTGATTTCAAATTGAAATTCTTGAATTCGGGGTGATCGAGCTCCGCAATGAACATGGTCGGCACGCCATACAGCGCGGTACACCTCTCCTGCTCGACCGCGCGCAGCGTCGCGAGCGGATCGAAGCCCTCACCCGGGTAGACCATGGTGGTGCCGAGCGTGACCGAGGCAAGGTTGCCCATCACCATGCCGAAGCAATGATAGAGCGGCACCGGAATGCAGATGCGATCCTGCTCCGTCAGCCGCATCGCGCGTCCCGTGAAATAGCCGTTGTTGAGGATATTGTGGTGGGTCAGCGTGACGCCCTTTGGCGATCCCGTGGTGCCGCTGGTGAACTGGATGTTGACGGGGTCGTCGAACTGGAGCGCAGCACCGAGCGCGGCAAGTTGTTCGCGATGCTCCGCTCGGCCCATGCGCGCGGCCTCCTCGAACGCGACAGTGCCTGAGGCCGCCGGGCCGCCGATCTGGATCACCATCCGCAAGGCCGGCAATCGCGCCGCCTGCAGCTGTCCGGGCGTCGCGCCCGCCAGCTCCGGCAACAGCGTGTTGAGCATCTCCATGTAATTGCTGGTCTTGAACGCGGTTGCCGTGACGATCGCCGCACAGCCGACCTTCTTCAGCGCGAATTCCAGCTCGCTCAAGCGATAGGCCGGGTTGATCGTCACCAGGATGAGTCCGGCCTTGGCAGCGGCGAACTGGGTCAGCGTCCATTCCGGCCGATTCAGCGACCAGATGCCGATCCGCTCCCCGCGTTCGAGTCCGAGCGCGAGAAAGCCGTCGGCGAGCGCATCGACCCGCTCGGCGAATTCTTTCCAGGTCCATCTGACGCCGTGGCTGGGCGAGACCAGTGCCTCGCGATCGCCCCAGCGCCGCACGGCGCGGTCGAGGCTGCGACCGATGGTGTCGCCGAGCAGCGGCGTGTCCGAGATGCCGCAAACGTAGCTGTCGGCTTTATCTGCCAGATCGTCCGCCAAGTTCGTCTCCTCAAAGCTGGTGCCTCGTGCCTGAAGCCGATGGCCTTGGGCACGAGGTTATCGATTGTGGCGAAGGCGCGCGACGCCGCTCACCTCATACTAAGTGGCTAGGCCGCCTTCTGCCCGCTCCCCGCATCGAGCCCGGCGTACACCCCGCGCTCGAAGCCCGCGAATGTCTCCAGGCACTTTCCATCCGCGAACGGCAGCAGCTGCATCAGGATCACCCCGGTGACGTCACGCGCCGGGTCGATCCAGTAATAAGTGTTGGCAAGGCCCGCCCAGGCGAGGCTGCCGGCGCTGCGGCCTTCAGCCGTCTTGGCGGTGTTGATCATGAAGCTGAGGCCCCACTTCTTGACCTGCTCCGGATAGAGATCGACGTCGTTGGTGTACATGGGCGCCGCCGTCGTCATCTTGGTCATGTTGAGATCGCCCATCTGGTTCTGGCTCATCATGGCGATCGTATCGGCCTTCAGCACCTGGTTGCCGTTGCCGCTCCCCTTGTTCAGGATCATCTGGGTGAACTTGATGTAGTCGGCTGCGGTCGAATAGAGGCCGCCGCCACCCATGTGGAATTCCGGATTCTGCTCGAGCTCGAACGGGATCGATGCGAGCTGCCCGTCCTCGCCGCGCGCATGCATGCCGACGAGGCGCTTGCGCATGCTGTCGGTGATCTTGAACGCCGTGTCGCTCATGCCCAGCGGCGCGAAAAGATTGTCGCGCAGGTAGGCGTCCAGCCGCTTGCCGCTGACGGCTTCCACGGCCTTGCCGACGAAATCGATGTTGGTGCCGTATTCCCAGCGCGTGCCGGGATCGGTCATGACAGGCGTCTTCAGCGCCGCGTTCTGGCAGGTGGTGATCGCGGGAATGCCGTTCTTGTCGAGATAGACCGCCAGATCGCCGTTCCACATGTTGTAGCAGAAGCCGGCGGTGTGGGTCATCAGCTGGCGCAGCGTGATCGGCCCCTTCGCCGGCCGCAGCTTCGCCTCGCCCTTGGCATCGAAGCCCTCGAGCACTTGCGGATTGGCGAGATCGGGCAGCACGTCGCCGATCGGCGCGTCCAGCGACAGCTTGCCCTGCTCGACCAGCTGCATCGCGCCCGCCGATGTCACCGCCTTCGTCATCGAGGCGATCCAGAACACGCTGTCCGCTGTCATCGCGTCGGGCTTGGACAGGTCGCGCTTGCCGAACGCGCCCTGATACAGCACGTCGTTACCGCTGGCGGCGATGGCGACGACGCCGGGGATCTCCTTGGCGTCGCTCTTCTGACGCAGAATCTCATCGATCTCAGCTTTGCTTTGCATGGCGTTTCCTCGAGTTTGATTATTGTTGGCAGTGATCGATTGTCCTCCCGCACGCTCCGCGCGGCAAGCGCGTCCAGATGCCCGCTTCGGTCGCGATGTCGTGACTTGACGGTCCGTGCCCCACGCAGGACGACAAGCAGGCCGAACGGCAACACTCCGTCACAATCTGCGGTGGATGACCGCATCTCGCCGTGACCGTGAATGGGCGCTGGCGATATGATTCCAGTGTTTGAAGCACTTGAAACATTTTGTGCGTTGCGGCGTTCAGCACTCGGCCAATCGACGGCCAACGTTAAGACTTGATGCAAATTTGGCGGTCGCCGAGCGGCCGCGAGGGGGGACCTCAGATGATTTCGACCTGGAGCGAATGGAAGCGCTATCCCCGTCCCGGACGGGGCGAGAACCTGGAGGCGCCGATTTCGCCTGGGATCTACGAGGTGCGGATCGCCGGGACCGGCGCGCTCTATTCCTTCGGTGCAGTCGACAATCTGGCGCAGGCGCTGGCGCTGCTGCCGGTGGGCTCCAAGAACTGGTTCGGCCGCCGCAACCCGTCCGACGTTCCCGATCTCGAATACCGTACCTGCGCAACCTCGTCGAAGGCCGACGCCAAGGCCGCGGCCGAACGCATGATCGGTCGCCGCGAGACCTATATGAGCGGCGCGGCCTAAGCCGCTGCCGGTTTAGCTCCCATCAGATGTGCGTTGTGGGACGGTGCATTGCGCGCTGCTTGTCCCTATATTCCGGCCGATCCGATCGCCCCAAAATGATCGTTCGAGGAGTAACGCCATGACCCCGCCCGCTGCCGCACGCGCCACGCAAGCCACCGCCACCCTCCGCGACCGGTTGAAAGACCCCTCGCTCCTGAAGGAGGCCTGCTACATCGACGGCAACTGGGTCGGCACGCCGGTCTTCGCGGTGAACAATCCCGCGACCGGCGTCGAGCTTGCAAAAGTGCCGCAGCTCGGTGCCGACGATACCACCAAGGCGGTCGAGGCCGCTCAGCGTGCCTTTCCGGCCTGGGCCAAGCACACCGCCAAGCAGCGCTCCAACATCCTGCGCAAATGGTTCGAGCTGATCATCGCCAGCCGCGAGGATCTCGCGCTGATCCTGACCTCCGAGCAGGGCAAGCCGCTCTCGGAAGCGCTCGGCGAGGTCGATATCGGTGCGGCCTATATCGAGTTCTTCGCCGAGGAAGCGAGGCGCGTCTACGGCGAGACCATTCCGACGCAGCGGCCCGACGCGCGGCTGCTCGCGATCAAGCAGCCGATCGGCGTCTGCGGCGCGATCACGCCATGGAATTTCCCGAACTCGATGATCACCCGCAAGGTCTCCCCGGCGCTCGCCGCCGGTTGCACCGTGGTGCTCAAGCCCGCCAACGAGACGCCGCTGTCGGCGCTGGCGCTGGCCGTGCTTGCCGAGAAGGCCGGAATCCCCAAGGGCGTGCTCAACATCATCACCGGTGATGCGCCGCCGATCGGCAAGGTGCTGTGCGAGCATCCGGCGGTGCGCTTCGTCGGCTTCACCGGCTCGACCGCGGTCGGCAAGATCCTCTACCAGCAGGCCTCCGTCGGCGTGAAGCGGCTTGGCCTCGAGCTCGGCGGCAATGCGCCCTTCGTGGTGTTCGACGACGCCGATATCGACGCTGCGGTCGAAGGCGCCATCGTCTCGAAATATCGCAACATGGGTCAGACCTGCGTCTGCGCCAACCGCCTCTACGCCCAGGACAAGATCTACGACGAGTTCGTGCAGAAGCTGTCGAAGAAGGTCGCCGCGATGAAGATCGGTGACGGCACCGAGAGCGGCGTCACGCAGGGCCCGCTGATCAACCTGAAGGCGGTCGACAAGGTCGAGCGCCACATTGCTGATGCGGTGAAGCGCGGCGCCAAGGTCGTGACCGGCGGCAAGCGCAGCGAGCTCGGCCGCTCGTTCTTCGAACCCACCGTGCTGGCCGACGTCAAGTCGGACTCGCTGGTGTCGCAGGAGGAAACCTTCGGGCCGCTCGCGCCGGTGATCCGCTTCAAGGACGAGGCCGACGTGGTCGCGATGTGCAACGCCTCGCCGTTTGGCCTGGCGTCGTATTTCTACTCCCGCGATCTCGGCCGCGTCTGGCGCGTCGCCGAAGCGCTGGAGTCCGGCATGGTCGGCGTCAACACCGGTCTCATCACCACGGAAGTCGCGCCCTTCGGCGGCGTCAAGGAAAGCGGCCTGGGACGTGAAGGCTCACGTCACGGCATGGAAGAATATGTCGAGATCAAATACGTGATGATGGCGGGGGTGTGACCGGCAATCGAGGCTCCCGCGCCGGCGATTTGGACTCGCCGGCGCGAATGCATCAGCGGCACACGTAGGCGCCGTTCACATAGACGCGGACGCATGCTGCGCCGGCAGCTGCCGCACCCACAGCCGCGCCACCGACGACCGCGCGCCGCGTGGTTCGGCGTGCGACGCCGGCGACGCTCGCTGGGGTGGCCGGTCGGCCGACCCTGGCTTCGGCGCTTGAAACGCCGAACACGGTGCCGGCGTCGTTCGACCATTGGGTCGAGCCGAAAATTCCGCAGCCCAGAACGGCTGCAAAAAATAGCGTTCGCTTGATGCCGACCAGCCTCATGGCAACCTCCCTCGTTGTTGTATCAAGCCGAGGTGATCAGCTTCCTTTTATCGTTGGCTCCCGGTTTGATCTGGATCAATGGAGTCGAGATCGCAGCCCAGATGGGGCCAAAGCGCCGCCCTAAGGACGAGCTCCACTTAAATCCGAATTCTCTGCTCGTCGGACGGTTCCGGATCTGCGCTACGCTTGTCCGGGACGACAGCGAAGTGTGAATGACGGTCGACGTAGGAGGTGGGGCGTGCGGCAGCAATCGCGCCTAGACCTTCAGCTCCGTGCCCGTCACCCGCCGATACGCCTCCAGATAGCGCTTGCTGGTCGCGTCCACCACGCTTGCCGGCAATGGCGGCGGCGGGGCGTCGCCGTTCCAGCGGCCGGCACGGCGCTCGACGTCGAGATAGTCGCGCAAGGGTTGCTTGTCGAAGCTCGCCTGCGGCTGGCCGGGCTTGTAGGCATCGACCGCCCAGAAGCGCGAGGAATCCGGCGTCATGACTTCGTCGATCAGGATGATGCGGCCGTCCTTGTCCCGGCCGAATTCGAACTTGGTGTCGGCGATGATGATGCCCTGCTCGCGCGCCAGCTCCTCGCCGAGCGTGTAGATCGCGCGGGTCATGCTCTCCAGCGTGTAGGCGACCTCGTCGCCGACGACCTCGCGCATTTTCGCAATCGTGATGTTCTCGTCATGGCCGGTCTCGGCCTTGGTCGCCGGGCTGAAGATCGAAGGCTCGAGCTTCTCGCTCTCGACGAGGCCGGCCTTCAGCTTCTCGCCCGCGAGCGTGCCGCTGGCGGCGTACTCCTTCCAGGCCGAGCCCGAGATATAGCCGCGGATCACGCACTCGATCGGGAACACGGTGGTGCGCTTGCACAGCATGGCGCGGCCAAGGATCTCGGCGCGGTGCGGTTTCAGCGCCGGCACGGCCGCGATGATCTCGTCGGTATCGGCGCTGATCATATGATGCGGCACCACGCCTTCCAGCTTGCCGAACCAGAACGCGCTGATCTGCGTCAGCACCGCGCCCTTCATCGGGATGGTCTCGCCCATCACAACGTCAAAGGCGCTGATGCGGTCGGTGGTGACGAGCAGCAGGCGGTCGTCGTCGACGGCGTAGATATCGCGCACCTTGCCGCGTCCGATCTTGGTCAGGGGCAGGTCGCTGGAGAGCATGGTGGTCATCGGCAAAGCTTTCGCGGACTTGGCTTTCAGGCGGGATATCCGGCCGCACTGGACAGCACGGCCGGCAACCGGGTTAGCCTATTCCGGCAGCGGAATGAACTCATGTTCCTGCGGAACTGCCGCGAAACGGCCGGTTTTCCAGTCCTGCTTGGCCTGCTCGATCCGCTCCTTGCTGGAGGACACGAAATTCCACCAGACGTGGCGCGGCCCCTCCAGCGCATCGCCGCCGAGAAACATCATCCGGGTCGCTTTCAGCGCCTTCACGGTGATGCGGTCGCCCGGGCGGAAGATCAGCAGTCGCGGCGCCTCGTAACGCTCGTTTGCGATCTCGACCTCGCCGTCGACGATATAGATCGCGCGCTCCTCATGATCGGGATCGAGCGGCACGCTCGCGCCGGCGGCGGCCGTGACCTCGGTGTAGAACCAGGGCGACACCATCGCCACAGGCGACGTGATGCCGAACGACGTGCCTGCGATCACCCGCGCGGTGAAATCGCGCTCGGAGATCATCGGCAAATCGCCGGCGCCGTAATGCTGGAACGACGGCGCGATCTCTTCCGATCCCGCCGGCAGCGCGATCCAGCTTTGCAGGCCCAGCATTTTCTGGCCCGAGGCGCGCTGCGCTTCGGGCGTGCGCTCGGAATGCGCGATGCCGCGCCCGGCCGTCATCAAATTCATCGCGCCGGGCGCGATCTCCTGGACATTGCCCTCGCTGTCGCGATGCATGATCGCGCCATCGAACAGATAGGTGACGGTGGCAAGTCCGATATGCGGATGCGGCCGCACGTCCATGCCCTTGCCGGAGACGAACTGCACCGGACCGAAATGATCGAAGAAGATGAAGGGCCCGACCATCTGCCGCTTGCCATGCGGCAGCGCACGCCGCACCGCGAATCCGTCGCCGAGATCGCGCGTGCGCGGCACGATGACGAGATCGAGCGCATCGCAGGACATGGGATCGCCGAGCACGGGATCGTTCGAGGGTTGCCAGCTCATGGTGGATTCCTTCCGTATTAAGCGAGCGCGATCGTAGCAGGATTTGACGTCGCCGTCGCGACAAAGGCCGGGGGCCGTCGCCGGGGGCAATCGCTCCACATACTCCGCTGTCATGCTCCGCGAAAGCGGTGCATCGAGCCGTAGGGTGGGCAAAGGCGCGCTAGCGCCGTGCCCACCATCTTTCTCTGATCGAGAAGAAGCGGTGGGCACGCTTCGCTTTGCCCACCCTACGATCTGTGAAACCGGGCGCTGACAGTTGTGAGTAAGGATGGTCCTTGAAAAAATAACGCCAACGAACGATGTTCGGCTGGTTCCAACCACTCCCGTTCGCCCCAGCCGATGACCCTTGCCGCAACCGAGCTCGCCTTCCGCGCTGCCAGCGTTGCGCTGCTGCTGATGCTGGCGGCGTCATTGGTCTCCGATTTCCGCAATGTGCTGGCAGCCCGCCTCGGCGCCGCCTTCGCGCTCAGCTCGGCCGCGCATGCAGTGAGCTATTCGGTGGATGTCACCTCGCCGATCGCGCTCTGGCATGCACCGCTGATCGCGTTGTCGACTGGCACCATCGTAGTGTTCTGGCTGTTCACACGCTCCCTGTTCGACGACGAGTTTCGCCTCCGCTGGTGGCACGGATGGGTCTGGGCGCTGGTGACGGCCTTCAGCTTCGCAGGCTGCGTCTGGATTGCACCCAGCGGCCATGTGCGCTTCTCGGTGACGGTGATCAATCTGATCGTGCTCGGTTTCATCGCCCTTGCGGTCGGGCAGATGATCGCCTCCTGGCCGGCTGACCTGGTCGAGCGCCGCCGCAGCGCTCGTGTCTTCGTCGTCTGTGCAATCGCGCTCTATGGCGGGCTGAACGCGGTGCTCCAGATCGCCGTCGTCGGCCACCACGTCGGCGATGTCGCCGAAACCATCAATGCCGGCGTGCTCGCCTGCACCGTCGCGGCGATCGTCTATGCCATGATGCGCATCGATGGAGCGGATTTGTTTCCGGCCGCGGTGGCGCCCGCCCCGCCGGTTGTTTTCAGTCAGCCTGCGGCCGATGAATCCGCCGATCAAAAACTCATCGACGCCCTGATGCGGCTGATGGCGGACGAGCGGATCTATCGTCAGGAGAACATCACCATCGGCGTGCTGGCGGGTCGGCTGAAAATTCCGGAATACCGGCTGCGCCGGCTGATCAACCAGCGGCTCGGTTATCGCAACTTCAATGTGTTCCTGAACAATCACCGGATCGAGGAGGCCAAGGCGGCGCTCGCCGATCCCGCCCAGGCCGAGGTCCCCGTCATCACCATCGCGATGGATGCCGGCTTCCAGTCGCTCGGCCCGTTCAATCGCGCTTTCAAGGCGGTGACTGGGGTGACGCCGACGGAATATCGGCGGCTGAAGGTGAATGCGGCCTAGATTTTTAGACCTTTGAAATCACGTAAGAATTCCGAAATCGACTAGCCTCGATCAGTTTCGACGAGGTCGTTTTCCAAATCCGGCGAGCGCGTATCGCCCGCCTCCGGCCTGCTCTCCCGCACTCGCCCCAAAGCCGGAGAAAGCCCGTGACCCGCCGCCGCAAGATCATTCTGCTCACCACCACCATCGCCTGTGCCGGCCTCGCGCTCGGCGCCGCACGCGCCCGCGACGCGCCGAAGGTTGCGACCGGCTTCATCGCCCACACGCTCTGCTCGGAGATATTCGTCTCCGGCCTCGATCTCATGCGCGACCTCGCCGAGACCACCGACGCGATGCCGGGCGCGGGTCTGCTCACCTGGGCGATGGATCTTCGGGTCGATCGCACGCGCAAGGATGTCACGGTGTCCCTGTTCGGAATCGGCCGCAGCCATGCCGTCTATCGCGAGGGACTTGGTTGTACGCTCGAGCACGGGCAGGGGATCGCCGATGTCGCGTTGCCGCCTGACGACAGGCAGCCCGCGCTGCTCCCTGAGATCGCCGGCCCGGGGATCGTGCCGCCGCAGAGCGACGGCCTGGCAGCCGCGCTCGACCGCGCCTTCGCCGAGCCCGCGCAGCCGCCCTATCGTCACACCCGCGCGATCGTCGTGATGAAGGCCGGCCGCATCATTGCCGAGCGCTATGCCGACGGCATCGGGCCGGAGACGCAACTGCTCGGTTTCTCCATGACGAAGTCGGTGATGTCAGCGCTGACAGGCATTCTGGTGCGCCAGGGCAAGTTGAAGCTCGACGGTCCCGCACCCGTCGCTGCCTGGCAAAATCCGGATGATCCGCGTCATCCCATCACCGTCGATCAATTGCTGCGTCACACCCCAGGCATTGCGCTCGGAAGCTCGCTGGAGGCCTCGCTCGGCTCCGCGCTGGAACCGGTCAACACCATGAAATACGCCGAAGACGATATGGCCAGCTTTGCCGAGCGCGCGCCGCTTGCGACCGCGCCGGGCACGGCGTGGAATTATCACGACGGCAACTTCCTCGTCCTCGCGCATCTGCTGCGTGATGCCGCCGGCGGCAAGCCTGCCGATGCGCTCCGCTTCGCACGCCGCGAATTGTTCGCGCCACTCGGCATGGTCAACGTGACGCTTCAGCTCGACGCTTCAGGCATGATCGAGGGCTCCGGCGAAATGCTGGCCTCTGCGCGTGACTGGGCGCGCTTCGGCCAGCTCTATCTCAACGACGGCGTAGCCGGGGGCAAGCGTATCCTGCCCGAGGGCTGGGTGACCTATTCGGCCACGGCCACGCCAAACGCCTGGGTCGGCGTCGGCGCCGGCTTCTGGACCAACCAGGGCGACAGCATTGGTGCAAAGTTTCGCATCGCGCACGGCTGGCCGCGCGATGCCTTCTTCGCCAAGGGCACGATCGGGCAGTACGCGATCATGATCCCGTCGGAGAAGTTGGTGATCGTGAGGCTCGGTCGCTCACCGAACGGGCCGCTGGGGGCCGATGGCGTGTTCGATCTGGTGCGGGATGTGGTGGCCGCGACGCGCGAGAAGGGGAAGCTGGCGGGGGTGAATTGAAAGTCGAGCTTGGCGCTACTTCCCCTCTCCCCTTGTGGGAGAGGGTGGCTCGCCGCGTAGCGGCGAGACGGGTGAGGGGTCTCTCTCCGCACGCCTCCCATGCAGTTGATTGCGCGGAGACGTACCCCTCATCCGGCGCTTCGCGCCCCCTTCTCCCACAACGGGAGAAGGGAAGGAAAGAGCCGTCGCTTCTACCGCCCCAATTCCGTCGCCTTGGCCACGCGGTCGAAACGCTCCAGCGTCATGATCGCATCCGCGAATTTTTCCGCCCGCGCGTTCAGCACGGGGCGCGCCAGCGTCAGGAATTTCTGCTGCATGGCCTGCGCGTCCGGGAACGAATTCGGCTCGCCGGACGGGTCTGCATAGAGCCGCTCATGCACGCCGTCCTCGGTGGTGATGCTGACGCGGGCACCGAACGGATGGGTGCGGCCGATCTCGAGCCGGTCGTCCTGCACCACGTCGAACTTGTCGGCGAGCGCGTCGATGGCGGCATCGCCGAGGCGGTTATAGTCGTCCCAGCCGAACGAACCCTGGTCGAGCGCGAGTGCGCCGGTGAAGAACATCGAGAACTGGCCGCCGACGATCGAGGTCGGATGACGCTTGGTGGCGGCATCGCCGGTCAAGGTGATGCCGTTCCGATGCAAACCGATCTCGACGCGCTTGACCTGGTCGGGCGTCAGATTGTGCTCGCGACGCATCGCGATCAGCGCGTCGATGGCGGCATGAGTATAGCGGCAGCTCGGATACGGTTTGACGCCGATCTTCATGGTCTCGTAGGTCTTGCCGAGCTCGGCCACCGCCTTGTCCGGATGCGCATCGTCGGTGTAGCCGGCGAGCAGGCCGTGCTTGCCCTCAACTGATTCCGTCGCGCCGACGAAATCGTTGCGCGCCAGCGTCGCGGCGATCACGCCGTTCATCGCGGCGGCGCCGACCTGGTAGCGCTTGTTCCAGGCGCCGTTGACCAGGAATTGCAGAGAGCCCGCGGCCTGGCTGCCGGAGACGCCGAAGGCGGCGATGAGCTGCTGCTCGGACAGCCCGAACAGTTTGCCAGCGGCGGCCGCCGCGCCATAGGTGCCGGCGGTCGCAGTCGGGTGGAAGCCGCGCGCATAATGCGAGGTCGGGTCGAGCGCATTGCCGAGCCGGCAGCAGACCTCATAGCCCGCGACGATCGCGGTCAGCACGTCGCGGCCCGATGCGCCGACCATCTCGCCGACGGCGAAGGCAGCCGGAACGACCGGCGCGCTCGGATGCAGCGAGGAATCCGCGTGGGTGTCGTCGAAGTCGAGGGAATGGCCGAGTGCGCCATTGAGCAGCGCCGCGACCGCGGGCGTCCAGGTCTTGGAGTCGCCGAACACTGTGGATTCGCCCTTGGTGTCGAGCGCCAGCGCCTCCAGCATTTTCAGCATCGACGGGGTCGACTCCGCCTCGCGCCTGGCCCGGATCGCGCTGCCGAGGAAGTCCAGCGTCAGCACCTTGGCGCGATCCAGCACCTCGGCCGGAATATCCTGGTATTTCAGGTTGAAGACGTAGGCGGCGAGCGTTGCGGTTTCGTGGGCCATCGTGTTTCCTCGTTTTGGCGCGCAAGTTAGGCGGGCTGATTTGGCCTTTCAAGCGGCCTTGGGGCCGCGGGCATCAGCCATGCTTTTGCTTGGCCCGAGAAGATTGGGACGTCTGACGATGGCATTCGCAGGACAGGTGTGGGAGCGGATCAGGTCGCGGCGGACGCAGCTCGGGCTGGCGATCCGGGTCACGGTGGCCGCGACCGCGGCCTATGCGCTGGCCACCGCGCTGCATCTGCTATTGCCGCTCTGGGCGGTGCTGACCTCGCTGATCGTGACCCAGATGAGCGTCGGCCGCTCGTTGAAGGCGACGCGCGACTACATGCTCGGCACCATCGGCGGCGCCATCTATGGCGGCGCCATCGCGATCCTGATTCCTTATTCCAGCGAGGCGGGCCTGCTCGGCCTGCTGGTGCTCTCGGTCGCGCCGCTCGCCTTCATCGCCGCGATCAATCCGAGCCTCAGCGCCGCCACCGTGACCGCCGTGATCGTGCTCCTGGTTCCGACCATGCATCATTCCGATCCCATGACCTCGGCGATCGATCGCGTCAGCGAGGTCGCGGTCGGCGCCATTACGGGATTGCTGGTCTCGTTCCTGGTGCTGCCCTCGCGCGCGGTGCGGCAGATCCGTGCCAGCGCCGCGATCCTGCTTGAGCTGATCGCGGACGCGTTCACCGAGCTGCTCGCGGGCCTCACCCGCGGCCGCGACAACGACGCGCTGCACCGGATCCAGGACGGGATCGGCACCGCGATGGTTGGTCTCACTGCGATCGGCGCTGAAGCCGAGCGCGAGCGCGCCGCGCGGCTGTCGAGCGGTCCGGACACCGGGCCGCTGCTGCGCACCGTCCTGCGCCTGCGCCATGACGTCGTGATGATCGGCCGCGCCACCGTGGTGCCGTTGCCGATCGAGGTGCAGACGCGGCTCGCAGCTCCGCTGACGGAAGTCTCGGCCGTGATCGCACGCTTCCTGCGGTCGGCCGCGGCGGCCTTGCGCGAAGGCGCCGGCGCGCCGCCGATCCATCCCGTCCATGTCGCGCTTCAGCACTACGCCGAAGCGGTCGCCGCCGTCCGCCACGACGGCCTGATCCGCGGTCAGCCCGGCGACACTGCCGAACGCTTCTTCGCACTCGGCTTCTCGCTGGAGCAGATGCACCAGAATCTCTGCGACCTCGATCGCGTCGTCGGCGAATGGTCGGAGGCCTCGGCCGACAAATCCGCGCGCGTTGCGGAGTGAGTTCGGCGCGTTCTCGTGAGCGTCGGCTTTCGACAGCAATGCTCATGTCGTGCGGCTTGGCTCTGATCGACTGCCTGCGACCCTTGAGACGCTGCGCGCGCAAGGTTCCATCGGGTCATGCTGCTGACGCAATCTCTGTCTTAGTCGGTGTGAAGCGAAAACACGACGTGAGACCACTCCGGTTCCCACGACGGTTCCGTAGCCAGGGGTTGGCTCGAATCCGCAAAACGATTGGCGCGAGTTCATGAACGCTTCTGCGTTCGCTTGACCACGTTTGCGGTTCTGGAACCGGACAATCCAAAAAATCACAGGACTTATGATGCTATTCCGCTCGAGCGCCGCAATTTGCGGCGCCCTGGTTGCGCTCGCCTTCTCTGTTGCCGTTGCTCGAAGTGAAACACGCGGGGATCACTCAAGTGACGTCGTCGATGCCGCCTCCGGCGATGCGATCGTTGGCGCGGCGTCCACATACAATCCGTTCAAGCCCGGCAAGGAGGAGGGCGGTCCGAAGACAGCCACCGGCGAGCGTTATGATCCCTCTGCCTGGACGGCTGCGATCAAGACGAGCTTGCGTCGCAAATTCGGTGGGGTTCAATTTGGCGCGAGGCCGAAATATGCCCTCGTCGAAGCCGTGGGCAAGAAGGTCATCGTCAAGATAAATGACGTGGGGCCACTAAGACCTGGCCGCATCATTGACCTCAATGAGCGGACGATGCGCCATTTCGATCCAAGCATGGACCTCGGGGTCATTCCCGATGTGAGAGTGAGTCCGCTTGCAGGGGACAATTGGACCCCGGGGCCGGTGGGCTGAACACGGCGGTGTTCGTCAATGTCGGTCCGGACGCTTCGTCAGCCCCTTGCCCTGCATGCGCCAGAGCAAGAGATCGATGCGGTCCTGGCCGAAGAACGGCTCGTTCTCGAATACGAAGGTCGGCACCCCCCAATGGCCGGAGGCGGCGTGATCCTTCTCGTTTCCGGCGATCACCTGCTCGTAGCGATCCGCGTCGGCGCTGATCGCTTCATCCATCGCGGCGAGGTCGAAGCCGGCGCTCTCGGCGGCGCGCGCGAGATGATCGCCTTCGTTCCAGCCTGCCACCGAGCCGTCCCACAGCACGCGCGCGATCGCGGAGCTGAATGCGAGCGAGCGTCCCTCGAGCTGCGCCAAGGCGCCGAGGCGGGTCAGGCGGTGGATGTAGGGTTGCTCGGCCGCGACATCGAACGTCGTCTTGTCCTGCACGATCGGATCGGGCCGGGGAAAGCGAAACGGAATGCCCTCGTGCTGCGCCACGCGCGTGCTGTCGAGCACCACATAGCGAATGAAGTTCGGGCTGGCCTTCTTGAAGAAGCCGGGCACGCGGACCGCGAGCGGATAGACCGGCCGCAGGTTCACGGCGAGATCGTAGTCTTCGACGAGCTTCAGCGTCTTCGGCAGCGCCAGATAGCTGAAAGGGCTGCGGAAGGAGAAGAACAGATCGACGGACAGCGTCATCGCGCCGGCTCCACGATGCGCCCCATCATGGCGCGGACGACGAGCTTGTGGAAGGGTGTGATGAGGGCGAGGTAGGTTCGGCCCAGAAGATTATGCGTCCGCACCAGCGTGGTCGAGGTCACCTGCCGGCTTGTGGCACCTCCTGCAACATCGACCACGATGCGGAAGTCGAGGTGGTAATCGTCGAAACCCGCGACCAGACGCTCGGGCGTTTCGTCGACCACCGGAAACAGGCCGATCAATCCGTGCGGAGCCGGTGCGCCTTCGCCCGATGTCTTCAGCCCGAACGGCGTCACCAGAATGTTGCGCAGGCGGAGCAGCACGTCGATCCAGCGGGGCCCGTGCAGCACCATCCGGGTGCAGGCCTCGCGGGCATTCACCGTCGCTGCGCCGATCTCGACGCGGAACGCGTCGACGAATTGCGCGCCTGCCAGCAGCGTGATGGCATCGACCTCGGGCGTGACTTCGCGGACGGTCCCGTTCATCCCGCCAGTCTGCGCGTCAGCATCCGGAAGCGCAAGATCAAGAGCCCGGCATAAACGAACGTCCCGAGCGAAAACCCGACCCAGACACCGACCGCGCCGAGCCCGACGTTGAAGGCCAGTACCCAGGCGATGGGAAAGGCGATGCCCCAGTAGCCGATTGCCGCGAACAGCAGCGTCATTCTCGTATCGTTGATGCCGCGCAGCGCGCCGCCCATGATGGTCTGCAGGCCGTCGGCGATGAAGAAGGTGGCGCCGACCAGCAGCAGCGTTGCGGTCAGCTCGATGGTGGCCACGCTCGCCTCGCTGCTGCCGAAGAACAGCCGGCCCAGCTGATAGCGGCCGAGGATGATGGCGATCGTCAGGGCGGAGACGAGCGCCATGCCGAGCACGGCGGCGACGAGCCCGGCGCGCTTCACCGCCGCCGGCTCGCCGCGGCCGAAGGCGTGGCCGACCCGCACGGTGGCCGCCATGCCGATGCCGAGCGGCACCATGAACAGCACGGCGGTGATCTGCAGCGCGATCTGATGCGCGGCAATCGCAGCGGTCGAGATCAACCCCATCAGCAGTGCCGCCGAGGAGAACAGGCCATATTCCAGCAGCAGCGAAAACGAGATCGGCGCGCCGATCGCAATCAGCTGGCGCATCAGGGGCCAATCGATCCGCCATAGGCGGGCGAGCGGGCGGTAGTCCGAAAACGGCTTGCACAGCCCTGCGATGGCGAGCACGGCGATGAACGTGCCGAGATTGACGATCGTGGTCGCAAGTCCGGCGCCGAACAGGCCGAGCTCCGGCAGGCCGAACAGGCCGTGGATCAGGGCATAGACCAGCGCGGCATTGACCGGAATCGCCGCGAGCGTGATCCACAACGGCGGCTGCGGCCGGTTCACTGCGCTCATCATGCTGCGCAGCGCGATGAAGCCGAGCGCCGGCGCGATGCCCCAGGCCAGGCCGTTGAGGTAGCGCTGCGCCAGGGCAGCCGATTGCGGCGCCTGTCCGAGCGCGAGCAGGATCCGCTCGCCATAGAGCGGCGAGGCCATCATCGGCAGCGAGATCAGCAATGCGACCCACAGGCCGACGCGCAAGGAGCGGCGGATCAGCCTGACATCTCCGGCGCCAAACGCCTGCGCGGCCAGCGGCGACACCGCAGCCATCAATCCGAGCCCGAAGGTGAAGCTGACGAAATAGACCGTGTGCGCCAGCGCCGCCGCGGCTACCGCATCCTCGCCAAGCCGTCCGATCAGCGCGAGATCGGTCGTGATCATCGCGATCTGCCCGAGCTGCGTCAGCATCATCGGCACGGCCAGCCGCAGCGTCTCGACGAATTCTTCGGCGAGATGGTTTTGCGGCACGCCGGCTTGCGGCTGCGATCGATGTTGCACGGTGTCGAGCATGGCGGCTCATTAGCACGGCCGCGCGACGAAAACATGGCCCGTGAGAACGAGACGTGAGGTGCTCTATCCGCTAGCTCGGTCTCGTAGGGTGGGCAAAGGCGCGTTTGCGCCGTGCCCACCACCTCGTCAATACTGCAACAGAAGCGTGGGCACGCTTCGCTTTGCCCACCCTACGATACTGTGGTTGGGATGAGGGCGAACCTCAGCCCTTCCGCTCCGGCACGCGCGTGATCTTCGCCCCCAGCGCGTTCAGCCGTTCCTCGATGCGCTCATAGCCGCGCTCGATCTGGTCGGCGTTGTTGATGGTGGAGGTGCCCTGGGCGCACACGGCGGCCAGCAGCATCGCCATGCCGGCGCGGATGTCGGGCGAGGTCATCGTCGCGCCGTGCAGGCGGCTGGGCCCTGCGATGATGGCGCGGTGCGGGTCGCACAGCACGATGCGCGCGCCCATTGCGATCAGCTTGTCGACGAAGAACATCCTGGATTCGAACATCTTCTCGAACATCAGGATCACGCCCTCGCATTGCGTGGCGGTGACGATCGCGATCGACATCAGATCGGCCGGGAAGGCCGGCCAGGGCTGGTCTTCCAGCTTCGGCACGTGGCCGCCGAAATCGTCCTGGATCTTCAGCGTCTGGTTCGCCGGCACGATCAGGTCGTCGCCCTCGACGCGGCAGACGATGCCGAGCCGCTCGAAACCCATGCGGATCGAGCGCAGATGCTCGACGCCGGCGCGCGTGATGCGAAGCGGCGAGCGCGTCACGGCGGCAAGCCCGATCAGCGAGCCGACCTCGATATGGTCGGGCTGGATCCGATAGGTCGCTTCTCCCAGCGTTGCCGGCCCATGAATGATCATGGTGTTGGTGCCGATGCCCTCGATCTTCGCACCGAGCGCGACCAGGAAGTTGGCGAGATCCTGCACATGCGGCTCGGAGGCCGCGTTGCGCAAATGGGTGACGCCGTCGGCGGCGACCGCCGCCACCAGCGCGTTCTCCGTCGCGGTGACGCTCGGCTCGTCCAGGAACACGTCCGCGCCGGCAAGCTTGGGCGCGCGGAATTCGAGCCGGTCGGTCGCGGTGACCCTGGCGCCGAGCTGCTCCAGCGCCAGCACATGGGTGTCCAGGCGGCGGCGGCCGATGACGTCGCCGCCGGGCGGCGGCAGCATCACCTCGCCGCAGCGCGCCAGCAGGGGGCCCGCGAGCAGGATCGAGGCGCGGATGCGCACGCACAGCTCAGGGTCGAGATCGGCGGCGCGGATGCTCTTGGCATGGATGTGAAGCGTGTTGCGCCCGGTCCATTCCGCCGCCGCGCCGACCGAGCGGATCAGCTCGACCAGCGTCTCGGTGTCGCGGATGCGCGGCACATTCTCCAGCGTCACCGGATGCTCGGTGAGCAGCGCCGCGGCGATGATCGGCAGCGCCGAATTCTTGTTGCCGGACGGCTCGATCGAGCCCGAGAGCCGGTGACCGCCCTCGACGATGTATTGGATGGGCGCCACGGGGTTCTCGCTGTCTTGTTGGGTGGGCGGGCCTGTTTCGGGCGGAAACTACAAAGAATTGAGCAGGGGAGCAATTCCGCACTTGTTGCGGCGGAAGGCCACTCGGCGGCCGAGGAAACCCGTCGGACCCGCGTTTAGAACAGACCGATAACATTCGCCACCACATAAAGGATGACGATCAGCATCAGCACGCCCATGGCCAGGAAGGAGATTTCGACGGCAATGGCGCCGGCCCCAAGCGCGGCCGCGACGCCGGCCAGCAGCCGCTCTTCGCGAAACACCAGCGCGAGGACCGAGAGCAGGATGGCAAGCAGGCCGAGCGAGATCGCAGCGATCGAGGACGCCTCCCTCAATTGGCTCCCCGTCGACTTCTCCCGCGGCGGGGCCTGGTACTCGACGCCCTTGACGCGTGCGATCAGGCGATCCTTCAGTCGATGGCCGGTGTCGACGATCACTTTGTCCGCCGGCGGTGGCGGGTAGATCGCAGGTATGACCCAATGCGGCAACACGGCCGCGATCAGCGCCAGCACGCCGACGATGCTACCGATCACGCCGAGACGGCGGGATGGCGCGGCGGAACTGGTCGTTGCAGAGGCGGTCATGGCGTGACACTTCCCGGCCGGAATTGGCCTTGTGGGTCGGTTCAGGGAGCTGCGGTGGACAAGCGAGAGAGGTCCGCCGCGCTTCAATTGCGGAACAAGTTGATGACGCCGCCCTCGCCTTTGACTTCGAAATACATCAGATCGATGTAGATCGCAGCGGCAAGAACCAGCGCTCGCTCATCTTCCGTCAGGCCGGGGTCTAGATATTCCACGAGAAAACTATCGCGGTCCGTAAACAGTTCGGAGGCAAGGCCGGACCATTTTTTCGCGACGCGCGCGTGCTCGTTCGCTCCACGCATGAACGGGAACGTCCACACGCGCCAAAATGGCGAACTGACCTCGAGCACCACTCTCCCCTGCGCATCGATCACATGGAATGTCTTGGTGAGAATCGAAAACTGACGCTCGATCGTTCCGATGAGCCGGCCGTCGCGCGAATGCAGTTCCAGACACTGAAAGAACCAGCGGAAGGGATGAACCCCGCGCATGACCGTCTGTCGGGTGTTGTCGAAAAAATGGATCTCGAAAGAGCGCCAATGTCCAAATACTTGGCGCCCCAAGAAGCCGAGAAGTCCCTTTTGCTGTTCAGCCGCATAGAGCAGATCGCGACCATTTTGATCGCAGATGCGGTACTTATTGCGGGTTTCCAAACCGAAGAGCTCGGCCAATTCGAAGGCCTGCTGCACGAACATTTGGCGCTGGCCAGCTAAAGTCGACAACATTCGTTCGGACCTCTTCCAGTGCCGGCTACGTCATTTTGTCGCGATGGCAGGTGGGGAGGTTCAGGTGGTGGTGTTGCGGTGAAGGTGGTGCGCTCCCTCTCCCGCTTGCGGGGGAGGGCTGGGGTGGGGGTGCTTCCGCAGCGGGATCGTCGAATTTACCGAGAATATCTCCGCGAGGAGAAAGCCCTCACCCGCCGCGCTCTGCGAGCGCGTCGGCCTCTCCCGCAAGCGGGAGTGGCGATGTCGGGCAACGGATAAACCCTGACTCATGTGTTCCGAATTGGCCAATGGAATCAGTTATCCTCGCCGTCTGTCTAACACATAGGCCTGACTCACTTACGGCCAATTCCCTGACTCAAAGCGGTAGGTCTAACGCAATACCCTGACTCAAGCGACAAACGTCGCTCGCCTTGGTTGCATGCGGCGAAAACGGCGGAATTCGCGCTCGATGGAACGTCGAATTGCGCAGTAGGAAGCGTTAATGCCGGACGGCTCAGCGCCGATGGCAACCGTGGAACGTTAAGAAATTGCCGTGTTGATGGGCCGCGCAGGCTTCAAAGCCCTCGGGGCGCGAGCGCTTCCGCGTAGAGGCGAGACTGCAGTCGGAGATAGCTTTTCCCAATCTCTCGATGTCCGGATCACGCCGAAGGAAGACAGAATTGATCCGGTCGGATCCTAAGCTACCGGGCTGCGCTTCAAGAGGTCGGCTCGGCGATAGAAGTATTGTCCGACCTCGTCCTTGCCTATGGCGGGTTCGATGCCTTGGCGACGAAGGCTCTGAACCAGCGTTCGCACATGCGTGCGCCGTTCGGCTGCGATCTCCGTCGCCGTGACATACGTCCTGGAGAACTCGGCCAAGGTCTCGGGAGCGATTAGCATCCTGGAGCGATTGCGCAAACCTGTATTGGCGGACGTGACATCCAGATGCCCAAGTCGAATGAGCTTTCCGATCACCTCCCACGTCAGCCCCAACGTTTCGCGGGCGGCTTCCACCGAGCGCCCCTCGTCGGCTGCCCCTCCCGTGTCGCGAAGCTCCTTGACGCATTCGAGGTCCACCAGGATCCGCATCATGCCCGCCGCACCCTTGAGGTCGCCGGCGCAATGCAACCTTCCGTCGATCAGCGCGGAAACGATTTCCACGGTGGAAGTTTGCGCACGCTTGCCCGCGAGGACGACGTCGCAGAGATCGCCGGCGTCGTGCAGCTCAGGCGCGTCGGACAGCAATCCTCCGACGAAATCGTCGAGGTCGCGGACCCGGAAGACATGCTCCTTCACGCCGGTTGACAAGTGCAGGAACGGCTTCAAGAGGCCAGCGTCGCAGAGCGCGGCCATAGGCACACGCGGCAACGCCAGACGGTCACGCGCCTGGTTCAAAGTGATGGCATCGCGCAGTTCGCCCGAGACCTTCTCGATGACCGACGACTTGAGCGCGATCTGCCAGTTCTGCTTGCCTTCGCTGGTCTCGTCGAGATGGCCCAAGGCCCTTAGGATCCGGCGCGCAGCGGACGGCACCACGCCCATTGCCTTGCTCGCATGCCATAGGGTGTAGACCCGCCTCTCTCCAACAGGCCGACCGAACAGAATATCCTCCGGCCCGAGCGGTACGTTCTCCATCGCATGCTCGCGGACCAATTCTCTGATGGGATTGTAGGCATCGCTGCGCGTGTCGTGCGACAGCCATTCGTAGATGCGTCCGTACACGACGCGAGGTCCCCACTTGCCTTGCTGGATGTCGGCGGACGCGACGAGGTCGTCCAGAAAGCGGAAAAAGCTCTCGCGCCCTTCCGCGAATACTTCGTAGCCGGCGACCAGCGCCTCGCGCTCTCCTACCTCGCCTCCGAAAGACGTGAAGCCGCGGACGCCGGCGGCGGCGACCGCGCCGATGCGGTCCATCACGCGAATGGCGTTCCAGAGCGGAAGCCCATCCAGGATCGTCGACGCTACCCGCGGCATGAATCCCAATCGCCCGAGCAGGTAGGCCTCGGCTCGGACGTCGTCGACATGGGTGGGGGCGGTCATCGCGAGATCGCACTGACTACCGGCGGCGTAACGCACGTCGAGACTCTCATGGTCGATCCTCATCGAAGGATCGGCCGGATCGCTTTCCACCAAAGCGACGCCGTGCAGCGGGCACACCGAGATCCGCACCACATTCCACCAGGAGCGGATATGCGGAAGAAAGTCGACGCGACTGTCCTGACGCTCCAGGTCGCCTTTCAGGCAGGCCGGGCACACGCGCAACGACGCGTAAGACCAATCGTCCCGATGCAGCACCTCTCCGTTAAGCCTGACACGCTCGTCATCGTCGCAACGGAAGGTGACGGCGTCCAGCCTTGCGGTCTCGGTCCCGGCAAAAGCGGCGATCTCCGTGTTGCGATGTCCGTCGACGATCCCATTCTTCGGGAGCTTGTGGTCGCCGGCGAACGACTGAAGGGAGCGAACACCATTGCGTCGCGCCATTCTGCTCGCCAATGCGTAGGCCGGCTCGTCGTCCCACAGGGGCACGTTGGCGTTGAACGGCCGATGCAGCATTTCAGCTTCTCTCGGCAGCGGCGCGAAGTCGCCGGTCAAGTCCGCGCGTCCGGACGACGTCAGCGCGCCGATAGAAGACCTGACGGCAACGCGGCGGCGCAGCAGCCGGCGTCGTGCCGGCGTCCGAAAGCGTCTTCATCAAAGTTCGTGGCCTGACGCCGAGCGCCCGCGCAAGCCGGGCGCCGGACACGTAATCGCGACGGAAGGCGTCCATCGCCGCAGCCGAAATCCTGCGCCTACGGGCGCGGACCAGTCCGAGGCGCACCAGTCCGCGCATCGTCTCCCATTTGACGTCGAGCGACCTGGCAGCGTCCTCGACCGTCATCGCGTCGCGCGAGCGCTTGCCTTGCAGCCGCAGGTCCGAGACGCACACGAACAGTCGCTGCAACCCATGGCCCGCGCCGACGCCGCAAGCCGTCAGGTCGCCGCCTACCATCGCGACGACGGCGACATCGATCGTGCAGCGGGCAATCCTGCACGCCGCCGGGAGAGGCGCAGCACCAGCGGCGACGAACTTCGTGGGTGCGTCCTTCGAAAGCCGATCGAGAAGCGTCTGGACCTCGTCCCGTCGCACGGGAGCTTCCCGGCCGAAGACACCGGCGGCGACGAGCTTGCGCGTCTGGGTCCGGCCGATCCCAAGGAATTCCGACAGCGAGCCGACGCCTAGCAGGTTGCTGCCTTCGTTCTGTATCTCGTCGATCGCGGCGGACGGAATGCGGATCGGCGTGCCTCGCCGGGTACGCGCGGGAAGATGGCCACGACGCTTGAGCTCGCGACGCGCGCGTTCGAATCCCATGGCCAAGCGGGCGGCCGCATGGCTGACCGAGCACACGTCCGTGGGCGCCTCCGTCACGCCGAACACACTCCGCGAAATCGACAGACCATGCTCCAAGGCGTGCTGGCGGATGTGCCGCTTCAAGAGGTTCGCGATCGGGCCGGACTCCAATCCGAAGACGCGTTCGTAAAGCCGCCCATACGACCTGGCCGCCCCCCATCTGCCGAGACCGGTTCCAGATACGGCGACTATACGATTCAACAGCGCATCGAAGGCCGCCGGCCACCGCGAGAAGACGTCGAAACCCGCGTGAAGCAGTTCGTGCCGTTCGATCCCGGTGTGCTTTCCCGCGATGGCGGCGGCGCCGACAGTACCAAGCGCATCGATCGCATCGGCAAGCGAGCCCGCGTCGAGAGAGACATCGACGATGCGAGGTCCCGCGCCCAATCTGCCGAGAACGTAGGCGTCGCCCATGGCATCACCGACCGATGCTCCGACCTGATCCGCGAGCGCATGCCCCCTCGGACACTCGCCGACCGCGGTGCTCCGGAAGTCGAGACGTTCGCCGCAACGCCGGCACCGGTCGATCAGCTTCACCCGATGGCGCGGACAGACCGTCGTCGCCCGCACGTCCCACCAGGTCCGATGCCATTGACGCGGAAGGCGAGAATCCGCCGCAGCGGCCGCGTCTTCCCTGAGACAGTCCGGGCAGGCACGCCGGCCGACATGCACGGACCACTGCCGCGGCCGCAAAGTCTCCCCTCGCAGCGATACGCCGCCAACCCCGACCTGACCGGTATCAAACGAAAGATCGCTGGGCTCAATCGTGGCAGCTGCGGCCACGACGTCCACGCCTCGCCCTTGCGCGAACTTGAACCAGGGAACGCCGATCTGGATCAACATCTCCGGCAGATGCGGAACACCATGCGCGGCAGCGACGCGCATCAGATATCCAATCATCCCTTCGCCGTCGTTGCGCCGGGGCCGGATCGCGATGATTTCAGTCTTCCTCATCGCCCTCGTCGCCGTCAGCCTTCTTGTCCATAATCCCTCGCAGGAACGTTTTGTCGTCCTCCATTTCGTCTTTAGCCTTAGGGATCTTGAAATCGCTCACGTTGGCGACCAGGAAAGGATTCTTCCGAGCGTCCGCCGCATAGGGGCGCTTGTAGGCCTCCGCGAGATACTCCTTCGTGATCTTGTCGTCGTCGAGCGACAGCGCGATCGTCGCGGCTTCTTGCGCGAACCAGGCCATGCGCCCGAGAAGGCCGCGGGAAGCCAGGAAGAAGCGATGCGGCATGTCGCCGTCGGTGAATCCGCAGGTGGCCATGCCGATGTTCTTCTCCAGCCTGGACAGGAACGCCGAGATTTTCCTTGCGTCCTTAACGGGGTCCATGGGCGGGAGTTCGACGAAATGCGAGCGGCGCTGGAGCTCGCTGTAGCGTTTGACGAAGTCCTGCAACTCCGTCAGTCCCGCGACCACGATCTGCATCGGATTGGTCTCGGACACCATCAGCGACTTCAGCGTCATCGCGATCTTCTTGCGTTCCTCCATGTTCCTGCCGACCAGCACGTTGTGCATCTCGTCGATGACCAAGATCGCCACGCCCTGGGCGGAGAGGTTGGCCTCGACGCGCTCCCAGACTTCGTGCTCTCTCAGCGACTTCTTCGGATGATATCCGAGCCGGCGAAGGATGCGTAGGCCCAAGGTCCTCAACACGCAGGGCGAAGGCGCCGTCACCCGAAGAAGCGGCCGGTAGAGCCCCTCCGCCGTCTGCTCCTCCTGCAGTTCCGGATGCTTCATGAGCTGCTTGATGATATGCGTCTTGCCGGCCCCGGTGCGTCCGTGCAGAACGAGGCAATTGCCCTCGATGCCACCGTCCACGCGGTCGAGCAGGCCGTCGAAATACTGTTTGGCCGCGGCAGTCTTGCCGGTCGAGATGTCGATCGAACGGATGGCGGCCATCTTGGCGCGACGCGCCAGCCGCCTGCGATCGTTCGTACGGATTCGGTTAAACTTGCGCTCGGGGTCGACCTCCACGAAAAGACCCTCGTCGACGTCGCGGTTCGCCTCGGCGCCAAACGCGCTCTTACCTTTGTCCGTCATCGGTCTCGCTCTCCGCCGGCGGTCATGCGCCGAAATGCTCGTCGTCGTCCTCGTCCACGAGCCTGCGCGGACCTTTAGTCGTTCCGCTCGCAACCGGTGGCTCGTCATCCGGCGCCAAAGGCGGGGTGACGTCGTGGTCCGGAGGAGTTTCGACGGCGTCAGCAGCACTGACTTCCGTCTCGTCCGGAGCCAGCGACGGGGCCTCGGCCCCATCCGACGCGGGTGTCTGCGCGACCGAGTCGTCGTCGGTCGCTTCGGTCGGTTTGCCCCGACTCGCCGCGCGGAACTCCGCCAGACGCTCTTTTTCCTCCAGATCCTCGATGTCGCGGGAAACCTCTAGCTCACGCTCCTTCAGTTCACGGCCCGGAAGATCGACGTCGACGATGGGATAGCCTTTCGCCTTCGACGCCGGCTCGACCATCGTCGGATCGTCGGCAGGCGCCTCGGCGCCGAGAGGCGCGGACTTCGCCCGAGCGCGCTGCTCCTTCTTCCGCTGCGCGCCCGGCGTGGTCGCCGCCTTCGCGTGCGCGTCCGGATCCGAAAGATCGGCGTCGACTTCGTATTTCGGGTTGTTGAGCTCGCTCTCGATCCAGCTGTATTCCGCGACCGTGATCTTGCCGCGCGGCCGGTTGCCCATGGCCTGAGCCTCCAGGATCAAAGCCTCGCGCGCACGCAGCAGCCTGCCGCGGCTGACGCGCTGGCCCCGCTCGGTGGCCGCCTTCGCATTGGCGACGACGTCCATCCACATCTTCAACGTCAGGCCCTCGACCAGGTCGGGCTGCTGGCAACGGATAGGAACCCAGCGCTTCTTCGCCTCGTCGAGGACGAGCATCACGGAAAGGTCCAGGGGGTCGACCTTGACCATCCACTCCTTGCCCATGTGACCGGACCGGCGCATCGCGCGCAGCGCCTCGTCGCGATAAGTGAGGCCCATGAAGGTGATGCCGTCGCCCTGAATGGTGCGATTGACGACGAGACCGATCAACGGCGTTAGATCCGCCGCTTCCGGTGGCATCCGGACGCCGCAGCCCGACAGAGCCTCCCAGCGCTGCAGCGGCGTCTGGCCGAAGGAACGGCTATTCGGCCTGTTGTGATAGATGTCGACGACCCACCGCGTGAACAGACGCTGCGCGTCCTGCAGCGTCATCCGCGCGTTCCCCTCCGAGTCGTAGTCGAGGCGTTCCTGCACGTTCGAAAACGTCCGGCCCGGAAACACGCTTAGGAAGTCTCTGGCGACCTCGCGGAAGAACCGCTCGACCTTGCCCTTTAGATTGGGCTTGCCAACCGGCACCAGGCGGAGCTCGAACTGAAGCTGGCCGGCCGCTGCCACAAGCGAGGTCGAACGATAGGCCGCGCCGTTGTCCACCTTGACCATCTCCGGAACGCCGAACACCGGATAAGGCGACTCGGCTCCGCTGTCGGCGAGATCCTTCTTCAGGACCGTCATGCGTAGAGCCTGCATCACGGTGGACCAGCTCGGCCGGTCCTTGCTGATGTGCCAGCCGACGATCATGCCTGTCGCCAGGCAGATGCCGGCCGTCAGATAGGCGCGTCCGCGGACCCTGCCGTTGGCATCGACGAGGATGATGTCGAGCGGCGTATCGTCGTATTCGACGATCTCCAACGGGCGCACGGCGACGGGCGCCTTCCTGGTAAGCCGGAACTGCTGGTCCGCTTCCTTCTTGCCCAGGCGAAAGAACGTCTGCGTGTATGGGTCGACGTTCTTCTTGATCCACCGCCGGACGGCCATCTCGCTGGGTGCAGAAAGGTCGCCGTCGCCGACGTTCTCATTGCGCTTCACCACCTTCTGGCATATGTAATCGTAGACGACCGTCAGCGGCGGCGCCTCCAGCGTCAGCCACTTCTCGCGCACGGCATCGGCGATGATCATGCGGATCGCCGGATCCATGCGGACCGTCTTCGTGTTGCCGCGCCGATGCCATCGCGGCGCGAGGGCGCCCAGCATGCGTCCGGACTTGCACCAGCGACCGTACCAATCGCGCAACGTCGATCCCGACACCGCTTCCAGCGGGACACCCGACGTCGCGCAGTTCTCCAACCTCGCACGGACGAATCTGCGATGACGCGCCACGATCTTGGCTATCGAGGCATAGCCTTCATCCGGACGCTTGCTGTACAGTTTGCGGCCGAAGAAGCGGTCGCAGGCGTTCACGTAGTCGAGCCGCTTGATCATCTCGGCCTGCTGCTCGACCGAAAAGCTCTCGAAAGGCCTCGAGACGACCTCTCTCAGTTCTTCCTTGAGCGCCGCCATGTGTTTGCGGACGATCTTCATCCGACCGGCCGGGTCGAAGTACAGATCGCGCAACTCGTCGCCAGTGAAAGTCCGCTGGATACCGCTTCCGATCGCCGAAAGCGTCAATGCGCCCGTCGTCCGGGAATCCTCTTTGTACCAGACGCCGTCGATCACGACAGCGTCGCCTGTGTTCAGTCGGATCAGCGGAGCGTTCATATGGCCACTCCAAGGGTCGCAGCGCCGCGCTCGTCTCCCGCGAACATCAGGACGGCCCTGTCGTCGAGCGGCGCGGTGCGATGCGCGGGGATCAACTGGCCCCGCGCGACCATCCTGACGATGGCCCAATAGGCCGCGTCGCCGAGCTTGGACGCCGCGCGAAGCTCGCGCACCGTCACGCGTGAGGTAATCCGGCGAATCTCGCGGATCGCGGTGAGGAGCGCCAACTGCACCTCGGCGGATTCGAATGGCGTCGTCGCCGACGCAACGAGAACGGCATTCAACAGCCGCGGCTCAGCCTTGAGCTCCCTGTCGGTCCAGAGCTCGAGATCGTCGTAGCCCTGATCCTTGGCCGTGGCCCGGGCGTAACCATAGAGTTCGTCGAGTCCGTATTTGACGACCTTCGCGAGCGGCTTCACCTCGACCAGGTATCGCTTGCCCGACGACAGCGTCACGCAGAAATCGAAGGTCGTCGTGTGGAAGTCGACCCCGTCGGACCATTCGATCGCCGCCGGCTGCTCAGTGTAGCTCGCGACGTCCCGGTCGGCTTCGAGCAACATGATGTAGTCGCGCTCGAGGATGCTTTCGTACTGGATCATCCGTTCATTGCGGACGGACGGGACGTAGCCGGTGAAATGCCCGCTGCGGTACGTCACGACCTTGCGACTGGCGTTGGACCGGCCGATGTGCATGGCGCGCGTTTGTACGCTCATTGGTTATGGCTTCCTTGGGAGGCGGCGGACGGGTCCGAGCCCTAGGCGGGAGACGGACCTGCAAGCTACTCAAATTGAGGTTGCGGAAAGGTTTTCCTCGCGCTCCGGCGATGACGGCGTGCTGAATCCTTGGTGAACCGGTGTTGGTGAACGGCTGGTAAGTTCGTCGTCAGGATCTGTCACTTGGTACCTGCGAGCGGTCGACGCCGTCCTGAGTCCAATGCCGTTCGACGTTCAACACGATCATGATTGCACTACCGTCTTGCTCACGCCGCGAACGGGCGGGTGCGCGTCGAAGATCGTGCGCACGGCGTCGCCGCTCAGGTGACGGCGACGCTGCAGCGCCTTCGCGACCGCAATGACCGCTTCCCGATACCTGTCCACGATTTTGTCCGCGCGCTCTTGCAATCTCTGCAAGTCGGCCTCGACGACCTCGCGCAGAGAGCGGTCGTAGCGGACCGCTTCCAAGGCGTCCTTCCGCGAGCCGAGGAAGGCGACAGTCCCGCCTACTCCCCAAGTCAGGTGGAGAGCCGAGATGACTTCCGTGGCAAGACCGATGTCGGAGCCCTCATCTCCACCGCCGCCGATCGATTCTCCGCTGGGGAACAGCACGCGCTCCGCCGCGCGTCCGCCCAAGAGCATGGTGGCTTGGTCTTCGATCGTGCGCCGGGTGGGCATGTCGTTCGCGTCGGCCTGGACCAGCGTGCGATTGGCACTACCGGTGCGGGCACCGACGACGCAGTGGCTTACCTTACCGAATCCGATCGCGAGCGCTGTGACGGCATGGCCCGCCTCATGGACACAGATGCGCCAATCGGTCTTCAACGGGATCTTCTCCGCCGTGAGGAGGGCCGCCCTGAGATCTCCCGCTGCGAGCGGCCGATCGGCGTGCCGGGCGATACGGCGCGCTTCGCGCACCAGAGCCATGACTTCCGCGCCCGTCGAGCGCTCCATCATCTCGGCGATCTCTCGGAGATGGCAATCCGCCAGGTCTCCCGCGACGTGGAACCGGAGCATATTCTCGACACCCGCGGCGTCCGCCCGCTGGAGCCTGACCATCTTTTCCAGGCGGCCGGGACGCAGCAGCGCGGGGTCAACGCCATGCGGATTATTGGTCGCGGCCACCACGATGACCCCGTGACGCGGCGAGCCAGTGGACGACGAGCCCATCGAATTATCCAGCCTGAGAAGCAGGTCGGTGACCAGCGGCAACCAATAGTCCTTGTTGCGCGAGCCCGAATTGGAGGAGTTGAAATCGTCCCGATTCGGGACAGCGTCAATCTCGTCCAAGAAGGCGATCGAGCAAGGATTCGCCAGCGCAGCACAGCGGTCGAAAACCGACCTCATTGCCCGGATAACATCGTCCAAATACCCACTTTTTGTGAACCATTCTGCGACGTTCGTGATGACGATGGGCACGCCGCATTCCTGGGCCAAAATGCGCGCATAGAGGGATTTCCCGCACCCCGGCTCTGACACTAGGCAAATTCCCTTTTGGAGGTCGCTCCATTTGGCTCTTCCCTCGCGAAACGCCATGATGTCCCGCGCAAGTTGTAATCCAAAAATTCTCGCCTCACCGTACTCTACGGCGTCCTTTAAAGGAGGCAGCCTGTCCTCGATGGTTTCACCCCGCGACGCCAACGTCGCAGCCTGCAGCCGCTGGACGATCTTCGCGGGACCGGATCCGGGCCGCAAGCAGGCGACCATGTCGTGCAGATCAAGGCCGATGCCGAGCCCGGGCGGGAGGTCTTTCGGCGTCCGCTTGGCGAAGCGCGCGATGGCCGTCGCCAGCACGGCCGGCTGGGGCACCCCGACGCGGATCGTGATGTCGACGGTGGAGAGCAGGGCACGCGGAAGCAGCGCGGCGTCGGCGGAAACGCCGGCCACGCACAATCCGCGCGCCAAATCGCGCGAGACCTCTTCCGACCCGACATCGCTGTTCAGGGTGCGGGTCTTGCCGTCCCGCGCCATCATCAGCCAGCGGCCTCCGAACGTGGCACGGAAGTAATCCTTCATGGGCCCGACCCAAGCCGGCGAGGGCACCATGACGATGACCGCGAGCGCCTGATTGTGCTCCAGCTTGCGGTAAGCCTCGTTGGAGACCGATGCCTCGAACGCCGCGCCGACCAGCGCGGTCATGGCGGAACGACGACTGCGTTTCGCCGGCTTGGACGGCGAGGCTTCGTCGTCATCACGATTGGTGTCGATCTCAGGATATTCGATCGGCGGCTTAGTGCTAAAGATCATGCGGGTTTTGTCGTCGGCAGCGTGGCGCGTGAAGACGTCCCTGGGCATAGCCTTGAGGTCGACCAAGCGCTTGGGCACCATCCGGTGGGCGCGAGCCGGCTTCTTAAGGCCCGGCTTCTTGGCCGTGCGACGCGAGGCGGACTTCTTCATGAACGAGACCTCACCAGGGAAAGCGGTCCGAGCGGCGCGGACATCAACTCGATTTCAAGAAGATCGTCGCAGAACATTGACATCACGGATGGCGTCGGATCGCGGTCCGACTGTATGCTCTCCAACAGGCGGACGAGATCCATCGGCCCCTCGTCGCGCAGCACCTGCAGGATGCGGATCCGCAGGCCGAGCGGCACGAAGCGACGATTGTGCGACCAGACCAGGTCCACGTTGGCCCGGCGCGGCTCCGCCTTCAGGTCCTCGGCCGTGACGACGAGGGGCTTGAGGTCGAGGTCCCGCAGCGCGATCTGAACGAGCTTCTCGTCGGCGACGTCGCGGAGCCTGCGTGCAGGAACGATGTCGAGAACGAAGCGACCGTCCTCGCGCGTGAGGACGACGGCGTCGAGATCTACCGGTACGGACGCAACATGTGCGGTCGCAACGTGAGCAATCGCCCGAACTTGCGGGTCGAGCGACGCCTGGACGAGGCCCGCTCGAAGAGCAGGATGTCGTGCCGGGATCGGGGCAGGTGCCTTGGCGGATACGAAGAAATCGGGGCGACTCCTGAGGAGCCTGCGGATGCGCATGTCGGAGCACTCGAAACCTGATTGAGGGGATGGGTGGTCTCGTTGCGCTTCTGGTCGTGTGCGTCGGTCATGGCGCTCCTTTCGGCATCCGAAATGAAGTTCGATCGAAATGCGGTTGTCTCACCTGCTGGACGGCCCTCAGGCGGCAGCTTGGCATCTGTTTAGTCGCGGGTCACCACGTGAAGCCCTAGCCAAGTGCGTATGACAAGCAGCTAGGCAGTTGAACGAGCACGCCGACAAGACATCCGCCCGCGAGCCCGCGCTCAGGCGGCTATCCATGGTGCGGAAGCGCGACGCTTTTGAAATCAGGGACCAAGCACAATGGTGTGCGGACCGAGAGTAGTGTCATGGATATCCAGCCGCAAGAGGCCCTCGCAGGCGAGCGCACAGACCGCTCCAACGACGTCGCTAGTAAGACGAGTCCTATCCTGGAGCTGGATGACAGATTGGGGGCCGTCTTCGAGCGCTGCCGCAATCTTCAGCCTCTCCATCAGCGTTACGCGCCGGCCCACATGCGACCAGATCGTCCGGGCATTAGAAAACAGCGGCTCACGGTGAAGATCCTTGGCATCGCGCTCGAGCAGTCGCAGGCCATGACGATCCAAAACGAATTTGAGAGAGGCGTGATCCTCCTGGCTGCGCTCAGGGAGTTTCTGATGCACGCGTAGAAGATATGCACTATCTCCCCGTCGAAGAACCACGCCACTCAGTGAGACAGGCGGGCACTCGATCTCAGGGCCACTCCGATAGTGGATCGCGAGAACAGAAGAATCTAGGGAAGCTTGCTCCAATGCATAGCGAAGGAGAATGTCATGCGCTGGTATTGCGGCACGGCATTTCGGACTGGTGAATAAGAAGGGACGTGCTGGTGGGAGCCGAGGTTTCGGCGACTGAATAAGCATGATTTGCCCCGATATTCTAAAGCTAGGAGAGCTGGGATGTCTCCCAATCGACGCCGTAACAATTGCGCGCCAAAGGATGCAGCTCACTCGTTCGATGTACTATATAGCGTACAACAAAATTGCGCCGAAGCTGTGGCGCTGCGCGCGTCCCGGTTTCATCGGAAGTCGTGGAGATAACTTGGCCCGATATCTTTCGATGGACTAATCTAGCGGCCCACGCTTAGTAGCTCGGCCGGCTCGACGTCGAGCGCCAATGCGATACGCACGATCGAGTCGAGTGTCGGATTGGCCTCTCCTCGCTCGACCTCGCTTACCAGGGCGCGACGGATACCGGCGTCGTCGGCCAAGTCGGCTTGGCTTAGCTTGAGGGAAAGTCTCAAGTCCCTCACATTCCGGCCAAACGTAGCCTTCACGCGTTTCTGGTATTTTGCGAAGGACTCAGCTTCAGTCACGACTTACCTATGAATCCTTGCCCCGCCATGGGCACAAAGGCGCGAGCGACTTGTCCCTCTGCCACGCCTTCGTTGGCTACGCCAACAGCAATAATCCTTAATGCCAAGGATTCAACCACCAGATTTTTCGGTGATCGCCGCCTCGCCAGGCAAAACTTGTCCCCGTCGCCGCGGTGTCACCCACATTATTCGGAAATAGCGCAATTCTCAAGGGCCATGCCCGAAGGAGGCGATATGTCGAGATAGGCGTCTGTTGCTGAGCGCCCCCCGTGTTTAAGCAATTCCAATTTTTCGCTGGTGCGGGCGTGGGACAGCGGCGAGCTGTAGCTCATTCCTTCACCGCGTGCCTCTTAAGATACCTGTGTTGGCTTCCCGAAAGGTGCGACATTCATGCTCGCAGTGGAGAGCTTCTGGAGCGTTCCGTGGCCGTGACAGCTTCTATTCTGTACAATCTCGTCGAATGCCCCCAGCGAGTTGCCCTGGATGCATTCGGCGATCCCGCAAGGCGAGACGAGGTGAGTGCATTTGTCCGGCTGCTTTGGGAACGTGGAACGTTGTTTGAGCAGCAAACGGTCGCCAATTTAAAGATCCCCTTTATCGATCTCTCCGACGTCAACGAACTTGATCGGGAGCGGTTGACGCTTGACGCCATGATCAACGGCGAGCCCCTTATCTACGGCGGATGCATAAGGGCAGGTGATCTACTTGGAAAACCCGACCTGCTGCGCAAAGAAGTCGGCGGCTACGTTCCAGGAGATATCAAATCAGGGCGCGCCACAGAGGGTGGCGATAAGGACCATGGCGGTCGACCGAAACGCCATTATGCCGTCCAGCTCGGGCTGTACGTCGATGTCCTTGAGAGGTTGAATCTTTCGGCGGGACGCCGGGCGTTCGTCTTGGACATTCAAGGCGATGAGATCGAGTACGATTTCTGTGGCCCTTCCAGACTTTGGGGCGACTACGAAAAGGCGCTTGCCGACGCCCGCTCAATACTTGCGAAACAAGTCGTGCCGATGCCAAGCTATGCCAGCGTCTGTAAGCTTTGTCATTGGCACACGTTCTGTCTGGCTGAGCTTACTGAAGCGGACGATTTGACATTGATTCCGCTTCTCCGGAGATCCGACCGCGACACGATGCGGGAACGCATTGCGACGATAAGCGCTTTCTCCGACATAAGTCCTCCCGAATTCATAAGGGGCAAAAAGACGGCTTTTGCCAGCATTGGAGCGGACCGTTTTCGCATGCTGCACGCACGTTCCGTCATGCTCAAATCCTCTTCGCCTAAGCCATATTTGCGACTGCCGATAAAACTGGACGTCTTTTCCCTAGAGCTATTTTTCGACATCGAGGTCGATCCACTCCGAGGGATTTGCTATCTCCACGGTTTTGTGGAGCGAAGGAACGGAGACAATAATAGCGAGCGGTTCCAAGGATTTTTCGCAGAGGAAGCCACCCGGGCGGCGGAACGCAATGCCTTCGCAGCGGCTCTCGATTACCTGGATTCTCGAGCAGGCGCGGGAATTTACTATTACTCCAAGTATGAACGCACAATTTATCGCAAGCTCCAGCAGAAATATCCGGACATCTGCTCACCTGAATACGTGGAGAAGATCTTCGATCCGCAGCGTGCGGTGGATCTTTATGGAGATGTAGTTCTGAAGGCGACCGAGTGGCCCACCAGAGATCACTCGATCAAGTCGCTGGCCAAGTTTTTGGGTTTCGCCTGGCGGGATACCCACCCCTCCGGCGCGGCCTCCATCGAGTGGTATGACCGCTGGTGCCGAGGACGGGACCCGCTGATCCGACAGCGTATACTGGACTACAACGAGGATGATTGCCGGGCCACCCGAGTGTTGTTGGACGGGATCAGAGCACTAAGGGTAGCTACCTCGTACTGAAAAAGCTGAACGACGACCGCCCGGCCGAGGGGCGAGCCCCTCGATGGCGGAGAGAGTGGGAATCTCTCCCCCTAAGGCGCGATTGCGCGAAATCCGGCGTAAAACAAGGATTCCTAAATAGCCCGGTCGGGATTTGTGACCACCGCCGTGTACCAGCCGTTCGGCGATTCGGGGCGTCAATCTCGGCCGATTTCGGGGCAATCGGAACGATCTCGAACGGGCCTGGATCGGCGCCGAGCCGGGGAACGATCCCGCCCGCACAGCAGCGTTTCTTAAGCTTCGCCGTCCATATTTCCTGTGATCGCAGGATCACCTGATCGCGGGATCAACCGATCACCGGATCACAGGATCACAGGACGGCCGAGGGCTCCTCGGACGAGGAAGCGGATCGAGATGCCGAAACGGAAGAACACCATCAGAGATCTGGTTGGCGACGCGCCGGCGCGTGCGCCCGGTCTCGCGTCCGAACGCGGCTTCGATGCTGATGCGACGGCGCCCGGGGCCCTCTGGGCCGAGCGGCAATCGCTGCGCCAGTCTGACCGATCCCGGCCGGACTCGTCAGCGCGTGCCACGCTGAAGGAGCGAGCGCACCAAATGTCGCTCTATCTGGAGCCCGCGACCTACGACGCGCTGCGGGAGATCGCGCATCGGGAGAGGACCAAGATGCATGTTCTGCTGCTGGAGGCAGTAGGCCAGTTTCTGAAGAATCGCGTTACGCCGCCGCAATGATGCGATTGCTTTCCGTACTATCGCGCACATGGATTCTAGCTCGAGTTGCCGACGAGGGCCGATTCCGCAACGCTCTAGCTGGAGCACTGCCCTTGAAGCCCTCTGCCATCCTTGCACGGGATCATCAGCTATCTGCTGCACCAGTGGATCTGGATCGGGACGGGCTTCACGCGACATAGTGCGGTTCGCGCGGGGTTTGCGACCAGAACCGTGGTCGAGACGCACTCGGATGTCTCGGAGGGGGCGATCGGCTGCCGACGGCACTTCAGCGTCCCTCCATTGGTTATGCTTTACCCTTTGCCGGCGCGTTCCCCCGCGATCAATTCCACGGCCTCAACGTTCAGGGCTCGAGCATCGCTTTGCACCACGCTCAGAGGGGCTGGTGTCGGTCGCGTACGCAGGAGGTCGAGGCCGCCGTAAATTCCCTCAGCCTGCTGTACGGCGAGGCGGTCGCGATCTCGGGCACGGAGAAAATCCTCCACGATCGCCGCGCGATCGGCGTCGATACCGATCGCTACCAGGGCCTCGCGACCGAATCGCATCGCCGATTCAAACGTCTCGCGCAGTTCGTAGTCGACGCCCTTGGCGAGCAACTGCAGCGTATGTCCTCGGTCAAACGATCGGGCGAAGACCTTGGTGCCGGGAAATTCGGCGAGTGTGAGTTCGACGATCCGATTCGTCGGATGCTCCTTCTCCGTGCAGATCGCGATCAGACGAGCTTTGCCGAGACCTGCCGCATGCAGGACGTCGAGCCGGCTGCCGTCGCCATAATAGACCTTAAAGCCGAACGTTCCGGCGACGCGGATCATCTCGGGATCGGCGTCGATGATGGTGACGTCGATCCCCTCGGCCAGCAGGTATTGCGACACGATCTGCCCGAAACGACCGAAGCCGATCACCAGAACGGAGCCCTTCGCTTCGTCGAAGCTGTCTGCCGGATGCCGGTCGCGTCTCGTCCCGAGCCGACGTAGCAGCGCCTCGGTCAGCGCGGCAAAAGGCGGAGCGACGAGCAGCGTGATCGCGGCTATGGCGGACAGCAGGCTACCCTGCTCGGCGCTGAATATGCCTAGCGAGGCGCCCAGAGGCAGCAGCACGAAAGCGAACTCGCCCGCGCCGGTGAGTACCGAGCCGGCGCGCAGGGCGTCGCTAGGCTGTGTGCACGTGATGCGGAACAGTCCCCACACAACGGCCGCCTTGACCAGCGTGACGGCGAGCGCGCCGGCGATGATCAACCACAGATGTGCCCAGACGACGGTCATGTCGATCGTCATCCCGACGCCCATGAAGAAAAGCGCCAGCAGCAGGCCGCGGAAAGGCTCGATGTCGGCTTCGAGCTGGTGACGATAGTTGGAGCCGGCCAGCAGCACGCCGGCAAGGAACGCGCCGAGGGCCATGGACATTCCGACGACCTGCATGAGAAGTGCGGCGCCGAGCACGACCAGCAGCGCGGCGGCGGTCATCACCTCGCGGGCGCCGGTTCCGGCGAGCAGGCGAAAGAACGGATTGAGCAAATAGCGGCCGGCCAGAATCAGGGCGGCGATGGCGCCGCCGATCAGCGCCACGCTGCCGACGGTATCGGCCAGAGTCAGTTTGGCACTCGAAGCTCCGGGGGAGGCCAGCAGCGGAACGAGCGCGAGCAATGGCACGACCGACATGTCCTGTAGAAGCAGGATCGCGAAGGCGCGCTGGCCGTAGGTGTGTTGCAGATGGCCGCGCTCCTCTAGAATCCTCAGCGCGATCGCGGTGGCGGAGAGTGCGAGCGCCAGGGCCGCGACGAGGGCTCCGCGCCAGTCGAACAGGCCCGTCAGCAGCGTGAGCGCCCAGATTGCCGCCGTGGTAAGCGAGAGTTGCGCAAGGCCCAGACCCAAGATGTCGCGTCGCATGGCGAGCAGGCGCGAGAACTCGAGCTCGAGCCCGACGAGGAACAGCAGCATCACCACCCCGAGCTCGGCCACCGGCAGGATGTGCTCGGGATCGTCGAAGACCTTCAGTCCGTAGGGGCCGATCACCACGCCGGCGAGCAGATAGGCGACGATGGCCGAAAGTCGACCGAGGCGCGCGATCGGCACGCTGATGACGGCCGCCGCAAGCAATATGAGGGGAAGTCCGACGAGGCCGACCTGGGCGGAATGGGAGTTCATCGAAGGGTCCGGGATTGCGGGCCGCGAATGGTGCTCGTCGAAACGTCGGAAACGCCCATTGGTGATGAAGGCTATCGGCCGGCGAAGACCGACGCGTTCTCCTTGACGAACCCGGCAACGGTCTGCGCCGGCCGCCCTGTAAGCTCGGCGATCGTGTCGGTGATGGTCACGGTCTTGCCGCCGGCGCGTTGATAGGCGCCGATGGCGAGAACGCTTTCGATCACGGCGGGCGGGACGCCCTCTCGGACGCGGCGCGCCCGGGCCTGCTCGGGGGTTTCGTCGACGAATCGCACTTCCTTGCCGATGGTGGCGCCGATGATCTCCGCGGCCTGCCGGTAGGATAACGCTTCGCTTCCCGTGACCACGTAGGTCTTGCCGTCGTGTCCGGGTTGGGTCAGCGTGACGAAGGCGACCGCGGCCACGTCGCGCGGATCGACGTAGGGAATCTTGCCGTCGCCCGAGGGCGAGTAGATGGCGCCTTCCTTGGCGACGTATCCGGCCTGGGCGACGAGGTTCGTCATGAAGTGGTGGGGCTGGAGCATCGTCCAGGCCATGCCGGATGCCTTCAGCTCCTCTTCGATTCGGTGGTGCCATTGCCCGATCGGAGCCTTGGAGTGGTCGGTGGCGGCGAAGGCCGAAACTTTCACGACGTGCTTCATGCCCGCGGCCCGCGCCGCGACGATCGCGTTGTGTTGCAACTCCACCATGTCCTCGTAGTAGTGCGTGAGGAGGAATAGCGACTTGGCCCCCTCGAAGGCGTCCTTCAGGGTTTCCGGCTTGGCCAGATCGCCGACGACCCATGTGATGCCTGGTAGCTTCTGCGCCTTGGCCGGATCGCGGACGAGCGCGCGGGCCGGCACCTTCGCTTGGGACAGCAATCGCAGGAGTTCGCTGCCGATGACGCCTGTGCCTCCGGTGACGAGTATCATGGATTCCTCTTCTTGCTCTGTGCGCGATGTACGGTCTTCATCCGGATGCCGGCGCAGCCGGATGGCGGTCGATGCTGAAGTCGATGACCGGGCCGAGCGGGACGACTCCCGTCGGATTGATGGTCGTATGGCTTTCGTAATAATGGCGCCGGATGTGATCGAGATTGACCGTCTGGGCGACGCCGGGAAGGTTGTAGACGTCGCGGGTGAAGCGCCAGAGCGCCGGGCAATCGGCAATGCGTCTCAGGTTGCACTTGAAGTGACCGTGGTACACGGCATCGAACCTGGCCAGCGTGGTGAACAGCCTAATGTCGGCTTCGGTGAGCCGGTCTCCGGTCAGGAAACGCGATCCGGACAGCTTGGCCTCCAGCCAATCGAGAGCCTCGAACAGCGTCACGACGGCTTCTTCGTAGGCCGCCTGCGTGGTCGCGAAGCCGGCGCGGTAGACGCCGTTGTTGACTTCCCGGTAGATGCGCTCGTTCAGCGCGTCGATCTCCGCACGCAATGGCGCGGGATAGTAGTCGCCCGCCGCCGCTCCGACGCGGTCGAAGGCGCTATTGAACATGCGGATGATCTCGGCGGATTCGTTGGATACGATGGTGCTGCGCCTCTTGTCCCAAAGAACCGGCACCGTGACGCGGCCCGTGTAGTGCGGGTCGGCTGCGACGTAGATCTGGCTCAGCGTCTCGGCGCCCATGAGCGGATCGCCCGTCACGCACGGCCCCGGAGCGAAGGTCCAGCCCCGCTCGCGCATCAGCCAGTTGACCACCGATAGCGAGACGGTGTCTTCCAGGCCTTTCAGCCGCCGCATGATCAGGGTCCGGTGCGCCCATGGACAGGCCAGGCTGACATAGAGGTGGTAGCGCCCCCGTTCGGCCTGGAAGCCACCTGCGCCGGTCGGGCCGGGTTCGCCCTCAGGCGTCACCCAGTTGCGGAAAGCGCTGGCTTTGCGCTCGAACCGGCCGCCGGTACTGGCCGTGTCGTACCAGACGTCGTGCCACTGGCCGTCGACAAGCATGCCCATCTGACGTCTTTCCTGAAACTCGCCGCGACGCCGGCGGGGGGATCGAGG
Organism: Bradyrhizobium sp. IAR9; assembly: GCF_013408065.1. Classification (NCBI taxonomy): domain Bacteria; kingdom Pseudomonadati; phylum Pseudomonadota; class Alphaproteobacteria; order Hyphomicrobiales; family Nitrobacteraceae; genus Bradyrhizobium; species Bradyrhizobium sp. IAR9. Next base: position 455,588 of record NZ_JACBZW010000003.1, read on the forward strand.
CGCGCCTTCCCCGCCGGTCGTCGTGAAGTCGCCTCACTTCGAAGAGGCGACGCCGCTGGTTTGCTTCGCGGCGTCCTGAGCCTTCTGATAGCTCTCGATGACGGCCGCGTAGTTGGGCGCGACGAGCGCATAAAGCTTTGCGAGCTCGGCGGCCTCCGGCCTGGCCCAGGTGCGATGCGCCTCCGACAGCACCGCGTTGGTCGACGTCGGCACCACCCCGGACTGGACGAACCGGGCGACGGTGGTGCGCGAAGCCATCTCGCTGGGGTCGCCTGACGCGTCGATCACCGCGTAGACCTTGTAGCCGGCGGCCTTGGCGTCCAGCGCCGGGAACATGACGCAGACGCTGGTCCAGACGCCGGCCATGATGAGGGTCTTCTTGCCCGTCGCGCGCACGGCCTTGACGAAGTCGTCGTTGTCCCACGCATTCACCTCTCCCTTGCGTCCTACGTAGACGGCATGCGGCGCGAACTGGTGTATCTCCGGCATCAGCGGCCCGTTCGGCCCGTTCGGCTCGGATGCGGTCGTAATGACGGGTATCTTCAGTAGCGTGGCTAATTTAGCCAGCATGATGGTGTTATTCCTCAATTCGGCTACGCTGATGTCCTTGACGGTCTGGAAAAGCCCGGACTGGTGGTCCAGTAGCAGGATCACCGAGTCGGAAGCATCGAAGAGGGCAGCGCCACCGCCTGAGGGCAACACGTTTGCACGCTGAGTGGGGCTGTCCGTTTGGGCGAGCGCGCCCGAAATGGGCGGCAGAACCAACAGCGCTAGAGCGGTGGCAATCGCACCTGCCAGCTTGGATGTGATCGGCATGGCGGTACCTCCCTGCTGAATCGTGGCAAACCAATTTCCGCAATAGGGGGTGCCCTGGCGCCGAGTGCTGCATTGATGTGGATCAAAGGATTCGAGGCGGGCTTCAATTGAGATGAAGCAATGGATGGCGCGGTCAGTCGAAGGCGTGCACCAATGGACGAGTTTTTTGCGCGCGCGAGAAAGCACTTGTCGCTCGAGGTGCCGCAGGCCTTGAACGATCCCAATGTCGCCCCACACCTTGACCAAGACGCGGGCGAGGATCTGATTGCTGCAATCGCCGCAGCGCGGCCGATCAGGACGGCTGCCGTTCTCGTTCCGGTCGTAGAACGGAAAGAGCCAACCATCCTCTTCACGCAGCGGACCTCACAGCTCGCAGACCACGGCGGTGAGATTGCTTTCGCTGGCGGCAAGATCGATCTGCGTGATGCGAGCCCGGTTGACGCCGCTCTTCGAGAAGCGGAGGAGGAGATCGGTCTCGACCGCCGCTTTGTCGATCCTATCGGCTATCTCAACGTCCACGCGGTGCCTACCGGCTACCGGATCTTGCCTACGCTTGCACGCGTCCGTGAAGGTTTCTCGCTCCGTTTCAATCCGGGCGAGGTGACCGATGTGTTTGAAGCACCGTTGTCTTTCCTGATGACCCCGGCGAACTTCAAGCGCGAGAAAGCGGACTGGAAGGGTCTGCCGACGCACGTTCACGCCCTTCGGTTCGAGCTTCACAAGATTTGGGGAGTGACCGCGAACATCCTCTGGAATCTCCGGGAGCGGCTCTATACCAACCGCTGATCTAGATCAGGTGAGGAGCCTATGGTCCTGATCTGATGGTAGAAGCCAAGGACCGGACGCTCCAGACGGCGGAACCTTTGATATGGATCAATGCCGCCTCAGTTCAGTGTCATGGACTCGTCGAGCGCTGTGTGCGCTCTCCATTGGCGGGACGGTAGGAACGTTCAGCTCTGGGAAGAGCGACGCAGCATACAAATGTGTGCCAGATCGACGGAGCGGCCAACATGTTTGAACGCGGTCGGTGGATTTGGACGGTAGCGGCCATATTGGTCATGGCCTCCCTCTTCTCGCCTGCCCGGGCGGATGATCCGGCGACACCTCAACGCATCCAAGAAGAGGTTTGGGCGCTTCTTACGCCATTGCCGACCTTCGGTTACGTGGCCCGCCCAGTCGGTGATGGGCCCTTTCCGCTTGTGATCATCAACCATGGCGTTGGCCTAAAAGCGACGGAGCGCAGCTTCTTTCCGCTCACGGAATTCAGGGATCTTGCGAAGTGGTTTGCTCAGCGCGGCTATTTCGTCGTTGCGCCGGTCGGTCCCGGCTACGGCGCCTCGGCGATCGACATTCCCGAGCGAGCGATCTTCGGACCGTTCTTTTCCAAGATCGGAAAATGTGAGAACCCGAATTTCCGCGACGCCGGGCTCGCTGTCGCCCAGATGGATCTGTGGATCATCGATTTTTTGGCCGCCGAGAAACGGATCGTGCCTAAGGACGTCATTATTGTCGGCCAATCGGCGGGCGGATGGGGATCGATCGCGCTATCGAGCATCAATCCTGGCTCGGTGAAAGCGATCATAACGTTCGGTGCGGGCCGAGGTGGTCGCGTCGGCGGCAAGCCAAACAGCAACTGTGCACCTGACAAGCTGGTCCAGGCGGCTGCCGATTTCGGCCGGACATCTCGCATACCGATGCTATGGGTGTACAACGAGAACGACACCTATTTTGGGCCGGAATTGTCCAAACGAATGCATCAGGCATTTGTCGGCGCCGGCGGCAAAGCCGAATACCGTCTTCTGCCACCGTTTGGCGACGATGGCCATTTCATGATCTGCACACCGAGCGCCATCCCGGTCTGGTCGCCGGTCGTCAGCAAATTCCTGGAAGAGCAAGGTTAGAAATCGTTTCGATCGGACCTTTTCTTGCAATAGTCGAAGGTTCGAACGCCCTCCGGATTATCTGGTCGCTCAAACACCTCCGGATGTGACAGGCTGCGCACCGCATCGTCGTAGCCGGATTTCCAGTGCTCTTCCATGGTTCTGCGCGAGAACTCGTAATCCTTCGAAGCTCCTTCGTACGACTTGGAATGATAGATCAGGTGGACGATGTTGTAGACTTTCTCATCGGCTTCCCGCGCAAGAATTTTGACCTCTGGCGTGGTGCGCAGCCCGTCCGGAAGATGTTCAAGCACCTTCCTGAATGCTCTGCGAAGCATCTGCGCATACTTGAATTGGTCGGTCGCTGCGCGGGTTCTGCTCGAATACTGGATTTCTTTTTGGCGCACCTCCGCTTCCTGGAGGTTATCCGGAAGTTCGCCGTCGGCGCTCCAAAGATCGACCTGAAAAGCGAGCGTGTCTTCGTGGGGCCGGTTCTCCAACATCCATTGCAGCGGAGTGTTAGAGACGAGGCCTCCGTCCCAATAGTATTCGCCTTCGATCTCGGTCGCGGGAAACCCGGGCGGCAGCGAGCCGCTCGCGATGATGTGGGCCGGACAGATCCGATGCGTTCGGTTGTCGAAGTAGAGGAAATTGCCGGTGCGCACATTTACCGCGCCAACGCTGAACCGCATCTGTCTCGAGTTGATCCTGTCGAAGTCGACCAGACGTTCGAGCGTCTGCCGCAGAGGAGCAACGTCGTAGTAGCTGACCGAATCCGGAGATAAAGCGGGCCAGAACAAGGGTGGCAGAACGCGCGGAGCGAAGAAGCTTGGCGCTCCGAACAGTAGGACACCGAGCGCGCGGCTCTGGTTGACAATACGTCTTGTCAATTCGTCGGAAATCTCGATGGACTTCAAGTAGGGGACGCCCAGAGGCGCGGTGCTCACAGCTTCCCAAAACTCGCGCAGCCGCTCGACGCGCTTTTGCGGGGCATTACCGGCAATCAAGGCGGCATTCACCGCACCTATCGATATGCCGGCAACCCAATCCAGGTCAAGATTTGCTTCTGATAAGGCTTCGTAGACACCAGCCTGGTACGCACCAAGCGCGCCTCCACCCTGCAGAAGCAACGCAACTCGTTCAAAAGGCGGCCGGTCCTTTTCCATCCGAACTTGCTCGTCCACCGGATACCGGTCTCCACAGAGGTCGATTGCGCGGACGACGGCTGTTCGCATTGATCTATGTCAAGCCCCAGGCTACGCGCCCGCCCAAGTCTGCCGTCCGAAGTTATCCCAAGAAGGATCTCATCATGGCTCAGCTTGAGAGATACAGCGACCAGATGGCACTGCTGGGGCGAATTTTCGCAGCTTCGATGCTTCTGCTTTTTGGCTACGGCAAGATCACCGCCTTTTCCGGCACCACGGCCTACATGGCCTCTCTTGGCCTTCCGGCTCCTGCGCTGGTCACCCTGCTTGCGATCATCATCGAGGTCGCTGGAGGCCTTTTGTTGCTGGTGGGCTATCAAACCCGACCTGTGGCGTTAGGTCTCGCCATCTACATTCTGGCATCAGCTTTCATCGGACATTCGCAACTGGGCGACTTCAACCAGTTCCAGCACTTCATGAAGAACATGGCCATCGTCGGTGGCCTGCTGGCGTTTACCGCTTTCGGCGCAGGCGCGTATTCGGTCGATGCACGCGCTCCGCATTTGAAGACCGCATGAAATGGTCATGCTCGTCAACGGTGAGTGGCGCGACGTCTGGTACGATATCGCGAACAGCGCTGGCCACTTCGAGCGCAAAGACAAGCGCCTTCCGCAGCTGCGATGGTGGTCTCAACGGATGTTCCTCTCGCTGCGGCAGCCCGCGGAGGGTGCCTCGCGGCGGCGCGACCGCCGAGAACGCCGACGCGAGGCACGTGAACGGGCCGGCGCGAACGCGTCCTAGCCAAAGAAAAAGCCGCCAGCGAAGCTGGGCGGCTTGATAGTCCCGGACCGTCGATCGCCACCCCAGCCCCAAGCTTGGCTTGGCTTAGCGAAGGCCAGCCATATCTCCGTCGTCGATCCCGAGTCCGGGGTTACCTCGACGATGCTGAATTCCTTGCCGAACGACTCTGCCATGAACGTTCAACCAGCTTTCAACGCAGCCATTTCAAACTGCATCCGCGCTTCAGTCAGGCGGCTATCCTGGCGATTTGAGCCACTCTCTCATGTGAGAGCCGGTCTCACATTGCCGAGCTTTCCGGATGACCTGCTCGCGTGCAGGTCCTGCGGAAGCTGTGTGGCTTCTTCGCGCAAACGCCTTGCCTCTTCGGCAAGCCGTTCTTCCAACGATCGGGTCTGTTTGAAACGACGCCGCTTCAGCATGGGCTGCTCCCTTGTTCGAGGGGGCGGGAGCGCTACGGGCGTTCTCATCACAGGTAGCAGCCAAGGTCCGGACTGTGATGGTAAGACCGTGCGCCTAAGTATCTCGGCGGTTGAAGCTAAACTCTGTTTTTGCTTCGCAGGTCAGGGGCTCGCCAACGGACGCGGCCGTCGGCGCACACAGAACCGATATGGTTGTGGACAACCACACTCCGTATTAGCCTCAGCGGAAACCTCCCGGGGCACGGCCAAATGAATCTCGAAGACCTCTACCGCCTTTTGCGTAGCGAGCACGTCCAGGCCCAAGGGATCGTCGACACGCTAGAGGAACCCCTGCTTGTCCTCGATCAAGCGGGATGTGTTCTCAGCGCCAACCGCGGGTTTTACGAAACCTTCAGGGTGGGACGCGACGACACGGTGGGGCGCAGCTTATTCGCCCTTGGCGATGGTCAATGGGACATACCCGAACTCAGGACACTGGTCAGCGAGATCGTTCCCAGGTCTGCCGCCATCGTGGGATATGAGGTCGCCGCCGAGTTTCCCGCCATCGGCCAGCGGACCATGCTCGTCAGCGCGCGTCGTCTGGTTCACCCGGACAATAACAGCACCAGCATTCTAATCTTGTTCGAGGATGTGACCGACAGACGCCACAGCGAGGACCAAAAAGACATTCTCCTCGCGGAAACGCGCCATCGGATGAAGAACCTCCTGGGCATCGTACGCGCGCTTGCCAATCAGACAGATGTTGAGGGCCGCACAGCCAAGGAATACCGCGATGCGTTCTTGGGAAGGTTCCAGGCTGTGGCTGAAGCGGAGACCATGGCGCTGGCCAGCAGCCCTGAAGCCAATCTAAGTACCCTTGTAGAGCAATCGCTCAAGGCCGCGGGCCCCGAGCGATACCGGATAACCCCCGGGCCAGCAGTGCGTCTCAGCCCACGGCAGATCATGCCGATGAGCCTCATTCTGCATGAACTCGTCACCAATGCTTGGAAGTACGGAGCGTTCTCCAACACTGGAGGGCTAGTCCACTTGAGCTGGCGCACGTCGGAAGAGCAAGGCGAAACCTTCCTGCAAATCGATTGGCAAGAGGAAAACGGCCCGCCGGTGAGTCCGCCAACTCGCTCGGGCTTCGGCTCCAGACTGATCGATCTCAGCGCCGTACAAGGCTTACGCGGAGCGGTGGAACTGAAGTATGAGCCAACCGGTTTAAGAGTTCACATCACCGCGCCTGTGGAGTCTTGAACCCGGGGACAATTGTGCAGGAAGCCCCCCGAATACTGGTGGTCGAAGATGAGTACCTCATCGCATTGGAGCTCGAGACCGAGTTGAGGACTGCTGGATACCGCGTGGTCGGTCCTGTCCCGAGCATCGATGGCGCTTTGAAGTTGTTGAAGGCGAACCGGCCCGACGCTGCCATCCTCGACGTCAACCTGGCCGGAGAATGGATCACCCCGGTCGCGGAAACGCTCCGGGCGATGGCGGTGCCCTACATTCTCGCCAGCGGCTACGTTGCCGCCGATCTCCAAGGCCATCCGGCGCTGCGAGACGCGGTAAATGTCGGAAAGTCGTGGCGGTCCGAATATCTGCTCGAGACCCTCCGGAGCGCCTTGGGCCGGCCGTAGGAAATGTCGCTCCAAAGTCTGGCTTGCTTCGATCCCGACGTTGGCCGGGTCAGCAGCCGCAGGTCACCGGCTCCAAGTGCGCAACGGACGCGGCCGCCGGCTGAGCCTCGCTCCGCACTGCACTGCAACGCTGCGAAAGCAACCAGCCGGTGGCATCGGCGCAGGGCCTCTTCTTGGGTAGAACGCATTTTTCGAGAAGCTTAACTTGCCTGAATCCCAAGACCGGGAAAACTCGGTTAAGATGCGACTTTCCCTTATTGGGGGCATCTCATGTTCGACACGGCAACCACCGCGCTTTTGCGCGCGGTCTTCGAAGAAGTATGCGAGGGTCTCCCGCAGCGGGAGATTGGGGCGCGTACGCATGTGGCATCGAAGATCCTGGAGGCCGCCACCAGCGGCGAGCTCTCTCCCGAAGACCTCAGACAGATCGGCCGCAAGGCCCTTTCGCACGCGCCCACCATGTGGCGCTAACTGAGAGCCGGGGCGCGGACGTGAACTTCCAGGTCACTGTTTTGAAGATCTTGGCGGCATACCCGGACGGGTTTGCCGTGATGGAAGACCTCAAGCGTGACATGGCTATCCTGGCGACGAGTGGCAGCGACTGGGCAGACCGGACCAGGCGGCTCGCGGCCAAGGCGCCCGACCTGAACATCTGGTCACAAGGACTGGTCGAACGCCTAAGCGGGGGATGGAAGATCACAGCCAAAGGACGGGCAGTGCTGGACCTCATGGAGGCCCGCCCAGCGTCGTCGGAGGCTGTCCAGGTGTCCGCGGTTGAAGATTCCATTGCGGCGTCCACATCCCCCGTTCCACCGTTGCGGCAGCCTGCCGATCGAGCCAAGCGACGGCGCGAGCGCCGGGAGCGGCTCCGTGAGGCCCGAGAACGAGCAAGGGCCAACGCCTCCTGAGGGAGGGTGAGCGAAAAAAAGCCGCCAGCGGAGCTGGGCGGCTTGATAGTCCCGGACCGTCGGTTGCCTCCCCAGCCCCAAGCGTACCGCCGTTACCTTGTTTGCGGCCATGCCGCTCCGAACTACCGAACGCGCTTCGATTCGGCTATTGGGCCGCTGATTTATGCACGGGGCATTTTACAGAGCCGGCAAGAGGCCAGATCAGGAGAGAAGCCGACCCAGAAGGATATGGCCAGCCGCGACCGTCCCGCCCGCCCGAACCACGCGCAGCACTTCGATTTCAAATCGAGGGCTCGTTTCCGCCGACGAGAGCGCGTGCCGCTAAGGCCAGCTCGCAACCGATCGCGGAGGGCACCGTCTTAGAACTGATCGTGGGACTAGGCGGAGGCATTGAGAGATTCGAGACGCTTGCGAAGAAATGCCAGCACCATGATCTCGTCGGATGTGAGCTTGGCGTACTGTCGCTTGAACTTCTGCGCGATCTTGGCTTCGATCATCTTCACAAGGTCACCGGACATGTAGGCGTCCAAGACTTCCGGGTGAACATAGCACTTCCGGCAGACGGCCGGCGTGTTGCCGAGCTGCTTCGAGACGTTCTCGATCGCGGCGACCACGTTGCGCTTCGCCTCGGCCTGGCTGTCGTATTTCTTGAACTCGGTCAGCGCCAACGCCGCCAGAACCGTCCCCGCCCAAGTGCGGAAATCCTTGGCGCTGAAGTCCTCGCCGGTGATGTCTTTGATGTAGGCGTTGACTTCGCCGGAATCGACGGTGCGTGGCTGCCCGTCGCCGTCCAGGTATTTGAAGAGTTCGTGTCCCGGAATCTCGGCGCAGCGCTTCACGATCGCGGCTATCCGTTTGTCCTCGACGCGAAGCTTCCATTGCTTGCCCGATTTGCCCGTGAAGTCGAACCGAAGCACGCCGCGGCCGACCGCGACGTGCTTGCGGCGCATGGTGGTGAGCCCATAGGACTTGTTTTTCTCCGCATACTCGGCGTTGCCGACCCGGATCAACGTTTTCTCCAGAAGACTAACGATCGTGGCCAGCACCTTCTCGCGAGGTAGTCCTTCCAGCTTCATGTCGGCGGCGACACGGTCGCGCAGCGCGGGCAGCGCGGCCGCGAACTGGATGATATGCTCATACTTGTTCTGGTCACGCAGCTCCCGCCACTTCGGGTGATAGCGATACTGCTTGCGACCCCGCGCATCGAGCCCGGTCGCCTGGATGTGGCCATTGGCCGAGGGGCAGATCCACACCGATTCATAGGCCGGCGGGATGCCGATCGACTTGATACGCCGGATGACGGCGGCATCGGTGATGCGCCTGCCGTCCTTGTCGTAATAGCTGAAAGTGGTTCCGGTCCGCTTGCGGGTGTAGCCCGGCGCGGAGTCGCTGACATACCGAAGCCCTTCTTCCGCGATGGTGGCCGCCACTTCGGCGGTGCGGTCCAGAACCTGTTCTTCGTTGCCGGTCTCTCGAAGCATGGGCCTGTCCCTCGGAAGCACTCAGGGATCGAGGCTTCGATCTTTCACAAAGGATGACGAAGCCGGTTGGTTCCGTTCTGAGGTCGGTGGAGCGATGTGCAACTCGCTGACAGCGACGAAAGAAGAGCCGCCGGTTCCTTCGGCAAATCGCAGCGGGTCGGTGAGAGAGACGCCTGGTCGACTTCAGACAATCGCCACAAAGTTCACCGACATGGCTCCCCAGTCAGTGTGTGCGAAGGCCGCCATGTCCCAATATTCGCTCGATGCATTGCGTCAGCGCTATGTCATCGAGAAAAGACCGCTCGAGACTAGCGTCGAGCAGATCTTGCGGGCTGACGCCCGCGCGGGAGCCCGCGCCATCCTGGCTTCGATCGATAAGAGGCGCTTCGAAAACAGGTCCGAAGGGCAGCGCCTCCGCAAGATGCTCAGTTTCGAGACCTCGCTCTGGGGGAGCGGGCTTCATGCCGTGGCGGGCGTGGACGAAGCCGGAATGAGCCCTCTCGCAGGCCCGGTCTCCGCAGGCGCCGTGATTCTCAAGCCCGGTACACGGATCATCGGAATCGACGACTCCAAGAAGCTCGACGCTGTCGCTCGCGAGGAACTCGCGAAGGAGATCAAGGCAAAGGCAGAGAGTTGGAGTGTGGCGTTCGTGGAGGTCGAAGAGATCGACGCGATCAACATCTATTGGGCCGGCATCCAGGCCATGCAGCGTGCTGTCCGTGGCCTAGGGTTGAGGCCGCAGCACCTGCTGATCGATGCGAAGCGATTGAAGGAAATCGACCTCCCCCAGCAGGCCATCATCAAGGGCGATGCCAAGTCCGCCAGCATCGCTGCTGCGTCAATCCTGGCGAAAGTCGAGCGCGACACGGTCATGCGGGCTCTCGACGTCCGCTACCCCGGCTACGGTTTCGCGGATCACAAGGGCTACCCGGTGCCGGCTCACTACGGTGCTCTCGCCAGGCTTGGGGCGTGCGCAGCTCACCGGAAGTCGTTCGGACCTGTACGCAAGGCTCTCGGGTTGCCGCCCCTCCCGCCGTGGCCTTCGGCAACAGAGCGCGCCGCCGGTTGACCGGGTCGGACGTCTCTTCTCGGCGACGCTATTTTCGCGACCAACTCTTTTCGCGAACGACGTCCTTGGCCTTTTTGTCGGACCGCAGGCCGAGATAGACTGGCTGGCGCAGCTCCCCCTTACTGGTCCACTCCGCGAACTTCACCTCTGCGACCAACGAAGGACGCACCCAGGTCGTGACCTGCTCATCCTTCACCTTGGCGGGAAAGGGCGACTTGGCCGTCTTGAGCTTCAGGAGTTTGCCGTGAAGCTCTCCCAGAACCTGGTGGCTGAAGCCGGTGCCGACGTGGCCGACGTACCGCCACCCGCCATTTTCCCGCACTGCCAGCGTTAGAGCGCCGAAAAAGGGCCGGGTTCGCCTCGGCGCCGTGAAGCCGGCGATCACGACCTCCTGCCGCTGCGCGGTCTTCACCTTCAGCCAATCGGCGGTCCGACGTCCGGACGCGTACGGGCTGTCGGCGCGCTTGGCCATAATGCCTTCGAGATGTCTCCGCTCGGCTTCTGCGAAGAACTTCGTTCCGTTACCTTTGCGGTGGTTGCTGAACGCGATCAGCTTGTGGCGCGGCAGGATGGCTTTCAGCCGCTTCTTGCGCTCGAGGAGCGGCAGCGTGCGCAGATCCTCGCCGTCCGCGAACATGAGGTCGAACACGCAGTACAAGAGCTTGGCTTCATGGCGCAGGGCGTTCTGGAGCAACTGGAAATGGGATGCGCCGTCCTTGCCGATCGCGACGAGCTCGCCATCGATCACAGCATCCGTCTTCACGCCCTCGAGTGCTTTCGCGACCTCCATATAGGAGTGGCTGATGATCTTCCCGTTGCGGCTATAGAGCGCGACCCGACCTCCCCGAACCTCCGCCACCATGCGGAAACCATCGAATTTGTCCTCGAAGACCCAATCGGGGTCATCGAACGGCGCATCCGTCAGCGTGGCCAGCATGGGCTGTAGGCGATAAGGCAAGGTGGATTTTCGGGCCATGGCAGGGGCTCTCTACAGGGCCGGCAGAGGCCGAAACGGGGGAGACGGGAGGCGAATTTGCGCGATATCACGGGCCGCGACCGTCCCGCCGGCCCGTACCACGCCCAGCACCCCGGATTTGAACGGAGGGCCCGTTTCCGCCGACGAGAGCACCTGCCGCTTGAGACCGGACCGGAAGCGGTCGATGAGGACGCAGGGCGTCCGGAGACCGGTCAGCTCGATGATTGCCGTGGGACCCAACTCGATGAGGGTGCCGAGCGGCATCCGCTCCAAGTCCAGGCCAGTCGTTGTGATGTTCTCACCCATGTCCCCCGCTGCGACCTCGAACCCGGCCTCCGAGAGGGACGCAAAGAGCTCGGCCGGGATCAAGTGGACCTGCCGGAGATTGGGTAGTCGTGGCCGGCGGCGTGCCAAATAGCGGTGCCGGACGAACGGGCCGGCGTGAGCGTCGCCTTCGACGCCGTGGCCTTCCACCAGGATTATGCTGTCCCGAGTTGGTTTGCTGAAGTGGTGCCCGCGATCGGCGGCGACCGCCACGACCCTCCCCTCGAGCGAGAGTTCGTGCGCGTGCTGCATCAAGCGGCGCGGGCCAGCGAGCGCCGCTTCTGACGCAGGTAACGCGTGATCTCGGCAAGTGTCATCGCGTTCAGGACCCGGTCGGCGGGGACACCGCCCTTGCGGGCCATCAGGACGCCCCAGTGCATGTGGTCGAGTTCGGCGATCGAGTGGGCGTCCGGATTGATGCTCAGCATGCAACCGAAGTCGAGGGCCGCCTGGTGCCAGCGCCAGTCCAGGTCGAGCCGCCATGGGTGGGCGTTGATCTCGACGACGACGTCGTGCTTCGCGCAGGTGCGCAGCACCTTCTCGATGTCGATTTCGTAGCCCGGCCGCCGCTGGAGCTGTCGCCCCGTCATGTGGCCGATGATGGTGGTGTGAGGGTTGGAGATAGCCCGAAGCAGGCGCTGCGTCTGGGCCTTGCGATCCAGCTTGAAGCGCCCATGGACGCTGGCGACCACGAAATCGAAGCGCTCCAGAACGTCATCTTCATAGTCGAGCGACCCGTCCGCCAGGATGTCCGACTCGATACCCTTGAGGATCCGGAAGTCTTTGCCGAAGCGCTTGTTCAGTCGATCGGCTTCCCGGTGCTGCTGCGCGATCTCCTCGACGGAGAGACCGCCGGCATAGTGGGCAGACTTGGAATGGTCCGCCACGCCGAAATATTCGAAGCCCCGCTGGCGCGTGGTCTTGGCCATGGTTTCCAGGGTCTCGGTGCCATCAGAGGCATCGGTGTGGCAGTGAAGGATGCCCCGCAGGTCCTGGTCGCTGACGAGCTTTGGGAGCTTGCCTTTCAGAGCCGCCTCGATCTCGCCGCGCCCCTCCCGGAGCTCAGGGTCGATGAAGGGCAGACCGAGGGCGCGGTAGATCTCGGCCTCCTCGCCGGCGATCAGCGTGCGGTCCTTGTGCAAGCCGTCGGCGACTAACCGCAGACCCTTCTCGGCGGCCAAGGCTTGAAGCTGCTCGATGTGGCCGGCGGAGCCGGTGGCGAAGAGAAGGGCGGCGCCGAAGTGCTTGCGGTCGGACACTCGGATTTGCAGCCCGTCGGCCGATGGCATCGATGACTTGTCCGGCTTGGCAGTCTCCGCAAGGATCGCGAGATCGCCAACGAGTTCGCAGCCGCGGCGGAAATCGCCAGCGATCGTCACACGCTTGAGTTCGGGGCGGGACTTGCGGATCGAATCCTTCGCATGCGCGAGCAGCACGGCAGCGCGGTGCAGGTGGAGGCGCCCTTCCCCGCTTTTCGCGATCGCAAGGTTCTGCAGGATCTTGGTCTGCAGCGCGGCGCCGAGTCCTTTCGCCTTCTTGATGCGGTCATCCTTGGCGGCGGCCTCCAACTCCGAGAGCGAGCCTATGCTGAGATCCTTGTACAGGCGTAGCACCTTCTCCGGACGAAGGCCGGGTACAGCGAGCATCTCGAGCACGCCCGCGGGAACCTCCTTCCGCAGCTTTTCGAGGCTGGGATGGCTGCCCGTCTTGTGAACCTTGGTGATGATGTCGGCGATAGCATCGCCGACGCCAGGGATCTCAGTAAGTCGATCTTCGGCGACAAGCACGTCCAGAGGAACGGCTAGGGCCGCCAAGCTGTCGGCGGCCCGAGAGTACGCTTTCGCCCGGTAGGGATTGCCGCCTCCCAAGGCGGTCCGCTGCGCGTACTCTCGCAGAAGGCTTGCCACACTGCGCGCGTCGAGCGAAGGCATTCAGCCAGCCTCCCTATCCGAGCTTTGCGGCGCCGCTGGAGCAAGGCGACCGCCGGAGCGGTCACTTGGCCGGCGATCGAGAGAGGCCTCGAGCTTCTGGGCTGCATGAAAGTCCTCAAGGTGCTGGACATTGGGGCCGTAGGCAGCCTCCTTCTTGAGGAGATTGTAGATCCGGCCTACCACAAGCTGCAGATGCTTCATCCGGCCCCTCGGCATTGACCGAGCCTTACAAAGAGCTCGGACAGCGTAGGCGCGGAAGTAGTCGAACGCGTCTGACATGGTCGGTAAACGCCTGTTCTCGCCGATAGTTCGGCCGCACCCGTCTTTCAAAGGTCCTCACGCAGCCCCTTGAAAAACGGGTGCCTCACCTTTCCTTCCGCCGACTTGGCCCGATATTCGACCTCGGCGAGCAGCTTCGGCTCCACCCAGATGCCTTTGTGGGCGATCCGCTTCGCGTACGGCTGCGTCTTCCGGATCAGCGGCTTCAGTCGCCTTTGCAGATCGGTAGCGGAGACCTTATCGAAGCCGTGGTCGACCTTGCCGGCGTAGACCAGGTCGTCCCCCTTGCGTCGACCGAGATAGATGCCATCCCACTTGCCTTCGTCGAGCGCGAAACCGGCGATCGCCAGGGTCTCCCGCTGCTCGCAGGTCTTCTTGACCCAGTTGTTGCCGCGGCCGCTGGCGTACGCGCTGTCGCGGACCTTGGAGACAACGCCCTCCAGACCGACCTTGCAGGCGTGCTCGAACATCGCGCGGCCCTCGAGCTCGAAGCTTTCGCTGAACTGGATCTCGGTGCCGTCGACGATCTTCTTGAGTTCGGTCTTGCGCTGGAAAAGCGGAAGCTTCCGGAGGTCGCGGCCGTTCAGGTACAGGAGATCGAAGGCGACCAGTACGATGCTGGCCGACTTGCCTTTCAATTCGTTCTGAAGGACCGAGAAGTCCGTCGTGCCGTCCGCAGCGGGGACCACGACTTCCCCGTCAACGATCGCCGATCCCGCCTTGATGTGCCAGGCGTCGTCGGCGACCTTTTTGAAGCGGTTGGTCCAGTCGTGACCGCGGCGGGTGAAGACCTTCACGGCTTCGTTCACCAGATGGACCTGGACGCGGTAGCCATCGAACTTGATTTCATGAATCCATCGCGCTCCGGACGGCACCTTCTCGATCGATGATGCCAAGGCCGGCTCTACGAAGCCCGGGAACGGCGCCTTCACGCCGATCGCCGCCCGTTGACGCCGCTGAAACGCCACGCAATGAACTCCAACGCAACAACTCGTCGACTCAAGCCGGGACGGCAGGATTCGTTTCCGGAACCCGCGAATCCTTGCGGCGTTGCATCGCCATCAGTTCGCAAGAGGAGGAGCCGATGGCGGCAGCGAAGAAGACCGCGCGTGGACGCAAACAGGACCGGGCACGCGTCGCCAAGGGGCAGGACTACGAAGTCCGCTACGAAGCGAAGAAGACAGGCCGCTCGGCCTCGGCCGTGAAGAAGGCGATCAAGAAGGTCGGCAACAGCCGCAAGCGCGTCGAGAAGCGTCTCGGCCGCTAGGCCGCCTCAGATCCGGTCGGAGAACCGTGTGAATGCGGTCAGCCTCTGCACGCTGGGCTCGACGTCCTGCATGTAGATCTCGGTTCGCAGAAACGCGATCTCGTCGCCGAGCGCGGTCTCGTCGACGTCTCTGAACCAGGACTTCGGCCTGCCGTCGCTGCCGTCGTTCCAGCGAGCCTGCGTTCAGCGAGTCCTTGAGTTCGAAAGCGGTCTGCTCTGCCCAGACTCGCATCGTCGGCTTGCGGGCGGTTTCTCCAGCAGGAGCGCAAGCGCCGGCGCGCCGGTCGTCGGCAGTACGAAATCCAGGACCTCCAGCAGAGCGTGGCAGTCGTCCACGGCGCGGTGCGCTTGGTGGAAGTAGCCGGCTCCCTTCAGGAGATAGCCGAGCTGCGAGGCGGCGAAGCCATGTTTGCGCCAGTCGATCTCGCTCATGCTGCAGCCCCAGGCCTTGTGCTCGAACACGGGCCAGTAGCGTTCGACGAACCTCCTGTCGAAAGCGCTGTTATGCGCGATCGTGATGACTGCGCTTTCGACGAAAGCCGTGACGGCGGCATCGTCTAATTGTGTCCGGCGACCATTTCGTTGGTGATGCCGGTGAGTGCCGTCACTTCCGCGGAAATCGGCGCACTCGGTTCGTTGAAGGCGGAGAACGTGTCTCAGACGCCGGCGACCTGCCCGTCCGGCGTGTAGTCGAACTTGACCATCCCGGGCTCGATGATCTCGTCTTTGGCCGGCCAGAACCGGTCGGCTCGCTCACCGCAGAATATCCGCAGCGCCGGCAATGAGATACCTGAAAAAGGAGCGATTCACGGGCTTTCGGCCGTTGTGGATTCGATAGCGGGCATCCGGTCTGCATGCGTCGTTGCGGAGGCGGCTCATCGTCAGCGCGGGCGGCGATTGGGGCAGGCATGGTCGCGCGTCCGGTCCTGCCGCCAATAGCCGACATTGCAAACGCCCCAGCTTTGCTCGCCCAAGGGCCACGTCCAGAGTGTTCGTTGAAAACACCGTGCTTTGTTCTGCGAGGAACCCCTGCGCAACACCTTCGTTGTGCTGATCTTCCGAACAGCAAAGGACATGGTTATGGACCGCGAACATGTGAAGGGCGCCGCCGACAAGGCAAAAGGCGCCATCAAAGAAGGTGCCGGCAAGCTCACAGGCGACAAGGACATGGAAACCGAAGGCAAGATCGATAAGGCCAAGGGATCCGCCCACAACGCCGCGGGGGACGTGAAAGATGCAGCGCGGGACGCCGCTGACGCCCTCAAGAAGTAAGCAGAAGAAGCGAAGATCAAAAACTAGCCGCCCCCGGGCGGCCTTTTTGCGCCAATTGAGACGGCGAGCGGGCTTTCAGCCGGAGATCAGAGGAACGAAGCGGACCTCCTCTATCCTTTCCTCGACGAAACGATCGTCCGGTCCGCGTGTCAGCTTCGTCAGCCACTGCACACCGTCAGGATCGCCGAGCGGGATGAGCAGTCGTCCCAAGGGAGCTAATTGAGTCTCGAGGACCGCTGGCATCTGCGCTCTGGCGGCCGACACCAGGATCACGTCGAACTCGCCGCCATCCGGCCATCCCGCGGTGCCGTCGCCATGACGCAGATCCACATTGCGGCAGCCGAGATGCCGAAGGCGCGATCGGGCGCGCTGCACCAATGCTTCATGGCGCTCGATCGCGCAAACCTCCCGCCCCAGCTTGGCGGCGAGCGCCGCCAGATAACCCGAACCCGCGCCGATCTCCAGAACCCGGTCCGATTTGGCGATCGCGGCAGCCTCGAGCATCTTGGCGACGATGTAGGGCTGAGAGATGGTCTGCCCTTTCGGGAGCGGTACCGCGCAGTCTTCGTACGCGGCTTCCGCGAACCGCCGATCGAGGAAAATCTCGCGGGGGACCTGCCGCATCGCCAGCAGGACCCGCCTGCTGCGAACGCCGCGGCCGGCAATCTGCACGTCGACCATCGCGTCGCGGAGGAAGCGCGATCTCCTGGACCGTTTGCTCTCCTTGACCGCGCGCACGACCTCTCCATCATGAACGATTTCGCTCCAGCAGATGGGAAACTCGGAGGCCCGCGACTTGCTCCTACACGCGAGGGGCCGCTGCCGATGAGCGACATCGCGGACCTGCAGTCAGGAACGTGCTCGCAGCGGAACGACCGCCTCCGGATCGAATTGACCTCGCGGAAAACCGAGCCCGGAGAACGCTCATGAAATGGATCTTCACGGCGGCATGCGTGGCCGCAATGGCGCTGGCATCGGCCTCCGGCGCGGACGCGAAGGGTTGCATCAAGGGCGCCATCGTCGGAGGCGTCGCGGGCCACATGGCGGGACACGGCAAGCTCGGCGCTGCCGCCGGCTGCGTGATCGGCCATCATGAGGCGAACAAGAAGAACCCGAACGATTCGAATGCTCAGGCGCCGTCAGGCCGGAAGTGACCTTCCGGATCTACGGGCGGTTCGTCGCGACGCCGGAGCCGATCGGACCGGCGGCACCCCTGATGATCGAACCCGAGACGCCGCTCGTCGGGCCTTCATGACTCCTGGAGGAGAGGGGATGAAATCGGCAGTGTCGGCGCTCGTTCTCGGACTTGTCGCCTCGAGCTCCACGGTTTCGGCGCAACCGGTGAGATGGACGACGTATTCCATCCCGCAGACAGGCACCTCTGTCGATTTCCCGGCCTCGATCTTTACCGAAGAAGCCGGCCGTCCGGACGGGTACGGACAGCGATTTCGGACGGCTGACGGCCGAGCCGACATCACGATACAGGCCGCACCCAACGTCTCGAACGATTCACCCGCTGCATTTCTCGCAAAGAAGCATCCGCCCGCACGCATTCAGTACAAGCGAACGACGCCTCGATTCTTTGCGGTGTCCAGCTACAAGAGCGACAAGGTCTGGTACAACCGGTGCAACTTCTCGAGCGGATTGATCCACTGCGTCCTGATCAACTACCCGGCGAGCGAAGAGCGCGAGTGGGACGACATCGTAACGCGGATCAGTCTATCGCTGAGGGGCAGATAAAGCGGGTGCGGGATGGAGATCTCGCCTGTCGGCGAGGGCGCGAAGGCGCATAGCTGCGAGAACACCGGGGTTCCGAAGAGGCCGCCGCCTTTGGCTATCCTCGCGAGCGCTAGTTCTGAATAGCGGGTCGTGAGACCTTTGGCTATCCGCGACAGGCGCCGTAGTTCAACGGCGGGCGACGGTCCCTGCAGTCCAATAGGGTGGCAAGGTTATCGTTCCTCCGATCTGCCCGCGGCTCGCCAATCTGTGGTTCACGAGGTAGCCGCCGCCCGTCCGGCGTCGGTGATGCGATACTCGATATCTCCGGATGGAAGCGGTTCGGTTTCCACGAGACCGAGTTCCACGAGCCGCGCCACGATTTCATGGTCGAACGTCGGCGGGCTGACCCAGGATTCGCCGAGGAGCTTCCTCAGAAAATCGCGCTCCAGATCGGTCAGCTCCATGCTCTAGCTCCGCTCGCCGACTACGTCCGGCACATTGCGGCGCGTCATCGTTCCGGCCGCTTCATCCCTGGGGAATCAACATTTCGCCGCGGATTGTGCCAGGAACGGAGGCATCGTCGCACTGTTGATTTCCGAAGACAACATCCAGGAGGTCAACCATGGCCATGGAAGATAGCGAGACGTTCAGTCTGATCGGCAGCGACAAGGTGGAGGGTACGAACGTGTACGGGGCCGACGGGGAAAAGGTCGGCTACATCGAGCGCGTCATGATCGACAAGGTCAGCGGCAAGGTGTCGTACGCGGTGCTAAGCTTCGGCGGCCTGCTCGGCATCGGCGACGATCACTATCCGCTGCCTTGGCAGGCGTTGAAATATGACACCAACCTCGGCGGCTACGTCACCGGTATCACCCAGGACCAGCTCCGCGGCGCCCCCAAATACGCCGACGAGAGCAGTTGGAATTGGAGCGACCCGGCGACCACGCGCTCCGTGAACGCCTACTATGGTGTGCCGGTGGCCTGAGGCGGGACGACACTCTGACGTCTGGCTGCCCGACGCACCGCCGCCCCGGTCGACGATCAAGCCTGATCGCCGAGGAGACTTGAAAGTGAGCGATGCCGTTCGTGTTCTGGTCGTGGAGGACGAAGCTCTCATCGCCAGCTTCGTGGAGGACGCGTTGTCCGACGTCGGTTTCGAGGCCTGCTCGGTCCCTTCGGGGGAAGCGGCCTTCTCCACGTTTTGCGATGGCCGTGAGGGATGTCGGTGCTGCTGACGGACATCAACCTGGGTGACGGCATCAGCGGCTGGGAACTAGCGCAGCAGATCAGGGAAATCTCACCTGGCTTTCCGGTGGTCTACATGACGAGCGCCAGCGCGCCGGACTGGCAATCGCGGGGGGTCGAAGGCAGCCTTCTGATCCAGAAACCCTTTGCGCCGGCGCAATTGGCTGCCGCCGTTTCGCAGCTACTTGATACCGGGCCCTCACCGGCTTGAACCGGGATCGTGGTGAGTTTTCGATCCTTCGATCGAGCCCGTAAGGATGGCAGCGGATCGTCGCTTGCTCGCGCTATCCTTTAGCCGCGCGTTGCGGCTGCGGCGCGCGCCGCCGCGACCGCCATTCAGTCCCCCAGCAGGCCTCTGTCCTCTCTCGAAATGCTGCCGAATAAGTCGCACGGCCTGCCGCGAGTGAATGACCGTCGTGTCTCAATGGCATCTTCTGGGTCTTGCGATCTGGAGCGCCATGGCGCGATCTGCCAGAGAACTTCGGTCCGTATACTATGTACTACAACCGCTTCGTCCGCTGGCGGGGGGCTGGCTCTGGGGCGGTATCATAGATGCGCTTGCAACTGCCCACGATGCCGCTGTCCAGATGATCGACACTTCGATTGTCCGTGTGCATCATCGGCTTAATGGCAAACCACTCATTGTCCGTCAGTTCGTAGCGCATGATTCGGCCCCTTCGGTCGGATGGCTTGAATCATGGTTTGGCCATCAGCCTCAACTGGTCGTTACCACCCGAAAGTGGACCTATTACCGGAAGTCCGGGTGTCGTCTCTGTCTTGCTGATAAATGAACCTAGTCTCCCTTTCGGGCGTTAGGGCCAAGGCGATTAATAAGGTCACGGAGGCGGACGTGCTGCCAGCGAGACTTTTCATCTATCGGCGGGATGAACTAAGCGACAACAAAATTATCGAGGAAGCTCGCCGAGTTATCGCTGAATGTGTGAGGGTCCTCGAAACTCATCCGTCTCCGGATACATTTCGGCCGCAGGACACACAGACCTATTCCTCAGGCTGAAGAGGAATGATCTTGTAACTGGACTATTCTGGTTGTTCGTCCCATGCTGGTTCCGGGCAGGAACCGGCTATGACGCTGGATGAAAAAATCGCTCAAGCGCAGCGCCACGTTGATAGGGGCAGGATCATCATAGAGCGCCAGCGAGCGATTGTAGCCCGCCACGGAACGCCGGTTTCAATCGACCTCCTGCAACTTTTCGAACAGACACAGCAGATATTCGAACTGGACTTGGCTGAGTTGCTCAAGAGGCAGTAAGGCCGTTTCATCAAATGACCCTCTGGCCCATCTGCGAAGTTGCCGCGTCTGCCAGAGGTCCGTTCACCACGCCAGTCTGATCAGATTTGCTCAACCTAAGTTTTTCTCAGTTTCACCCGGACTGACCTCTCGCCGTTCTCAATCGGTTCTGGTGTCACCGTTTGTCCCCATGCGGCGGGCGTGGACGAACACCCCCATTCTGGAACTGCCTCTGGCGCCCGACCGTTAGTGAGTCGTCGAAATTGCTTTAGGAGCACGCCATGCTCAAACGGCGTCGTTTCAAGCAACAAACCACTCTAAAAGAAAGGCTTGCCGCTTGGACCAAGAGTCTCCGCGAGCAAGCAACCAAACTCCCACCCGGGCCTGATCGCGATGCGCTGATCAAGACTGCCAGTCAAGCCGAGACCGGCTCTCGCCTGAACAGTTGGCTAACCTCCTCGGGCTTGCAGCCGCCGAAGTAAGGCCGCCTTCAGTTGGCGGCCTCTTTCATTCCGGCCAAGGCTGACTTCCGCTGCTGGCCTTCTCGGAAGTCCCATAACGTCCGCTTTCGCGCCGCTGTTCGGGACAAGCGGACTTCAGGTGCGCCTGCTCCTAGTGACAGGTTTTATGTACGTACCCTAGGGGTCACCTGCCGCGTTAGGCTCGAGTTGGTGCGGCTGTAACCGGCTTACTATGCGCAGCGGCGGCCGCTCGATAAGGCGGACGGCGGCTGAAGGAAGCATCTCCAGCCGAATATCGGGCGAGAACGTCCAACTCATCAGCGAAGTCGACGGCGCGAGGAAGCGGCCGTTTCTCGGCGCCGCCGCCTTGTTGCTTCCGATCGATTGGCTAGAGCCTTTCGGCTTGGTCATCACCGAGGCGATGATCCCCTTCTCACGCTTCGCCGCTGCCGGAGAAGATCGTCGAGGGCGGGGTGGTGCGTGGCGGCGGCAGCGGCCTGGTGCTTCCGGCAGGTTTGCTCTTGGCGTCGTACCTCTGGGCCAGATCGAGCAACCGTCTGCGTGTGAACGGATCCGCCTTCTCCGCCAGGTCGCGCGCATGCTGCGCGAACCCCCTGTAGAACTCTTCCATGACGCCACCCTGCAACAACACCGCGGACGCCGATCTTCGACGGTCTTCGGCGTTCGCGTCAAGAGATCGCTTGTGCCCGCAAGGCAAAGGGCACTACGCTGATCGCGGCGGGGAAGCCAAATGTCGATGCTACATCCTATCCTGAAGCCGTGCCCGCACTGCGGGCGGCCGATGAAGCTTGTTCGCGACGCGGCCGCCAGAGGCGGCGAGCGCTACGTCTGTCCCGAGTGCGACGACGACCCGCTGCACGATCCCGCCGCCCGGAAGTGGGTGGACGGCCCGCTGCGGCCGCCCGCGAAATAGGGTCCGGAAGGACGGTCTGGTCTGACGGCCAGGAAGACGCTGGGACTGGCAAGTTCCTCATAGGCGCACCAACTCCATTATTGTTACCGAACATGGGAGGTGCGAGGTGTCGACTGTCGCAAACCTGCTCGCGCGCAAGCAGGCGCTCATGGAGCGACTGGAGAACGGTGCCGGATCGAACGAGCGCGAGGAAATCGAGCGTCTGCTCGCGCAGATCGAGACCGCGCTGAACTTGCTCGAATCGGGAAATGCCGCCCCGCGCGAGGAATGATCTGGCCGCGCCGGTCGCGGCGCGGCGAAAGCGTGGGCGCCTAGGAACGGCAGCCGCCGCAGCCGGTTTTCGTGAATGCCGCGCTATTACTTTGATACCTCCGACAACGAGAACTTCGTCTTCGACGACGTCGGGGTGGAGATCGCCTCGTTCGAGGACGTGAAACGGGAGGCGTCCCGGGCCATGGCGGACTTCGCCAAGGACGTACTGCCAGGGTCCGAGGTTCGCAACTTGGCGATCGAAGTCCGGGATGACGCAGGGCCCGTTCTCCGGGTGGGCCTTCGCTTCGAGATCGAGCACGCGGCTGTGCGCTGACGCCGGGGCCGGGCGATACCCCTCGCAGGGTGAAATGCTCCCGCCGCCCGTGGGCCATGTCGGAACCGGACCGCCTCGTTCGTCTTGAATCCAGGCCCGCCCCAACGGAGTTCCGCGTACATGGCCCCGCGTGCCAACTGGAAAGGCTTCCTGCGTCTCTCCCTAGTGACCTGTCCGGTCGCGCTCTATCCGGCCACCTCCGAGTCCGAGAAGATCAGCTTCAACCAGCTCAACCGGCAGACCGGACATCGCATCAGGTACCTGAAGGTCGATGCCGACACTGGCGACGAGGTGCCGAACGAGGACATCGTCAAGGGCTACCAGCTTGAGAAGGATCAGTTCATCGAGGTGACGAAGGAGGAGCTCGAGGAGATCGCGCTGGAGTCGACGCGCACTATCGAGATTGACGAGTTCGTCGACAAGTCCGACATCGACCCGCGCTACCTGATCCGCCCGTACTACATCCGTCCCGACGGCAAGGTCGGGCACGACGCCTTCGCCGTGATCCGGGAGACCATCCGCGACATGAACAAGGTGGCCATCGGTCGGGTCGTGCTGACCAACCGCGAGCACATCATCGGGCTCGAGCCGCTGGACAAGGGGCTCGTCGGCACCCTGCTGCGCTACCCCTACGAAGTCCGGAGCGAGCAGGAGTATTTCGAGGACATCCAGCAGGTGAAGCTGACCAAGGACATGCTCGACCTCGCAAAGCACATCGTCAACCAGAAGGCGGGGCGGTTCGAGCCGGAGAAGTTCGAGGACCACTATGAGACCGCGCTGATCGACCTCATCAACAAGAAGCGCGCCGGCAAGCCGATCACGCCGAAGGAGCGTCCAGCGTCGACCAACGTCGTCGATCTGATGGAGGCGCTGCGGCGGTCCGTCGGCAACGAGGCCGCGCCGGCGAAGGCCGCAAAGCCCACCAAGAAGCCGCGAAAGGCGGCGGCCGGCCAGAAGGAAATGCTGATGCCGATCGAGGGCAAGAAGACGGCGAAGGAAGCTACGGCGAAAAGGCCGGCCAAACCGCAGCGGAAGTCTGCGTGATTTTCTACAGCAGGAGGATTGGAACGAACGGGTTCGCGAAACGTCGAATCCAAGCCCCCGGCCCCCAAAAGCCCCATCCGGGGGAAAACCTACCCCAAGGTTGGCGGTCCGAATGCGCAACATAGCGCAAGGACCGTTTTGCGCCCGAAGGAGGGAGCAATGAACAATCGCATATCGGACCGACGGATGCCGACCGTTGCCCAACGGGAAGCCCGCAAGGTGTTTCGCGACACGCGCGCGGAGGCGCCGGTCTCAGAGCATGAGCGCGACCAACAGGCATTCCATGCAAACCGGGAGCGCCTGAAGGCGGAGCGGATCGCTCGAGAGGCTGCAGCGAAACAGAAGCCAAAGACCTGAAAGCGGTTAGCGCCAGCGGGCTCCCGTTCGATGGAGACGATTGCGACGTCCGCTTCCCATCACCGAGATGAAAAGCGGATGCCACCTCAATTCCGCCCCTGCGGGAGCGAATGCTCGAGGAAGAAGCGCAGCATTTCTCTCGTTGCGTCCGGTCCGTCCGGATCGGTGTAGGAGCCGGCGGGGCTGCCCCCCGACCATGCGTGTCCGGCTCCGTGGATCTCCCAGTGCTCGAGGATGCCGCGTCCGGAGACGTCAGTATGGACCGTGCGAGTGTAGGCATGCCCGCCAGGCACCCGCCCGCGACGCACCTCCGTCGTCGTGCTTGTCCCACCAACGGATTGCCGGACAATTCGCGCGGCGTTTTTCGAATGCACCGTGTTGTCGCGGTCGCCGTGGAAGACGATCGTCGGAATGGATGGGCCATCTGCCGGCCTTTCATCGGACCCGCCGCCTTGCTTCATGGCGATCAGTGCCGAGGAAAGGTCGCTGGCTGCTCCGCAGGCCAGTCCGGAATGAATGCCGATCGCCGCGTACAGGTCGCCATACGTCGATCCCATGACGGCCGCGGCCGCGGCCCCGGCGGACAGTCCGGCGACGTAGACGCGTTCCGAATCGACCGAATAATCGCACATGATCTGGCGGGTGATGCCGGCGATGAGCGAGGGCTCGCCTCCGTCGCGCTGTTGGTCGGCCGGACGAAACCAATTCCAGCATTTCGCCTGGTTTGCGTCGGCCCGCTGCGCGGGATAGGCGACGAAGCAGGTCTGTTCTTCGGCGATGAAGTTCATTCGCGTGCCGGCGGCGAAATCCTCCGGCGACTGCGTGCAGCCGTGGAGCATGATCACCAGCGGAATGGGCTGGCCATGATAGCCGCTCGGGATGAAGAGCCGGTAGGCGCGGCTTCCCGCGCCGTTTGCGTAGACGCCTTCGACGAACCTGGCGCCGTCCGGCACGATGTCCGCCATGGGAGGCGGCGCACGCCTCAGGGCTCCTCCCAGTCCGAGCCCGCGGAGGTTTTTGGCGATATCCACTGCCGGCTGGGCCGCCCGACGCGGACGCCTCGTCTCGGCGGCGTTCGCCTTGGCGTCGATGGTTGGCGGCTCTCGTCCTGACGCAAGGGCGGCGTGGTCGACCCTCGGTGCGGTAGCGCCGCGCTCTTTCTCGCCCCGAAGCATGCGCTGAAGCAGCGCGGTGGCCTCGACGAGTCGGCCCGAGCGTGTGAGGCGGGTGGCTTCGCGAATGATGTCCTGGTTCAACATGACCTTACCTCGTCCTGTCGGCGAGAGCAGACTTGACCGCCGAACTGGCATGCAGGGCCCCCAGCACAGAGACCGATGCAATTGTCGCGCGGGCCAGCTCGGGCGTGACGTCCTGCGCGATGGTGGCGAGGCCCAGAACATTGATGTGCAGCATCTCGCCCGCCCGCCGCGCCGCCTCGAGATCCTCGCGGCTGTAGTTTCGCAAGCCCAGGTCCAAGCTCTTTCGCGCCGTGGACTGCTTGACCACGTCGGCATGGCGTTCGAGCTGGTTGCGGATCGCGGTCCGGATGAAATCCGTGCGGTTCGAGTAGAAGCCTTCCTGCACCATCAAATCGACCTGACCGAGATCGACAAAACCAAGATTGATCGTGATTTTTTCCGAGTCGGAGGGCTTTGGTCGGATTTCGTGCACATTGCTGGCCATCGTTAGTACATCCCATCGCCATCTGATTAGATGGTATATGGATGGAATTCGTCGGCCCGCAAGGCCCCGCCTTGCCGCGTTTGCGAAAAGTGCGATCCGTCCGGGGGCGGCCAGCGCTACCCGCATCGCCTTCTGCAGTAGCAGCGCTGATCCAGAGCCTCGGGAGCGGCTCATCGACAGATTATGGGAGGAGAGGCGAGACGCTCCGGAGGGTTAGGCCCGCGATTGCGGTCGTGGCGGCCCCGGATTCCTACGGTCGCCTCGCTGTGTGATCGTTTACGATCCGCGATTATGTTTCAGCCCATGGACGTCGAGTACGATCCCGAGCGCGAGGCGTTTGCGGCCATGAAGCTCGCCGCCGAAGCCGATGGAGCTGAACGGCAGAGATGGATCAACGCCGCGCTGGCGTGGATCGAACTCATTCGCCTTCGTGCCTCGGCTTGCTGCGAGCGTGGCATGACGGACAAGACGGCTTAGTCGGCCTCGGGCGGGCACTCCGGGCAGGTGTCGCCGATCGAATCCAGGACCTCGCGAACTTCCGCCACGGCTTCGTCGGCGGAAATGCCGGCTGGCGGATTCTGACGGGCGAGGCGGAAGGCGCGGTCCCTGGCGTGCGGGTCGGCGCGGTCCTGCATCCAGCCATGTTCTTCGCACTCGCGGATGGCGCCTGCCTCCTGCAGCACAGAGATCGCCCAGCCGCGCAGCGTCCGGATCGCCGGTCGTCGTTCCTTCGTCATCAGCATCGAGAGCGCTCCTGCCTGGACGAATCCTTCCGCCCGCCTGCTCGTTCCGGGCGGTTAGCACGGGTCAGGGATTTACAATCGGCAGAGCTTCGGCTTGTCCACGTGTTCCGCAGCGCCTGTGCAGAACGCTGAGTGCGTAGCGCCGACGCTTTGGCCCGATGAGCATTGCCATATCGAAGAAGGTAGGATGTATTTCCCGGCGGGGGCACCTCTGAAGTTGCAGGAGGGGTCCATGGGTAACTGGCTGATCGTCCCCAAAGGGACAAGCCTGGCGAAGCGGATCCGATCGCGCCGCGCAGCGCCATACGTCCGAATGTCGAGAGAACTCCAGCGCTACTCGATCAAGAACCAGCTCGCGGCTATCGCCGCCTATGCCGAGACGAACACTCTCACGATCGTCCGCACCTACGCCGACGAAGGCCGCAGCGGCCTTCGGATCAAAGGACGGCCTGGTCTGATCGAACTGATCGACGACGTTCAGTCGGGACAAGCCGACTTCGATCACATCCTCGTCTACGACGTGAGCCGCTGGGGCCGCTTCCAGGATGTCGACGAGAGCGCCTACTACGAATTCCTGTGCAAGCGGACCGGCGTCCAGGTCGATACTGCGCGGAGCTCTTCAAGAACGACGGCACGTTCGTTTCCGGGATAGCGAAAAACTTGAAGCGCGGCATGGCCGCCGAGTGGAGCCGAGAACTTTCGGTTAAAGTGCACGCCGGACACTGCCGGGTCGCGAGCCTCGGGTACCGCGTCGGCGCTCCCATAGGCTATGGGCTCCGACGTTTTGATGGTCGACGAAAGCGAGCATCCGAAGGGCCTCCTCGAAAAGGGCCAATTCAAAGCTTTGCAGTCGGATCGCGTTCGGTTGCGGCTTGGTTCACGCGAAGAAGCAGAGGTCATCCGATGCATTTTCGACCAGTTCGTCAACGGTCGGAAATCGTACAGCGAGATCAGGCGTCAACTGAACGAGGCGAGCATCGCCAATCACAATGATCCGCTTTGGACGGATGGCATGATACCGACCATTCTCGCCAACGAGAATTATATCGGCAAGACCATCTACAATCGCACCTCGCGGCGCCTGGGGCAGAAGCTCGTCAAGAACCCGGATCACGCCTGGGTCCGGGGCGCTGCGGCGGTCGAGCCTATCGTCGATCCGGGCATCTTCGCTCGAGCCCAGAAGCTGCTGGCAGAGCGGCGCGTGGAGATCCGGAAGATGACATGTTGCTACGCCTGCGTCTCACGCTTCGCCGGCGCGGAAAGCTGAACTCGCGCATCATCAACTCGACGCTCGGCCTCAATCACGTCTCGTCGTACGTGAAGCATTTCGGATCGCTGCGGAAGGCCTATGCGCTGATCCGATACGCGTCGCCGCGCGACTGCGATTGGATCGACACCCGGGAGCTTTGGGTCTCCGAACAGGCGAGGCATGCCTCCGAACTCGCGGAGGTGCTGCGGACCGACCTTGGTCTTCAGCCGGAGCTCGATCTGGACGGCATAGGCCTTGATATCAGAGGCGAACGCCTGGTTTCGTTTCTCGTCGCGCGACGCTTGGCCCACCGTGGAGCGGATCACGGGCCACAATGGAAAGCCTACCGTAGGCAGATCTCATCGGGGTTACTCGCCGTGATGCGGCTGGATGCGGCGAATAGGGCGATCGAGGACTATGTGCTGTTGCCTCCCTCACTGAGGGCAGGCCGCTACGTCTGGCTCTCATCAGATTCCCTCCGCCGACATCGGGGGGCGCTTTACGCCGGAAAGGATGCGTTGTTCGGAGCGATCAAGGCGAAGTTCGCAAGAACCAACCATGCCGCCCTAACCAGGTCAGTGCCGCTGAGCAAGCGAACAAAACCAAGCCGGCCCAAAACCAACGGCTCCCTCGGGCGGCGCTGGTAGAGCGGAAATACAGGAACGCTCCGATGAAGGTCCCGTAGTTCGGGACGCCGTCCGACCAGGGACGCTGGTCTTCAAGCCAGAGTCAACAAAGGCGGCGCTTTCCAGCGTCCCGAGCGCGCCCAACGCAACCCGGCCTCGTTCAGGTGTCTCAGGGGCGGCAAGTACCTGTACGTCCCGCCGATCACGCTCGCGCCCCATCGGTCCTCGCCTCCGAGACGATTGCGGCAAATGACCTTGCCCTCGGATGCGAGTTTGTGTGGCGGCAGCAGTCGGACGAGCTGGGTGAGCTCTCCGCGGAAAGTGCGGACCTGCGAGCCCGGACCGAGTTCGCTCCCGTCGTCCGCGTAAAGGCGCCAGTGCGCTGCCGTAACGTCTTCGAAATAGACCGGAAGCAGAACTGGATAGAGATAGAGCCTGTGATCACCTTCCCATTTTCCCCGCAGGTGAAAGCACAGGTTGGCATCGACCTGATAGATGTCCAGTCGGCAGCGCCAATCGTCCTTATGGTCCTTGTTTGCGATGAAGTTTTCTCGTTCCCGTTCGGCCGCGACCCGCCTCTCGAACTCGCGGGGGCGACCGTGCTCATCGCGACCCCGGTACTCGCCTCTGTGGTTGTCCCAAATGGTGAAGGTCACGCTCTGTGTCCCGCCGATATTTCATTGTCGGCGGAATATCCGTGACGCCGATCGTGGGTGCAAGAAGAACCATTTTTGTCAAGTTGACTAAATGTGGAAAGCCGAATTCTGTTCGGGTTCGAGCACTTACCTAGTACTCGTTGCCATCATTCGAAATTCGTTGAAGCTAGTGAACGGCACCAGGCAGCGATGCTCCGTACCAGCCGGCGCTTTCAGGACGCTTCTCGCGTTGCGCGGATGGCGCCCGCCCAACGCGCCGAGTAGAGGCGGACTGGCCGAATCTCGGGGGAAGTCCGGCGTGCAGCTGATGCGCGCGGCGAGGAGCGAAACCCTTCCAGAACGTGCCCGATTGCGTCTTTGCGGAATTTGCGGATCGGCTGCTGACTGGTAGGGTTCCTGGTGCGAGCGAGGAACGCGATCAGTGGACGCCGAGGGTGCAGCGCCGGGAGCTAAGGGGACCGACTGGACGGCCGAGCAGGTCGCCATCGTGGTCGCCAACTATTTCCTGATGCTCGAGCGTGAGCGCGCCGGCGACAAGATCAACAAGGCCGATCTGTACAGGCGCCTGTCGCCGGAAGTGGGTCGCTCCGCGAAGTCGATCGAGTGGAAGCTCCGCAACGTCTCGGCGGTCCTGGAGGAACTCGGGATCGCCTGGATCCCGGGACTGCTGCCGGCCCACAACTACCAGGACTCCTTGGTGCAGGTCGTCGAGGCCCAGATAGGGCTACATCCGAAGATCCTGACGGAGCCGGTTGTCGTCCAACCGCGCTTCACGTCGGCGGGAGGGCCTGTGCTGGTGCCGCCGCCAGCGGTTTTGAACTCGGGCCCGCAGGACCGTCAACCGGCGCTCCGGCGGCTGATCGGCAAGTACGACCCGGCGGCCAGGGACGAGCTCAACCGCTCGCTGGGGCGCGCCGGCGAGGAGATGGTGTTCAAGTTCGAATTCGACCGGTTGTGCCAAGCCGGACGCAAAGATCTGGCGAAGGAGATGGACTGGCCTTCCGATCGCGGCGAGGACCACCGGGGCTACGATATCCGATCCTTCGAGCCGGACAGCGGCGAGGAGCGGCTTCTCGAGATCAAGACCACGCACGGGCACGCTCGCACCCGATTCTGGCTGTCCCGCAACCAGGTCGAGACGGCTGCGGAGAACCCGTCGGCCTACCGCGTCCGGAGGGTCTTCCATTTCCGGAACGGCGCGCAGATGTTCGACATCAAGCCGCCACTCGACGCCGGCCTTTGGCTGATGCCGGACAAGTATGTGGCAGTGCCGAGGTGACGTGGTTCACGTAGAGCGGTGGCCAGGAAGCCCCGCCAACGAAGGCCGCCAACTCCCTTGGGATCACGATAGACGATGCGCAGCTTGCGCTGCTCGCGCATCGCTTCGCGCGCGCCGCGATTTCTCTCTGCAGCACGGAGACGGCCCAGTCGCCTAGCGTCCGGATGCCTGGCTCTCTCTGCATCGAAATCACTCCCGGGTGCGCACAACGAATCCTTGAGGGCCGCCGCCCATCCAACACGTGAGGGATTGGAATCGCGAGACGATGCGCTTTTCCACCGGTTCTGTCCGAAACGCCACATCGCTTGGCAGCTTTTCGGAGAAAAACCGCAACATTATCAATCCCGTGCCGAGTTGGTGTAGCGGTGTGCCGGTCCTGACCGAATGCTTTATCGACAATTAGAACTATGGACTTTGCGCCCTCGGAAGTTGTAAGGATGGCTATTCATTGAGCAAATTAGATGCAGGGGGCTATATGACCGAGAAATCAAAAGTTGTGCTGTCGCTTGGGGCGGCGCTCGCATCGCTCACGGGAATGTCGGTTCAGGTCGCTGAGGCCAAGACCGCAGTTGCCAGCGATACAAGCGCGGTAGCGGCCGAAAACACTGTCACTAAGCTTGAGCCAAATGCCTACTATCAGGCGGGGGAAGACCTTCTTGGGTTTGTCATGACGAAGCAGCCCGATGGCACCATCGTCGCGGGGCATAGCTCCCACGCGTCGCATGCTTCACATGCGTCTCATGCCTCAAGCCGCTAAGCTTCCTGCGGCGTCGTCGGTCGAGGTAGCTGTCGATTTCGATTCAAGCATCCAAAGCCTCAGTGCTTTGGATGCGGCAGCGTATCGCCTGATCGGAACCGCGACTTGCCAGGTTGACCGGGCGGGCGACCGCTATCTATGCCGTTTGATTTCGTCTGCCAATCCGCAAAAGGGCGCGGTGCTCGGTCCGGACGAGTTGAAGGAGCGGTTTCTGAGCCTTGTCGCCGACGAAAACTTGCGGGCTCGCGTCGCCGCAAGAACGGATGGCGTTCGGAATGTCATCCTCGCACTTGCCTTCGGAGCCTTGGCCACCAACCAAAATGATGCCTGATAACGTCCAGCCGGGGGCCCATGGCGCGGTTTTCATCTCCTGAAGCCTTCGGCGCGGCAACCGAAGATCTCTCGTTGTTGCCATTCAATTTTGAGCGTGCCGGCGCAAACCAGTACCTCGTCGCCAACCTGGTCGGCGATTTCATTCGCCTGACCGAAGCTGAACTGCACAAGCTGGTCGATTTACAGATCCGACCCGGTGACGGCCTCTACGAAAAGGCCTATGCCGCTCATCTGGTCACCGGAACGAACCAGAAGTCACAACGACAGCTTTTGGCGGCTCGGCTGAGAAGCCGAATGTCGTTCCTGCAGCAGACGACCCCGCTCCATATTTTCGTCGTGACGCTGCGGTGCGAACACTCCTGCCCTTATTGCCAGGTCTCGCGTCAAAGCACCGACCGCTCGCGCTTCGACATGAGCGAGCAGACCGCGATGCGTGCGCTTGACATAGCGTTCGCCAGCCCGACGGCGCGGATCAAGATCGAGTTTCAGGGCGGGGAGCCGCTTCTCAATTTTCCGCTGATCAGGAAGATCGTTGCCGCTGCTAAGCAGCGGTCCGGCAAGAAGCTCGACTTCGTCATCGCCTCGAACCTGGCCTTGTTGGACAACACCGTTCTCGAATTTTGCAAGGAGAACGACGTCCTGCTCTCGACCTCCCTCGACGGTCCTGCCGACCTGCACAACAAGAATCGCCCTCGACCCGGCGGAAATAGTCATGAACTAGCCGTTGCTGGTATCCGGCGAGCGAGGGAGATTCTAGGTCCCGACAGGGTCGGGGCCTTGATGACCACTACGGAGGCGAGCCTCGATCGCGTCGATGAAATCATCGACGAATATCTCCAATTGGGGCTCGATGGCATCTTCTTGCGCCCGCTTTCCCCGTTTGGATTTGCGATCAAAACAAAGCAGTTCGCCAAGTACGACGCGCGGAAGTGGCTTGCCTTCTATGAGCGTGGGTTGCGCCGGGTCCTGGAGATCAACCGACAGGGCACCCCGTTCCGGGAGTTCTACGCGGCGCTGCTTCTCACACGGATGCTCTCGGACCGACCCATCGGCTACGTTGATTTGCGCAGCCCCGCCGGCGCCGGCCTCGGCGCACTGGTCTACAACTATGACGGCAGTGTTTTCGCGTCGGATGAAGGCAGGATGCTGGCCGAGACCGGTGACGACGCTTTCCGGCTCGGTCACGTCGAACACGACAGCTACAATTCGCTCATTTTGTCGGACAAGCTGATCGGGGCGATTTCGTCGTCGCTGACGCAGTGTGCGCCCGAATGCTCGACCTGTGTGTATGAGAGCCACTGCGGCGCGGACCCCGTCTATCATCACGCGACGCAGGGTGACGCCTTGGGAATCAAGCCTCTGTCGGCATTTTGCGC
Source organism: Bradyrhizobium sp. IAR9 (assembly GCF_013408065.1). NCBI lineage: Bacteria > Pseudomonadati > Pseudomonadota > Alphaproteobacteria > Hyphomicrobiales > Nitrobacteraceae > Bradyrhizobium > Bradyrhizobium sp. IAR9. The sequence continues at coordinate 488,072 of NZ_JACBZW010000003.1, forward strand.
TCGCCAAAAAGGCATCATGGGCCTGCTGTTGGACATTCTGGAGAACTCTCCGGAAGATGCTGCCATCTTGCGACGATGGGCCGCCGCATGACCCTTCCTCTCTATGGCACAGCCTCGCGCAGCGCTGGATTTTCCTCGGACAAGGCCCGATCGGTGGTCAGGCTCCGGTCGGTCGACAGTGCCGCCGAACGTCACGTGGCTGATTTCGCGCTCGCCAGAACGCCAGACGACATCCGGCGCGCGATAGAAGCCGAGTGGCAGTCTATCCTTGTCGTCTCCGACGACTCAATCGATCTACCCGGTACGTTCACAGGACGGCTCGTCGTCGTCCCCCCGAAATATGACTATCTCGCGGACGGCGATGTGATCGGCTTCGATCATGCGTCGAGGAAATTCCGTACGCTGTATCGCCGGAATTCTGCGCACAACTCGTTTCTCGTCACGGAACGGTGCAACAATTACTGCCTGATGTGCTCGCAACCACCAAAAAATGTCGATGACCGGTGGATACTCAGCGAAATCAAGGAAAGTCTGCCTCTCATCGACCCGGCGACCGGTGGGCTGACGTTCACCGGCGGAGAGACCCTGTCGGATTGGGAAGACTTCATCGCCGTGCTGAAGGAGTGCCGCGATCGGCTGCCGGCGACCGCCATCCAGGTGCTGACCAACGGCCGGGCGTTCGCCGACTCGCGGATCGTCGATGCCTGGAAGGATATCGGCCACCCGTTCCTAATGGCGGCCATTCCGGTCTACGCCTCGGTCGATCATGTCCATGATCACGTGGTGCAGGCCAAGGGTGCGTTCGACGAGACGATCCTGGGCATCCTAAAGCTCAAGGACCGGGGACTGCGCGTGGAAATCCGCGTCGTCTTGCATGCATTGACCGCCCCGATCATCGAGGACACGGGTCGGTGGATTGCCCGCAATCTGCCGTTCGTCGACCACGTCGCGTTGATGGGCCTCGAAAACACGGGCTTTGCAATCGCAAACGATGCCATGCTCTGGATGGATCCGGTGGACTATGGCGACGGACTTGCGAGGGCCGTCGATCACTTGAGCGCCGCTGGCGTCAACGTGTCGGTGTACAACCTTCCCAAGTGTGTTCTTCCGAAGTCTGTTTGGCCGCACGCCCTCCAATCGATCTCGGACTGGAAGAACGGCTTCGTGGAAGAATGCGATCGCTGCGACGCAAAGACCACCTGCAGCGGCTTTTTTACCACCGGACGCCCGCGGTTCAGTCGCGGCGTACGCGCGATCACTGCCCAACGAGATGAATTGACCACTTTGGCGGATTAGCAGGCCACGGAACTAGGAGAACGAACATGAAGATCGGTAATGGTCTCATCGTTGCTGCGGTTGTATGCAGCATCTAGGCGGCTCCGGCCTTCGCAAAGACTGGGAAGGAATGCACAGCTGAGTGACGCGCCGACAAGGCCGGCATGCAGGCTCGGGGCGTGACCCGAAAAAGCGTACGATGCCGGCAGCGACCTTCGAGGGCTTTCTGACGGCGCCCTCAATGGGGCACTACTATAACGCCAACATCAAAGGCTTTAGCTCAGACGGACCCTTTGACTGTCGTACGCTCGCGTTCCTCGATATTAGATTCTCAAGAACGGCCATGTTCGAGGCGCGGCCTTTAACGATGCCATTGGTCGGGTGAGAGGATAAAGCGATAGCTACGCCGTCGCCGGGTCTTCCTTCACGCCCCGAGCGACGATCCGGAGCGCGCCGTCCGGAAGAGGCCGCTGCAGCTTGAGCGCTTCGCCCGCCGGCGCGGTCATCCAAGTCTCGACCTCTTCGGGCGTCGTCAGGATCACAGGCATCGCCTTGGGATGGACGGCGCCGACCTCGGCGTTGGCCTCCGTCGTAAGGAACGCGTAGAGGTCGTTCGTTGTCTCGCCTTCCTTGACCTTCCGCACGGACGTCCAGTTGGTCCAGATGCCGGCGAAGCAGGCGAGCTGCCGGGATTCGTCGAGTGCGAACCAAATGTCTCCGCCCTCGGCCTTGTTGAACTCGCTGAACGAGTTGAACGGCACCACGCATCTATTCTCGACGCCGAGCCAGCGCGTCCAGTGCTTGCTCTTCACGTTGCGGATGTTGGTCGTTCCGGAATCCGGCTCCATCCGGAGCAATTCCTTGAAGTCGACTGTCTTGCCTTTAGCCTGCAGTTTCTCGGCCCGCTTCTTGGTCGCGTCCATGAGCGCCTTCGACGACGACGGCATACCCCATCGGGCGGTCGCGAGCTCCCGACCCGCAACGCCATTGCGGACGATCGGCGCCGTGTAGTCGGGAAAGACGCCGGGCATCGGCGCGAGATTGCCGACGTAGCGGTTGACGACGCGGAACAGCGCGCTGATTGCGGCTTGGTTGGTGGTGATCGAATACAGATTGCACATCGTCAGGTCTCCGGAGCGGCCTGGCGAGGGCGCTGCGCCAATTGTAGCAACGTCGTAGGCGGTCGGCGATTGGCCTTAGCGCACTTGCGGCAGCGAAGTCGGCTCGCCAAGTCATGAACGTGAGTTGTCGGCGGATGGGGCAGCGCCGCCAGGTCGACGTACCGCCTGGTCTTGCATCGAGAGCATTCGATTTCGATCCATGGGTAGCCGCCGTTGACGGACTGATCGATCGTGGGCGACGGGTCGATCGGGCCTCCGTCGGCCCACATCCTTTCGTTCCAGGATTCGGCGAGCAACTTGTCGGCCTGACGGATCAGGGCCTCGCCTTTGGCGCGGGCCTCGGCGGCTTGGGCGGCGAGGATGCTGGTCATGGCACGGGCCCGGCCGAGCTCCTTCTGCAGCGCCTTGCGGTCACCGCCGCTGAGCGGGGTGGGATGGTGCTTCGGCGCCACGGCCGGCCGCCGTCAGTCGTATGACGGCCAGCAGCCGTCTTCCTCATGGCCCCCGGTCCGGATCGTGCACGTGTTGTCCAGCAGCCGCTGCCCGAAGCCCTTCCAGACCGCGTCCGGACCGTACAGCCGGACGGCGTCAGCCCGCTGCACCTCGACGGTCCGGCCGCAGCGCCGGCAGCCCACCCTCAGTAAATGCTTGGGAATTTGGTTCAGCCGCAGCGCGCGTCCGGATGCAAGGGCGACCGGATTGGCCTCGTCGGCGCGAGCGTCGGCTAGGAGCGCTTGCCAATATTCGGGCGGGAGGTCGTCGTTCGGTGCCTGCCCCGCAGGAGGCATCTTTCTGCCGACGGCAGCGGCCATCTTCTCCATTTGGGCTCGGGTCGGCATGCGCCAGCTCGCGGGTCGGTCGGTCATCCGTGAATGAGAACATATCAAGAACGGAGAGTCGAGCCCTGATCGTCTCTCAAGAATTCCCGCCGACCGAGGCACATCAAGGGCCCGATGATGCGGAGACCAGCACGCGACGCGCGCCATGGAGAACCGGTCCGCACTTTCCTTCCAAGAGTTGCAGAATGCGCGTGTTCGACATCCCCGTGAAGCGTTGCGACAGGGGCATCCAAATTGTTCACGTGTGAAACCGAAAGGAGGGATTAGGAGAAACGTTGTCCGACAACTCCGTCATAATTTCCCCGACCCGCTTCGCAAACAGGAGCGTTACCGGTAGTCGCGTGATCCCGTCACTGGAGTTCCAATTCATCTTAGAAAGCAGGAGAATTTCGCGCGCACGTGCTTCGATGTCGGTCTCCCCGGCGGACCCTATCTGGATCGGCGAGGGAATGTGCGCGCCGGGAAACTCGTCCCACCAAGGAACATACCCGCTGGTGAAGAGGAACGACTCTCCCTCGATTTGGCACAGGGTTCCGCGCCACGGTTCTTCCGATCCCTTGCGGACCAGACGGAAGGGCGTCTGGCGCAACCAGACCAGATCGCAACCCGGCACTGAGCCCTTGACTGCGCGACGGAAGCCCTTTTCCTCGTCGGGCTGGTAGATCGAAGTCTTGTGGACCACAATCCTCTTGGGCAGCAGACCCGTCCGAAGGCGATAGCCCTCCATGACGTCCTTCATCAGAGAGTAGGCTTGGGACTCGTTCAGGTACGGTTGCCGGTCGATCCGCTGTTCATGGTCGATGTGAGCCCCTTTGAGACAGAAGGGCTCATGGTCGGACGAGAAAGCCTGCGCGACGCTGGCGTAGACGAGGTGCCCTCCGCGCTTTTTCAGATGGTGAAAGGATACACCGACGAAGCAGACGCCGTCCGGAAGACCGGACGGTCGCCACGGTAATCCGCCCGCCTTGTAGTAAAGAGCTGTCGTAAAGTTCCAATTTCTCGTCGCCTGGCTTTGACCCGTATCATCGTCGCGTTCGATCGTGCTCCGCCGCAGGACCTGAATGGGCACCGCGTTGTCGTACTTGTGCACTCTCGACTTTAGCGCGCGGTAGAACGTACGAAAGAGCAGATCTTCGGCGCTGGTCCGCAGCGCTTCGGCTTCGGCCAGCTCTTCCTCGCTCGGAGCGAACAGATCGAATTGTGCGCTCTCCTCCTCTTGTTTCAGGATCTCCAACGCGCGCCGTTCTCTCGCCGAGAGACCGGGGTTTTCAACCCTCAGGTCACCCAGTTCGTCTGGAATGCAGACCACTATGCAGTCCGGACGCGCGTCGCCGAACATTGTGACCATCGGACCTTCGAACATCTCGACGAGCATCTCGAAGGCATCTGCACCCATGGGCTTCCGGAAGAGGCGGTCGTAAGTGCCGTCGTCGAGGACGCGCACGAACTGATCGTCGATTTCGAATTTCGCCTTCAGCGCGCGCTCCGCCCCCGGCCAATCGCGATACCGCCGTGCGTTCTTCTCCTTGGCCGGACGAAACGTATCGATGTCTCCGATCCATCGGCGCGCGGCAGCGACGTCCGAAGCCAAGCCGATGAGTCCAAGCCGGAAGCGCCGTCCGCGATTGTCGACGGGACCGTGCGCGACCAAAGCACGCCGCGGATCGACGTCCTCATGTCCGTTGTTGAACTGAACCGTGGGTTCAGGCAGGCACTTGATCTTGATCGCGATCGTCATCGATCAGTCCTTCCTCGGGAACGTCTATCGACAGGAATGAACCCTCGAGCAAGATGTCCTGTGCGGCGACTTGGCTCAAGTTGATGGCCGGGGCGCCCTGCGCGATGAATCGTCCCCAGAACACCAGATCGCCGTCGACGGCCTGATTCCTGTCGAACTTCATACGTCGTGTCGCGCGCTTCGTCCTCGCGTATCCCGGCAAGGGCGTGGACGCGTCCGGTCCAGTGAACATGTAGAACGGCTTGAGACGCACGCCCCACAGCGACCCGACGCGCGCGATGTCGTACGCAAAACCTTCGTTCTCGAACCAGACTGGAGACTTGTCGCTTCTCTGTTTGACGACCTCGCGAGGCACGTTCTTTCGGGTCGGAGCGTCGTACACGTACTTGCGTGGACCCTTGTTGACGCCGGCGAAATAGGCGCGCCGTTGGGATTTCTTCCCTGCCTCGATCATGAGGCCATGCCTTTTCAATCGCACCAGCTGTCCCTCAAAATGCTTGCGAAGGAACCACGTGAACACCCGCGCCAGATCGGGATCGGATTCGAGGTCCGGACGCTCGGTGACCGTCACTTTCGCGTCGGTCATGACCGGACGAAGCACCGAAGTGAGGAGCGCCGGCGGAGCCAGGGACCACAATTCGCCGCTCCAAAGAAGGACTGTCCCCGCCTCTTCGAGTGAGACGGTCTGCGCGATCTCCCGCAGCGTCCCTCGAACCTTTACGCGGGAAACCGTTGCGGGAAGAGCCGCGAACGGCAGGAGGTTGACGATGTAGGTTCCTATCGGCCGGGTATCGATGGCGACCCCGGCGATCCGCCCGGACGAGGTCGGTTGAAAGATCTCGGCCCGGAAGCTGTCGTCGCCTGGCGGAAATTTGAATACCGCCTGGCCGCTTCCGTCGCGTGCGTAGCGGGCCACATCGGTCAGACCGGTTCCGGCGCGCTCCATCGCGCTCATGCCGAAGAAGATGTCGCAGAGCGCCCTGTTGCGGAGCGACGTCAGTTCGCTCACGGGCTCAAACATTCCGTCGTCTCCGATGAGGAGCTTTTCCGTCAGTGGCTGGGACGCGCGGCCGGGGTTGGAGAAAGCGATCTTCCGTCCCGCCTCGACGTCGATCATGGAGGGACGAGGGTCTTCGTAGTCTCGGTGAACCAGGAGATTGACTACCAACTCGATCAGAGCTCGTTGATGGTAAGCAGGTCGCTCGACGTGACGACCGACCGTCTTCACCTTGATCGTCGGATTGACGTCTTTGTCGACTATCCACTCCAGAAGATCGTTCCGTTGTTTGAGTAGGTTGCCCTCGATGACCTGTCGCTTTTTTCCGTCGACGGTCGCGGTTACCACGGCGTGCCGGAAGAATCGTTGCGGTTCGGTGCCGAAAAGGAGTATCGCCGCGTTGGTGGGCCTCTGCTCTCCATCGCATTCGACCAGGAGACCGTGTTCGCGCAAGAACGTCGCCAGGGTCGCGGATGTCGGCTCGCGAAGCCTCAACTTCCTAGCGTACTCGATGGCGGTGCGTAGCGTCAGGTCCAAATCGAGATCCGCAAGCGAAGCGGTTGCCGCAGGCCGGTCGTCGAAGGCCACCTCCCCTCTGGCCGCAGGCGAGCCCAGGTTTCGTTGCTGGCCGGCGAGCACCGCGTCCACGTCGCGGAAAAGCTCGTCGAAACCGTCGATCTCCAGGAGACGGAAGTTACCTCCGAGCCGACCCTGCAGCGTGAGGACATTCGGATGCGGACTGTCGCCGGCGCGCTGACACCAGAAGATTCCCTTCTTGAATGCGAGATCGCCGGTATCGCCCAGCAGGCACTCCATGATCGAAGGCTCCGCGCCGCGATAGCCCACGACAATCAGTGGAGTGGACTGCAGCAGCGGAAACAGCAGGCTGACAAGTTTGGCGTCGAGCGATGCGACCTCTTCCGTCAGATTTTTGTCGGTGTACCCTTCGGCTTTCCCGTGGAGCCAAACGATCTGAGCCCGATTGAAGATGTCGAATTCCCGGAAGTCGCCCGGCGCCCGATTGACCTCCGATACCGAATGGAGATGCGGGCGCTTGTCGTTCAGCGCCTTAGGCAAGCAGATGTCAAAGTTGGTGGTCAGGAGCGTACCGGCAAGCCCTCGAAGGACGAGTTCCGCGAGCGCCCTATAGCCAATGCCTATGTCCTCAGTGGGCTGGATCAGATCGAGCAGAACCTTCTGTCGATAGGCCTGCGGCTGAAGAAGATGTTTGACCGCCAGCGGAAAATTGTCGGCAAACCGATTTTCATCGTTGATGAACCAGCTCTGCTGATTCAGCCAGGCTCTCCACTCCGATGTCTTGACCTGCTCGGGTAGTACGTTCCCGCCCAAGATGCGCTCGGAGAAATACCTCCGCGCGATGCGCCGTACGGCTTCGTCCGCCAGCGGAACACCCGAAGTGAAGGAAGCGCCCGCGCCGAGCAGGACCGTAGGGCGCGCCTCGTTGCTCGGGCTGAAGATCGACGCAAGCTCACGCACGCTCTGGATGTGGGACATCGGAGTGCCATTGGCTAGGGATCGGAGCTTAGAACAATGCATGAACAAGGTGAGTCGGCCAGAGCCAATCCCACGGTTTTCCCCGATTTATCGGCACGCTGCCGGCTGGGTGCGCCGTACTACGTAAGAGCGATTCCCTCCGAACGGTCTCGTTCGCCCCACCCCCGACAGCCGCTGCTTCACGTCGTGCCGGGCCAGCACCTTCTCGCAGAGCTCCCACCGCTCTCCTTTCGGCGTGACGTCGCCGGCGTATCGCAGATCGAACGCGTTCGCTCGGGTCGGGCTCTCGGTATAATCGCGAAGTCGGGCCTAGAGTTCTTCCTCATCCTCGATCCAGTCGTCCTCGAGGACGTTCGGTGAGGTGCCGAGCATCGAAGCGGTTTCGCAAGCGCTCGGAGAGCTTGGCATAGACCTTCTCGTCGACAGTCTGCTGCGCGAGCCCGTCATAGAGGAGATTGACACAGCCGCGGACTCACAACACCGTGCGACGGCGTTAGATCTGTTCGGCCCGCCCGAGCAAGGCGGCCGGCTCAGCGATAGGTGGTCGAAATGGCGTGGATGCACGCACTGGCGACGAGCTCGACGAGCAAATCGTAAGTCGGCCTGTCCAAGGAGGGCGTCGCCCAGGAAAGGGAGTGCCCCAGCGTGTTGCGGCATCGGCCGGCATATTCGACCGCTTTTCCTGCGGACATACCGGATCCTATCTTCCTCAGTACATCGGCATCGAAAGATCTCGCCGAAAGCTTGTAACCGGGCGGCATCTTCAGAGAGCCCTTGACCCGCTGGACGGCTTTATCGAGCGTGCCGGGATTGGCTCCGGCGAATCGCGGGCTCTCCTTCAAGATGCTCTCAAGCAAGATGCATCCCCTGATGAGATGAAGAAGAACGGTTCGCGAGAACCGTTCGCGACGAGATCGATCAGGCGCGACCGATACTTCCTCTCCGCGATGAACGAGATGAACGCGGTGATCAGCGTCCGTTTGTGGGCGTCGACCGACGAGATCAGCGGCGAAAGGAACCATGTCCTGAGCTCATCGAGGGTGATGGGCCTGGCATCGGCCCGGGCATTGTAATTCCGGATCAGGTCCTCAGCGCTTTGAATGATGTCCCGCACAATCTGGGAAGCGAGAACCTCCTGTCCGCGGTCTTCAAGACGCATAAATCGCAGAGCGGGCGTGTCCGCGCTGCCTCCAGACAGCCGCAAGTCTTCGGCGACGGCTGCATCGAACATCAGGCTCGCGGCTGGGTAGTCGTGAGATGCGAACGCCGCGTAGCCCATGACGTAGTACGGGCTTCCCTTGTGCTGCTGATCGAAATCCGCCGCGCCGCTCGCGCGATATTCTTCGAACAGCGTCAGCCCGCTCTCGATCGCGAGCGAATACTTCCCGCGCAACACGGGCATTCGGTAAGTCAGGAACACGTTCTCGAAATAGTTGGCCCTGCCCGGACGAAATTGCCGCTCTTTTTCGACCTGCAGCGGATCGGGCTGTGGGCAGTCGGTCACAATGTGTTCTCCGAGTTTGGCAGCCCGTGCGCGCTGCCGCGCTCGCTGCGTGAGCTAGAATGAGAGAATGCCGGGTATGACCCGCAATCAGGTAAATGGCTTCAGGAACAAACTTCCGATCCCGTCAGGCTTCAGGTTGCCCGCGCGAAGCAGTTCCTCGCATCGCTCCCGCAGCGCCGCTTCGTCACCGGGAGCGGCGACCATGTGAACGAGCATATCGCGCACAACGCCAGCCAACCTCGTCGCGTCCGCGAGGCGCAGCGCATAGGTGCCAGCCGGCGTCGCCTTCTGGTCGGCTACGGGCTCGGGCAAGGCTGAAACCCGGACTGACTCTCGGTCGGGATAGTTCGCGCGAAACCAGTGTTCGGCTTCGAGAAGTTGGGCGTGGTCCTTCTTGTAGAGCGGATTATCGTCAAGCTTCTCGTTCTTAGCCTCAATGATGAAATCGAACTTGGCGTCGGTACGCCAGAGTACGTCGGGGCCAACCCGGTAATTTTGCTCCGGACGGTCGGCATCGAAGCCGAGATATGACCCGAGCGCGGCGAGAGCGGCTTCGTATCGCCTTGGCGAAGAATGCGGCACCAAGTCGGCAAGTTCGACGTCGTAGTCGGCCAAAAGGGCGGGGCGGCGCTCATACTGCATCAAGCGTCGGACAATAGCTTCGGATTGTCGACCTGGAATCGGCCGCGGCCGATATTGGGGCCGCTGCTTCGGTGGACAATGATTGTTGTTGACCGTGAAGGCGTTGGTCTGAAGACGCTGTCCTCGCGCGTCTTCACCCATCTGATAGGCGATGCGAGCCGCCGCCGCGGAGAGCCAAGCGGCTCTCTCCGTGTCTGCCGCAACCTCGGGATCGTCGATGAGTTGTTCAAGCGTTGCCAGCGCGGGCTCGAATTGTCCCAGACGCTGCTGCCGGAACGCTTTGCGCTCCGCTCCCGCGATGCGCAGCGCTAGTTGATCGACTGGCGCGGCCTTGGCCGCCTCCGCGAGCTCCGACGCATGGTAGGCGACCCAGTCACGATCGCGCTGAAGACACTTCATCACGGTCGGCAGCACTTCGGCTGACTTCGAGACTTCCTCGCTGACCTCTTGGCCCATCCTCAATTGGGCGCGGGTGCTTGCGGTCAACTGGTCGAGGTTGATCTTCCTCCCGATCCAGCCGACCAGCTTTTCGCCGGTCAAGATCACGACGCAGTAGTCGGCTCCGCCGCGCGTTCCGCGTCCAATTCCTTGCTCTACACGTTGTGCCAGCAGGGAATTCACCGACGAATTTGCCATGACGTTCATGCGGAACATGTCGTAGTCGGATGTCCCCTGAGGCAGGCCGTTCATGACCAGGAGGCGGCAGGAGTTTCCGGCCAGGTCGATGCCGTCGTATCGGTTCGCCAGAACGACCGGGCCGAACGACTTCCCGTCTTGCATGTCCTTGATGTACCCGGCGACCGCCTCCGTCTTGTTGGGGTAGGTCGCGATGTCTTCCCAGTTTTTAGCTGCCTCGCCAGAAGGGACGAGGATGGCGACGCCCGCTCTATAACCGGCTATCGTCACAGCGATGTGCTTGACGAGGCTGTCGATGGGTACGCCACTGAGTTTCATCAGTCCCGGCACCAGGATCATGCGCTCGCCAACACCGGCGAGGGAGGCCGATGAAATTGGTTGGCCTACTGCTGCGACCGAAGCGTCGAACGTGCGGACGATTTCGCTATCATCCGCGATCGTCGCAGACATGTAGATGCGGCGTGGGCAGTCTGCGAACGTAGGCAGCAGGTCGACCGCTGGAAAAAGTGGAGTGATAGTCACCGCTTTGCGGCTGATGAGGCAATGGCAGACGGCGAGATTGTCACGGAGCAATGGCCAGACGAAGTCGTCTATGCCGTCGACCACAGAAGCCAGATAATCCTGCATTTCATGAAGCTTGGCCTGCCAGGCCCAGCTTGGCACCTCGACGACGCCGAAGTCCCGGCCGCTCGTCACGTCATCGAATGATCCGACGCGACCGACATCGCGGAAAGCTGGGCGGAACCGTCCAACGATTTCCTGGTAGACGTTCTTGTGTTTCTTGGCATCGACGGTGAGTGTGAACGTGCGACGCACGTTCGAAAGTGCAACGTGCGCATCGTCGAGGATCATGGCGCCAACCTTGACCGGCTGGTTACTCGAGCCCCTGACGCCAAATCGGCTGCGACCGGAAAACAAGGTTTCGTAAGCGCCAACCAGGACAGCCCGGCCTTCCTCGAACTCGGTCGGAAATGGCTGCTTCTTGGCGTAAGGCACTGCGGCGATGCCGTACTCTCGGCTCTTTGCGAGCACCTGATCGACTAGCTGGTTCGTCGGTGCCAGATAGAGGACCGGCAAGCCAGTTTCGTTCATTATCGACTGCGCCATCAGCAGCGCGACCAGCGTCTTTCCGCCGCCGGTGTGCAGCTTGACGACAATGTCCCGCTCCTGACGCCGGCGGTGCCAGTTGTCAAGAACCTCGGCCTGGCTGGCGTAGAGATCGTTGATACCGGGTGGTTTGGGCAGCGAATGGAAGATTTCTCGCGGCGGAACGGGCTGCGGTTTTGCCTTGTTGGCGCGAAGCTTCTTGAAGTCGACCAAACGCGATACCTCCTTGATCGGACCGACTAACGAAGATCGTCAGCCGATTTTGAGCCAAAAACGACGTTTTCCCATGCTCTCGCGGTCGACCGGGATCTTTCGTCGCCTCCGGCAGCTAAACCATCGGCGGATTTTCAAGGACTCGTCTGCGGAAATCTGCTACGGCGAATGACTAACGCGGACGATAAGATCTTATCGATTCGGGCAACGGATTACCGGATGCTTCTGATTCTCCACGTGCAACAATAGGTTGCATAATTTTGAGTCAGGGATCTGCGTAAGTCGAGTCGGCTTTATGCGTCACAGAGTCAGGGTTATGCGTTCCCCGACAGGCGAAGCAAACCTCAAATATCGATCGTCGCGCTGAGCGAATGTTCCTGGATGAAGTCGCGGCGCGGTTCGACCACGTCGCCCATCAGCTTGGTGAAGATGTCGTCGGCCTCGTCGACCTCCTTGACCTTCACCTGCAGCAGCGAGCGCACGTCGGTATCGAGCGTGGTCTCCCAGAGCTGCTCCGGGTTCATCTCGCCGAGACCTTTGTAGCGCTGCAGCGAGATGCCCTTGCGGCCGGCCTCGGTCACCGCCTCGAACAGGTCGACCGGGCCATGGACCATGTGCTCCGTATCCTTCCGCCGCAGCTTGCCGGAGCGGGCGTAGACGTCCTGCAGCTTCGTCGTGTACTCGTCGAGCTTGCGGGCTTCGGCCGAGCCCAGGAAGGCATCGTCGATCACAGCGGCTTCCTTGACGCCGCGCACGGTGCGCTCGAACAGGAAGCCCTGGCCTTCCACGTATTGCCCGATCCAGCCGCGCTCGACCTCTTCGGCCTGATTGTCCAGCCGGCTCGCGATGTATTGGGCGGCGGCCGCGGCGTTCTCGGGATTGCCGTAGATCGATTTGTTCAGCACGCCGGTGATGGCGGCCTGCTCGATCACCTTGCGGTTATAGCGGCTGTGCAGGTTGCGCAGGATGCTGCGGACCACGCGGGCGTCCTCGACCAGCGAGCGCAAATCGCGGCCGGTGCGGTCGCCGCCGGTACCGGGAATGTAGACGCAGTCATCCAAGCCGGCGTCGATCAGATAGTCTTCCAGCGCCCGCTCGTCCTTCAGATACTGCTCGGACTTGCCACGGGAAACCTTATAGAGCGGCGGCTGGGCGATGTAGAGATAGCCGCCGTCGATGATGTCGCGCATCTGCCGGTAGAAGAAGGTCAGCAGCAGCGTGCGGATGTGGGCGCCGTCGACGTCGGCGTCCGTCATCACGATGATCTTGTGATAGCGCAGCTTCTCGACCGAGAATTCGTCGCTGATGCCGGTGCCGAGCGCGGTGATCAGCGTGCCGATCTGCTCCGACGACAGCATCTTGTCGGGGCGAACGCGCTCGACGTTGAGGATCTTGCCGCGCAGCGGCAGCACCGCCTGGAATTCGCGGTTGCGGCCCTGCTTGGCGCTGCCTCCTGCCGAGTCACCCTCGACGATGAAAAGCTCGGATTTGGCCGGATCCTTTTCCTGGCAGTCGGCGAGCTTGCCGGGCAGCGAGGAGACCGAGAGCGGGCTCTTGCGCGTCAGCTCGCGCGCTTTTCGCGCGGCCTCACGCGCGGCGGCGGCCTGGATCACCTTGCCGACGATCATCTTGGCTTCGCTCGGATGCTCCTCGAACCAGGCCTGGAGCGCCTCGTTGAGGACGTTTTCGACCACGGGACGCACTTCCGAGGACACCAGCTTGTCCTTGGTCTGCGACGAGAACTTTGGATCGGGCACCTTCACCGACAGCACGGCGGTGAGGCCTTCGCGGCAATCGTCGCCGGTCAGCGCGATCTTTTCCTTTTTCGCATTGGCCTCGGCATAGCCGTTGACCTGGCGCGTCAGCGCGCCGCGGAAACCGGCCAGATGGGTGCCGCCGTCCCGCTGCGGGATGTTGTTGGTGAAGCACAGCACGTTCTCGTGGTAGCTGTCGTTCCACCACAACGCCGCCTCGACGCCGATGCCGTTGGCTTCCGCGCGCACCATGATCGGCGCCGGCACGATCGCCTTCTTGTTGCGGTCGAGATATTTGACGAATTCCTCGACGCCGCCGGAATAGTGCATCTCCTCGCGTTTCTCGACCGCATGACGCATGTCGGAGAGGGCGATGTTGACGCCGGAATTGAGGAAGGCGAGCTCGCGCAGCCGATGCTCGAGCGTCGCGAAATCATATTCGATGTTCTTGAAGGTCTCGGTCGAGGCGAGGAACGTCACCTCGGTGCCGCGCTTGCCCGGCGCGTCGCCGACCACCACCAGCGGTGCGACGGCATCGCCATGGGCGAACTCGATGTAGTGCTCCTTGTTGTCGCGCCAGATGCGCAAGCCGAGCTTGCTCGACAGCGCGTTGACGACGGAGACGCCGACGCCGTGCAGGCCGCCGGAGACCTTGTAGGAGTTCTGGTCGAACTTTCCGCCGGCGTGCAGCTGGGTCATGATGACCTCGGCCGCCGAGATGCCTTCGCCCTTGTGGATGTCGACGGGGATGCCGCGGCCGTCGTCGCGCACGGTGACGGAATTGTCGGCATTGAGCACGACGTCGACGCGCGTGGCGTGGCCCGCCAGCGCCTCGTCGATCGCGTTGTCGACGACTTCGTAGACCATGTGGTGCAGGCCGGAGCCGTCGTCGGTGTCGCCGATATACATGCCCGGGCGCTTGCGGACGGCATCGAGACCCTTGAGCACGCGGATCGATTCCGCGCCGTAATCGCTCGCGGTGGAGGGCTCGTTTTCGGCAGCGGGCTGCCGAGCAGGTTCTGTCATGAGAGGCCTTCGAGATGTCGCCCGAATCAGCGGCGCAAAAGGCGCTGATTTGCGAGCTATTTGTGCCACGAAAGAGGGCCTGCGCCTAGCGCAAAGTATCTTCCGTCAACCCTTTGACTAAATGGGGTTTTTAGGCCGGTTTTCAAGGCGTTCGAAGGCCGATTCCGAGGCTGGCCAAAAGCCCGATTCGAGGCCTCTTTTGGGCCCGCTGAGGCGGGGTTTTTGCGGGCGCGCGCAGGCCTGTTCCGAGGCGGCGCCGTGGTGTTCCGGAAGAAGCCTGGGTTCAGTAGATCTGGTCCGACTTGCTGTCGTCACTCAACCTGAGGGACCAAGCCTCGCCTGCGGCCAAAGTGATGGTGTCGGTGTGCACCATGTGACCCGACACGCGTAGCGCGTAGGAGTACGTGCCGGGCGGCAGATCCAGCACTTGTGGATGGTTGACGCCGCCCGCGATCTCGATGGTCTGGTCGTTGATCGTGAGCGAGGCCACGTCAGGTACGAGATAGCCGAAGATCAGCCGCGCGTGTCCTGCTATCGGTAGGAAGTTTGCCTTGGCCACGACCTCCGTATTTCGCTGCACGAGGTCGACCGTGGTCTCGCCCTTGGCGCGGTCGAGCGTCAGCATGCCCGGCCCTTTCGGCGAGGCGAAGACGAGCAGCGCGTGATCGGCGGCGACCATCGCGCCATCAGGCTTCTCCTGCCAGCCGCGCTTTCCGAGTTCCGCGCGATAGAAGGCCAGTACGTCGCTGAGTTCTGCGGGCACATGGGCTTTGAGCTCGAGCCGGAACGGGATTTCGATGCCGGACGCGTGCGCGGTGCTGAAGCTTGCGTGACTGGCTCGCGTCGGCACGGGCATGTCGGCGTGGGAATCTGCTGCGGTAAGCGGCTCCTGCGAACAAGCTGCAAGAAGAGGGAGGCCGCACATCAATAGCCACCACCGTGCCGGGACCTTCGTCCCGCGCCTTGCCGTCGTCATGCCTACTCTCCAGGAATGCCGCGATCTTCGCGCGATACAGCGGCTGCGACACCGTCGCCGCCGCCTCTCGACGACTAGTCGGCCCACGAACCGGACAGGTTCAACCTGGTCGTTACAGGCGCAAGCGGGGTCAATACATCTGCAACGGCAGTACGTCGCCGCTCGGCCCCACCAGCAGGCCCCAGGCGTCACCGGCAGCGACGGTGAGGGTCTCGGTGTGGGCCGGGCGCCCGGGCATGCGCAGGGCGTACTGGTAGGTGCCCGGCGGCAGGTCGAGCATCGGGCCTTTCGGCGATTGCGGACCGCCGGCGCCGGCCGCGATCTTCACCGTCTGCTTGTTGATGGTCAGCGAGGCTTCCTTCGCCCCGATATTGCCCAGCATTAGCCTGGCCTGGCCAGGCTTCGGCATGATGTCGGCCTTCACAGCGGCATCCGGATTCTTCTGCGCCAGGCTGACCGTGGTCTCGCCCTTGGCGCGGCCGAGCTTGAGCACGGCCGGGCCTTGCGGCGAGGTGAAGTCGATCTGCGCGCGTTCGGCGGACACGGTGGCGCCGTCGGCCTTTTCCTGCCAGCCGAACTTGGAAAGCTCGGCCCGGTAGAAGGCCAGGACATCGCCGAGCGGGGCAGGGATGCTGGCTGCCAGCTCGCGGCGGAACGGCATCTCGCTACCCGGCATTTTAGTGGTGGCGAGCGAGGTCGAGGACCGCTGTGTCGGCACGGGGAGCTGGGATTCAGGGTCGGGCTTGAGCGGCTCGGAGGATTTGGCCTGCACGTCCGCGGTGGCCGCCGGCTTCGCGGCGGCCATCACGAGCCCCGATCCGTCGGCGCGCACGCTCACCTTCGGACCCATCTGCATCACGGTCATCGAGATCGATTTGCCGCCCTTGGCGAATTCCATCACCGCCATGTTGGGCTGGTTGATGACGGAGGGCTGCTCCTTCCAGCCGGCGGGCTTGAGCGATGCGCGATAGAACGCGGTGAGCGCCTTGACGCTCGAGGCGGAGGAGAATTCGAGATGGCCGTCGTCGCCCTCGAATTTCACGCCTTCGGCGTTTTCGGGCAGCGGCACCGGCGTGTTGCTGCCCGCGAGCGCAGTGAGTGGCGCATCCGACAGGGAGGCGGCCTGTGTCTTGCGCCTGGCCTCGTCGGCGGCAATGAGCTGCTGGGCCGCCCCCAAGGCATCGCCGAGAAATCTCTCGTCGGCCTCCTTCTTCGCCTTGGCGCGGGCCGCAAGTGCGGAGTCCTTCACCTGCGCGGTCAGGCTGATCATGGTGAAATCATATTTGCGGCCGAGCCGCAGCACGCCAGTTTCCTCGGCGTTGGAGATCTTGATCGCGACGTCGTCGCCGGGCGCGAGCGGCGCATTGCCATCTTCCTGCCAGCCACGCGCGGCGAACTCGCGGTGATAGAACGCGAGCACGGCGGGCAGCTCGGCCATCGCGGCGGCCGACATCTCGCGCTTGTTGGAGCTCGCGCTGCCGAGGCCTCTCGCCGATTTGGTCGGCTTCGGCCGCGGCAAGCCCGCCATGTCATCGTCGGCCTCGAGCTCTTGGGGCAGCGCGAACGGCGCCACCCGGATGTCGACATTGGTGCGGCCGTCGTCGCGTCGTGTCAGGGTCAGCATCACCGGCTTCTGATAGATGTGCGTCGCGTCGCGATCGGGGTGGTCGTAAAAGACGCGCACGCCGTTCGGGACGGTCCCGTCAAGATCGGCGTTCGGCCAGCGCGAGGACGTTTCAGGCGTGAGCTTGCGCCATCCCATGGCCGCCATGTCCTTGGCAAAGAACTCGGAGGTCGCCTCGAACGCACCGGGCGCGATGCAGCCGAGATAGGGTCGGGTCTCGTCGAACACGAGATCGGTCGCGCGGTCCGGGAACG
This sequence comes from Bradyrhizobium sp. IAR9, assembly GCF_013408065.1. Lineage (NCBI taxonomy): Bacteria > Pseudomonadati > Pseudomonadota > Alphaproteobacteria > Hyphomicrobiales > Nitrobacteraceae > Bradyrhizobium > Bradyrhizobium sp. IAR9. The sequence continues at coordinate 505,293 of NZ_JACBZW010000003.1, forward strand.
GCACGTTCGCATAGATCCGGTTCGGCGTGTAGAACACGGCGGATTGGTCGGAGCGCCCGCGTGCCTGTGTGAAGGAGACGCGCATTCCCTGCCGTCCTTTCTTGAAGGTCAGCGCGGCACTCTTCTCGTCCAGCGGATAGACATAGGGCACCCAGCCGTCGGCGCTCAGCAGCTTCTTGGTGGCGTCGGACGTGACGGCAAGCGCGGTCGGGACGGTGTAGATGACGCGATAGGTGTCGGGGCGCGAAGTATCCTCCACCGCGCCGTCCAGCCGCGGCAGCGTATGGACGTCGACGAAGCTGTCGTCTGCCGCGTCCGCGGGATACGACGTGCTCGCCATCGCGAGAATGCCGCAGGCAAGCAGCAGCCATCTTGCCGGGACTTGCGCCCCAAGCGGGATCATCCGCATCGTCAAACTCCTGGGTGTTGCGCGGGCCGTCGCCCAGCGCATGGGCAGGCTGCGACACCTCGGCGCGCGGCCTCAGACGAGAAGTCGCGATGGGAACCGGAGAGGTTCAACGGACGGCGTACGAGCGGCGTCATGGACCTGATCAGGCAGGCATGGCTCAATACAGCTGGAGCGGCGGCCAGGGGTCGCCGTCGCGCCCGATCGTGAGCTCCCAGGCATCGCCGGCGGCAAGGGTGAGGACGTTCGTGGTGGCTGAATGGTCCGGCCCGCTCAGTTCGTAGGAATACTTGCCGGGCGCCAGGTCCAGCGATACCGCATTGGCGCCGGCGGCGCGCTTGACGGTTCGTGCGTTGATCGTAAGCGCCGCGTCCCTCCCGCTGATGTTGCTGAACACCAGTTTCGCCTGGCCGGGTTCGGGCATGATATTGGCCCGGGTCGCCGCATCGGCGTTCTTCTGCACGAGATGGATCGAGGTGCTGCTGTCCTTGCGGGCGAGCTGCAGCGCGGCCGGCCCCAGCGGGGAGGCGAAGGCGAGCTGGGCGTGATCGGTTGCGATCACCGCGCCATCGGTCTGTTCCTGCCAGCCAAGCTTTCCAAGCTCCGTGCGATAGAAGCTGAGGACGTCGCCGAGCTCTGCGGGCACGGTGGTTTCGAGCCTGGTGCGGAGCGGGGCTTCGACGCCGGGCATCACGGTGGTGTGGGTCCCTCGATAGAGGTAGCGGGTCGGCGCGGGCAGCCGCGCATCGGGATCCGGCGTGAGCGCCACTGAGAACAGTGGCGACAAATTCGATACCCAGGCGCCGGCGCTTGCCGCGAGCAGGCAGCTCGCGAACAGAGCGAGGCCGCACGCAAGAAGTTGCCATCGCGCTGGAGCTGTCGCCCCATGCCTTACCGTCGTCATGCCTATGCTCCAAGCATCGCGCGTGTGTGAAATACTGCGCGATTGCACAACGGCGACACCGTCGGCGCCGCTTCAGACAGCTAGTCGCTGATGGAACAGGGCGGGTTCAACCCGGAGGCCTAGCGTCGAGACGAGACCTGTCCGCTCTCGACGTCGAAGACTTCGCCTCCAGCGCCGATCTCGGTGAAGGCCGCCGGGTCCGCGCCGGTCAGCCACACTTGCGCGCCGAGCTTGCGCAGCTCGTCGAACAGCGCGGCGCGCCTGCTAGGATCGAGATGGGCGACGACCTCGTCGAGCAGCAGCAGCGGCACGATTCCGGTCATCTCGGCGACCAGGCTCGCATGCGCCAGCACGAGACCGATCAGCAGCGCCTTCTGCTCGCCTGTGGACGCATCACGCGCGGGCATGCTCTTCGGCGCATAGATCACCTGGAGATCGGTGAGATGCGGACCGTCGGTGGTGCGGCCGGCGATGGCATCGCGCGGCCGGTTGTCGCGCAGGATCTGGCGGTAGCGATCCTCGACCGACGTCGCCGTCTCAGTCAGCAGCGCGTTCTCCATCCAGCCGTCGAGCGCGATCTGCGCCGAGGGAAAGGCGGAGGCCTGCGCGCGCGCATTGAGCATGCCGGTGAGCCTTGCTGCGGTCTGGCCGCGCGTCGCTGCGACCGCGACGGCAAGCTCCGCGGTCTCGCGCTCGATGGCGTCGCACCAATGGTCGTCGTAATTGCGGGTTTCGAGCAGGCGGTTGCGCGAGCGCAGCGAGCGCTCCAGCGCGTTGATGCGGCTCGAATGCTCATTGTCGATCGCCAGCACCAGGCGGTCGAAGAAACGCCGCCGCTCCGAGCCCGCGCCCATGAACAGCCCGTCCATCGCCGGCGTCAGCCACACCATGCGGATATGGTCGCCGAAGGCCGTCGCGGACCCCACCGGCTCGCGGTCGATGCGGCAGCGCCGGCTCACCGCGCTGTCGGGCCGCGGCGCATCGATGCCGGTGCCGAGCGTGGCCAGCCCCAGCGCGCCCTCGACCTGCGCCGAGACGGCCCAGGATCCGTCGCCCTGGTTGTCGGCGACGTCTTCCAGCGTCGCCCGCCGCAAGCCGCGCCCGGGCGACAGAAACGAGATCGCCTCGATGCAATTGGTCTTGCCCGCCCCGTTCGGCCCGACCAGCGCCACCATGTCAGCCGCCGTCTCGAGCCCCGCCGCCCGATAATTGCGAAAATGCGTCAGCGTCAGGCGATGAATGCGGGAGGGGGTCATCAGTTATTCGATCTGGCGCGATTCTTCCCCTCTCCCCTTGTGGGAGAGGGTGGCGCCTCACGCAGTGAGGCGACGGGTGAGGGGTATCTTACCGCCCGGCAAGCTTTGCAAGGATATCCTCTAATACAGAAGCGGGCTGCTGTAGCACGTCGTTGTTCCAGTAGCGCAATGTCCAAAACCCTTCGGCAGCAAGCGTCGCCTCTCGCGTCGCGTCACGTTGTGATTCTACGTGCTGGCTACCGTCGATCTCGATCACAAGGCGCTTTTCGAAACAGACAAAATCGAGAATGTAGTTTTTGAATGGTACCTGTCGGCGAAACTTGAAAGTGGAGACCCGACGATCCCTCAGCAAGCGCCACATTGCGGTTTCAGCATCGGTTGGTTCGTGCCGCATGTTCTTCGCGAATTGGCGGAGACGCTTGGCGACTGGCCGATGGGATGGCTCCTGCGGCACGAACCCCTCACCCGACTGAGTGTGTATCCGCCACCGGAGCTGCCCTCTCCCACAAGGGGAGAGGGCACAACAACGTGCGTCGCGCTTGTGGCGACAGGATAGGCTGTAGCTTCACCCTCTTCCCTCGTGGGAGAGGGTGGCTTCGCGCACCGAAGCCGGGTGAGGGGTTGTCTCCGCGTACAAGGTATCGCGAGAGGGGGAGCACGTCCCTCACACCCGCATCGGCATCAGCACATACAGCGCGCTCTTGTCGTCGCGGTCTTGGACCAGGGTCGGGGAGCCGGGATCGGCGAGCCTGAGTGTTGCGACGTCGCCTTCGATCTGGGCGGCGATGTCGAGCAAATAGCGCGAGTTGAAGCCGATATCGAGGGCGTCGGAGGCGTATTCGACTTCGAGCTCTTCGGTGGCGCTGCCGGAATCCGGATTGGTCACCGACAGCACCAGCTTGCCCGGTGACAGCGACAACTTCACCGCCCGGCCGCGCTCGCTCGAGATCGTCGAGACGCGGTCAACCGCGTTCTCGAAATCCTTCTTGTCGACGACGAGCTCCTTGTCGTTGCCCTGCGGGATGACGCGGCCGTAGTCGGGGAAGGTGCCGTCGATCAGTTTCGAGGTCAGCACGACATTGCCGATCGTAAAGCGGATTTTTGCCTGCGACAGCTCGATCGTCATCTCGGCGTCGGTGTCCTCGATCAGGCGCTGCACCTCGCCGACTGTCTTGCGCGGCACGATCACGCCGGGCATGCCCTCGGCGCCCTTGGGCTGCACCAAATCGAGCTGGGCGAGGCGGTGACCGTCGGTGGCGACGCCGCGTAAGGTCGCGGCCTTGGGCGTGCCCGCGGCGTGCAGGTAGATGCCGTTGAGATAATAGCGGGTCTCCTCGGTGGAGATCGCGAACTGGGTGCGGTCGATCAGCCGCTTGACGTCCTTGGCGGCGAGCGAGAACGAGTGCGACATGTCGCCGGCGGCCAGATCCGGGAAATCATTCTCCGGCAGGGTCTGCAGCGTGAAGCGCGAGCGACCGGCGCGGATCGCCAGCACGGCGCGGTCGCCGTCGGCCTCCAGCACGATCTGCGAGCCGTCCGGCAGCTTGCGCACGATGTCGTAGAACATGTGCGCCGGCACGGTGGTGGAGCCCGCGGTCGCGGTTTCCGCCGGCAGCGTCTCCGTCACCTCGAGGTCGAGGTCGGTCGCTTTCAGCGACAATTTGGCGTTCTCGGCCCGGACCAGCACGTTGCCGAGGATCGGAATCGTGTTGCGGCGCTCGACCACGCGGTGGACGTGGCCCAGTGACTTCAGGAGTTGCGCGCGTTCGACCGTAACCTTCATTGCACTACTCGCCCGATCCCCAAATGAAGAAGCCGGGCGGTCGAAAAGCCCCGCCGCGGCACCGATGACCCCGGCAGGTCAGGGCCATCCAACCGATATGACCAAAGCCGCCAGGGTCGCGCAAGGTGGCTCGGATGGCCCCCGGATTCAAGGGATCGGGGGCCAGTTCCGCACGATTCCCACGATTTACCGCCCAAACGAAAGCCGCCGCCCAGGCATGGCCGGGGCGGCGGGAGAATGGCAGGAGCGCCTTAGGCGTTTATTCCTGAAGCTGGCGCTTCAGCGACTCCACTTCCTCTGACAGTGCGGTGTCCTTGGAGACCAGGGACTCGATCTTGCGCACGGCGTGCAGCACCGTGGTGTGGTCGCGCCCGCCGAAGCGGCGGCCGATCTCGGGGAGCGAGCGCAGGGTCAGCGTCTTGGCGAGATACATCGCCACCTGGCGCGGGCGCACCACATTGGCGGTGCGGCGGGAGGAGAGCAGGTCGGAGCGGCTGACATTATACTGCCGCGCCACCACGCGCTGGATGTCCTCGATCTTGATCCGCTTCGGCTCCTGCGGCCGGACCAGGTCGCGCACCTCGTGCTCGGCCATCTCCAGCGTCACCGGCCGGTTGTTGAGCTTCGAGTGCGCCAGCAGGCGGTTGATCGCGCCTTCGAGGTCGCGGCCGTTGTGGGTGATGGTGCGCGCCAGATAATGCAGCACCTCCTCCGGCACCTCGAAGGTCGCATGATGGGCGCGGGCCGCGGCGACGCGCGACTTGAGGATGCCGTGGCGCAGCTCTTCGCCGAGCGAGCCCATCTCGACCACGAGGCCGCCGGCGAGCCGCGAGCGGACGCGGTCGTCGAGGCTTTCAAGATCGGACGGCGGCCGGTCGGCCGCGATCACGACCTGGCGGCCGGCATCGATCAGCGCGTTCAGCGTGTGACAGAACTCGGCCTGGGTCGACTTGCCCTGCAGGAACTGCAGATCGTCGATCACCAGCACGTCGATGCCGCGCAGCGCTTCCTTGAAGGCCAGCGCCGTCTGCGTCTTCAGCGCGGCGACGAAGCCGTACATGAATTTCTCTGCGGTGAGATACAGCACCTTGCGCTCGTTGCCGGAATTGCCGGCCCAGGTCACCGCCTGGAGCAGGTGCGTCTTGCCGAGGCCGACGCCGGCATGGATGTAGAGCGGGTTGAACATCACGGGGTCGCCGCGGCGACCTTCGGCGACCTGGCGCGCGGCCGCATGCGCCAGCGTGTTGGAACGGCCGACGACGAAGCTCGCGAAGGTCAGGCGCGGATCGAGCGGCGAGCCGCCGAGCGCATCATGATTGGCCGACACCGGCGCGGTCGCGGTCGAGCGCAGCTCCGGCGTGGGCGTGCGTCGCGTCTCGACCGGCGCGGGGGCTTCCTTCGGCTGTATCACCGGGCGCACGGCCGAACGCACCGTGAGGTCGATGCGATGCACTTCCGGCATCTCGGCCTGCCAGCACGACAGCACGCGCTCGGCATAATGAGCCTGAATCCAGCTCTTCAGGAACCGGGTCGGCACCGAGAGCCGCACGCTCTCCTCCTGCACGCCTTCCAGATCCATGCGCGCAAACCAGCTCGTGTAAACGTCTTCGCCAACGCTCGAGCGCAGCCGACCCTTCACGCGTGACCAGCGATCCTGTTCCATTGTCATCGTCAGAAAACTTCTCTTGAGAGATAAGGTTGCGTGGTGAGCGCCAAGCAGGGTTTCCTGTCATGGCGCGACCTCAAGCGAGTCCATCGTCAGGCATAGCTCGACCGTTCGGCGCAAACGCCGCAGGTCAGATCAGCGATGTCGGAGATGGAGAGTTCGCGAGGTCAGCGCGTACTCGACGCGCTCTCGCATGTGGGAGGCTGAACGCAGGACGGATCGGAGACGGCATCGTTGAACGATGGAACTTGTGTCAATACCGCGTTGAATCCGTAGGACATGATACCTCCCCGTCCTGCCGTGATCGCTCACGACAAGGTCCTGCTTCTGAAGACACCCGCGACGAAAATCGCTGATGACCTGCCCGTCTGCACTGCTCGTCCGCTCGGCTTCGCCTTCGCTCGTGTCGGGGTAACTTTGCGATGTCCGTGCGCCTCGCGAGGGATACGCAAGATCCCGCTTGGAGACATTCAGACAAAGAGATACCATTCCCATATTGCTATGGGTTTTTGATCCGACATTCGCTTTTTGAAGCGTCGCCTACGTGCACACCGCCGCCGATTTGCACGCTCGCCCCGTTTCCTAAACCGCGCTGGTCTGAAGATCGTGGGCGCCGCTGACGACTTAAGGAATACACTATGCGGAAAGACTCGCAACGAAATTGATTCACACTTGAGGCGTCAAAAAACTTGACCTCGGTTAACGCCGCGCGGGAGTTGTTCACAGGCTCGGAAGCAAGTTTTTGGATTCGTGCACAGAATCGAGAATGCCGGGCATCATGTGACAATTCTCCGTCACTGCTAAAAAAATTTTTACAAATTCGTCACGCGCCGGACGTGTCGGCGAATTTTCCAAATGCTTGCGGTCGCTATGTCGATAAGTGATTAGCGAGACATCGCTTTTTGAGTCTCGTTTCACAGGGTAACTCCAAGCCGTGCGCGTTCCGGTGAATCTACGGTGTGCAGAACTCTTACGCGCGCGAATTCATCTTAGCCCCGCAGCACAGGGGTTTTTGCAACGCGGTGAAAGTTTCCACTGTTGCAAGTTACCGGCAGGTAGAACTACGGAACGAAGAATAGCGCAGGCGGTGCAAACCTTCCGATCGAAGATCGACTGTAGCGTGACCGGTTGCGTGAATATGACGGGCAACAAAAAAGCCCGGCGCGATGCCGGGCTGTTTGACGCATGCGATGTTCGATCGGATCGGCCGACCGATTGGTTCGCCGTTACCTGGCTCGTTACTTGGCGAGCTTGGCGATCTGCGCGGTGAGGCGCGAGACTTTGCGGCTGGCGTTGTTCTTGTGAATGATGTTGCGCTGGGCGGCGCGCATCAAGGCGGGCTCGGCATTCGCCAGCGCCTTCACGGCAGCGGCGCGGTCACCGGTCGCGATGGCTTCTTCGACGTTACGCACGGCACCGCGCATCTGGGTGCGGCGCGACTTGTTGACGGCGGTGCGGCGGGCGATCTTGCGCGTCGCTTTCTTGGCGGAAGTGGTATTGGCCATGGTCTCAATATCCTTTGCGGGTACCGGTCGCGTCTTGGTCGGGTAGCGCCGGCTTGCTTGACCGCGGAATCGACGCTCGGATTTAGGGTGTTCGGTTGCTGGGCTGTCCCCGGAACATGAGGCCGCAAAGAGCTCTAAGCTCAAGGAGCCTGCAACTGCTCAAAGAACAGCGGCGGCAGGATTGCGCCCGCCGCCAGTTGGCGCCCTTATAGAGAGGGTCTTCGGCACCGTCAACGCTTTCCAGGCTGGAAAAGCGGCCTCCGGGGCCGTCCAGGGGCGTCGTAACGCCCTGAAGAGGTTGAATTTCTGCCGTCTCCCGGCTATTGGCTGGCGGCGTTTTGTCGGCTCCTCCGATCGGACGACCATATAAGGTGAGGCATGATCCGCGGTTTTTTCCGACTGATTGGGCTGTTGCTGCTCGCTGGCGGGTTCATCTTCATGGTCTATGACGGCGCCCGCTGGGTGGCCGACCAGACCCTCAGATTCACCCGGTTCGGCCAGTTCTGGAACGACATCAATCAGGCCAGCCAAGCGGCATTCCGCACCTGGGTCGAGGCCAAGGCGCCCTGGCTCTGGACCTCGGTGATCCGCCTGCTGCTGGATCAGCCGGTGTTCGCCGTCCTCGGCATTCTCGGCATCCTGCTGATGATCCTGTTCCGGCCGCGGAAACCGCTGATCGGCTATTCCCGGGATTGATCTTCAATCCCCGGGATTGATCCTCAATTCCCGCCGGGATTGAGCGCTCGCCAGCCGCGCGGCGTAACAAGGCTGCCCACGCCAGCGTAGATCCCTATATTCCCACCTGATCGCGAGCACGCCGCCTGAACATCTGGCTCGGGCGACGGACGGCTCGTCTGCGGAGATCCAATCATGCTGTTCATGCGCAAGACCACCGCGTTGCCGAGCGCAGCCGAGGCGCTGCCCGGCCGTGCGCAAGCCATTCCGACCGCGACCTTCCATTTCGTCAACGGCAGCAAGCTCAAGCCGCCTTATCCCACCGGCCTCGAGCAGGCCGTGTTCGGGCTCGGCTGCTTCTGGGGCGCCGAGCGCAAGTTCTGGCAGCTCGGCGATGGCATCTACACCACCGCCGTCGGCTATGCCGGCGGCCACACGCCGAACCCGACCTATGAAGAGACCTGCTCGGGACGCACCGGTCACACCGAAGTGGTGCTGGTCGTGTTCGATCCGAACAGGATTTCTTACGAGACGCTGCTGAAGACGTTCTGGGAAAGCCACAACCCGACGCAGGGCATGCGTCAGGGCAACGATGTCGGCACGCAATATCGTAGCGCGATCTATACCACTTCCGATGCGCAGAAGAAGGCGGCCGATGAGTCGAAGGCGCTCTATCAGAAGGCGCTCGCCGCCAGGGGCCTCGGTGCCATCACCACCGAGATCGCGCCATCAGGCGAATTCTATTTCGCCGAGGACTATCATCAGCAATATCTGGCGAAGAATCCCGCCGGCTATTGCGGCTTAGGGGGCACCGGCGTGTCCTGCCCGATCGGTGTGGGTGTGTAAGGAGACGACGCATCTTGCTTACCCTCCCCTGGAGGGGGAGGGTCGCTACGCATGCAGCGAAGCGGAATGCGTAGCGGGGTGGGGTGACAGTCTCTCCACATCCAACAGCGCGCCAGTGGAGAGATCGCCCCACCCCGCTCGCGCTGCGCGCGATCGACCCTCCCCCTCCAGGGGAGGGTGCGACGGTCACAGCCGCCCCGCTCAACGCTTTATTAACCATAACCGGTGCATCACTTAAGCCGTCTCGTTTCGAGGGATTGGTCCGGTGCCGGTTGCACGCGCGTTTCGATGGTCGATCTTGGCAGCGTCCCTGGCAGCGTCCGCCGCGCTGACCCTTGGCGGCTGCATGCAGACCGCCGGCCCCGTCGCGGTGATGCAGCCCCGCGCCGATCTCGATTCCATGGCCTATGGCCAGCCCTACAATGCGCCGCAACCGGTTGTCGTCGCCGACGGCGGCGGCGCCATCGGCGCGCTGCGCAATTCCTTTGCCTCCTCGCCCGCACCCATGCCGGTCGGTTACGCCGCGCCGATGGCGCCGGTGCGCTACGACGCCTCCTACCATCTCGACGCCGGCGACAAGCTCCGCGTCGTGGTCTACGGCCAGGAAGGTCTCACCAACAGCTACGCCATCGATGCGGGCGGCTCCATCACCATGCCGCTGATCGGCGCGGTGCCGGCTCGCGGCCGCACCACGGCGGGCCTTGCCGGCGAGATCGCCGCGCGCCTGCGCAATGGTTACATCCGCGAGCCCTCGGTCGCGGTCGAGATCGAGGCCTATCGCCCGTTCTTCATTCTCGGCGAAGTCACCGCGCCCGGCCAATATCCGTACGTGCCGAACATGACGGTCGAGAGCGCGGTCGCGATCGCCGGCGGCTTCTCGCCCCGCGCCAAACGCGACGTGGTCACCATCACGCACACCGAGAACGGCGGCTCCATGCGCGCCGTGGTGCCGCTCGGCACTCCCTTGAATCCCGGCGACACCGTGTTCGTCGGCGAGCGCTGGTTCTAGCTCACCGCCTGAAATCCAGCCGCCCCTCCGGAAAGCACCCGTCGATCCTGTTAGCGTCGACCACGCGCCCGACCCATGGCCGTGTGATCGCCGGCGTGGTCAGGTTGATATATTTTCCGACCAGCCGATCCGCGCCCTCGCGCGCGGCGTCGATCAGACCGTGCCGGCGGCCATTGTCCCAGTCGAAGCGCAGATAGATCCGGCTGCCCGTGATGCGCACTTCCGCGCGCCCTTGTTTCCACTTCTCCGCGGCGTCGCCAGCGATGGTCGGATCGGCGCCGCCATTCCAGCGGCTCGCCCAGCTGCCTTCGAGCGGATCGGATGGCGCCGCGGTCGCTGTCCACGCCGCAGCATTGCCGTCCGCGGCGTCGCCAGCCAGCCTGGCCGTCGCGGCATAATCCATCACCTCGGAATCATCGGGTGAGGGGACATCCATGGTTCCGAACGGATTGCGGATGACGAGGTGCGTGATGGCTTGCTGCATGGCGATCTCCCGGCGTGAGCTGGCTCGATTGGCCAGCTCTATCGCCGGGCGGCAGGATGCGGCCACCCGATTTCCGCGAGGGGACGCCGCGTGTTGTCTCTCCTTGTGGAGAGAGTTCGTCCCTATTTCAAATGCTTCGCGAAAAAGTCCATGCTGCGCGGCCAGGCGATGTCGGCGCTGGCCTTGTCGTAGCTCGCGCGCTCGTCGCAATGGAAGCCGTGCTGGGCGCCCGGATAGACGAACACCTCCACGTCCGGCCGCTTCGACTTGATGGTCTCGACGTCGGTCAAGGGGATGCCCGCATCCTTCTCGCCGAAATGCAGTTGCGTCGGCACCTTCGGCGTCTCGTCGGCGAAGCGCACGACCGCGCCGCCGTAATAGCCGATCGCAGCCTTCAGTCCCGACAGCCGCGTCGCCGCGACAAAGGCGATGCTGCCGCCCAAGCAAAAGCCGATGATGCCCACCGGGCCCACGCTCTTCACCGCATCGATCGCGGCCTGGGTGTCGCGCAGCATCGCGGCCCAATCGGGGTTGGCGACGAACTTGCGCGCTTCGGCGACCTCATCGGGCGAATAGCCCGACTGGAAGCCCGGCGCGGTCCGGTCGAAGATCGAGGGCGCGATCGCGACATAGCCTTCCCCGGCGAGGCGGTCGCAGACCGAGCGGATGTGGTGATTGACGCCAAAGATCTCCTGGATCACCACCACCGCGCCCTTCGGCGTGCCACCGGGATCGGCGCGATAGGCGCCAAACTGGAAATTGTCGGAGGCCGTCAGCTTGATGTCTTGTCCCACGCGGGTTGTCCTTCTTGGTTGTCACGGAATTCACTCTCTTCCCTCATCCTGAGGAGCGCGCTCTTCGCGCGCGTCTCGAAGGATGCAAGACCGGGATGCAGCGGCGGGGGGCTTTTCATCCTTCGAGACGCTTGCTGCGCAAGCTCCTCAGGATGAGAGGCCGCACCTATTCCCACATCCAGTTCTCGCCGTAATCCTCCTTCCATCCTGCCAGCCGTCCATGACGGAATTGCAGGAACAGGCGGTGCCGATAGGGGATCAAGCCGCTGCCGCCGATGTTGCGAAGCGCGAGATAGATCTCGTTGCCGGGACGCCCGCGCACATATTGCAGCGGCTGCCCAAGGGCGCGCGCGGTCTGCTCGGCATCCATGCCGAAGGCGAGCGGCGTATTGTTCGACAAGGTCGTGACGAAGGGCTGGCGCGGCGGCACTGTGCCGAACGGTTCGGCCTGCGCTGCCGACAACAGCGCCGCCATTGCGCCCGCCGCGAAGATCGCTCGCATCATGGTCGACGTCCTCATTGCCTAGCCTAGGCCGGCAAGTTCTTCAGGAAAGGCACGACCGCGTCAACAAAAGCCTTGGGCTGATCGATGTTGACGGCGTGGCCGGCCGCGGGGATCACGACCTTTTGTGCGCCCGGGATTTTTGCGGCCATGTAATCGGACGCGGCCAGGAACGGCGTGTCGTCGGCGCCGACCACGATCAGGCAGGGCACCTTGATGTCGGGCAGCAGCTCGATCACGCGCGCATCCCGCTGGGTCAGCATGCCGCGTGCGGCGAGCGCCAATCCCCTGGCGTTGCGATGGCTGGCGGTGGCGCGCTCGCGCGTCGCCGATTTCAGCATGTCGAGACCTTCGCGATCGAGCTTGTCGGCGGTGCCGAGCGCCCGCGCATTCCAGGCCTCGCGGGCGTCGTCCTTCCTAAAGCCGGGCCCGGTATCGATGATCAGCAGCGCACGGGCGGCTTGCGGATAGGTGCGATAGAACGCGAGCGACATGTAGCCGCCGAGCGAGAGGCCGCCGATGATGGCGCGCTCAGCGCCGACCGCGTCGAGGATCGCCGCCATGTCGCCGACGGTCAGAGTTTCGCTGTAGGCGTTGGGATCATCGGGATAATCGGACTGGCCGTGGCCGCGCATGTCCCACAGGATCAGCGTGTGATCCTTCGCGAGCGCATCGACCTGTCCATGCCACATCGCCGACGTCGAGGAATAACCGTGGGTGAGCAGCAATGGCGGACCGTTGCCGTGGACCTCGTAGTAAATTCCGACGCCGTCCCGATTGATCTTTGGCATTGCTTCCGCCCCATTCTTTTTGTTCTAGCCGCGATCTCAGTGTTTCACCTCCCCCTTCAGGGGAGGGTAAGGTTCGTGGTTGGCTGCATTCTACGTCGCCAAGTTACCTGGAAGAAACTGCCTGAACGCGATGGCACGCATGTCTGACGCACGCGCTATTGTGTCCAGTCGCTGCGTCGGCGTCGTTGGCGCGGCGCACAACGAGCAAGTGTAGAAGCGGTTTTTTCGACTCGTTCCAAATTGCATTTGCCACGGCACCCGAACCCGATCATGCTCGCGGCCAAGGCTGACGCCAGCCCGGTGGGCGTCCGCCATTCAAGTTGCCGCCGTAAGCGGCTTCATGCACCGGCAGGGGAAGACGCCTATGCCAACTCTCACCATCAACGGGCGGAGTCTGTCCGTGGATGCGGCGAACGACACGCCGCTCCTCTGGGCAATCCGCGAGCAATTGCAGATGACCGGCACCAAGTTCGGCTGCGGTGCCGGGTTGTGCGGGGCGTGCACCGTGCACGTCAACGGCGAAGCCGTGCGCTCGTGCCAGACCATGCTCAGTGATGTCGCCGGCAAGAAGATCACTACCATCGAAGGCCTCTCCGCCAAGGGCGATCATCCCTTGCAGAAGGCGTGGGTTGCCGAGCAGGTGCCGCAATGCGGCTACTGCCAGTCCGGGCAGATCATGCAGGCGGCCTCGCTGCTGTCGAAGAATCCCAATCCGACCAAGGAAGAGGTCGTCGCGCATATGGACGGCAATCTCTGCCGCTGCATGACCTATTCGCGGATCCAGAAGGCGATCATGCGCGCCGCATCCGAGATGCGCACCGCATCCGCCACCTCCACCGAACGGAGGCCCACATGAATCGGCACGTCAAGAACGTCACCCCCGCGACGACCGATCTCAGCCGCCGCTCCTTCCTGGTCGGCACCGCCGCAAGCGGCCTCGTGCTCGGCTATGCCGGCGTGCCCGGCATCGATTCCGCCTCGGCCGCGGCTTCCGCGAATTTCGAGCCGAGCGTCTGGTACGCGATCGCGCCGGATGGTCTCGTCACCGTGACCTGCGGCAAGGCCGACATGGGCCAGCACATCGCCTCCACCATGGCCCAGATCGTCTGCGAGGAGTTGGGCGCGAAATGGAGCGACATGCGCGTGCAGCTCGCCTCCAACGATCCGAAGTTCAACGATCCCGTGCTCGGCGCGCAGATCACCGGCGGCAGCTGGTCGACCATGATGAACTTCGAGGCGATGAGCCGGGCGGGTGCGGCCGGCCGCATCGCGTTGACGGAGGCCGCCGCCGCGGCCATGGGCCTGCCGCCCTATTTCAAGGACCAGCTCGTGGTCCGCGACTCCGTGATCTCGCATCCGAAGTCGAAGAAGCAGATGACCTTTGCCGAGATCGTCAAGAGCGGCAAGGCGACGAAAACCTTCACGCCGGACGAATTGAAGGCGATCAAGCTGAAGACGCCGGACCAATACACCATGATCGGCGTGTCGGTGCCGCAGCTCGACATCCCCGCCAAGACCAACGGCACGGCCAAGTACGGCATCGACGTGATGTTGCCGGGCATGGCCTACGGCAAGGTGGTGACCCCGCCGGTACGCTTCGGCGCCACCGTGAAGTCGGTCGACGACAGCGACGCCAAGAAGGTGCCCGGCTTCATGAAGGCCGTCATCCTCGACGACAAGACCGGAACCACCTCCGGCTGGGTCGTCGCGGTCGCCAGCACCTACGCCAACGCGCGCAAGGCGGCGGATGCGCTGAAGATCGCCTATGACGGCGGTCCGAACGCAAAACTGTCGAGCCAGTCGCTGCTAGACGAGGCCAAGCGGCTTCAGGGCCTGGAGGATTCCGGCCAGTTCTTCGTCAAGGACGGCGATCCGAACGCGGCCTTCGGTTCGGCGGCCAAGGTGGTGGAAGCCGAGTACACCACCAGCATCAACATCCACGCGCCGCTGGAGCCGATGAACGCCACCGCGGAGTTCAAGGGCGACATCCTGCACATCTATTCCGGCAACCAGTTCGCGACGCGCTCCGGCGCGATCGCTGCGGGTGCGGCCGGGATCGATCCGAAGTTCGTCGTCATGCATCAGCATTGGCTCGGCGGCGGCTTTGGCCGCCGGCTCGATGCCGACATGATGATTCCCGCGGTGCAGGCGGCGAAGGCGGTCGGCAAGCCGGTCAAGGTGATCTACTCGCGCGAGAACGACATGACGATGGATTTCTCGCGTCCGCTCACCTACCAAAAGGTCAAGGCCGGCGTGGACGGCGACGGCAAGCTCGTCGCGCTCAGCCACGACGTGGTCTCGGCCTGGCCGACCGCGCGCTGGGGAATCCCCGATTTCCTGACGCCCTCGGTCGACAAGAAGGGTCCGCTCGACAGCTTCACGGTCAACGGCGCGGACTTCTTCTACACCGTGCCCAACCATTATGTGCGCGCGATCAAGAACGAGCTGGCGCACAATGCCACGCCGTCCGGCCAGCTCCGCTCGGTGGCGCCGGGCTGGACCTTCTGGGCGGTCGAAAGCATGATCGACGAGATCGCGGCTGCCACGGGCAAGGATCCCGCGCAGTTCCGCATCTCGCTGCTCGACGGCGCCGGCAAGAACGACGGCGGCGCGCAGCGGCTGCGCAACACACTGCTCGCCGCGATGGGACTGTCGGGCTACGGCACCAGGCCATTGCCGAAAGGCGAGGGCATGGGGGTCGCCTGCGTCTCGTCGCAGGAGCGCGCGACCGCAAGCTGGACGGCGTGCGTCGCCCATGTTGCGGTGGCGCCGTCAGGCGCGGTCACCGTGAAGAAGCTCACGGTCGCAACCGACGTCGGCACGCAGGTGCATCCCGACAACATCCGCGCCCAGGTCGAGGGCGCGGCGCTGTGGGGCCTGTCGCTGGCGATGTACGAGAAGGCGACGCTGAAGGACGGTGGCATCGAGCAGACCAATTTCGATAGCTACACGCCCTTGCGCATGAGCCAGATGCCCGAAGTCGCGGTTACCGTGATCGCCAATGGCGAGAAGGCCACCGGTGTCGGCGAGCCCGCGGTCACCGTGGTCGCCCCCGCCATCGGCAACGCCATCTTCAACGCCTCAGGCGCCCGCGTGCGGGCACTGCCGATCACGGCGGAGGCCGTGAAGGCGAGCATGAAGGCGTAAGCCGAGCGCGATTGCAGAATGAGACGATCCGCCGGAGGGCAACCTCCGGCGGATTTGTTTTGGTGGCTGTCTCCCCAATCTCGATGTCATGCCCGCGAAGGCGGGGCATCCCGTACGTCGCGGCTTCTCGGTTCCGGCCCCACCGCCTCGGCGTACTGGGTCGCCCGGTCCCGGCTCCGCCGAGGCTCACACGAGTGCTCGGCGCGCCGAAGGCTTCAGCGAAGGCGGCAAGCCGGGCGATGATAGCGGGGGGAGCGCACTCAAAATTCCCCTTATCTTTCAATGCCCCTTCTACTGTGCATGGGGTTGTTTTCGCGATTTTTGCCGTTCCCCTTCCGGAACCGAAATCCGTAAAATTGCACCCAATTCCAGAAGGTTCCATTGAGCACCCCTCTTAAGGGCCAGAGAACCTGATCCGGCTTAGGCTGACGCCAAATCCAATCCCGTGCTTTGGGGAAGTCATGAACGCCTCAGCCAAAACCGCCGCCAAACGCCGGCTTCTGCTCGCCTCCGATCGGAGCGACGAGAGCACCGAGCTCGCCAGCATCCTGAAGGCGGTCGGCGATGTCTCGACGGTGACGACGCAGGGCATTCCCGAGCAGCCCTCACGCGATCTCTCCGGCCTCGTGGTCGATATCAACCTGCGCTCGCCCGAGAGCGTGCAGCGGGTGCGCAACAAGCTGCGCGGCGACGCCTATCGTTCGATGCCGCGGCTGTTCGTGCTTGCCGATGCGCTGCATCACGGCACCATGCAGGCCTGGGCGCTGGGCGCCACCGACACCATCTCGCGGCCGCTCCAGGCGGACGCCATCCTTCAGCGCATCCGCGCCGCCTTCCCGGACACCGCCGCCTATGACGCGACCGACCGCGGCAAGACGCTCAACCGCGGCGTCGAGGCGGCGCACGCGGTGCTGGCCAAGATGTTCGAGAAGCTGCCGCTCGGCGTGCCCCTGACCTTCGACGACGTGATCGCCGCCGAGAGCAAGATCCTGAAGGCGATCAAGCACTCCTCGCTGCGCGAATGGCTCACCACGGTGGGCTGCCACCATGTCGGCAGCTACCGGCACTGCCTGTTCGTCACCGGCTTCGCCGTCTCGTTCGCGCAGCACCTCGGCATGCGCGAGGACGACCAGCGCCGGCTGACCCGCGCTGCGCTGCTGCACGATGTCGGCAAGGCCTTCGTTCCCTCCGCGCTGCTCGACAAGCCCGGCAAGCTCTCCGACGAGGAGATGGCCGAGGTCCGCCAGCATCCGCGCCGCGGCTATGACGCGCTCGCAGCGCAAGGCGGCTTCCCGCCGGAGATGCTCGACGTCGTGCTGCATCACCACGAATTCCTCGACGGCTCAGGCTATCCGAACGGCCTGTCGTCGAACCAGATCAGCGACATCGTCCGTTTGACGACGATCGTCGACATTTATGCCGCGCTGGTCGAGAAACGCGCTTACCGCATGCCCTTCACGCATTCCCGTGCGTTCGGGATGATGGAAGGCATGGGCGGCAAGCTCGATCAGCAGCTGCTGCAGGCGTTCAGGCCTGTGGCGCTGGGGTCGTTCTAACGCGACGTTCTCCGCTGCCGTAGGGTGGGCAAAGGCGCAAAGCGCCGTGCCCACGAGCTCTCTCCGATCACACTTTGAATGGTGGGCACGCTTCGCTTTGCCCACCCTACGGCAGCGCGCCGTGTGGCCGTGCGCTACCCCACCATCTTCCGCAGTTCCGCCTTCGCCACCTTCTCCAGCGTCGAGCGCGGCATGTCGTCGACGAGCCTGATCTCGCGCGGCACCTTGAAGTCGGCAAGGCCCTTGCGGCAGGCTTCCATGACGCGCTCGTGCAGATCTGGCGCAGCACCGGCGACGCCGCCTTGCGGGATGATGAAGACGACCGGCACCTCGTCCAGCATCGGATGCGGCTTCGCCACCACGGCGGCCTCGCGCACGCCCGGCACCAGCGCAATCACCTGCTCGATCTCGGAGGCCGCGACGTTCTCGCCGCCGACCTTCAGCATGTCCTTGGCGCGGTCGCCGAACTTGATGGTGCCGTTCGCAAGTCGCTCGACGCGGTCGCCGGTGAGGAAGAAGCCGTGCGCGTCAAAGCTCTCGCGCGTCGCTTTCTCGTTGTGCAGATATTCGGCGAACAGCGACAGGCCGGCGATGCCCTTGATCGCGAGATTGCCGGTGTCGCCGACCTCGGTCGGACGTCCCTCATCGTCGGTGATGCGGATTTCATATTCCGGCGCCGCGCGGCCGATCGACATCGGTATGTTGGGCTGGTCGACCTCGCCGACGATGCCGTGGGTGATGGTCTCGGTCATGCCCCACCAGCCGATCATCTTGATCCCGAAGGCGGCAAAGGCCGGCGGCTCGTTGATCGCGGTGCCCCACAGGCGGAATTTGTGATCTCTCGGGATCTCCTGCTCGAGCAGCGCCTTCATGCAGAACGGAATCGTCGAGGTCCAGGTCGCGCCGTGCTCGCGCGCGACACCCCAGAACCGGCTCGCGGAGAAGCGCGGCTGGATCACGCAGGTGGCGCCGACCCACAGCGTCGCCAGCATGGAGTAGGCGAGGGCATTGGTGTGGAACAGCGGCAGATAGGTCTGGTGCACGTCGCTGGCGTGCAGGTCCTCGTGCGCGGCGTTGATCTTGGCGCCCCACAGCGCGTTGGCATGGGTCCACAGCACGGCCTTGGGGCGCGAGGTCGTGCCCGAGGTGTACTGCACGCTGCACGGCGCCAGCGGATCGGCCACGCGCCTGGGGCGGTCGGCACTGTCGGCGGACAGGGATTCAAAACTGTCGCCGCGCGAGACGCCGTGCGCGGGCGCTGCGCCCGCATCATGCGAGGTCACCGCCATCCAGCTTATGTTGCGGCAGTTCTGCGCGACGATCTCCGCATAGGCTGGCTGCGTGATCGCGGCGACCGCGCCGCAATGATCGGCAAAATACGCGATCTCGGCCGGCGCCGAGCGGGTGTTGGTGGTGACCGCAATGGCTCCTAACTCGACACAGGCAAACCAGGCGAGCAGCGCTTCGATGCAATTGTCCAGATGAATGAGCACATATTCGCCCGGCTTGACGCCGCGCCGTGCCAGCCCTGCCGCGAGCGCGCCGACCCGCTCGTGAAATTCGCCATAGCTCCAGCGCTGCGCCGGCGCATCGAACGGCGCCCAGATCAGGAACGGATGGTCACGCCGGACCTCGGCGCGCATCCTCAATAGCCAGGGCACGTCGAGCCCGTCGAATGGGCCGACGGTCCCGGCTGCGGTCTGTTGAAGTGGCATGGATCCTCCCCGTGCAGCCTGCATCTTGATGGCGGCTGTCTTCTGATGATTGCGTCTTCCTGCCATCGGACGGCGCCGGGCGCAAATCGGGGGGCGTGTGAGGCTGCCCTCTCTCCTCGTCATTGCGAGGAGCCCTTGCGACGAAGCAATCCAGACTGCGTCTGCGGAGACAGTCTGGGTTGCTTCGCTTCGCTCGCAATGACGATGGGGCAGGCGGCGATGGCCCTACCGGCCTCAATCTCCGTATGACGAGATCTCGATCAGGCTGCCGTCGGGATCCCGGCAATAGACCGAGCGCAGCGTGCCGCGCGCACCCTGCTTGGGAACCGGGCCTTCCTCGATCGCGATGCCGTGTGCCTGCAAATGCGCCACCACCTCGTCGGGCGCGGCGGAGGTGAGGAAGCAGAGGTCCTCGCTGCCGGCGGTCGCCTGGTCGGCGGTAAACCACTCCACCTTGTCGGCGTCGCGCGGCCGGACGTTGATCTTCTGGTTACCAAAGTGAAGCGAAGTCCGCGGCGCTTTGCCGCCGCCGGGATCGAACACCTTGACTTCCATGCCGAGAATTCTGCGGTACCACTCCGCGCTGGCCGCGACATCGGCGACGTTGATCACGAGATGATCGAGGGCCTCGACTTTAACAGGCATGTCTTATCCTTTCGTCGTGATGCGCCCCGTGCACTTTCCGCGCTCCGCAAGCTTTGTTACAACCCCACCGACGCCGGGTTCAAGCAATCTGGCTTCAAGAACAACACGTTGGGAGAACCCTTGAGATGATCACTCGCCGTACCGCGCTGGGCCTGCTCGCCGCCAGTCCGCTTGCAGCCACCCCGCTGTCGAAGGCCTTTGCCGCCGATTATCCGGCCCGCCCGGTGAAATGGGTGGTCGGCTATCCGCCGGGCGGGGCCACCGACATCCTGGCGCGGCTGATCGGCCAGCGCCTGTCGGAAAAGCTCGGCCAGCAATTCGTGATCGAGAACAAGCCGGGTGCCGGCAACAACATCGCCACCGAATCGGTCATCAATGCCGAGCCCGACGGCTACACGCTGCAGCTGGTCAATCCGGCCAACTACATCAACGCCTCGCTCTACACCAATCTGAAGTTCAACTTCGTGCGCGACATGGCGCCGGTCGCCTCGTTCCAACGCGTGCCGAACGTGATGACCGTCAACAAGGACGTGCCGGCCAAGAACGTCGCCGAGTTCATCGAATACGTGAAGGCCAATCCGGGCAAGGTCAACATGGCCTCGTCCGGCAACGGCACCTCGGTGCATCTGTCCGGCGAGATGTTCATGGCCATGACCGGCTGCAAGATGCAGCACGTGCCTTATCGCGGCGCCGCGCCCGCGATCACCGACATGCTCGCCGGCCAGGTGCAGGTGATCTTCGACAACATGCCTTCGATCATCCAGCACATCCGCTCCGGCTCGCTTCGCGCCATCGGGGTCACCACCACGGAACGCTCGGCGCAGCTGCCTGACGTGCAGCCGATCGCCGACACCGTCAAGGGCTATGAGGCCAGCGCACTGTTCGGCATGGGCGCGCCGAAGAATACGCCGAAGGAGATCATCGCCAAGCTCAACGCCGAGGTCAACGCGGTGATCAAGGAGCCCGACATGGCCAAGCGTCTGGTCGAGCTCGGTGGCGAGCCGCGGGTGCAGACTCCCGAGGCGTTTGGCGAGGAGATCAAGGCCGAGACCGAGAAGTGGAAGAAGGTCGTCGAGTTCGCCGGCCTGAAGGTCGAGTAGCGGCCTTGTGATCGTGAGGATAGGAGCCCTGCCGTTTGGCAGGGCTTTTTTCTTGCGTGCCTTGTTTCGTTGATCTGGAATAAAACCGCGTTGCGAAACCTGATAATAGATGGCGCCGTATCTCGGGCCAGCTAGAGAGGAGTTGGATCATGCGCAAGAAGCAATTGATGCTGCTGACGTTCAGCGCGGCGGTCCTCGCGGGTTTCGCCACCGTCACGCCCGCGGCTGCGCGCGACTATCCATGGTGCGCCCAGGGCGGTGACTATGATTATCCCGGCGAATGCGCCTACGCTACCTACGAACAATGCCAGGCCAGCGTGTCCGGCCGGCTCTTGTACTGCGATCGCAATCCGCGCTTCGCCTACGGCCAGGGGCTGCCGGCGCAACCGCGGCCGCCGCGGCGCGTGCGGCCCGTCGCTCCGTACTGAAGGCGGAGCGGTTTACCGCTTCGCGTCCGCCTGCTCCGTGCCGGTACACGAGATCAGCATCGTGTAGGCGCGGGCGTTGGCGGCGATGTCGGCTGTCTTCAGTTCGCCCTTGGGCTCTGCGGTCTGGTAGGGCACCACGGAGTTGTCGAGGAAGTCGCGCAACGCGCCGGTCTTGATGGCGAAGTTGATATTCTCCGTCAGCTGCCCGGTCTCTTTGATCATCCTGAGCGCGTTGAGCTTGGCAACGACGATGCCGGCGACCTGGCCGGACAAGTCGAACAAGGGGCCCCCACTGTTGCCCGCTTGAACAGCCGCGCTGATCTGCAAACGTCCGGTGTGATTGCGGAAGCCGCTGAGTGAGCTGACGATTCCCGTCGTCACGGTCAGGTCGGAGGAGAGATAGCCGTGCAGCGGGAAGCCGATGGCCACCACTGAATCGCCGGAGTGCATCGAGCGGTCCCGGATCTTCGCAAAATCCTTGAATACTGCCGTCGCCGGCGCCTGCAGCAGCGCGAGATCGTTTGTCGCGTCGCTGGAGACAACGCGCAGAACCATCGCGGCCTCACCGGCGAGATTGCCCTTGATATCTCCGGTGCAGCTATCGATCACGTGACTGTTGGTGACGATATGTCCGTTGGGACTGACCACAAAACCAGTGCCGGTGAAGGTTCCGGTTCGTCCCGGCTTGGCGGGAGGCGCACCTTGCTTGTCGCCGGCCACTGCGGGCTTCGCCGCAACCTTGGTGAAGTCGCCGGCCTTGTCGAGCCCGTCGGCTTTCACCTTGCTCACGCAATTGGCCAATGCCGCGATCACCGGGCCGGTCGATGTCAGGTCGAAATTCAGCACGGTGCGGCCGCTGGTTGCGACCATCAGGCTTGCCTTCTGAAACGTACGCACCACGTTGGCGGGCATGACCGCCGTGAGCATGTTCGGCTGATTGGCCGTGGCGAACAGTCTCGCCTGCTCTTGTCCGTCGAAGATGACGTCGATCGCGGCGTTCTCACCTTGCTTGAAGCGGTAGCTCGGGCTCGCAAAGGCCAGCGACCAGGTGCCGACAGCGTTGTAGCCGACAACCAGGATAACGCCGTTGAGGTAAGGCGTCGTCGCGGCGCAATGGGAGAAGGCACCGGTCTGGTCGTTGCTGAAGGCGCCGCCGATCCAGTTGCCGACATTGACGCTGCCGAACGGTCCCGCCGCATTAGCGGCTCCGGCGATACCTATTTGCAATAGAGATGCGAGAATAAATGACTTAAGCCACATACCAGCCCCCGGACGCTTTTGGACCGCATCTTATCTACGGGAGCCGGGCGTGCGCAACCGGCAGTTGTCTGTGCCGGCGGAATCCTCTCGCGGCGACTTTCAGGCTTGCGTTTGCTTTGCAATGCCATATACTTTGCATTACAAAGTAACGGGACGAGCAATCCCGGAAACACGGGCGGAGCGAGGTTCTGGCGTTGCGCGATCTCGACAAGGCACTGGCCGACATCGTGGCGATCCGCAGCCAGATTGCGGCCGGCACGGCATTCCGCGGCTATGGCCCCGCGACGATGGCGGCGACCGGCGCTGTCGCGCTGCTCACCGCGATCCTGCAATTCTGGCTGCTGGGCGATCCCAACAGCGAGCCGCTCGGCTTCTTCTTCGGTTGGTTCGTTGCCGCCGCGCTGTCCGGCCTGATCATCGGGATCGAGATGCGCGCGCGTTCGCGCCGCCATCATTCGGGTCTGGCCGACGCCATGATCCACCAGGCGGTCGAGCAGTTTCTGCCGGCGGGCGTTGCCGGTGTGCTGCTCGCGGTGGTGATGTGGAAGTTCGCGGGCGAGACGCTGTGGCTGCTCCCGGGCCTGTGGCAGATCCTGGTATCGCTCGGCATCTTCGCTTCCGTCCGCTCGCTGCCGCGCACCGTCGCGCTCGCCGGCGCCTGGTATTTCGTGTCCGGCTTCGCCGTGGTGGTGCTCGCGAGCCAGACGCACACGCTGTCGCCATGGACCATGGGCCTGCCCTACGTGATCGGGCAGTCGGTGATGGCGGGCATTCTCTATGTCGCATCTGGAGACCATGATGTTGAAGGCTGACAGCGCGCCTTTCTCCTATGAAGGGCTCGACCGCGTGATCCACGAGAAGGCGAGGCTCGGGCTTCTGACCTCGTTGATGGCGCATCCCAAGGGGTTGGCATTCGCCGACCTCAAGCAGCTGTGCGGCCTCACCGACGGCAATCTCAGCCGGCATCTCGGCGTGCTGCAGGAGGCCGGCCTCGTCGAGGTGACCAAGGGCTACGAGGGCAATCGCCCGCACACCACCTGCCGCCTCACCAAGGCCGGGCGCCGCCGTTTCCTCGACTATCTCGCCGTGCTCGAACGCCTGGTGCGCGACGCTGCGAAAGCCGCCGGCCGCGAGGCGCCGCCGCTCGGCCGCCTCGGTATCGTCTCGACCTGATCCTCCCCCTTTTTGACCGGAGACTTTGCAATGCAAAGTGACCTTGCGTCCCGCAACGAAAAGCTTCATGTCGGCATCATCATGGACGGCAACGGACGATGGGCGACGCGGCGGGGCCTGTCGCGCGTGCGCGGCCACGAGGCCGGCGTCGAAACCATCCGCCGCATCGTCGAGGCCGCGCCAAAACAGGGCATCGGCACGCTGACGCTCTACGCCTTCTCGACCGACAATTGGCGGAGACCGAAGCCCGAGGTCGCGGCGCTGATGACCCTGCTGCGCTTCTATCTCGCCAACGAGGTGCAGAGCCTGGTCAAGAACGGCGTGCGCCTCACCGTGATCGGCCGCCGCGACCGCTTGCCTGACGGTATCGCCAATGCGATCACACGAGCCGAAGACGCGACAGTTGAAGGCTCAACGCTGCACCTGCGTATCGCCGTCGACTATTCCGCGCGTGATGCCATCCTCAATGCCGCGGCGAAGGCGGCCGCGCTGACGAGCCTCACCCGCGAAGCCTTCTCACAGCTCGTCACCGGCGAAGCCGGTCTGCGCGACGTCGATCTCATCATCCGCACCTCGGGCGAGAAGCGGCTGTCGGACTTCCTGCTCTGGGAAGGCGCCTATGCCGAGCTGCACTTCACCGAGCGGATGTGGCCTGAATTCGACGCCAGCGATCTCGCCGCCGCCCTGGCCTCCTTCCACGGCCGCGAGCGCCGCTTCGGCGGCCTTCAGGCGATCGTGCCCGAGGAGGTGCCTTCGCTCTCCCGTGTGTGACCCGCGGCACATGAAAACGAGCTGTTCGTTTTCATCCGCATGATTGGCAGCTCCGTCCAAGCGGACGGTGAGCGGCCTCGGCTAGGTCTGCAAGTCCCAGCAACCTGCCGAAAGCATCACGCATGTCACAGCTGTTTCCGGGAGCCGTCGTCGAGCCGGTCGAACTGGCCGACGCAAACGGCATGGTCTGCATCAGAACCGCGAGCGCATCCGACGTGGAGAATCTGTCGGTCTATTTCACCGGCCTTTCCACGACATCACGCAACAAGCGCTTCAGTGGTGCGCGTTCCGACCTCGGCGTGGTCGCGGCCGAATGCATCGCCAAGAGCGGCGGTCTCGACAACTTCACCTTGCTCGCCGAGCTCAGGGAGGAGGGACGGGGCAGGATCATCGGCGAAGCGCTATACGCGTACGATGCGACGGCCCGGCACGGCGAATTTGCGATCTCGGTTGCCGATGCCTTCCAGCGCATGGGGCTCGGCCTTCAGATGATGACGGCGATGGAAACGCGCGCGATTGATCTCGGGCATGAGATGATCGCTGCCGAGACCGCGCGGGCGAATGCTGAGATGCGCGGCCTCGCCAGGAAAGCGGGATTCAACGATACCGGGCTCGGAGACTGGCAGTCGGTTCATCTCGCCAAGCGCCTGTCGCGCGAGCGGGGTCTTGCCGAAAATTTGAGCAAGCAGGCGATGCCGATCGTGCTCTACTGTCTCCCGTGATCGGAGCTTTCAGCGATGCGCGCAGTCTTGAACTATTGCCGCGGCGGAACGGAACGGCAGGTGGCGGCCGGCACGTTGATCGTCACCGAGGGTGGCACCAGCGGCCATCTCTACGTGCTGATGAAGGGCAGGCTCGAGGTGCTTAAGGGCGAGATGGTGGTCGCCACCGTCGCCGAGCCAGGCGCGGTGCTGGGTGAAATGTCCGTGCTGCTCGAGCAGCCGCATACCGCGACGGTGCGGGCCTGCACCGACGCGGTCATCTACGAATTCGAGGATGCAGCATCGGTGCTCAGGCAGGAGCCGGGCGTCGCGCTGTTGATCGCGCGGATGCTGGCACAGCGGCTCAACGTCGCCAACACCTATCTCGCCGATCTCAAGCGGCAATATGCCGGTCACGGCACGCATCTGGCCATGGTTGGCGAAGTGCTCCAGAGCATGATCAACTTGCCGCCGCTTGAGGTCTCGCCAGGGTCGGATCGGCAATCCGATCCAAGAATGTGAGCCAGTCGGGCGGCGCCTCGATAGGGGCAGCGGGCCGCTTCAGCGGCGCGCTGAGGTCGATCCATTGGGCTTCGCCAGCCGCGAGCCAGAACGCCTGGTCTGCGTCGAGGTCCAGCACGATGCAGGTCGGTGGCCGGCCCGGCTGCAGTCCGGCGTTGAACACCCAGGTGTCGCCCAGCCGGTCGAACCACGAGCCGTCCTTGATGAAAGGCGACTGATGCACATGACCCGAGATCACCATCGAAGGCTGGTACTGCGTGATCCATTGCGCCAGCTCGACATCGCCGAAGAACCGCTTGCCGCCCCAACTGGTCGGTGAATCGGCCGGTGGCGCGTGATGTGCCCAGATCCAGCGTCGCAGCCGGCCGGAAGCGGCGTCGCCGAGCTGGGTCATGAGGCGCTGTTTGACCAGCGGCCCGTCCCACCACGGGCACACGGTGAACAGAGTGTCGCCGATGGTGAGGCTGTCGCCATCGCAGGCAATGCCGATGTCGCGCACCTCCGAAATCCAGCGTGCGATCTTCTCGCCCTCTGCATTGCGCTCGTCGAGGTCGTGGTTGCCGGAGCAGAGGATCACGCGGGTCTTCGCGGCGAGCAGCGCGAGGTATTTTTTCACCACCACGATCTGGGCCCGGAAATCCACCATCGAGCCGATGTCGAGCGCATCGCCGGCGAAGATCACGAGGTCGAATTGCGGAGCCGCACTGACGAGCCAGTCGAGCTGAGGCAGCGAATAATGCAGGTCGGCAACGACCAGGCAACGCATCGAAAATCCATTGGTAAGAGAAATCGAATTGCTTGCGAATTGATGGACGCAAGAAACGGGCCAGGCTCCGGGCGCAACAAAATGGCTGGGAAGGCGGTCGGGCGTGCGGGTGAAATCCGCGGTCGATGCCCAGCCAGCCGATCAATCAATCGCCGGCGGATTTTCCCAGGATTCTCCGGTCAGCCAGGGTCTTGGCAAGTTGCTCGGTGTAGATCATCCGCGCCCATCGATGCAAATGCGAGGGATAATGCGCATACAGGATATCGAGCATCACGTCCGGCGTATCCAGAAACTGCGATTGATCGAGGCCAAGTCGAGCCGCAATCCTCTGACCTGCCTCGGTGTGGAAGCTTTGCGGACCGCCCTGAGCATTGACGGAATTGACCGGCGAGATCACGAGATAAACCTTCGTCCGGTCGAGCTTCGAAAGCGTTATGGACAGGGAGTCGAGCGCCTTTTCGAATTCCGCGTTCATCACGAACGGCTTTGATGCGGGGAGCGGCTTGAGAAGAACGTGAGCGGGCAGCGTGGCCTTGAATGCCTCCAGCGAAGGAATATCAAGCATTCGGTTGGGCTCGATGGCGCTACCGTGCTCCCTCCATATGGTCGAAATGAACTGGTCCTTGCCGCCGTAATAAATCCCATAGGCGCCTGGAAGCGGGGTGTACACGGCTCGCTCCATCAGCAGTCGGATGTATTCGAGACCGCCGGCCGGAAACGTCAGGCTGGAAGGAACTTCGAAACGGTCGGTCCTGATGAAGGTCGGCCACTCATTCCATCTCGGATCGCGCTGGAACTGGATCGGATTGAACACCAGAATGAGTTTCTTGGGCTGGCGTCCGCGGGCGATCATCTTGTCAAGCATGGCGGCGTAGCCATCCGGCCCAACGAAGCCGATGGTGCAGAACGACTCGACGTCGGATCCCGGAAACGTGCGTAACAAGGTCGGGACGTGAACCCCAAACAGGCAAGAGCTGTCGCCGAGAAAGGCGAGATCGGATGCAGGCAGCCGCTCCGAACGCCTGATCTGCTCGAGGACGATGTAGGTCTCGATCCCGCGAGACCATTGATAGTTGCCCTGCTGATAAATCAAATTCGCGACTCCGAGGATGAGAGCCGTCAAGGCGACGACCGGAACGAATTTGCGCGCGACGAGCTGAAGCGCATGGGTCAGCGGCCACTTTCCGATCGCCTGAATCGTGCGGTTCTGCATGGCCTAGAACTGAAAATAGATGAAGGTTGCGTTGACGTGCCCGGACGCCGCGATAGTCACAGCCGCCAAGGCTGCAAACAGTGGATACCTCATCCAAGCAGGTCGGCGAATCAGGAAATAATCCCCGCGCGACTGCAATTGCCATTCCAGCAGCATCAGTGGGGCTGACAGCGATAGAATCGCGACTGCGACGGCGCTGTGCACCGGGGCCCATTCCCAGTTCTTGAGCGCACTGAGCATGCCCATCAGCAAATTCCAGTTTGCCGCTCGAAACAGGAACCAGCCGACGAATACGACCAGCATGGTGACGGCCCAGCCGGCGCCGCGGGCGACCCCCGAAGGGGGCTCGTCTCCGCCGGGCAATTTGCGCCACAGCGCAAGCACGGTTCCATGAAGCAGTCCCCAGAGAACGAACGTCCACGACGCGCCGTGCCAGAGGCCCCCCAAAGCCATGGTCAGCATCAAATTCCGGTTCGTGATGGTCTCGCCACGACGGTTTCCGCCGAGCGTGATGTACAAATAGTCCCGGAGCCATGTGCTGAGGCTGATGTGCCAGCGCCGCCAGAATTCGCTGATCGATACCGACCAGTAGGGGTAGCGGAAATTCCACGTCAGCTCGAAGCCGAACAGCAGCGCGACGCCTTTTGCGATCAGGCTATATCCGTTGAAATCGGCGTAGATCTGGATGCCGAAGGCGATCGTGGCGAGCACGACCGACCAGCCAAAGGGTTGATCCGGAATGAAGAGCGTGTCGACGATCACGGCCAAACTGTCCGCCACCACGACCTTCATGGCGTAGCCGTAGATCAGCAGCCAGAGTGCGCGATCGGCATGGTCAGCCGTGAATTGTCGAGGCTTCGAAAATTGGTCCAGGAGATTGCTGGCTCTTTCGATCGGTCCCGCCACGAGTTGCGGGAAGAACGCCTTGAAGGCGAGAAACTTGACCAGGTCTCTCTCCGCAACATGCTTGCCGCGATAGACGTCCACCACATAGGCGATGCCCTGGAAGGTGATAAAGGATATGCCCAGCGGCAGGATGATGCGCATCGTCGGCAGGTTCGGATTGAGACCCGCGCGTTGGGCAATCGTCACGAACGAATCGATGAAGAAGCTGAAATACTTGAATATCGCGAGGACGATGATCGCCACTGCGACCGCGGAAAAGACCAGAAGCTTTCGGGTGTGCTCGTGAGGGGTCGCGGCGATCAGAATCGCTGCAGCATAGTTGACGACGGAAATTCCGACCAGCAGCGGCAGAAAACGCCAGTCCCACCAGCCATAAAAGACGTAGCTTGCCGCCAGGATGATGACATTCTGGACCGCGAGCCGGGAGGTGGCGTGATAGAGCAGGAAGGTCGCGGGCACCAGACCGAGGAACGCCACGGAGACAAAGGACATTGCAAGAATAGGTCACATTATTGGATCGCGACGCCGCTCGTCGCTCTGCTCAGTCTGGATAACGAGGCGAGCGGGGGTGCAACCGGGATTGCGCAGATAAACCACAGTCCAGCGAGGCGGTGACTGGGCCGCTTCATTGGCCGCGGCATCCAATAGCAACTTTGAGATGAAATCAACCGCTATCCACCCGCGCCCTCATCCGGGCGGCGACGTCCTTGGCCGAGGACCCCGACCACGTGCGCCTGGCGCGCCGGCATCACGGACTTCACCTCCGCGGTGCTGGACCTCTTGGGCCAATTCTGGTGTCTTGACGATTCATCAACGCGGATGTCCGCATGACCTCCTTCAAGACCATTCGCGCCCGCGCCGAGAAACGCAAGGGCGGACCCAAGGCCCTGGAAAAGCTGATGCCGGCGAAGCCGGACCTGAAGCGTCTGGCGAAGCTCGGCGACGATCGCATCCTGGCGGAGATGACGAAGCGTGTGTTCTGCGCCGGCTTTGCCTGGAGCGTGATCGAGACGAAATGGGACGGATTTGAAGACGCTTTCCTGCGTTTCCAGCCGGCCAAGCTCAGCTTCCAGCCCGAGGATTATTGGGAAGGCCTGCTGCGCGATGCGCGCATCGTGCGCAATGGTGCCAAGATCATGTCGGTGCGCGACAACGCTGCCTTCGTGCAGGAGATCGCGAAGGAGCACGGCAGCTTCGGCAAGTTTCTGGCGAAGTGGCCGTCGTCCGACGAGATCGGCCTGCTCGATCTCATGACCAAGCGCGGCAGCCGGCTCGGCGGCAATACCGGGCAGATGCTGCTGCGCTTCGTCGGGTGGGACGGTTTTGTGACCTCCGCAGACGTGGTGGCTTGCCTGCGCGATGCCGGTCTCGACATTGCCGAAGAGGTCAAGTCGAAGCGGGATCTCGCCAAGGTGCAGGCGCAGTTCAATGCCTGGGCCGAGGAGACCGGCCTGCCCTACACATATCTGTCACGCATCTGCGCGCTCTCGGTCGGTGAAAGCCGCAGCGCGTAGCAGGTCCCCCGATAAATCGTGTGCATCCTGTGGCGATCTCGTGCCGCGAGCGCGGCAGATGCAGCGCCCGATCACGAAATACATTTCTCGGGAACATTTGAGCGCAGCACCTGTTCGGAGTCGAGCCAGGCGGACAAAGGCGCAGGGAACGCGTGCTCCCGCCCTGGCCAACGAAACCGGACACAGAAACGGAGCAGCTCATGAAGCTCACATCCGAACAGGTGAAGCAGACCGTCAACCAACTCGGCGCTCAGGTGCTGCCCGACGAACACCCGGCCATGCCGCAACTCAACAGCATGTTCGGCGAGCATACCTTCTTCGTCGACGAAATGGGCCTCAAGGTCCTCGAGCCCACACCATCGCTCGGTGCCGACCGCCAGAGCGGCGAAGTCGTCAGCCTCGCCGATTGGGGCGATTCCGACCTGACGCGCCTGATGGCGCACGAGCCCGAGCCGACCGGCGTGATCGTGGTGTTCGAGCACGTGAGGCATTGATTGCCCCGAGCGGGTCGAATTCCATCGGTGACGGGGCCTGAAAATCCCGTCACCATCGGCCGCGTGCCGCCTTGTGAGGCGGCTCCAGGAGCCGCAGCATCATGCTTCGATCGGAATCTCGATCGCGATCTGAGTCCCTGGCCCCGCCCTGCTCTCAAGTCGCAGGCGCCCGTTCAGCGACGAGGCCACCAAATTGAATGCGATGTGCAGCCCGAGGCCGGCATGTCCACTCTCACGACCGGTCGTGACGAACGGATCGAAGATCTGCGCCTGTAATTCCTGGGGTATCCCAACTCCGTCGTCGGCGCAGACCAGCCGGACCCGTTTCGCGTCGGGCTGGCTGACGGTGATTGCGAATCTGCCGCCTCTCTTGTCCGGGTACGCATGCCCTGCGGTATTGAGGGCGAGATTGCTGATCACCTGGGCGAGCGCTCCGGGGTAAGTGTTGAGCGTGATGCCCGCCGGGCATTGGACGTCGACCGCCAGAGCATGGTGCGATAGCAGCGGCCCAAGCTTGGACATCAGCTCAGCCAGCCAATCCTTGAGCTCGAAGATGCGCCGGTCTTCATCGGCCTGGTGGACTGCGACCTGCCTGAAGCTGTGCACCATCTCGGATGCGCGATGCAGGTTGTCGAAGGTCAGGTCGAGCCCCTGCTTGAGCCTGTCAATTCCCTTGGTCAGATCGGATCGCCGGACCGACGCTCCGCCCAATGCGTCGGCCATTGTCTGCAGATCGGTCTGCATGGTGGTCGAGGTCGTCAGGGCGAGGCCAAGCGGGGTGCTGACCTCGTGCGCGACACCGGCCACCAATCGACCGAGCGAGGCGAGTTTTTCTGCCTGCACCAGATGTTCCTGGGTCGCGCGCAGATCGCGCAGCGATTTCTCCGAGCGTTCCTTTTCCCGCTGCAGCGCCTCCGACGTTCGGAATTGCTTTCGCGCCCGGTATTCGCGCGCGGCCACGGCGTAGAGCGACAATGCGTAGGCGTTGCCGACGAGAGAATGATTGATGAATCGCAGGCCGATCGGCATCGTCGGTGCGAACGTCTCGGCGACCAGCAGCGCCAGCCACGACAACAGGCAGAAAATCGCCAGCGAGCCGATCCGCAATGGCAGCATGGTCGAGACGAACAGAATGATCATCATCATGCCGGGGGCGGCAAAGGTGAAGCCCGACGGCAGGACGAGATAGATGCTCGGAAGGATGCAGCCGGGAATGACGCAGTAGACGAGGAAAATCGTCTCCGCCCATGGCTTCATCAAGCGCCGTGACAGTAACGCGGTCAGCGGGAGCAGCACGAACAGGGCGGTGCCGCCACGGATGGCCAACGTGGTTGGAACGACTTCGGGATAGAGCACCCAATCCCAGAGGGTGTAGCCGGCATAGGTGGCGGCGCCGAGCAGCATCGCGATCTGCGTCCACCCGAGACTGCCTCGGACGTATTGGTCGACAAACCGGCGCTCCTCGATGCGGTCTTCGAAGCGCAAACCGAGGCGTATCAATAGAGCAAGCATTCCAGCATCAATCGCGAAAAACCGTGTTTTGGTGTCTCTACGACAGGTTTTGAGCCGCGTCGCGGATAAAGATGTCGCGTTCGCCGAGGGCCTGGCGGCCCCGTTCAAATGCCCAAGGTCAGCTGCGGCTCCGCCTCGTCCCCGATCTGGAGCGCGGACAGCGAGACACCCAGCAGCCTGACGCGCTTGGGCAATGGCATCTCGACTTCGAGCAGGCCGCACGCCAGCCGCTCCAGATCGTCCCGCCCCGCGACGGCCGCTGCGACAGACCTGCTGCGTGTGATGATCTCGAAGTCGGCAAACTTGATCTTCAGCGTGACGGTGCGGCCGCGATTGCCGGTCGCCTCGCAATGCCGCCAGACCTTGTCGACGAGAGGTCTTAGCTCCGCGGCGAGCGCGTCATATTCGGCAAGGTCGGTCGAGAACGTGGTCTCCGCGCCGATGGACTTGCGGATCCGGTTGGCCCGGACCGGCCGATCGTCGACGCCGCGTGAGATCCAGTAATAGTACGCACCTGACTTGCCGAAATTCGCATTCATGAACTCCAGCGTCTGGTTGCGAATGTCGAGACCGGTGAACAGGCCGAGCGCGTTCATCTTCGCAGCCGTCGCCGGGCCTATGCCGTGGAACCTGCCGACCGGCAGCGTCTCGACGAAAGCCGGTCCCATCTCCGGCGAGATCACGAACTGGCCGTTGGGCTTGCGATGATCGGAGGCGAGCTTGGCCAGAAACTTGTTGTAGGAGATGCCCGCCGACGCGTTGAGGTCAGTCTCGGCCTTGATCTTCCCGCGGATCTTCAGCGCGATGTCGCGCGCCAGCGGGATTCCTTGCAGGTTCTCTGTCACATCGAGATAGGCCTCGTCGAGCGACAAGGGTTCGATGATGGGCGTGTGCTCGGCAAAGATATCGCGGATCTGCCTGGAGATCGCCTTGTAGACCTCGAAACGCGGCTTGACGAAGATCAGATCGGGGCACTGCCGCTTCGCAGTGACCGACGGCATCGCGGAGCGAACGCCGAACTGGCGCGCCTCGTAGCTGGCGGCCGCGACGACGCCGCGTTCCGCGGAGCCTCCGACCGCGACCGGCTTGCCGCGCAGCTCCGGATTGTCGCGCTGCTCCACCGACGCATAGAAGGCATCCATGTCGATATGGATGATCTTGCGGACGGGCGAGGCTTCGCCGGTCACCGTGTCGGATTCGCTCATGAACAGATGATACAATTGCGCGATGAAATGCGCGAGGTGATGGATGCTGCAGCTGTTGTTGTTCGTGGTGGGCGTGGTCGGCACGGGCTGGCTGATCGGCGCAACCAATCTCCCCGGAGACTGGTATGCCGGCCTCGCCAAACCGGCGTTCGTGCCACCGAACTGGGCGTTCCCGGTGGCCTGGACCCTGCTCTACATCATGATCGCCATCGCGGGCTGGCGGACCTTTCGCCGTGAAGCCGGGGGCAAAGCGATGATGGCCTGGGCTGCGCAACTGGCGCTCAACTTCGCCTGGTCGCCGGTGATGTTCACGATGCACCAGATCGGCGCTGCGCTCGTCATTCTCATCGGCCTGTTCGTCGCGATCGCGACCTATATCGGTCTCGAGGCATCACGAGACAGGCTGGCCGCCGCATTGTTCGTGCCCTACGCAGCCTGGGTCGCGTTTGCCGGCGTGCTCAATGCGGCCATCTGGCGTTTGAATTGAGACATTCAGTCTCGACCAGTTCAAAGAACAATCTCAGGCTTGTGAGTGGCAAGCATGGTCACGCGACCTAATATGAGCGCACGGAGGACAGCCAATGCAATACAGCTCCGAGCTCATTCACACGATGCGTCAAGCGCTGGAGACCGTGATGGCGAGCGTACCGGCCCATCAATCGGTGTTCGGCCTGAAAGCGGCCGTGGCCGAATGCATCCTGAACGCCGCCGCACACGGCCAGACCTCATATGACGGACTGGTCTCGTCCGCCTCGGACCAGCTCCAGACGATTGTCGCGATGCTGACGTGAGCGTTGGCCTGAAACGGCCGTAGGACTGGCGCGCCACGGCCGATGAAGATGGGCACTATTGCTTCGCCGTAGCACTATGACGCGGCGGCCGGCGACGCGATCACGCCCGATGACCAGCGACGGACTGCGATCTTGCGCTACGCCTGATAGGCTGTTGTCTCCCGATTTCGCGGTTGCGGCCATTTCGATCAATCTCGGGAACAGCGCGGTGGGCCAAGAAGAGGCATCGCTATCTTCCCCGCTCGTCAAGAATGTTTAGGGCACGGACCTGTTTCCGAGTTACGGTCGCTTAGTTTGAAAAGCCGCACGGCACAGTCCGTTAACTCGGCACGATTTTCGCCAAGCCTTTAGAGACCGTTAAGAAGACATTCTCCTAAAAGTTGTAAGGCGCCCAAACAAGCAACCAGATGTTAGGAAACGCTGTCCAGTGTTGGCCAGAACGGATCTAATTTTTCGCCGATGACCAACTAAGGGTGAATGCTGTGCCGGCAAGTCTCAGGATTCCAGGCAGCTACTATTTTGCAATTTTTGTCTTGGCCTGCGCTACTCTCTCTTTCCAGATCCTGATCACGCGCTTTTTTAGCGTGATGCTATACTACCACTTCGCGTTCGCGGCCATTTCGCTTGCGATGCTCGGACTGACGCGCGGCGCGATGGAGGTCTACAACAACGCCGAGCGTTACGGGCCCGAGGCAGTGGGCCCCGAGTTCGCACGCCACGCCTCGTGGTTCGCAGTCTCGGGTGTTGGCGCGATGGTCGCCTTCCTCTGCGTGCCTCTCGTGATTCCTGCAGTCCTCGCGCAGGGCGCTCTCGCGCTTGCGGCCCTGGCATTCGTGATCCCCTTCAGCGAAAGCGGCATCTGCATCACGCTGCTGCTCACGCGTCTTCCGTATGCCGGTGGCTGGCTCTATGCCGCGGATCTGACCGGGGCCGCGTTCGGATGCCTCGGCATCATCTTCGCTTTGCTCGTCGTCGATCCCGTCAGCGCCACGTTGTGGCTCGGTGCCTTTGCCGCAGGTGCGGGCTGGATGGTGGTCCGCAGCGGCGGCGATGTCGGCAGCCGGCGACTGAGCGGTGTAGTCGCGCTGACGCTGGCGACTACGGCCGCCCTGCACACTGGTCTTCATGTTGCTGGCAAAAGTCACCTTGGAGTGTTCTGGGCCAAGGGGCGGGAGGAGACCGGGACACTGTTCGAGCGCTGGAACACATATTCCCGTGTACGAGTGAGGCCGCTCGGAGAGACAGCTCCGTTCGGCTGGGGCTTTGCCCGCGATCCCAAGGTAAAGATCGACCAGAACTATCTGGATATCGACTCCGACGCGGCTACCGTCATCACCCGGCACGACGGCGATCTCGACAAGCTGTCCTATCTGAAAGACGACGTTATCAATGCGGCCTACCTAGTTCAGCCGCCAACAGACGTGGCTGTCATCGGCGTCGGCGGCGGGCGCGACATCCTTTCTGCACTTTTGTTTGGCGCGAAGCGCATCCGCGGAATCGAGATCAACCCCGCCATTTTCGAGGTCCTGACCGACAAATTCGCCGAATTCTCCGGCCATCTTGATCGTCAGCCGGGTGTGAAGCTGGTGAACGCCGAAGCACGCAGCTACATCAATCATTCTTCCGATCGGTATGATCTCGTCCAGATTTCGCTGATCGACACCTGGGCCGCCACGGCCGCCGGCGGGCTGACGCTGACGGAAAATCGCCTCTATACCGTGGAGGCCTGGGGCGACTTCTACCGTGCCTTGAAGCCCGGCGGGCTGCTGTCGATCTCGCGTTGGTACGATCCCACGGATCATAGCGGAGAATTTTACCGGCTTGTGGCGATCGCCGCCGACGCACTACAGCGGCACGGTGTACCCGTGGGCGAACTCGCGCGGCATGTGATCGCCGTCAACGCTGGTCCTGTCGTGACCGTCATCACCCGACCCGACGCCCTCACGGACGCCGAATGGCAAAGCGCGCGGGTAAGACTTGCTGCACAGGGCTTCAAGATCATCCTGGCACCCGACGTCGCTTTCGACGCCATCACTTCTAAATTGCTCTCCGGCAACGCAGGCCCTGCTTTCTTGGCGTCATTGCCGGAGAATATCACCGCTTCGACCGACGATAGTCCGTTCTTCTTCTTCACGCAGCGCTTTACGAATTTCATCACCAAACCGTCGTCCACCGTCACGAACAACAATGTGGCCACCAGCATGATCTTGCTGGTGCTCGGTGTCGCGCTCGGCGCCTGCGCATATTATATCGTCGTTCCGTTTGTGCGTCTGGCACGACAGATGCCGCCATCGAGACTGACGCCGCCGGTGGTCTATTTCAGCGCGATCGGCCTCGGATTTATGCTGATCGAAGTGTCGCAGATGCAGCGGTTAATGGTCTTTCTCGGACATCCCGTTTACGGATTGAGCGTCGTTCTCTTCACCATTCTCATCTTCAGCGGTATCGGCAGTGCGACGGTTGGTGCGCTAACCCCTCATCGCGGCGTAGTGCTCGGCCGGGTGGCTGCTCTCCTCGTCACGCTCACCGTGGCGGGCTTCCTTACACCGCTGGTGAGCATCTGGGCGCGGTCGGAAGCGACCGACATCCGGATACTGATCTCCGTCTCCTTGTTAGCGCCGCCGGCGTTCTGCATGGGCATGATGTTCCCGCTCGGCTTAAGCATCTGGCGCCGGCACTCGGAAATACTTCCGTTCCTTTGGAGCGCCAACGGCATTACCTCGATGCTAGCCTCGGTGCTGGGCGTGACCCTTTCCATCCTGTTCGGCATCGCCTCGACATATGCGTTGGGCGTCGCCCTCTACGTTGTCTCTGCCGCCCTGCTCGCCCTCAGGCGTAAGGAAAGTCATCCCGTTCCGCCTGTGGTCGAGCTGATCCAGGGACCAGGACTGGTACCGGACGACGTTGCCTCTCCGATCGGTTCGCCCATTCCGTCGCCGCAGGCCGCCGCGAGGACGTGAAGGAGCTGATCGCGCTCGCGAAGGCGAAGTCCGGCGCGATCAATGTCGGGGCGTCGGGGAACGGTACGACCAATCATCTCGCCGGCGAGGGCGCAGCGCCCGCGAAAACGCCCGCGCGCGTCCTTAACATCACCAGTTTTGTACCGACGTGGCGCGCCACGGCCGATGAAGATGGGCACTATTGCTTCGCTATTCCCCTATGATGCCGCAATCCGCCACGCGCTCCAATCGGCAAAACAGCGACGGCCTGCGATCCTGCGCTACGCCTCGCGGGCGCTATTCCCCGATTTCGCCGGGTGTCCGGTCATCCCTTGACAGCGGCCGTTTCGATCAATGCCCCGATCGACGTGATATGCGAGAAGCAGATATCGAGGATTTGGCTTTAGACCACGGCTGCAATTTTCGGGAAAAGGCGATTGAGCGCATCTTTGTCAACGCCATCTGCGCCTTGCCACCAGATGACTGGATAGTTCCAGTCATTGGTGTGATCGGGAGGCCGGTCTCTAAGCTCATTTGACGTAAATGCTTGCAAAAAACCGCAGCGGCCTGCCGGTTTGAGAACACCGCAATACCCAAGAATTTCGATGAGCACGCGCCGCTCCGAGCCGTTAGACTTGATCACCTTGCTGATGCGCTTCTCTAGCTCATTCGGCTTCGCTTTCGGAGGCAGGCCAGACACTATTTCGACGATTCGGGCGAGGATCGAATAGTCCTCCTGTGTCGGCGCAGCCAAACTGGCTTTCTCGAATTGCGTTAGGTCGAACCAGCAATACAGTGGATCTAGATGACGAACGCCGCCCCATTTCCATCTCTCGAAACTCAGGACGTTGAGGTCTTCCTGCTCTGCGGCGGAATGGCCGTAACGGCCACAGAGGCGACAATGCAGCCGGCCGCTCGGCATTTGACCGCGGGCCTGTTCGACAAGTCGATGATCCGGGAAGTGTGCGGCGAAGGAGTAGCTGCCGAGCGCTGAGCGCAACTCAAGCCGACGTGTGCTGAGGCTGGCCAGAAAGGCGTCTGTTACCTGTTCTAGGCTTACGCGGTTACGAATAGTGAGCAGCCGTGCGACGATGTCGTCGTGGGTTACCGCAACGGGATCGAACATGTAACCAGCCTGCCGAGCGCACTCGAAATCGGCGGGTTCGATCGCTTTGTCTCGCTTCCAACCCTTTGGCGACCAATGGGTGTCAAGAAGTATTTGAAGGGCCTTCTTATCACGCGACATGAGCCGCCTCCTACGCCTCCAGAACACAATTGCCCTATCCGTAATGGCACTGCTGGGCAATGACTACGTTCACCGCGTTGCGGAGACAAAAGATGAAACTCCGTTGGCCCGCTCAAGGGCATTCGCGTGACATTTCCACGTCCGCCTTCTCGTCCGCCGTCGACGATGCCCGACATTACCAACCGGGTGCCGCGCGCCTGTCTTGACGGGACGCAGAGCGCGACCGATTAGGACGGCTAGATAAAAGCGACGGTGTCGCTCCGGGCCGTTGGGGGGTCGTAAGTGTTTGTCTGCACATTGTTTTGGATGGCACTGCAGCGGCACCATATGAGACGGCCTGGTGCCGCTCGACCCGAGAAAGCAATCAAAATCAACATTCCGAGCGCCATCGTTCGCAGCATAGCGTCTAGTCGCGCATGCTCGGCATGGATGTCCGCCATGATCGCATGGGAGACTGCTGCCGGACCAACGGAACACCGCCAAGGCCCGCGCCTCGCGCGACCGGCTCCGCCGGCTTGCGGCCTTGACTGCGCCCCGCTGGCCCGGCTCTTTGCTGCCATCCGATCAAGGCTTGCTGTGTGCGATTACGCTCACGCGGCAGACGGAGCGCAAGGTCGGAGCACCACAGCGTGATGTGGCGCGCACTTCGGTTGTTCAGTGGATCGACCAGGCTTGCCACAATCGCGCCATGGCTCGCTCTCAAGAATCGCAGCGGCGCGTGTCGACCAACGCGCAATGCGACGATCTCTACGACTATGCAGTGGCGCCCGCTCGTCCTAGCCCGCGACGAGCAAAGCGCACTTCTGTGACATGGACGGTGACGGATGACTGGCCGGAAGACGTGCCGGTTACTGAAGCCGAGATCGCCGTCTTCGAGGCTTGGTTCGGCGAACTGTTCGACGAGCTACTTGGAGACTGCTGAAGGGGACATCACCATGGCTGTAACGGTTCGGGCGGCGCTCTACTTGCGGGTCTCAACGGGACGGCAGGCCGACAGCGATCTCTCCATCCCGGACCAGCGTCGTCAGGCGAAGGGTTATTGCGCGTCGCGCGGCTGGGAGATCGTCGCCGACTATGTCGAGCCAGGCGCGTCCGCGACCGACGATCGGCGGCCGGAGCTCCAGCGCATGATCGACGCGGCGACGGTCAAGCCGCCGGCGTTCGAGGCGATCCTGGTGCATAGCTTCAGTCGCTTCTTCCGGGACCAGTTCCAGCTTGAGTTTTATGTTCGCCGGCTCGCCAAGAACGGCGTGCGTCTGGTGTCGATCACCCAGGAACTCGGTGACGATCCGATGAGCAACATGATCCGCCAGATCATGGCGCTGTTCGACGAGTACCAGTCCAAGGAGAACGCGAAGCACACGCTGCGGGCGATGAAGGAGAACGCGCGGCAAGGCTTCTGGAATGGCGCGCTGCCGCCGATCGGCTACCGCGTCGTTGAAGCCGCCGAGCAGCGCGGCCATCGCATCAAGAAGACGCTGGAAATTGATCCCATCCAAGCCGAGACCGTGCGGCTGATCTATCGCCTGGCGCGGGAGGGAAACGGCTCCTCCGGGTCGATGGGCGTCAAATCGATCGCCAAGCATCTGAACGAATCCGGCATCCGAACGCGCGACGGCGGACGCTGGGGCGTCGATGCCGTGCACAAGGTACTGACGCGAACCACGTATGTCCGACGCCACCGATTCAACACCAAATATTGGAAAACGCGCGAGTGCAAACCAGAGGCGGAGATCGTCGAAATGGCGGTGCCGCCGATCATCGAGGCCGCGGAGTTCGAGGCGGTGCAGACGCTGCTCAAAACACGCTGCCCGGCACTGACCGCGCCGCGCATCGTCAGCGGCCCAACCCTCCTTACCGGCATCTGCTTTTGCGCTGCCTGCAGCGGGGCGATGACGCTGAGGACCGGAAAGAGCGGGAGATACAAGTATTACACTTGCTCGACCAAGTCCCGGCAGGGCGAGACCGGTTGCAAGGGCCGCACCGTTCCCATGGAAAAGCTCGACAGTGTGGTGGCCGAGCACATTGAGCAGCGCCTCTTACAGCCCAAACGTCTCGAGGAAGTCCTGTCGGCCGTTCTCTATCGCCGGAAGGAGCGCGCCGAACGCCGAACGGCGCATATTGCCGAATTGCGCAAGCGGGCGTCCGAGGCAGAAGCCAAACTTAAGCGCCTCTACGACGCCATCGAGAACGGCGTCGCTGACGTCTCCGATCCGCTGCTCAAGGAGCGCGTGACCGAGCTGAAGGGCATCCGGGATCAGGCCCGTGCTGACGCAGAGCGGGCCGAGGGCGCGCTTGATCGGGCTGGGCCAAGCATCACACCCCAAGCACTCAAGACCTTCGCCAGCCAGGCCCGCAGGCGGATGCGAACTGAGGCGGGCGGTTACCGCCGCGACCATCTGCGCGCCCTGGCCCAGCGGGTCGAAGTGGACGCGAAAGAGGTTCGCATCATGGGATCGAAAAGCGTGCTCTTGTGCACCCTTGTCGCTGCGTCCGGCGCAAAAACGGCAGGTTTTGGAGTGCCCAGTTTTGTACCGAAGTGGCGCACCCGACACGATTCGAACGTGTGACCTTTGCCTTCGGAGGGCAACGCTCTATCCAGCTGAGCTACGGGTGCAGTGCTCGCTCATTTAGCCGATTGGCGCGGGGCGGGCAACCGGTTCTCGCCACATTGCGCTTTAAGCGGTTTTGCGCCGGAAAGGGGCCGGAACCGCTGCGGCCTCCCTACCGAGGCTTGCGAATTCGGCGAGCACCCTTTCGGCGCAAATGACGCGGTTGCGGCCGAGGCGTTTGGCCACATAGAGCGCCTCGTCGGCCGCGCCCAGCAGCCGGTCGGGCCCGCCATCGGCGCCGCCGGGAATGTGGCTGGCGACCCCGACGCTGAGGGTGACGTGGTCGCCGGCGCCGATGGCGCCATGGGCGATCCGCAAGGCGATGACGGCGCAGCGGATCTCATCGGCGATTACGCAGGCGGTATCGCAATCCATGTCCGGCAGGATCAGCGCGAACTCCTCGCCGCCATAGCGGCTGGCGAGATCGAGCGGGCGCACGGCATGCCGGCTGACCACCGAAGCGACCGCGCGCAGGCATTCGTCGCCGATCTGGTGGCCGTGGTGGTCGTTGAACAGCTTGAAATGATCGACGTCGACGAACAGCAGCGCCAGCGGCTTCTGCGTGCGCTGGGCGCGGGCCCATTCGGTCATCAGCATCTGGTCGAACGAGCGGCGGTTCGACAGACCGGTCAACCCATCCTTGGTGGCGAGCTCCTTCAGCGCCATCTCGGCGCGCTTCTGGTCGGTGAGGTCGCGCAGCGTCTCCACCACGGCGATCAGATGGCCGGCCTCGTCGTGGATCGGTCCGGCGTCGATGGCGAGATAGAGCTGGCTGCCGAGCTTCGGCATCGTGCACCAGTTTTCCGCGGAAAAGCCCAGCCCGTTATGGCCGCGCGCGGCGTATTCCGAATAGAACTCCGGAAGCCGCTCGGGCCGGTCGAGCGCGACGAGATCGGCAAGGCAGGGGCGTCTCGTCTCGTAGAAGGCCTGCCAGTGCTTGTTGGTGCCGATCACCTCGGATGCGGCGAGGCCGGTCAACCGCTCGCAGGCCCTGTTCCAGATCACGACGCGGCGCTTGGGATCGATCACGAAGGTCGGCACCACCAGATGCTGCATCAGCCGCACGGCATAGGAATCCGCGACGTCGACCGTCTTGGCCGAAATCTTCGCCGAAGGCTTGCGCGAAGACTTGCGCGAAGACTTGGCCGACGTCTTGCTCGGCGACTTCATAGATTTCGTCATCAGGCCACCGCCGCCACCGGCAAGGCTCCGGGCAAGCCATTGCCCGAGCCGAACAGTTTCCGCACCTCGCTGGCCGGCTTCGGCGGGCTGAACAGATAGCCCTGCATCTGCGTGCAGCCGAGCGCGCGCAGCATCTCGCGCTGCGCCTCGGTCTCGACGCCCTCGGCGACCGTGGTCATACTGCTGGCGGCCGCGATGTTCACCACCGCCTGCACGATCACGGGTGCACCGCTCGTCTCCGCGATGTCGGCGACGAAGCAGCGATCGATCTTGATCTTGTCGAACGGGAAGCGCTTGAGATAGCTGAGCGAGGAGTAGCCGGTGCCGAAATCGTCGAGCGCGATGCGTACGCCGATCGAGCGGAGCTGGTGCAGGATCGAGAGCGCTGCTTCGTCGTCGCGGATCAGCACGGCCTCGGTGATCTCGAGCTCGAGCCGGCGCGGGTCCAGCCCGGAGGCGGCGAGTGCGCCGGCGATCCGCAGCGCCAGCGTGTCGCATTTGAGCTGCACCGGCGACACGTTGACCGCGACGCGGATATGCGTCGGCCAGGTCGCGGCCTCGTTGCAGGCCATGCGCAGCACCCAGTCGCCGAGCTCGTTGATCAGGCCGGTGTCCTCGGCGACGGGAATGAACTCGGCCGGCGAGACCATGCCGCGTTCGGGATGGCGCCAGCGTAGCAATGCCTCGCAGCCCGCCACGTCGTTGGTGCGCAGGTCGACCAGCGGCTGATAGTGAATCTCGAAGCCGCCGTTCACCAGGGCCTGCCGCAGATCCTGCTCCATGCTCAGGCGCGCCTTGGCGCAGGCATCCATCTCTGGCTCGAAGAAGCGGTGGGTGCGGCGCCCCTCGGCCTTGGCGCCGTACATCGCGAGATCGGCGTTCTTGATGAGCTGGTCGAGATCGGTGCCGTCCTGCGGCGCCAGCGCGATTCCGATGCTCGCGTCGGTGGAGAGCTGATGGCCGAGACAGTGATAGGGCTGTCGAATCGCCTCGTAGATTCGCGTCACGAAGGCCAGCACGTCGGCAGGGGACTGGATACCGGTCTGGATCACGGCGAACTCGTCGCCGCCGAGCCGCGCGATCAAATCGTCCTGCTTGAGGCAGCCGCGGAGGCGGCCTGCGATCGCCTTCAACAGCTCGTCGCCGACGTGGTGGCCGAGCGAATCGTTGATGCCCTTGAATTCGTCGACGTCGATGTAGAGCAGCGCGAACTGCGCGCCATCGGCGACCTTCGCCAGCTCGCGTTCGATCTGTTCGCGGAACAGGGTGCGATTCGGCAGGTCGGTCAGCGCATCGTAATGCGCCATATGCGCGATCTTCTCGTGGGCGCGCCGCCGCTCGGTGACGTCCTCGACGACATTGATGATGTAGCGCGGCTCGCCGGACTTGTCGCGGATGCCGATCCGGGTCGAGGTGATATAGCGCCGGCCGGTGGCCGGGGTATTCCAGATGTGCTCATCCAGGAACAGGCCGTTCGGCGATTGCAGCAGCTTGTCGTCGTCCCGGGTGATGATCTCGGCGTCTTCCGTCGGGTAAAGGTCGAACGCGCTCTTGCCGACGATCGTCTCCGGCGTTTCGCCGAGCTGTTGCTCGGCCACCTGGTTGGCCAGGAGGTAGCGCCGCGTTCGGGCATCCTTCACGGTGATCCGCGAAGGAATATGGTCGATGATCTCGCGCAGGAAGGTGTGGTTGCGATCGCGCTCCTGTTCCAGATGGCGGCGATCGGTGATGTCTTCGATCGTCGCGACCCAGCCGCCCTGGGCGAGCGGGGTGTTGATGACCTGGAAGGCGCGGCCATTGGCCAGTTGATGAATTCGCGTGG
This sequence comes from Bradyrhizobium sp. IAR9, assembly GCF_013408065.1. NCBI lineage: Bacteria > Pseudomonadati > Pseudomonadota > Alphaproteobacteria > Hyphomicrobiales > Nitrobacteraceae > Bradyrhizobium > Bradyrhizobium sp. IAR9. Next base: position 549,134 of record NZ_JACBZW010000003.1, read on the forward strand.
AGACCGTGCCTTCGGCGACGACCCTCATCACGTCAGCGCAAAATTCCTCGACGTCGCCGTCAAACGCGCCGCGCTCCTGACGATGATACATCGCCTCGCGGATGTGACAGCCGGGTTTGATGACGTCGTGGGAGAGGCCGAACATGTCGGCGTAGCGTCGGTTGCAGGTGACGATGGTGCCGCTCGCGTCGTAGAGGATCAGCCCCTGCGTCATGTTGTTCAAGGCGGTGTCGAGCCGCAGCCGCTCCGCTTCCAGCCGTTCCTGCGCTTCGCGGTTCTGCCGGTTGATCAGGCGGATGATCAGATAGGATCAGCGCGATCACGGCAGCCGAAAGCGCGGCGGTCGTGACCATGAAGCCGGTCTGCTGCCGCCAGTCCGCGAGGGCCGCGACTGTCGTGTTGGTGGCGACGATGACCAGCGGAAAATGCGTCAGCGACGCCGCTGAGCCGAGCCGCTCCTCGCCGTCGAGCGGGCTCTTGACGCGGAGCGTCTGCTGACCGCCCTTGGTCAGCACCTTCCGCATCAGCGGTGCATCCTTGAAGCTCCGTCCGATCAACTCCTCATGATGCGGATAACGCGCCAGCATCTTGCCTTCGCGATCGAACAGCGAGATGGCCGTGCCCTCGGCAAGCGCGACCGATGCGAAATAATGCTGGTAGCTGTCCGGATCGATCCGGCGGACCATCGCGCCGAGGAAGGTGCCGTCCGCGCCGTTCAAGCGGCGCGCCACGATCGTGGTCCATTTGTTGATGATGAAGCTGCGGACTGATTCCAGCAGCACCGGTTCGGACTGCGGATTGGTCTTGAATGTCTGAAAGTAGGCCCGCGACGAAACGTTGATCTTGGGCAGGGGCTGGGCCCGCGACCAGTTGATCAGCTCGCCGTCGGCATCGTAGATCGCGATATCGCCGAGGTAAGACACGGAGCTGATCTTGCTGCGCAGCATCTGGTTCGCCGCAGCCCCGGACATGCGCTCGCGGAACATCGTCGGCGAGGTGATCTCCGTCAGGCTCATCTGACCGATCAGATCGGCAGCGACGAAGTCGGAGTCCTCGAATTGCTGATCAAAATGCCGGGCGATCAGCTGGACCGTGTTTTCCAGCTCGCGCTCGCGGTTGGCCAGTGTGCGCTCGCGAAATTCACCGACGGCCACGGCCGTCACACCGAAGATGCCCGCGACCAGCAACACGCCGCACAGGATCAGCCACAGGACAGGACCACGTCGCGCCAAGGCCTCCCAGCCGTTCCTTGCGGCTAGAGACATTCCGGCTGCCACCGTGGAAAAGACCTGGCGCATTCCCCCTCCCTGGAGGAACACGAATACACCGCACAAATGGCCTAAACCTTAGGAAAGCCAGTTACCTAAGCATTAATCCAGTTGCGCAGTCGCGTCCGTATCCAGCAGAGCGGGAATCGCGTCGTGGTTGTGCGGCGGGTACAGCAACCGCCGCACTGCATCATTAATCGCGCCTTAATGCGAACTGCCGGCGCTCTTGCCGCCAGCGGGATTACGCAGCCGCCCGACCACGCCGGTCGGGAAGAAGTAGACGCTGGCGATGAACAGCAGGCCGAGCCACAGCAGCCAGCGGTCGGGATGCAGCAGCCCCGGCAGCAGCGGCAAGCCGGCCTCCGACGCCGCCGTGGAGGCGACGCCCATCAGCGACTGCAAATAGTTCTGGGCGAGGATGAAGATGGTGGCGCCGATGATCGCGCCGTAGATCGTGCCCATGCCGCCGATCACGACCATCAGCAGGATGTCCAGCATGATCGAGAAGCTGAGCGAGGTGTCGGGACCGGCATAGCGCAGCCACAGCGCATTCAGGATGCCGGCACTGGCGGCGACCAGCGCGGCGATGCAGTTGGCATAGGTCAGGTGGAACACCGTGCGGAAGCCGAGTGCCTCGGCGCGAAAGCGATTCTCGCGGATTGCCTGCAGCACGCGCCCGAACGGCGAGTTCACGACGCGCAGCAGTGCGAGGATCATCAGGGCCGAGATGGCGAACACCAGGTAGTAGGTCAGGATCCGGCCGTTGACCTCGAAGCCGACCAGGCTCTTTGGGATCAGCACCGTGCCGGGCCGGAGCAGCTCGGGCAGCTGAAAGCTGCGCCCGTCCTCGCCGCCGGTCAGCCAGGACAGCTGCGAAGCCAGCACCTGGAAGGCGGAGGCGACCGCGAGCGTGATCATGGCAAAGAAGATCGCGGCGACCCGCAGCGAAAACAGCCCGATGGCGAGCGCGAGCAGGGCCGCGAGCGGTAGGCCGACGACGATGCCGGTGGCGACCGCCGCCCAGTTCGGGCCCATCCCGTACAGCGCGATGGCGATCGCGTAGCTGCCGATGCCGTAGAACATGGTGTGAGCGAACGACACCGAGCCGGTATAGCCGAGCAGGAGGTCGTAGGAGGCGACCAGCGCGGCGAAGACGCAGATCTTGGCGGCGACGTTCAATGCCTTGGCACCCGGAAACAGGAACGGCGTCGCCGCCAGCGCCAGGATGATGACGACCAGAACGACGGTGAGGATCCGGCTACGCGGCGGATCGCCTGACAGGATCATCATCGGCTGGTCACCGCATAGAGGCCGCGCGGCCGCCACATCAGAATGGCGACCATCAGCAGGATGTTGGAGACGAGGGCGAGTTTCGGCACCAGGAAGCCGCCGTAATTGGCAACCATGGCCACGAGGATCGCACCGATGAAGCAGCCGCCGATCGACCCCAAGCCGCCGATGATGACGACGATGAAGATCAAGACGGTGAGGTCGTCGCTCATGGAGGCATGGACCTGCTCGCGATAGAGCGCCCACATCACGCCGCCGAGGCCGGCCAGCGCCGATCCCGTCATGAACACGCCGAGGAACAGCCGGCGGATGCGATAGCCGAGCGCTTCCACCATCTCGCGGTTCTCCACGCCGGCGCGGATCAGGAGCCCGAGCTTGGTGCGGTTGAGCACGAGCTGGATCGCGATGAAGACGGCAAGGCCGATCAGCATCGCCAGCACGCGGTATTTGGCGATCGCGACGTCGCCGAGGATGAAGGAGCCGCGCAGCGACGCCGGTAGCGGCATCGGGATGATCTGCGGCCCCCACAGCGCATAGAGCGTCTGCTCGGCCACGATCAGGCCGCCGGTGGTCATCAGGATCTGCTTCAGGTGCTGGCCGTAGACCGGCAGGATCAGCACGCGCTCGACGACGAGGCCAAGGGCGCCCGACACCGCCATCGAGAGCAGGGCGGCCGGCGCCAGCACGGCGAGGTTCATCCAGAGCGAATCCGCCTGAATGGAGGCTGCGAACGGCGCCAGCACCAGGGTCGCGACATAGGCACCGACGGCGATGAAGGCGCCGTGGCCGAAATTGAGCACGTCCATCAGGCCGAACACCAGCGTCAGGCCCGAGGCCATGATGAAGATCATCATGCCCATGGCGAGGCTCGCGGCGGTCAGCGTCAGCCAGGTGCTGGGCGAGCCGATCAGGGGGATCGTCACGAGGGCGAGCGCGACCGGCAGCAGGATCGGCGCGATGTCGCGCTTCGGCTTCGGCAGCGGATCGGTTGCGGCAAGGTCAGTCACTGATGCGCCTCCAGGCTCAAGCCGAGCAGCCGCTCCTGCAGCGGCACGTCGGCGGCGAGCGCCGCCATCTCGCCGCGATGGACGATGGTGCCGTTGTCCATCACGAGCACGTTGTCGCCGAGCTCGCGGGCGGCAAAGAAATTCTGCTCGACCAGGAGGATGGTTGCGCCCTTGCGCTTGATCTCCTTCAGGCACTCGATCAGCGCCATCACGATCGCCGGCGCGAGCCCCTTGGTCGGTTCGTCGATCAGCAAGAGCTTGCGCGGCTCGATGATGGCGCGCGCGATCGAGAGCATCTGTTTCTGCCCGCCCGAGAGGCTTCCTGCCCGCGACAGCCAGAACCGCCGCAGCGCCGGGAAGAAACCAAAAATCCAGTCGAGCTGCTTGTCGTCCAGCGGCCCGTCGCGCGCCGCCAGCACCAGGTTTTCCTTCACGGTGAGATCGGAGAACACCGCCATGCTCTCCGGAACGTATCCGACACCGAGCCTTGCGATGTCGGGCGTGGCACGGCTCTCGATGCGATCGCCGGAGAGGCTGATCTCGCCCGATGAAGCTTGCCACAGCCCCATGATGGTGCGCAGCGTCGTGGTCTTGCCGGCGCCGTTGCGGCCGAGCAGCATCGTGGTCTGCCCCTGCGGGACGGCGAGGTCGATGCCCTGGAGGATGTGATAGCGGCCGATATGGGTGTGGACGCCGGAGAGCCTTAAAAGATCGGTCATGCCGCGCTCCCTGCAGCTGTCTTGGGCGCGACGCCGAGATAGGCCTCCTGCACGATCGGCGAGGCGATCACCTCGGCAGGCGGGCCGTCGGCGACGAGTTGCCCGTTATGCAGCACGATGATGCGGTCGGCGAGCGAGCGCACCACGTCCATCTTGTGCTCGACCAGCAGGATGATCTTGCTCCTGTCCTGCTTGAGCTGTGCGATCAGGTTGAGGACGACCGGGACCTCGTCGATGCTCATGCCGGCGGTCGGCTCGTCGAACATGAAGACTTTTGGCTCCAGCGCGATCATCAGGGCGACCTCGAGCTTGCGCTGGTCGCCATGCGACAGCGCGGTCGCGGCGACGCCGCGGCGGCTGCCGAGCGCGACCTGGTCGAGGATGGCGTCGGCGCGGGCGATCAGGTCGCGGCGCACCATCCAGGGCCGCAGCATGTCGTAATGGGTGCCGTTCGCCGCCTGCACTGCGAGGCGGACGTTCTCTTCCACGGTGAGGTTTGGAAAGAGGTTGGTGAGCTGGAAGGCGCGCCCGAGGCCGGCGCGGGTCCGCATCGGCGCGGAGTGCTGGGTGATGTCGGTGCCGTCGAACAGGATGCTGCCGTTCGAGGCGCGTAGCTGGCCCGAGATCAGATTGAAATAGGTGGTCTTGCCGGCGCCGTTCGGCCCGACGATCGCGGTGAGCTCGCCCGGACGGAACGTGCAGGTCACGTTGTTGACCGCAACATGGCCGCCGAAGCGGATGGTGAGGTCGCGAGTTTCGAGGGTGAGCGTCATTGTTTGGCAAATGATGAGATGAGGAAGTATCCGCGATCACAGTGGGCTCCCTCCCCCGCTTGCGGGGGAGGGGTGGGGAGAGGGTATTTCCGCACGCGAGAACCCCCAAGGGGAGAGAGCCCTCTCCCGGCCTCCCCCGCAAGCGGGGGAGGTGAAGTAAGAAACGTCAGCGCTTGTTCTTGACCGGAACGTCCATGTCCTCGATCTTCAGCTCGCGCACCGGCTCGAGCACGGCCCAGGCGACGTTCGGATCGACCTTGACCTTGAAGGCGTACATGCTCTGCAGCGCCTGATGGTCTTCCTTCCGGAACACCATCTTGCCCTTCGGCGTGTCGAACTCCAGGCCTTCCATCGCCGTGATCAGCTTCTCGCTGTCGGTCGACTTCGCCTTGGTGACGGCGGCGACGACGGACATCGCGGCGGCAAAGCCGCCCGCAGTGAAGAAGTCCGGCGGCGCGTTGAAGCGCTTCTGGTGCTCGGCGACGAGCCAGTCGTTCACAGGGTTCTTCGGGATCTCGTAGAAATAATAGGTCGCGCCTTCCATGCCGGGCAGGCCCTTATAGGCGGCGAGGGCCGGGAGGATGTTGCCGCCGGTGGAGAGCTCGATGCCGTAGCGCTTCGGGTCCATGTCCTGCAGCTTGGCCAGCGGATTGCCGGCGCCGGCCCAGATCACCCAGATGACCTTGCGGCCCGGCTTGTCCTTCAGTGCGTCGAACAGGCGCTGGCCGACTGCGGTGAAGTCGGTGGTCGAGGTCGGGGCATATTCTTCGGCAGCGAGGGTCGCGCCGGTCTTGGCGAGTGCCTCCTTGAAGGCGGCGACGCCATCGCGGCCGAACGCATAGTCCTGTGCCAGCGTTGCGACGGTGACGCCCTGCTTGCCGATCGCGACCGCATTGGAGATCGCGTCCTGCGAGGAGTTGCGCGCGGTGCGGAAGATGTAGCGATTCCACTTCTCGCCGGTAATCTGGTCCGCGACGGCGGGCTCGACGATCAGGATTTTCTTGTTCTCCTCGGCGACGGGGAGAATGGCGAGCGCCGCGGCCGACGAGGTCGTGCCGATCGCGATGTCGGCCTTGTCGTCCTGATAGGCTTCGGCGAGCGCGGCCTTCGAGAGATCCGGCTTGCCCTGGTCGTCCTTGGTGATGATGACGATCTTGCGGCCATCGAGGGTCATCGTGCCCTTGGTGGCGTATTCGAAGCCCATCTTCAGGCCGGTCTCGGTCTGCTTGGCGTAGGCCTCGAGCGGACCGGTCTTGCCGTAGATCAGCGCGACCTTGAGATCGTCGGCCTGCACGGAGGTGCCCGCAGCGAGTCCGAGAATGGTTGTTGTTATGATGAGTGATCGACGCACGATGGTCCCTCCTGATTTAACGTTTCTCGGCAACAGCGATTTGCATAACACTACGAACATTGCAATTGAACCTTCCGGCCGAGCGCGTCGGCCTTTCGAGCATGCATCATTTTTGGGCTGGCCGCGCATCGCCGGCTCCCTCGGCCTGACGCCGATCCGACTGCGCCTCATCAGCGCTTTCGAAAATGTGCGGCGCGACGCCGCGCTTCTCCAGGGCTTCGCCGAGCTTGATGCGCAGGAAGCCCGACGTGGTGTAGCGCGACACGCCGGAATAGAAGCGATCGACGAGGCTGCGCACCATCGCCGAATAATCGTCCATCAACTCCGGCAGGATGGAAAAATTGTCATAATTGACGATGGCGTAGACCCGGCGGCCAAGCGGAGCGAGCCTGGCTTCGACGATACCAGCGATGGTGTCGATCTCGGCCTTGCTGCGTAGCGGATAGCGCTCGAGATTGACGAAGAACAGGTTCTGCTGCTCGTCCAGCGTGAAGCGCTGGTCGAGTGGGATGGTGAGCAGGCGCTCGCGCAAATCCATCAGACCTTCGCGGAAGATGCGATCGTCCATCAGCGCCGGGTCGCGCGGGATCAGCGGCTTGAAGTCCATCAGGCGCAGAATGTCGCGCTCGATGTCGATGCCGGGCGCGACTTCGGTAAGCTCGAGCCCGTCGGGCCTGAGCTCGAACACGCAGCGCTCGGTGACATACAGCGTGCGCTGCTTGCGCGCGGCGGCGAACGGGCCGCTGAAGGTGACGTGCTCGACGTTACCTACGAACTTGCGCGACTTGGCCTCGTCGAGAATGACGAGCTTGCCGTCCTTCACCGCGATGCGCTGCTTGCCCGCGCCGAAGGTGCCGACGAAAATGACCTCCTTGGCGTTCTGGCTGATGTTGATGAAGCCGCCGGCACCCGCAAGCTTCGGCCCGAACTTGCTGACATTGAGGTTGCCGGCGCGATCGACCTGGGCGAGCCCGAGGAAGGCGGCGTCCAAGCCGCCGCCGTCGTAGAAGTCGAACTGATAAGGCTGGTCGATCACCGCCTGGGTGTTGATCGCCGCGCCGAAATCGATGCCGCTCGCGGGGATGCCGCCGATCACGCCCGGTTCGGCCGTCAACGTGATGAGGTCGATGATCCGCTCCTCATTGGCGACGGAGGCAATCCCCTCGGGCATGCCGATGCCGAGATTGACGACGCTGTTGGCCTTCAGCTCCAGGGCGGCGCGACGGGCGATGATCTTGCGCTCGCTGACCGGCATCACCGGCAGCGAGGCGGCGCGGACGCGGATCTCGCTGGAGAAGGCCGGATTGTATTGCGTGCCGAAGGTCTGCCAGTGATTCTCGGGCCTCGCCACCACGACGCAGTCGACGAGGATGCCGGGAATCTTGACCTGGCGTGGATTGAGGCTGCCGGCCTCGGCAACGCGTTCGACCTGGGCAATGACGATGCCGCCGGAATTATGCGCCGCCATCGCGATGGCGAGCGCTTCCAGCGTCAGCGCCTCCTTCTCCATGGTGAGGTTGCCGTCGGGATCGCCCGTGGTGGCGCGGATGATCCCGACGTTGATCGGGAACGTCTTGTAGAGCAGGCATTCCTCGCCGCCGATCTTGATCAGTTCCACAAGCTCTTCGGTGGTGCGCGCATTCAGCTTGCCGCCGCCCTGCCGCGGATCGACGAAGGTGCCCATGCCGACGCGGGTGATGTGGCCGGGCCGGTGCGCCGCGATGTCGCGAAAGAGATGCGTGATCACGCCCTGCGGCAGATTATAGGCCTCGATCTGGCTCGCGATCGCAAGCTGCTGCAATTTCGGCGCAAGGCCCCAATGTCCCCCGATCACGCGGCGGACCAGGCCTTCATGCGCGAAATGGTTGAGGCCGCGATTCTTGCCGTCGCCCTGGCCCGCCGCGTAGACCAGCGTCAGATTGCGCGGCTTGCCCTGCGTATAGGGGGCATCGCCCTCGTGGGAGAGATAGAGCTCTTCCAGCGCGACCGCGATCTCCTCGGCAAAGCCGATGCCGACGAAGCCGCCGGTCGCGACCGTGTCGCCGTCACGGATCAGCATGACGGCTTCCGCCGCGGTGACGACTTTGCCCTTCTCGGAATTGCGCAAGTAGGGCAAGGCAGGATGCTGGCTCATGGCATTCCCTCCCATGTCTGTTGCGGACCGCATGCCGGCTCTTCTCGTTTGCCTCTATTCGTATCGCGTGGAGCGGCTGGCGACCAGCCGCTCCGGCGTCGCGGAGGCCGCACTCAGCCCGTTCAGGGCTGGGCGACCTTGCGTGTTTCGGTGGCGAAATAGACCGAGACGATGGTGATCAGCGCCAGCGCGATCATGTAGAGCGAGATCGGCCAGGTCGCCGGCGCGTAGGCCGTCATCAGTCCCGTCGCGATCAGCGGCGACAGCGCGCCGGCGAAGATCGAGGCGAGGTTGTAGCCGAGCGAGACGCCGCTGTAGCGCACCTTGGTACCGAACAGCTCCGACAGGAAGCTCGCCTGCGGGCCGTACATCGCGGCATGACCGATGGCGAGGCCGAGCACGATCGCGATCCAGGCATATTGCGGGTTCCTGGTCGCCAGCAGCGTGAACAGCGGGAACGACATCAGCGCCGAGAACACCGCGCCGAAAATGTAGATCGGTCGCCGCCCGAGCCGGTCGGAGAGCGCACCGAAGGCCGGGATGGTGAAGGTCTCGATCGCGGCGCCGATCAGCACGCCATTGAGCATGTCCTGCTTGTTCATGCCGAGCGATTGCGTGGCATAGGCGAGCACGAAGGTCGCGTAGATGTAGAAGAAGCCGTTTTCGGCGAAGCGCGCGCCCATCGCGAGCAGGATGTTCTTGGGATACATCCTGATCGCCTCCAGGATCGGCATCTTCACTTCCTGCTTGGTATCCTTGACCTTCTGGAACTCCGGAGATTCGGCGATGGTGAAGCGGATCCACAGGCCGACCAGCACCAGCGCGATCGAGAACAGGAACGGGATGCGCCAGCCCCACGCCAGCAGCTGCGCGTCGGTCAGCATCGCCGATACCACCGAGAAGACCAGCGTGCCGAGCACGAGGCCGAGCGGAGCGCCGAGCTGCGGCCAGCTGCCGTAAAAGCCCTTCTTGTCCGCGGGCGCATGCTCGACCGCCATCAGCACCGCACCGCCCCATTCGCCGCCAAGGCCAAAGCCCTGGATCAGGCGGCAGGTGACGAGCAGGACCGCGGCCCAGATGCCCGCGGTCTCGTAGGTCGGCAGGAATCCGATCGCCGCGGTCGCCACGCCCATGATCAGCAGCGTCAGATAGAGCATGGTCTTGCGGCCGATCTTGTCGCCGTAATGCCCGAACACGACGCCGCCGAGCGGGCGTGCGACGAAGCCGAGCGCGTAGGTCGCGAACGCCAGCAGTGTTCCCATCATGGGGTCGAAGGTCGGAAAGAACAGCTTGTTGAAGATCAGCGCCGCGGCGGTGCCGTAGAGGAAGAAGTCGTACCACTCGATGGCGGTGCCGATCAGGCTCGCCGTGGCGACCGTGACATGCGAGGGCTGCTTCGCCTGAAGCTGATGGACCGAGATCGCTTCACTCATCCTTGCGTCCTCCCTGATTTGCGAATGCGCATGTGCAGCATGCGTCATTGTGCAAAGCGAAGAGCAAGGTCCGCGCCAGGTGCTGTTGGCTCGCGCAAACCGGCTTAAATTCCGGCAATTTCCGCATTGGCGCCCGGACAGAGCCGCTCGGTGCCTTGTCCGGAATCCGAGACTCCGGACAGTCCATTGTCTCGAAACTCAGACGGAGGCCGGCCCTGCGGCGAGGCCGAACTTGGCGAGCTTCTTGTAGAAGGTCGCGCGCGAGATCCGCAGCATCCTGGCGGCCTCGGAGATCTGGCCGTTGCTGGCGGCGAGCGCCTGCTCGAGCGTATGCTTCTCGAATTCGGCCTCGGCTTCGGCATAGGGCACCACGGGTCCGGCCGGGCGCGCGGATGCTGAGGGCCTGACGTCGGAGCCGACGGGAAGAATGCGGGCGACGTCCTCGCCGGTCAGCCGGCCGGAATCGCTCAGGATCAGCGCCCGCTCCAGGATGTTGCGGAGCTCGCGGACGTTGCCCGGCCAGTCATAGCGTGCCAGCGCGGAAAGCGCGCTCGGCGTGATCTTCGCCTTGATGTAATCGCCGGAGGCGCTGATGTCCTCGAGCAGCCGGGCGCAGATGTCGGGGAGATCATCCAGGCACTGCCGCAGCGGCGGCAAATCGATCGAGAGCACGTTCAGCCGGTAATAGAGATCGGGCCGGAACGCGCCGTCGCTGACGCGCTTGCGCAAATCCACATTGGTCGCCGCGACCACGCGCACGTCGACCTTGGAGATCTTGTCCGAGCCGAGCGGCTCGATCTCGCGCTCCTGCAGCACGCGCAGCAGCTTGGCCTGCAATTGCAGCGGCATCTCGCCGATCTCGTCGAGGAACAGCGTGCCGCCGTCGGCGATCCGGAATTTTCCTTCGCGTCCCCTGCGGTCGGCGCCGGTATAGGCGCCCGGCGCGGTGCCGAAGAACTCCGATTCGATCAGCGTGTCGGGGACCGCGGCGACATTGACGCTGACGAACGGCTTCTCGGCACGCGAGGAGGCATTGTGAATCGCCTGCGCCAGCATCTCCTTGCCCGTTCCGGTCTCGCCGGTGAGCAGCACGGTGACGCTCTGCCTCGCGGCGCGGCTTGCAAGCTGTTTGGCCTGCGCGATACCAGGCGTGGTGCCGACGTAGTCGGCGAAGGTGAAGCGCGCCGCCCGGGCGTTGGACAATTGCCGCCGCGCCAGCCGCAGATCGCTCTCGAGCTGGGCGACGCGGGCGAGCAGGGGTTTGAGGCTTTCGAGGTGGTCGTACAGCACGAAGCCGATCGCGCCGATCACGGTGCCGTTCTCGTCCTCGATCGGCATGCGCGTGACCACGAGCTGCTCGCCGCCGAGCTCCATGATGTCGAGCAGGATCGGTTCGCCGGTCTCGGCCACCTTGCGCATCAGGCTGTTCGGGATGACCTCCTCGATCGGCCGGCCGATTGCCTCACTGGTCCGCTTGAGGCCGAGCGCCGCGAGATATTTTTCATTGACGTAGACGACGCGTCCGCCGCGGTCGATCGCGATCGCGCCCTCGCAGAGCTTCTCCAGCCGCTCGAACAGCGTCTCCATCGCGCGCGCACGAAGGTAAGCGGGATCGCTGATCGAGGCGGAAGAGGCGGACATGACATATCCCGGGGGAAGTCTGTCTGTGTATTAGCAAAAGGGCGTCGATTTCAAAGGGGGAATTGGTCGGTCGCGAGGCGCCCCATCGTCGTCCCGGACAAGCGAAGCGTAGATCCGGGACCCATACCCACAGGGCATAGTTTGGCGAACATTCGGAGTTGGCAGCCTACTCCATAACCACGCCCTGGGGTGGGTCCCGGGTTCGCTTCGCGCCCCGGGACGACAGCGGTAATGTTGTCCCGCTTGCACCCTACCTTCGATACCCGCTCGCCCGCGAATAGCCCTGGCGGTTCTGCTGGTGCGGGCGGCTTGCGACGCTGGCGCGTGACTCGCTGGACACGGGCGTTGCGAGCTTGAGTTCCTCCAAAAAGATCGGCCGGGAGAAGTAATAGCCCTGCGCGTAGCGGATCTTGGTCGCGGCCTGCAGATAGGCGAGCTCCTCGTAGGATTCGAGGCCTTCGGCGATCACGGTCATGCCGAGCGCTTCGCTCAAGGATTCGATCGCGCGCAGGATGCCCTGGCTGCGCGGGCGCTTATGGATGTCGGTGATGAAGGAGCGGTCGATCTTGATCTCGTCCGCGGTGATGTCGGCCAGCGCCGAGAGCGAGGAATATCCGGTGCCGAAATCGTCGATCGAGATGCCGACGCCGAGCTTGCGGAACATCGGCAGGATCTCGTCCTGGAAATGATTCTTGGCGACGAAGGCGTCTTCGGTCACCTCGATCATGAAGCGCTGCGGAAAGCCGGTGTCGTCGAGCGCCCGCGCGAAGCTGCGCATGAATTCTGGGTTGCCGGCCTGCTTGGCCGCGACGTTGATGCTGATGGTCGCTTCCGCGCCGAACGTCTCGTTGATCAGGTCGATCGATTTGACGATTTCGGCGAGCACGAGATGGGTCAATTCGTCGATCAGGCCGAGCTCGCTGGCAAGATTGATGAAGGATCCCGGCGCCTGGATCACGCCTTCGTCGTCGCGCAAACGGACCAGGGCCTCGATGCCCTTCACCGCCTGGGTGCGGATGTCGACCTTGGACTGGAAGGCGCAGCAGAAACGCTTTTCCAGGATAGCGAGCCGCAGCGACTGCTCGATCTTCATCCGCGCCAGCGCCTCGCGCTCCATGCTGGAGTCGAAGAAGGCTGCCGATCCCTTGCCGTCGTTCTTGATGCGGTACATCGCGATGTCGGCATTCTGGCGCAGCGTCTCGAAGCTGCGTCCGTGATCGGGATAGAGGCTGATGCCGACCGAGGTGGAGGCAAAGAGTTCCGAATGGTCGATGAAGAACGGCGCCGTCAGCCGCTCCAGCGTCGACTGCATGAATTCGGCGACTTCCTCCTGGCTCTGGATCGGGGAGAGCAGCAGCAGGAATTCGTCGCCGGAGATGCGCGACAGCATGTCGGTATCGCGCAAGTCGCGCCCGAGCCGCTTCGACAGCTCGACCAGCAGCGCATCGCCGACGGCGTGGCCGTAATAGTCGTTGATGTGCTTGAAATTGTCGACGTCGAGGAAGGCCAGCGCGAAGCGCTCGCCGCCGCCATTCTCCGCCAGCAGATTGTTGGCGTGATGTTCGATCACGCGCCGCGAGGGCAATCCCGTCAGCTCGTCGAAATAGGCCGAGCGGAACAGCTGGTCCTCGAAATTCTTCTGCTCGGTGATGTCGGACGACGCCGAGATCAGCAGTTCGCGTCCGGCGAGGCGAACGGGACGATGGGTCGTGAGCAGTACCTGGCGCGCGGCGCCGCCGTGAAGCGCCTCCTCGGTGACGACAGCCTGGCCGGCGCTCAGTGCCTGGCGGCAGGCCTCGCGGCGCGGCGCAAGATCGGGTGAAGGACGGCTGCCGTCCATGCCGAGCTGCGCGGCCGCGGCATCGTTAACCAGCAGAAGCTCGCCATGCGCATCCTGCACGGTCAGACCGGCCGGCAGCATTCTAACGATTTCCTTGAGAAAACCGAGCTCGGCTTCAGTCGCGCCGGAATATTGGTTGTCGTTCATAGAAGTCATGAATCTTGTTGTTTCAGCGCGCCTTTGCAATGGGCGCGATCTTGCGTGGTTCCCTCTTAAGTTTGGTTAAGGGGTCAGGAGAAATACGGGGGTGTTTTGGAGGAAACTTGCGGCGTTGCGACGCGCGCCGACGATCGTCATTAACAGAGGGTCAACAGCGCGTGCGAAACTGCGGGCGGCACGCGGGCCGGCTTTCCTTGACGCGCGATGCTATTCGCTTCGGGGGATGCGGCACTGCATGATGCAATGCAGCCCGGTCTTCAGGTAAGAGATCTCGGTCCTGCCATCGAAGGACGACAGTGCCGATTTCAGCAGCTTGGTGCCGAAGCCGGGCTCGGACACCTCATCCACACTCGGACCCTCGGTCTCGTCCCAGGTGATGATCAGGCGGTCGTCGCTGACGGTCCATGACACCTGCAGTAGACCGCGCGGCGCGGAGAATGCGCCGTACTTGCCCGCATTGGTGGCGAGTTCGTGAAACATCAATGACAGCGTGACCGCGAGCTTCGGCGGCAGGAACAGTCGATCGCCATTGAGGGTGAAGCGGACATGGCCGTAGGGGCCGAGCTCCGAGATCAGGAGGTCACGGATGTCACAGCCGGCCTTGTCGATCCGCGAGATCAGATCGTCGGTCGCGGCCAGCGAGCGCAGCCGCGGATCGACCCGGGCCCAGACCTGGGGGTGGTCGTGGAGCACCTGGTGCAGCACCGCGTGCACCGTCGACAGCTTGTTCTTCAGCCGGTGCTGGAGCTCGTCGACCAGCAGTTTGCGATACTCTTCTTCCTCGATCAGGCGCTTGGAGATCCGGCGCTGCTCCGCGAGCATCGTGCGATAGTGCTCGACGCCCCAGATGGTGAGCGCGCAGACCGCCCAATACAGCGCCAGCAGGGCAAATCGCGCCCGATCGGCAAAGGCATCGCCGAAATTCACGACGACGCCGAGCATGCCGCCGACCAGCGCAGTCACGATTCCGATCCGGAAGCCCCCGAACGCGGCGGCAAAGAACACGGCCGGAAAGTAGGGGGTGAAGTAGACGTCGGGCCGCACATGGGCGAGGGCCCAGCGCGTCAGCGTCGCAATCAGCAGGCAGGCCACCGCAAAGGCAATGCTCAGACCAAGCGATGGCGGCGCCGCACCCTGCCAACCCCTGCGGAATTCCTCGATCAGCTTCCCCATGCGCAGCCCAGTTGCGATATGCGTTCGAAAATCGAGCGGCCCATCAGGATGTTACGCATCCCGTCCGCGCAAGCATAGCTTGCCTTGCCGCAGACAGGCAGAGATAGTGGCCACCGCTGCGATGGCAGCGGCCGATGTTCGCCATTTGGCATCAAATCGTTCGAAAACAGGAACATTCCATGGGCAGGCTGGACGGCAAGGTTGCGGTGATTACGGGGGCGACGAGCGGGATCGGATTGCGCACTGCGGAAGTCTTCGTTGCCGAAGGTGCCAAAATTGTGATCGCGGGGCGGCGTCTACCGGAGGGCGAAGCCCTGGCCAAGCAGCTCGGCGCCAACTGCATCTTCCGCCAGACCGACGTGACAGTCGAAGACCAGATGCAGGCGCTGATCGCGCTCGCCGTGGACAAGTTCGGCCGGATCGACTGCCTGTTCAACAATGCCGGCGGCCCGGCGCAGACCGGCGGCATCGAAGGCCTTGAGGTCGAGCGCTTCGATGCGGCGATGGCGACGCTGGTGCGCAGCGTCATGCTCGGCATGAAGCACGCCGCGCCCCACATGAAGAAGCAGGAGAGCGGCAGCATCATCAACAATGGCAGCATCGCCGGCCGCCTCGCCGGGTTCTCGTCCTCGATGGTCTATAGCGCGGCCAAGGCGGCGGTGATCCATCTCACCAAATGCGTGGCGATGGAGCTCGGCGAGTCCAACGTGCGCGTCAACGCGATCTCGCCGGGCGCGATCGCGACCGGCATCTTCGGCAAGGCGCTCGGGCTCTCGACCGATGCTGCGGAGAAGACGCCGGCGGTGATGCGCGAGGTCTACAAGACCGCCCAGCCGATCCCGCGCGCGGGCCTTCCCGATGACATCGCCCAGGCCGCGGTGTTCCTGGCCAGCGACGAATCCAGCTTCATCAACGGCCACGATCTCGTCGTCGACGGCGCCATGACCGGCGGCCGCAACTGGAGCCAGCAGCAGCAGGGCTATGTGGCCTTGCGCAAGGCGTTCGATCAGGGGGCGTAAGCGACGGAGACGGTGCCGTAGGGTGGGCAAAGGCGCGCTCTTCGCGCGCCGTGCCCACCAACCCGTTCCATAGCGGCAAATCGTGGGCACGGCGCTCTGCGCCTTTGCCCACCCTACCAGATCTCGTGCCCCGGACGCAGCGCAGCGCCCCCGGCGATGCGAAGCATCGTCCGGTGCCGTGCGCTGCAGAGCCGAAGCCCATCTCTCCACCTACTCGATCGCAGCATCTGGGTCCCGGCTCGCGCTTCGCCGCGTCCGGGACACGTGAGGCTAAACCGCCCGCACTCTCACCCGCAACCCGTCGCGCGGCTTCGGGATCGGCCACATCTGCCAGTCCGGCTTGTAACCGGGCTCCAGCGACACCTCGATGTTCTGCAAGAAGTGCCGCGCGAAGCATTTTGCCTGCATGTAGGCGAAGTGCAGCCCGAGGCACATATGTGCGCCGCCGCCGAACGGGACCCAGGCGAAGCGGTGGCGACCCCGTTGCGCCTCTTCGGTGAAGCGCAACGGGTTGAAACGATCCGGCTCCGGCCAGATGTCCTTCATGTGATGGGTATAGAGCGGATTGACGCCGACCGCGGTGCCGGCGGGAATCGTAAAACCCTTGAAGGTGAAGTCGCGCATGGCGCGGCGCGGCATCGAGGGTACCGGCGGCTTGATCCGCAGCGCCTCCTTGAACGCCATCTCCGACAGCGGCATTTTTTCGAGATCGTCGAAGCTGCTCGGCGCGCCTGGCGCGAGCCCGAGTGCGAGAACTTCCGCGCGTAGCCTGTCCTGCCAGTCCGGATTGGCGGCGAGCTCACCGATGAAGGATGTCAGCGACGAGGTCAGCGTGTCGTGCGCCGCCATCATCAGGAAGCTCATGTGGTCGATGATGTCCTGCTCGGACAGCAGCGCGCCGTCCTCATGGGTGGCGCGGCAGAGCTGGGAGAACAAATCATCGCCGCCGTGATTGCCGCGGCGAAGCGGGATCTGCTCGCGGAAATAGGCGACGATGCGTTTGCGCCCCCTGACGCCGGCGGCCATCTGGGTGCCCGGAAGGGGACGGCGGATCGGCGCGACGGCAGCCGCGACCATGTCGACGAAGGCGCGGTTGATCTCGTCGACCTCCGGCCCGATATCGGCGCCGAGGAAGGACGCTGCGGCGAGGTCCAGCGTGAGCTGCTTCATCGCGGGGTAGAGCTGCATCTCGCCGGGCTTGGCTTTCCACTGGGCGACCCGCGCGGAGATGCCGCGGTCGAGATCGGCCAGGTAGGATTTCATCGGTCCGGACTTGAACGCGACCGACAGCGCCTTGCGGTGCAGCCGGTGCTCGTCGAAATCGAGCAGCATCAATCCGCGCGGAAACAACAGGCCGAGCACCTTGTTCCAGCCGTGGGTCGAGGAGAACAGCTTTTGCTGGTCAAACATCACGAGCTCGTTGGCCTCGGGCCCGAGCAGCACGACGTTGGTCTCGCCGAACACATGGGTGCGGTAGACCGGGCCGTATTTGGCGCCGTTCGCCTCGATGTGGCCCTTGGGATCGGCCAGCACCTGGAAGGTCTTGCCGATGATCGGCCATCCCTCGTCGCCGGGAATGTGCGTCAGGGCGTTGCGCTTGGGCGCGGTATAGTCGGGCGCCGGTGCGGCCACATTCTGCATCGACATGACGATTGCTCCGGTTGGCAGGCGCCGCGAACATAGCACGATCCGGCCGCGATGAGCTGCGGTCGTCTTGCGCACAAAATCGTCACACCCACGGCCGTCGTCCCGGGTTCGCGCCAGGCGCGCCCCCGGGACGACGAGTGGAGTGCGTCCTATCGCTTCGCCGCCTCCTTCTGCAGATCCGGCGCATTGACGGCGGGGATGGCGACGCGGCCTGGGCCGGTCATCTTCAGCGCCTCGGCGGCCTTCTCGTTCTCCATGATCTTGGCCATCACGGCCTGGCCCGCACGCTCGAAAATGGCGCGGTTCTCGATCACGAATTTTTGCGACCTGCGCAGGCCGTCGATATAGCCGTTGATCTCCGGCACGACGTAGCGCGCCACCATGTCCCAGCTCCGGCGCGTCGCTTCCGGATTGGCCCAGTCGTGCACGAAACCGATGATGGCGCCGACGCCGCCGGAGACCTGCATCACGTTCTTGATGGTTTTAACGAGATCGTCGGGCGTGCCGATGGTGGAGGCCGCGCCCTCGACGAAGGCGGTCTTGTCCACGGCCTCGTCGGGCGAGGAGAACGCAGTGAGGCCCGGCCGCTGCAGCGTGCCGACATTATATTCGTTGTGCCAGCGCATCAACCCGGCGCCGGCTTCCTTGCGCGCCTGCTCGCGGGTCTCGGCGATGTGGAAGGTCAGCAGCACGCGCCAGTCGGCGCGGTCGACCTTGGTGCCGTGTTTCTTCGCGGCGTCCTCGGCAAACTGCCATTGCTGCTGCAGCGACATCAGCCCCTGCGTCGTCATCGAGCCCAGCGAGATGATGCCGATGCCGTACTTGCCGGCCAGCGTCATGCCGGAGGGCGAGATCTGCGAGGCCACGACGAACGGCATCTCCTCCTGCAACGGCAGGATCTGCAGCGCGGCGTCGTTCATCGTGAACCAGTCGCTCTTCGCCGTGACGCGCTCGCCGTTGAAGAGGCGGCGGATGATTCCGATGGCCTCGTCCTGGCGGTCGCGCTGCGTCATCGGGTCGATGCCGAGCGTGTGTGCGTCGGAGGCCAGCGCGCCGGGGCCGGAGCCGAAGATGGCGCGGCCGCCGGTCATGTGGTCGAGCTGCACCATGCGCTGGGCGACATTGTAGGGATGATGATAGGGCAGCGACACCACGCCGGTGCCGAGCTTGATCCGCTTGGTGCGCTCGCCGGCCGCAGCCAGGAACATCTCGGGCGAGGCGATCATCTCCCAGCCCGAGGAATGATGCTCGCCGCACCAGAACTCGTCATAGCCGAGCGCATCGAGCTGCTCGACCAGGTCGAGGTCGCGCCGGAACTGGAGCATCGGATGCTCCCCGATCGGGTGATGCGGGGCAAGGAAGGCTCCGAACTTCAGGCGCGCCATGGCGTTCTCTCCGGCTTTGATTTTCTGTTTGTTGAGGCGGTGAAGCTACGTGCCGGAAGGCGCGAACGCAATCGCGCGGTGTCCCGCGCGGCGGAATGCAGGCATGCGTGCGTTGAGTCTTCCCCCTCTCCCCGTTCTTACGGGGGGAGGGGCTGCTTCGCCAAATTCGGTGGCATTGGGACTCGCGGCAGCTCCCCCGAATTCAAACTGCGTTTGAATCCCGCCTCTCCCCGCAAGTGGGGAGAGGCGAAACAGCCGTGCCTCGAACGAAGCACACGAATCCTACCTCCGAGGTAATCGTGACACCGCGCCAGACCTGAAATCATCGGCACGGTAATCCAGGGTTACGCGCCGATGCATCAGATCGTCATACAACAAATCGATTCGTCCCGCCGCTGGTGGGTGCTGGCCATCGTGGTGGCCGCCCAATTCATGTTCGGCGTCGATGCCTTCATCGTGAACGTCGCCATTCCGACCATTGCGGTCGATCTGCAGGCCACGCCGGCGCAGATCGAATCCGTGATCGCGATCTACCTGATCGCCTACGCCACGCTTGTCGTCACCGGGGGCCGGCTTGGCGACGTTCACGGCACCAAGACTATCTTCCTGGCCGGCGTGCTCGGCTTTACGGCGACCTCGCTGTGGTGCGGGCTCGCGCAGTCCGGCGTGGAGCTGATCATCGCTCGCCTTGCGCAGGGCGCGACCGCGGCGCTGATGGTGCCCCAGGTGCTGGCGACGCTGCATCTCCTGTTCACGGACGAGTCGCGCAGCCGCGCCTTCGCGATCTACGGCATCGTGCTGGGGCTGGCCGGTGCCGCAGGCTTCCTGCTCGGCGGTCTGCTGGTCACGATTGATCTCGCTGGCACCGGCTGGCGTTCGGTGTTCTTCGTCAACGTTCCCTGCGGCCTCGTCATTGTGGCTGCCGCCTGGCGCATCATGCCGTCGGTGCCGCGGCGATCAGGGACGAGGCTCGACATCCAGGGCAGCATGGTCCTGTTCGCGGGGCTGCTGTGCCTGATCGGCCCGCTGCTGTTCGGTCACGATGTCGGCTGGGCTCCCTGGCTGTGGGCCGTGATGGCGATCGGCGGCGCCGTGCTCGTAGCGTTCCTGAAGCTCGAGCACGCAGTCGCGCGTGCCGGCGGCATGCCGTTGATCGACCTCACGCTGCTGGCGGATGCCGCTTTCCTGCGCGGGCTTGGCGCCGCCTTCTTTTTCTTCCTTGCCAATCTCTCCTTCTACCTCGTCATGACGCTGTTCATGCAGCGCGGCCTGAAGATCCCGCCGCTGTCGGCCGGCATGGCCTTCATCCCGCTCGCGCTGGCCTTCGTCGTGGCCTCGCGCCACAGCGGCGCGCGGGCGCGTCATCGCGGCACCAAGGTGTTGATCGAAGGCTGCGCGCTGCAGATCGCAGGCCTCGCCGCGCTCGCGCTTGTTGCAGCCTGTATCGATGCGCCATCGCCGCTTCTGCTGGCGTTCGCCATGATCATTTTCGGCTACGGCCAGGGACTGGTGATGGCGCCGCTCTCCGGCGCGGTGCTCTCGACCGTCAAGCCCGTCGCCGCAGGCTCGGCCTCCGGCATCTACGGCACGACTGCGCAGATCGGAAATGCGGCCGGAGTGGCCGCAATCGGCGCGGTATTCTTCGCCGTCGATGCCTTGCAATCAGCGCGCGCAGGATTTCTGGTCTCGCTTGTGCTGTTTGTGACATTAATCCTGATCTGCGCCGCATTTCTGTCGTGGATGCGTCGCGCATCTGCATGAAGTTGAGGCATTGCGGTTAATACGTGCGGATTTCGGCGGGATTTCCCGTGATTTTCGTGGATGGACAGCGCACGGTCTTTTTATTTTGCAATGCAGCAACTATCTGGTTTGGCTGAACGTTGACAGTCGCCCACCAGGAAGTTGCCGTGTCGTTAGCCAAAAATGTTGATCTGTTGAGACGTCTGCCGAGGCTGGACGGTCTGCGCTTTGCCGAGCTCGGCCGCAGCGCGGATGCGTCCAGTCCGTTGGAAGAGCTCACCGGCTTTGGCGACAACCCGGGCGCCTTGCGCATGTTCGCGTTCGTGCCGGCGCAGTTGCAGAAGCCGCGCGCGCTGGTCGTCGTGCTGCATGGCTGCGGGCAGACGGCAGCCGGTTACGATCTCGGCGCGGGCTGGTCGACGCTCGCCAAGCACTATGGCTTCGCGCTGCTGATGCCCGAGCAGCAGCGGATCAACAACGGCAACACCTGCTTCAACTGGTTCAATCCGGAAGATACGGCGCGGGACAGCGGCGAGGCGCATTCGATCCGCGAGATGATCGCGCACATGGTCGAGGCGCATCGCATCGATCCCAGGCGCATCTTCATCACCGGCCTGTCGGCCGGCGGCGGCATGACGTCGGTGATGCTCGCGACCTATCCGGAAGTCTTCGCGGCCGGCGCGGTCATTGCCGGACTGCCCTATGGCATCGCCTCGAATTTGCGCGAGGCGCTGGACGGCATGTTTCATTCCCCGGTGCGTCCCGCGCGCGAGCTCGGCGATCTCGTGCGCAATGCCTCGGATTATCGCGGCCCCTGGCCGAAGGTTTCGGTGTGGCACGGCAGCGCCGACCGCACCGTCAATCCCGGCAATGCCAACGAGATCGTCAAGCAGTGGCTCGATCTGCATGATCTGCCGGAAGCGCCGATGGCGGAGACCAATGTCGACGGCTATCCGCGCCAGGCGTGGTGGGGCAAGGACGGCGAGACGCTGGTCGAGTCCTACGCCATCACCGACATGGCGCACGGCACGCCGCTCGGGCTTGCCGACAACGACCAGCGCTACGGCGTGGAAGGCGCATTCCTGATCGAGGCCGGTATTTCCTCGTCCTATCACATCGCAAAGTTCTTCGGCCTCACCGGCTGGATTGCAGATGCTGCAAAGGCGGAGGCCAAGCCTACAAGCAAGTCTACAAGCAAGCCTACAAGCAAGCCTGCCGCGCAGCCGGCCTTGACGCCCGCGCCGCATCTCGCCCGCTCGATCCGCGCCACGGTCGCCGAACAGCCGGCCGAGCCGACGCGCGAGGAGGCTCGCGGCTTCGATCTCGGCCAGATCATCACGCGCGCACTGACCGCCGCGGGGCTGATGAAGTAGTTCAGGCCGTCTGACCGATCCATTCGATCGGCGTCACCGTCACCTCGCCGCCGGCGACCTTCCGCGTCATCTCCTGATAGGCTTTGAAGAAGTCGCGCGATTGCAGCGCTTTTTGCGCGGCATCGTCAGCGACGCTGGCGAGATGGAAATAGCTGCCGTCGTCGCGGTTCTTCAGGACACGATAGCCAATCCGCCCTTTCAGCTCGGGATCGCCGTCGATCGCTTTGATGAACCGATTGACCTCCTGGTGCCAGGCCTCCGTCGTACCGTTCCTGAATTCATATCTGATCATGAAGTGCTTCATGTGACGCTCCCTGTTCGTCGTGTGCGCCATCATCTGCGGCTTGCAAGCGATCCTGCAAGTATGGACAAAATTGATAGTATGGACTTTTTCGACGTCGCTCCTATCCTGAGGCGTGGCTAACGCGTGGAGGAGACGACATGGCGAAGGCGAACCCGGCGCGCACCTGTCCGGTCGCGGCCTTTCAGAAGATGATCAGCGGCAAGTACAAGCTGCGCATCGTCTGGGATCTCAAGGACGGCCCGCGCCGCTATGGCGAGATCCGCAGCGGCCTTTTGCGCGGCACGGAAGGCAGCGCCGAGATCACCCCGCGCGTGCTCAGTCGTGAATTGAAGGCCCTGACTGCGAGCGGCCTGATCGACCGGAAGGACTTCGGCGAGGTGCCGCCGAAGGTCGAGTATCGCCTGACCCGCAAGGGCAAGAGCTTCGTGCCGGTCGTCGCGGCGATCCGCGAATGGGGCGATCGTCACCTCAGTGAGACCGCCACGCTTGTGGACGCGGCGGAATAAACCTCACATCTCGCCGGTAATGAACGGATTGGTCATCCGCTCCTGGCCGATGCTGGAGCCGGCGCCGTGGCCGCAGA
The DNA here is from genome assembly GCF_013408065.1 of Bradyrhizobium sp. IAR9. Classification (NCBI taxonomy): domain Bacteria; kingdom Pseudomonadati; phylum Pseudomonadota; class Alphaproteobacteria; order Hyphomicrobiales; family Nitrobacteraceae; genus Bradyrhizobium; species Bradyrhizobium sp. IAR9. The sequence continues at coordinate 571,973 of NZ_JACBZW010000003.1, forward strand.
TGAAGCCGACGTCGTCGCCGAGCGGCAGCAGTTTTGTCAAAATCGAGTTGATCAGCGTGGCGTGACTGCCGCCGGGCAAATCGGTGCGCCCGACCGAGCCGGCGAACAGGACGTCGCCGACATGGGCGAAGCGCAGCTCCTTGTTGAAGAACACCACGCTGCCCGGCGAGTGGCCGGGGCAGTGGAAAATGTCGAATTGCAAGCTGCCGATCGACACGCTGTCGCCTTCGGCGAGCCAGCGGTCCGGCGCGAAATTGCGCACGCCGGTCATGCCGAAGCGTGCGCCGCTCTCGACCACATTGTCGAGCAGGAACTTGTCCGCTTCATGCGGCCCCTCGATCGGCACCTTCAGCGCATCGCGCAGATCGGCCGCGCCGCCGACATGGTCGATATGGCCGTGGGTCAGCCAGATCTTCTCCACGGTGACGCCGGTCTGCTTGATCGCGTCCAGGATCTTCGGCACGTCCCCGCCGGGATCGATCACAACGGCCTTCTTGCTGGGCTCGTCCCAGATGATGGTGCAGTTCTGCTCGAACAGCGTCACGGGAACGATGATCGCGCCGGCCTTGGCTTGCGAAGAGTCTTGGCTGTTATTTTGCTCGGTCATGGCGCCACAATGCCGATTTTTGCCAGGCCGCCAAGCAAAAGATTCGTCACCGCGCCCGGGAACAATCGTCACACGGCCGTCCCAATTGGCCTGCCAATTTGAACCGGGGCGGTGTTGTCGCGTTCTCCCGCGCAAGACGCAGATTATGGGTGGTCTTCCCGCATGGCTCAGAGCAACGAAAACTGGTGGCGCGACGGCATCTTCTATCAGATCTACCCGCGCTCCTTTCAGGACTCGAACGGTGACGGCGTCGGCGATCTCGCCGGCATTTTGCAGCGGCTGCCTTACGTCAAATCGCTCGGCGTCGATGCGATCTGGCTGTCACCGATCTTCCCCTCACCGATGGAAGATTTCGGCTATGACATCGCCGACTATACCGGCATCGAGCCGCTGTTCGGCACGATGGAAGATTTCGATGCGCTGATCGCGGCCGCCCACGACAACGGCCTGAAGCTGATCCTCGACCTCGTGCCGAACCACACCTCGGACCAGCATCCCTGGTTCGTCGAGAGCCGCGCCTCGCGCGACAATCCCAAGCGCGACTGGTACATCTGGCGCGATCCGGCACCCGACGGCGGAGTGCCGAACAACTGGCTGTCCGAGTTCGGCGGCAGCGCGTGGCAGTTCGACGAGACCACGGGGCAATATTATTACCACGCCTTCCTCGCCCAGCAGCCGGACCTGAACTGGCGCAATCCCGACGTCCGCGCCGCGATCTACGACGTGATGCGGTTTTGGCTTGAGAAGGGCGTCGACGGCTTTCGCGTCGACGTGATCTGGCACCTGATCAAGGATGCCGAATTCCGCGACAACCCGCCCAATCCGCATTACGTCGAGGGACGGCCACCGAATGAAAGGATCATGACGCAATACTCCACCGACCAGCCGGAGGTGCATGACGTGATCTCGCAGATGCGGCGTGTCACCAATGAATTCGGAGCCCGCGTGCTGATCGGCGAAATCTATCTGCCGCTGCACCGTCTCATGGCCTATTACGGCAACGATCTCACCGGCGCGCAGATGCCGTTCAATTTCGCGCTGCTCTCGACCTTCTGGAGCGCGCGCTCGATCGAGACAATCATCGAGGATTACGAGAAGGCGCTGCCGCGCGGCGCCTGGCCGAACTGGGTGCTCGGCAATCACGACCGCCCGCGGGTCGCAAGCCGCGTCGGGTCCGAGCAGGCCCGCGTCGCCGCCATGCTGCTGCTGACGCTGCGCGGCACGCCGACGCTCTATTACGGCGACGAGATCGGCATGCACCAGGTGGCGATCGCGCCGGAGGATGTCCGCGACCCCTTCGAGAAGAACGTGCCCGGCATCGGTGTCGGCCGCGACGGCTGCCGCACGCCGATGCAGTGGGATGCGACCGAATTCGCCGGCTTCTCGGCGGCGCGGCCGTGGCTGCCGCTGCCGGAGCACTATGTGCGCGACAATGTCGTCAATCTCGAAGCCGATGTGCGCTCGATCCTCAACCTCTACAAGCGCCTGATCACCCTGCGGAAGAGCAGTCCGCCGCTGGTCGCCGGCGATTATCATCCGATCGCGGCACAAGGCGATCTCCTGATCTATCGCCGCGAAGCCGAGGGGCAGGCGGTGATCGTGGCGCTCAATCTCGGCCCCGATCCGGTCGCGGTGACCACCAGCGCGATCCGTTTCGGCAGCAGCATACTGCTGTCAACGTTCCTGGATCGCGACGGCGAGCGCATTGAAGGCGTGTTGGATCTGCGTGGCAATGAGGGGGTGATTGTCGCCCCACCCTAGCTGTCGTCCCCGCCTAGTGCGCAATTGCGCACGGGCGCGGGGACCCATACCGCGTGATCTATCGATTGTGATGGGTAGAGGAACCGAGCGACGGGTCTTCGCCAAACTTCTCCCTGGCGTTATGGGTCCCGGATCTGCGCTTCGCTTGTCCAGGACGACAGCGGAGGATACGGCAGCCTTGCGCGCGCCGGCCACATCACCCCGGATGCTTCTTCCCCCGCACCGTATCCCCGTCGATATCGCTCCGCTTCAACAGATAATCCAGCCCGCCGACGCGGTACCAGCGATACCCATACGGCTCCAGCACGATTCGGTGCTGGCCGCGCTTGTCGGCGTGGCTGTGGTCCTCCGCAAGCAGATTGATCAGGTGCGCGCCGGCCTCATCCGGCAGCCCGGCTGAGAACGCGATCTCGCGCGGCTTCTCGTCGAGATTATGCACGAACAGCACCGAATTGTTGCGCCAGTCGTAGCGCATGATGAACACGGCGGGATCGCGCACCGGAATGATGGCGAAGTCACCCCAGCCAACCTCCGGCACTTCTTTCCGCATGCGGACGATGCGCTCGGTCCAGTTCAGCATCGAGTTGGGATCGCGTCGCTGCTTGGCGACGTTGACGTGCGGGTAGCCGTAAGGCCCCTTGTCGATCACGGGGCAGGCCGGCTTGTTGCTCTTGGTGAAGCCGCCATGCGGCTCGGTCGACCATTGCATCGGCGTGCGCGCGCAATTGCGTTCCGGCAGTGAGAGATCGTCGCCCATCGCGATCTCGTCGCCATAGCGGATCACGGGCGTTCCCGGCAGCGTGCACATCAGGCTGTAGGCGAGCTCGAGCCGCCGGCGGTCGCCGCCGAGCATCGGCGCGAGGCGCCGCCTGATGCCGCGGTCGTACAGCTGCATATCCTTGTCGGGACCGAAATTCCTGAACACGGTGTCGCGCTGCGCCTTGGTCAACCGTCCCAGATCGAGCTCGTCGTGATTGCGCAGGAACAGGCCCCATTGCGCGGTCGCCGGCCGCGGCTTGGTCGCCTTCAACGCCTTCGCCAGCGGCCGCGAATCTGCGGATGCCAGCGCATAGAACAGGTGCTGGTTGACGTGGAAGTTGAACATCATATGCATGCGGTCGGCGTCGCGGCCGAAATATTCCATGTCCGTCTTCGGCAGCACATTGGCTTCAGCGAGGATGATGGCGTCGCCCTGCCGCCATTGCAGGAATTCGCGGAACGCGCGCAGCATGTCGTACTGCTCGACCGGCTTCTTCACGTTCGCGCCCTTGGTCGCGATCACGAAGGGCACGGCGTCCATGCGGAAGCCGGAGACGCCGAGCTGGATCCAGAACCCCATGATCTTCAGGATCTCGGCCTGCACATGCGGGTTCGAGGTGTTGAGGTCGGGCTGGAAATCGTAGAAGCGGTGGAAGTAATACGCGCCCGCTTCCTTGTCGCGCGTCCAGGTCGTTTTCTGCACGCCGGGAAACACCATGCCCTTTTCGGCACCGGCCGGCTTCTTGTCGGACCACACATACCAGTCGCGATACGGCGAGTTCTTGTCGCGCCGCGCCTCCTTGAACCAGTGATGCTGGTCCGAGGTGTGGTTGACGACGAGATCGATGATGATGCGGATGCCGCGCTGCTTGCAGCCATGGGCGAACTCGACGAAATCGCCGAGCGTGCCGTAACGGGCATCGACGCTGTAATAGTCGGCGATGTCGTAGCCGTCGTCGCGGCCGGGCGAGGTCTGGAACGGCATCAGCCAGATCGTGGTGATGCCGAGGCCGTGCAGATAGTCGAGCCGGCGGAGCAGGCCCTTGAAGTCGCCGACACCGTCGCCGTTGGCGTCCATATAGGAGCCGACGGAAAGGCAGTAGATCACCCCGTTCTTGTACCAGAGATCGTCGATCATCCGCGCAGCCTCGGTGGTTCCGCCGAGGTGCGGCGGCTGCGTGATAAGTTCGTGGGGGAGGGGAGGTTCCGCGTCCCATCCTCGGTGTCGTCCCCGCGAACGCGGGGACCCATACAGCGGGATCTCTCGATTGCAGTGGTCGAAGTACCGAATGACGAGTCTTCGCCAAACCTCTCCCTGGGGTTATGGGTCCCCGCTTTCGCGGGGACGACATGGAGTGTGTGGTGACAGCTCGCCTCTATTGGATGGTGTCCGCCCCATACGGAATCGGCTACTCTCCCCCCATGGACAGCACGGCCCGCAACATCGCCCTGGTGCCGCCACCCGATCGCCGCCAGTCGGAAACGGCGCTCGCGGTCGCGCGCGGCACCGCGCGGCTCTTACGTTCGCTCGGCTTTACCTGCATCAGCGAATTGCCGCTGCCCTCGGGCCGGCGCGCCGACCTCGTGGCGCTGAACGAGCGTGGCGAGATCTGGATCGTCGAGATCAAATCGTCGGTGGAGGATCTGCGCACCGATCAGAAATGGCATGAATACCGTGCCCATTGCGACCGGCTGTTCTTCGCCTTCACGCAGGACCTGCCGTGCGAGATCTTTCCGGAAGGCACCGGCCTGATCATCGCCGACGCCTATGGCGCGCACATGCAATGCGAAGCGCCCGAGCACAAGCTGGCTGCCGCGACGAGGAAGCAGATGACGGTGCGGTTTGGAATGGCGGCAGCCTTGCGCATCAACCGCCTGGTCGATCCGCAGGGGCATGCGGATTTTTGGGAGTAGCGGCGCCGCAAACATCGGTGCCGTAGGGTGGGCAAAGCGAAGCGTGCCCACGGTCTCTATCCAGCTCTTACAGATCGTGGGCACGGCGCTTTGCGCCTTTGCCCACCCTACGAGACCTGTCGTTCCGTCATCCCGCGATGTGGCCGGGCCGTCGCCCTTCGAGGGCCGCTGAAGGAGCGGCCACCTCAGGGTGACGGGGATAGGTTGCTGATTGCCGTAAATTATCGCGGCGCGCGTTTGGCCAAAATGCGCTGCAACGTCCTGCGGTGCATGTTGAGCCGCCGCGCCGTTTCCGAAACGTTGCGGTTGCACATCTCGTAGATGCGCTGGATATGCTCCCAGCGCACGCGGTCGGCGGACATCGGGTTGGTCGGCAGCTCGGATTTCTCCGCGCTGGTCGACAGCAGCGCCGCGACGACGTCGTCGGCATCCGCGGGCTTGGAGAGATAATCGATCGCGCCCATCTTCACCGCGGTGACGGCGGTGGCGATGTTGCCGTAGCCGGTCAGCACGATCGCGCGCGCATCCGGGCGCTTCTTCTTCAGCGCCGAGACCACGTCGAGGCCGTTGCCGTCGCCGAGCCGCAAATCCACTACGGCGAATGCCGGCGCTGCCTTGCCGATCTGCGCAAGACCATCCGAGACGGTGTCGCATGACGTCACCGCAAAGCCGCGCGTTTCCATGGCGCGCGACAACCGCTCCAGGAACGGCTTGTCGTCCTCCACGATGAGCAGCGAGCGGTCGGTCTGTTCGTTCAGTTCGGCGATGGCGTTCAAGGTTTTGTCCTCTCTCCAACGCGACTACATATGGCCTCGCAATCGAGCGGTGCCAAGGCCGCCGATAGTCGATCGGCCCTGTTGTGCGACGCAAGGTCGCGGCCTATCCTATTGTTTCTTCGAGGCTCTCGATAGCCTCAAAACGCTGTCGCGGCCAAGTGATCTGCACCACCGCGCCGTGTTCCGGAAAGATCCGGTTGGTAAACAAGACCTTGGCGCCGGTGCGTTCCAGCAAGGTGCGCGCGATGAACACGCCCAATCCGAGACCGCGTCGCTCACCGCCGCCGTCATCCGTGGTTCGCCGCCGCGACAGATAGGGCTCGCCGATCCGGTTCAGGATATCGGGCGGAATGCCGGGGCCGTCGTCGGAGATCAGAAGCTCGATCGTGTCCTTGTTCCACCACGCGTTCACCTCGACGGTGGTATGGGCGAAATCGACCGCGTTCTCGACGATGTTGCCGACGCCGTACAGGATTGCCGGATTGCGCGAGCCGACCGGCTCGGACACGGCGGCGACCGCGATCCGCACCTTGATCTCGACGCCGAAATCGCGGTGCGGGGCCACCACCTCCTCGATCAGCTCCGACAGCTTCATGCGGTCGAACGGCGCGCCGGTGGAGGAGAGCTGGGTGATCTTGCTCAATATGTCGCGGCAACGCTGGGTCTGCTCGCGCAACGTCTTCAGGTCGGCGGCAAAGCTGGCGTCCTTCACCGTCTTCTCCAGCTCGCGCGAGATCAGGAAGATCGTCGCGAGCGGCGTGCCGAGCTCGTGTGCGGCCGCGGCTGCGAGCCCGTCGAGCTGGGTCAGGTGTTGCTCGCGCGTCAGCACCAGCTCGGTCGCGGCCAGCGCGTCCGCAAGCTTGCGCGCCTCCTCGGTCACCTGGAACGAGTAGAGGCTGGTGACGCCGATCGCGAGCACGATCGAGAGCCAGACGCCGACGAGATAGATCGGCGGCAGCACCAGCGGATCATCGGAATCCCACGGCAGCGGCAAATGGAAGAAGAACAGCACCGAGGCGCAGGCCACCGCGAGCACGCCGAGGCCGAACGTGAAGCGCGCCGGCAGCGCCGTGGCCGAGATCAGCACCGGCGCCAAGAACAGGAACGAGAACGGGTTCTGCAGTCCGCCGGTGAAGTACAACAGACCGGCCAGTTCCACGATGTTCAGCGCGAGCAGTCCGGCCGCCTGCATCGGCTCCAGCCGCTGCATCGGATTGGCCGCGGTCTGGAGCGCCAGATTCAGTGCTGCCGACAAGGCGATGATGCTGACGCAGGGGACGATCTCGACGTTGAATTCCAACCCCTGCGCCACGATGAAGATCGCGGCGAGCTGGCCCAGCACCGCCAGCCAGCGCAGCCGCAGGATTGTGTCCAGGCGGATATGCCGCTGCGCGTGGCGAAAGTCGGAAGCAGCAATTTCAGTCATATCGGCCAATGGGGGTGCCTTCCAGATCACAAACGCTGGGCTCGCGGAACCACCGGATTACAAGCCTTGCGCTATCCGCTGCAATAGCAGAAGAACGACCAGCATGACCGAGAATGACAAGGCTTCAAGTCGGCCGACTGTCGCGGAGCGCAGCTCGTCCGCGGCGATCGCGGTCGAGCACCTCGTCAAGATCTACAAGCAGACCCGCGCGGTCGACGACATCTCCTTTTCGCTGCCGCGTGGCAGCATCACCGGGCTTCTAGGCGGCAACGGCGCCGGCAAGACCACGACCATCGCGATGATCATGGGCCTGGTGCTGCCGACCTCCGGCCGCGTGCAGGTGCTCGGACATCGGATGCCCGAGGAGAGCGCTGCCGTGCTGGGGCGGATGAATTTCGAGAGCCCCTATGTCGACATGCCGATGCGGCTCACGGTGCGGCAGAATCTCACCGTGTTCGGCAAGCTCTATGCGGTGAAGAACCTGTCGGAGCGCATCGCCGAGCTCGCTGACGATCTTGATCTCACCGATTTCATCGACCGCGCCAACGGCAAGCTGTCCGCCGGGCAGAAGACCCGCGTCGCGCTCGCCAAGGCGCTGATCAACCGGCCCGAGCTGCTGCTGCTGGACGAGCCGACCGCCTCGCTCGATCCGGATACCGCCGACTGGGTGCGGGCGCATCTGGAGGGTTATCGCAAGGACAACAACGCCACCATCCTTCTGGCCTCGCACAACATGCTCGAGGTCGAGCGGCTGTGCGATCGCGTCATCATCATGAAGCGCGGTCGCATCGAGGACGACGACACGCCGGAGGCGATCATGGCGCGCTACAACCGCACCACGCTGGAGGAGGTGTTTCTGGACGTTGCGCGCGGCCGGGTGAACGGCGCGAAGGAGGCAGCAAGGTGAGCGGGAGCCGTCTTCGTAGCCCGGATAAAGCGAAGCGTAATCCGGGACCCCTGTCGCATGTGGCACGATTCCCGGATTGCGCTGCGCTGCATCCGGGCTACGGGAGCGTGCCATGACCGACCTCACCCTCCACCGCGGCATCTCCGTCCATCGCATCGGCGCGATGATCCTGCGCTACTGGTACCTCCTGCTGTCGTCCTGGCCGCGGCTGCTCGAATTGCTGTACTGGCCGGCGCTGCAGGTCATCACCTGGGGCTTCATCCAGTATTACATCGCCGAGAATTCCAATTTCTTCGCGCGCGCCGGCGGCACGCTGATCGGCGCCGTCATCCTCTGGGACATTCTGTTTCGCGGGCAGCTCGGCTTCTCCATCTCGTTCCTGGAGGAGATGTGGGCGCGCAACATCGGCAACCTCATGATGAGCCCCTTGAGGCCGATCGAGTTTCTGCTGTCGCTGATGGTCATGAGCCTGATCCGGCTCGCGATCGGGATCATTCCGATGACCTTGCTCGCGCTGTTCATGTTTCAATTCAATGTCTATGCCCTGGGCCTGCCGCTGATCGCATTCTTCTGCAATCTGATCTTCACGAGCTGGTCGGTCGGCATCTTCGTGTCGGGTCTCGTGCTGCGAAACGGCCTCGGCGCCGAGAGCATCGTCTGGACCCTGATGTTCGCGATCCTGCCGCTCGCCTGCGTCTACTATCCCGTCAGCGTGTTGCCGGTCTGGCTGCAGTACGTCGCTTGGGCATTACCGCCGACCTATGCCTTCGAGGGGATGCGCGCGCTGCTGATCGAGCAGACCTTTAGGACCGATCTGATGCTGGAGGCGTTGGCCATCAACGCAGTACTCCTGGTTGCATCTTTTTGGGCATTCCTTGCCCTTTTGCGCAGCGCCAAGAAGCACGGCTCGCTGCTGTCGGGCGGCGAATAACGTCACTTTCCCGTGGATTCAGGCCGATTTACCCGTCTCCGCCACGTAGATGTACGGAACCATGCATTGACGCAATATTGCGCATTCGGCAGTATGCTGCGATGCGAAGAGGGATATAGCGATGCCTATTGGTGAGTTCGGCGGCGCACCGCCCCTGGCTGCAGAAGGCAGTCCGGTCCTGACGACGCCGATGTACTGGATGTACGAGATGGCGCACGCCTCTCTCAATCCGGCACGTGCGGTCACTGACGCGACCAAGCTGCTGTTTCAGAATCCTCTCAACCCCTGGGCGCGCACCGAGGTCGGCAAGTCGGTTGCCGCGGCCTGCGAATTGTTCGAGCGCACCACGCGCCGCTACGGCAAGCCGGAATGGGGCCTCGACGACACCGAGGTCAACGGCATCCGCGTCCCCGTCGAGGTCCGCTCAGTCTGGGAAAAGCCGTTCTGCCGGCTGCTCTACTTCGATCGCAAGTTCGCTCGTCCCCTGCGCAGCCCGCAGCCGCGCGTGCTGATCGTGGCGCCGATGTCCGGGCATTATGCGACGCTGCTCCGCGGGACGGTCGAGGCCTTCCTGCCCGCACATGAGGTCTACATTACCGATTGGGCCGATGCCCGCATGGTGCCGCTCAGCGATGGCCGCTTCGATCTCGACGATTACATCGACTACGTCATCGAGATGCTGCACGTCCTCGGCGGCAACACCCACGTCATGGCGGTGTGCCAGCCCTCCGTGCCGGTGGTCGCCGCCGTCTCGATCATGGAAGCGCGGCGCGATCCCTTCGTGCCGACCTCGATGACGCTGATGGGCGGCCCGATCGACACCCGTCGCAATCCGACGTCGGTGAACAATCTCGCCCAGGAGCGCGGTATCGACTGGTTCCGCAACCACGTCATCACCAAGGTGCCGTTCCCGCATCCCGGCATGATGCGCGACGTCTATCCGGGATTCCTGCAGCTCAACGGCTTCATCAGCATGAATCTCGACCGGCACATGGACGCCCACAAGCAGCTCTTTGCCCATCTGGTGAAGGGCGACGGCGACCTCGTCGACAAGCATCGCGAGTTCTATGACGAATATCTCGCGGTGATGGACCTCTCCGCCGAGTATTACCTGCAGACGGTCGACACCGTTTTCGTGAAACATTCGCTGCCGAAGGGCGAGATGACGCATCGCGGAACACGCGTCGACCCCTCCAAGGTCACGCGCGTGGCGTTGATGACGGTCGAAGGCGAGAACGACGATATCTCGGGTCTCGGTCAGACCGAAGCGACGCACACATTGTGCAGCTCGATCCCCGATCATCGCCGCGTCCATTACGTCCAGAAGGGCGTCGGACATTACGGCGTGTTCAACGGCTCGCGCTTCAAGTCGGAAATCGTTCCGCGAATCCATGACTTCATGGTCTCAGCTGCGAATCCGAGCTCATTGCAGGCTCTCGCGGCCGAATAACCTTCGTTTTCGGCTTTCCCGTCGAAAATTCAGGCCCCGCCGGAGGCTCCGGCCGGGCCTGGTTCTCTCCAGATTCGCGGTATTTAGGTAGCTTTATAAGAGTGAGTCTTCCCTCACCCCTTGGGGGTGCCGCATGCGTCCAGCGGGGGCGAAAAAACCCGGTTCCAACCCCAGTCTGTAGGGTCTCCCGGACGTCAGACCGCTGTATATTGGGCAAATGATTTGTTTTTGCGCCGAGCGCTTTCCCTGGCGGCGGTTATGGCAGAATCCGGGCGCCCTCCTGCCCCCCGGACTGACAGACATGGCCACTCGCGCTCTCCTCTATCGGCGGCCCCACGAACCCAAGACCGTCCTGATCACCCATGGATCGCAATTTTTTGCCATCCGATTGCGCCGGCACCGCCGCGCGCGCCGTTACACGCTCAGAATTCATCCGAGCGATCGCGAAGCCATCCTCACCATGCCGCCGCGCGGCACGCTGGCCGAGGCGAAAGACTTCGCGCAGCGCCACGGTGCGTGGATCGCGGCGCGCCTCGGTCGCTTGCCGAAGGCTGCGCCGTTCCAGCCGGGCACGGTGATACCGCTCCGTGGCACCCCGCATCGCATCGTTCATCGCGCCGGCACGCGCGGCACGGTGTGGACCGAGATGCGCGACAGCGGTGAGCGCATTCTCTGCGTCGCCGGCGGGCTCGAGCATGTCGATCGCCGCGTCAGCGACTTCCTCAAGCGCGAGGCGCGCCGCGACCTGCAGCGATCGGCGGAGGCTTACGCCGCCGAGCTCGGTGTCAGGGTCAAGCGCCTCTCGATCCGCGATCAGTCCAGCCGCTGGGGTTCCTGCACCTCGGCCGGCTCGCTGTCGTTCTCCTGGCGCCTGATCCTCGCACCGCCCTTCGTGCTCGACTACCTCGCCGCGCACGAGGTCGCTCATCTCGTCGAGATGAACCACTCGGCGCGGTTCTGGCGCGTGTGCGGAAAAGTCTGCCCGTCGATGGAGCGCGCCAAGAAGTGGCTCGATACCTACGGCAACGATCTGCACCGGTATGGAGTCGAGGATTAGGGACGCGCTGCAAACGTCTTGAAAGGTGTCATCGCCCGGCTTTGACCGGGCGATCCATTAGGCCGAGACGGCGCTGATTGAATCGAGAAGCCGCGGCGTGCTGGATTCCCCGCTTTCGCGGGGAATGACAGCGGAGAGTGGAGCGGCTGGTGTTTTTGCTTTTGGGGAGTAGCTCACCTCGGTTGATCCTGCCGTGATTGGCAGGACTTGTCGAAGTGGTGGAGCTGACTTCGAGGCGCAGTTCAGGCGTCTGTGCGGCCCGCGCAAGCCGTTGATATCGTTAGCGCGGGCTACTGTGCATGGGGTTGTTTTCGCAGTTTTTGTCTTGAGGCCACGCGGACCTCAGGCCGCGCCTAACGGTTTCCGCCAAACAGCCGGTCCATCAGCCAGCCATCGAGCCCTGCCGCAGCCTCCGGCCGCGCATTGGCGCGCGTCGGCGGTGGGCGATAGCCGCCATTGCTTGCGGGTGCCGGCCCGGGCGCTGCCAACGTCGGCGGCGACACCTGCGAAGCCGCCTGCGCGAGGTTCGACAGGCCCCAGCCACCTTGTGTGCTCGGCAATGCCGCCACCGGCACACCCTCGTGCGCGGCGCGCATGAAGCGCGACCAGACTTCCACCGGCAGGCCGCCGCCGGTCGCCTTCTTGGTCGGCGAATTGTCGTCATTGCCGAGCCAGACGCCGGTGACGAGGCTTGCGGTGTAGCCGATGAACCAGGCGTCGCGGTAATCCTGGCTGGTGCCGGTCTTGCCGGCCGCGGGCCAGCCCGGGATCTCGGCCTTCTTGGCGGTGCCTGATATCAGCGTCTCGCGCATCATCGCGTTCATCATGCCGACATAGCGGGGGTCGATGACCTGATTGCGCTCCTCAGGCTGGCGCATGTAGAGCAGCTTGCCGCCCAGCGTCTTGATCCGCGTGACGACGTGCGGTGCCACCGCGAGACCGCCATTGGCGAAGGGGGCGTAGGCGCCGACCAGCTCGACCACCGAGACTTCCGACGTGCCGAGCGCGATCGAGGCGTTCGGCTCGAGCTTGGAGGAGATGCCGAGCCGGTGCGCGGTGCGCACCACATTCTTCGGTCCGACCTCGAGGCCGAGGCGAATGGCGACGGTGTTGAGGGACATCGCCAGCGCCTGCGTCAGCGTCACCGCGCCGAAATACTCATGGGTGTAGTTCTCGGGTCGCCAGCCCTTGACCTCGATTGGCGCGTCCTGGCGCATCGTATCAGGCGTCAGGCCCTGCTCGAGCGCGGTCAGATAGACGAACGGCTTGAACGAGGAGCCCGGCTGGCGCTTTGCCGTCACAGCGCGGTTATACTGGCTCTCGGAATAGTTCCGCCCGCCCACCATGGCGCGCACCGCACCATCCGGCGTCATCGCCACCAGCGCGCCCTGGCTGACATTGAACTTCACGCTCTTGGCCGCGAGCTCGTCGATGATGGCGGCTTCCGCCACGCTCTGCAGTTTCGGATCGATCGTGGTCTCGACCTTGATGCTCTCGTCGATCTGGCCGACCAGATCGTCCAGCACCTCGCCGATCCAGTCGGCGACGTAATTGACCGTCCCGGCGCCGACCGGTTTCACATTGTAGGAGGGATGGCCGATCGAGGCCTGCGCCTGCGCATCGGTGATGAATTTTGCATCCGCCATCGCCGCGAGCACGATTTGCGCGCGGGCTTCGGCGCCTTCGGGGTTGCGGTTCGGCGCGAGGCGCGAGGGCGATTTGACAAGACCGGCCAGCATCGCGGCCTCGGCAACCGTGACGTTCTTCGCCGACTTGCCGAAATATTTCTGCGCGGCAGCTTCGACGCCATAGGCGCCGGAGCCAAAATAGACGCGGTTGAGATAGAGCTCCAGGATCTCGTTCTTGGAATGCTTGCGCTCGAGCCAGATCGCGAGCTCCACCTCCTGCAGCTTGCGCTGCATGGTGCGCTCCTGGGTCAGGAACAGGTTCTTGGCGAGCTGCTGCGTCAGCGTCGAGCCGCCCTGGGAGACGCCGCGATGCATGACGTTGGTGACGAGGGCGCGCAGGATGCCGATCGGGTCGATGCCGAAATGCGAATAGAAGCGGCGGTCCTCGATGGCGATGAACGCCTTGGGCAGGTAAGGCGGCAAATCCTTCAGCGAGACATTGGCGCCGGCCATCTCGCCGCGTTGCGCCAGCATGCTGCCGTCGATGCCGACGATCTGGATCGTCGGCGGCCGCTTGGGGATCTCCAGCGACTGGATCGGCGGCAGATGGGCGCCGACATAGATGACGACGCCGATCACGGCGATCGCGCCCCACAGGCCGAGCACCGCGCCCCAATAGATCAGGCGGCCGATGCTGGCGCCGATGCGCGACTTGGTGCGCCGCTTGGCACCGCTGCGGCTGGCTGGCGCCTTCCGTTCGCGCGGCGGCTCGTCACCGGAATCTTCGCTCTTGCGCTTGGCGGATGATTTCGTTGATTTCTTCGGCTTGTCGTCGCCGCCGGGGATGCGGTCCGCCGCGGTCAGGCGCAGATCGGCGAGCGCCGCGGGCAAGCCGAATAGCGGCTCCTTCCGCCCACCCTTTTTCTTTCCCCACGCCATACGCAAAAACGCCCGGTCAGCCCGCCCCGCCGCACGCTAGCGGTCGCTGTTTAAGGCCCGGTTACCCAGACCTTAACGCGCGATTAGGAGGTGCGGCATTCGCTCGCCGCAGTTCCGCTGGTTGCGTGCCGGAGCTAGGATCGCCGGCACAAAACACGAGGAAACACGCAGAGGAAGCACGCATGGGCCATATCGATCCGACCAAGGAGATTTTCGCGCAATTCCGGGAGAACGACCGTCCAGGGCCGATCCAGATGCTCAACCTGGTACGTCTGCGCAAGGAGGCGGCCTATCCGGATGGCCGCAAGGCAAGCGGCGCCGAAGCCTACGCGGCCTATGGCCGCGAGAGCGGCCCGGTGTTCGAACGCCTCGGCGGCCGCATCATCTGGCAGGGCAGATTCGAGCTGATGCTGATCGGCCCGCAGGACGAGCGCTGGGACCATTGCTTCATCGCCGAATATCCTGATGTCGGAGCCTTCGTCGAGATGATCCGCGATCCCGTCTACCGCGAGGCGGTCAAGCATCGCCAGGCCGCAGTGGAGGACTCGCGGCTGATCCGGCACGCCGTGCTGCCGATCGGGAAGAATTTTGGGGAGATACCGGAGTAGCTCGTAGGGTGGGTAAAGCCCCGGGGTGCGCGAATGCGCATCCCGGGGCGTGCCCACGACTTTCGTCGCGATTGTGGAGAGATGGTGGGCACGGCGCTCGCGCGCCTTTGCCCACCCTACGAAGTTGCGTGTGCAGCTAACCCGCCGGACCCGCATCCTCCAGGATCGGGCCGAACAGCTCCCAGCGCTCGCCGTTGAACTTCATCATCTGAAGCTGCTTGTTGACGCGGTAGTCGGTCGCCGAGGTGTTGGCCTTGATGCCGGGCAGCGCGGTGTCGCCGATGAAGTCCTTCAGCGAGGCGGCCTGCTTCATGACATTCTCGCGCGTCAGGTTGTCGCCGCACTGCTTCAGCACGTGCACCAGCAGCTGGGCGGTGCCGTAGCCATAGGTGTTGAAGCTCGAATCCTTGTCGCCGTCAGGATAGTACTTCGCCATGAAGTCGAAATATTTCTTCATGCCGGCATCGTCCTTCCAGGCCGGATCTAGCGGATCCTTGCCGTAGTTGACGCTGATCACGCCCTTGGATGCCTCCAGGCCCGCCGGCTTCATCACCGCACCGACCGAAGTGGCGTTGATGTCGACGATCTGCACCGGATGCCAGCCCATCTCCGCGATCTTCTTGATCGCCTGCGCGGCCTGCTTCGGCGTGGTCGCGCTGAAGAACAGGTCGGCGCCGGCATCCTTGATCTTGAGAATCTGCGAGTCGATGGTCGGATCGGAGACCTCGTAGGACGCTTCCGTCACGATCATCTTGCCAGCCTTGTCGCCGAGGCCGGCCTTGATGCCGTTCAGATAGTCCTTGCCGAGATCGTCGTTCTGATAAAGCACGCCGATCTTGGCGTTCGGATGCTCCTTCAGGACGTACTGGCCGTAGATGCGGCCCTCGACGAAATAGTTCGGGTTGTAGCCCATGGTCCAAGGGAAGTTCTTGGGATCGGTGAACTTCGAGGCGCCGGTGGCGGCGAACAGCTGCGGCACCTTCTTGGAGTTGAGATATTTCTGCACCGCTGCGTTCGAGGGCGTGCCGACGATCTGGAAGGTCAGCAGCACCTCGTCGCTCTCGACGAGCTTGCGCACCTGCTCCACCGCCTTTGGCGGCGAATAGGCGTCGTCATACTGGATCAGGTTGATCTTGCGACCGTTGATGCCGCCCTGGTCGTTGATCATCTTGAAATAGGCGGCCTGCGTCTTGCCGATCGTGGCATAGGCCGATGCCGGCCCCGAGAACGGCACAGTCTGTCCGACCTTGATCTCGGTGTCGCTGGCGCCCGGATCATATTTCTTCTGGGCATTGGCCGCAGAGATCGACAGCGCCAGGGTCAGCGCCGTAGCCGCGGCCAGATGCAGCATTCCATTCCTCATTCGCAATTCCCTCAGTTGTTATTGCCGATGATCTCTCGGCGCGCGCTTGCGCATCCGATGCCATCGCTGAGGGCGAGTGTGGAGGAACGATTGTTGCGACGCAAGGTGGGCGTTCGTAGGGTGGGTTAGCCTTGCGGGCTGCGCGAAGTGCAGTCCGCTGGGCGTAACCCACCCTACGAGATCGGGACTAGCCCGACGGTCCCGTGTCCTCGATGATCGGTCCGAACAGCTCCCAGCGTTCGCCATTGAACTTCATCATCTGCATCTGCTTGTTGACGCGGAAGTCGTTCGGCCCGGTGTTGATCTTGATGCCGGGCAGCGCGAAGCTCGGCGTGAAGTCCTTGATGTTGGCGACCTGCTTCATGATGTTCTCACGCGTCAGATCGTCGCCGCATTGCTTCAGGACCTGCACCAGCAGTTCCGCCACCGAATAGGCGTAGGTGTTGACGGTGTTGAGCTTGTCGCCTTCCGGGAAATACTTGTCCATGAAAGCGAAGAAGGCCTTCACGCCGGGATCGTCCTTCCACTGGGGATCGCTGGGCTCCTTGCCGTACTGGGTCGAGATGATGCCCTTGGAGATGTCGAGGCCGGCCGGCTTCAGCGTCGCCGAGATCGGGCTCGCATTGATGTCGAGGATGTGCACCGGCGTCCAGCCGAGGTCGGCGAGCTTCTTGATCGCCTGTGCGGCGAATTTCGGCGTCGAGGCATCGAAGAACACGTCGACGCCCATCGACTTCAGCTTGACCACCTGGGAATCGACCGTCGGGTCGGTGACCTCGTAGGAGACCTCGCCGACGATCATGCTTGCGGCCTTGTCGCCGAGGCCGCTCTTGAGGCCCGCAAGATAGTCGCGGCCCATGTCGTCGTTCTGGTAGAGCACGCCGATCTTGGCGTTCGGATGCTCCTTGAGAATGTATTTGGCGTAGATGCGCCCCTCGGACACGTAGTTGGGATTGTAGGCGATGGTCCAGGGATAGTTCTGCGGATCGTTGAAGCGGGCCGCGCCGGTCGAGGCCAGCAACTGCGGCACCTTCTTGCCGTTGAGATATTTTTGCACGGCGGCGTTGGCCGCGGTGCCGATCAGCTGGAAGGTGAACAGCACCTCGTCGCCCTCGACGAGCTTGCGCACCTGCTCCACCGTCTTCGGCGGCGAATAGGCGTCATCATACTGGATCAGATTGATCTTGCGGCCGTTGATGCCGCCCTGATCGTTGATCATCTTGAAGTAGGCGGCCTGGGTCTTGCCGATATTGGCGTAGACGGAGTAGGCGCCGGAGAACGGCACGGTCTGGCCGATCTTGATCTCGGTGTCGGTCGCCCCGGTGTCGTATTTCTTCTGGGCGAAGGCTTGGCTTACGAAGGCTTGGTTCGCGGAGAACGCGAAGGCGAGCGCTGTCGTGGCAGCTAAGAAGGCTCTGCGATTGGTCATGTTGGTTGTTCCTCCTGACGGAATTTTCGGCCGATGGTCTTTTCCCGTCGATTGCAACGGTCGCCATCGCTGCCGAAGATTGTGGAGGAAGGTTCGCCGCCGCGCAAGGATCGCGGCGCTGCGCCGTAGCGTCTCAGGCCGAGGAGTCCGTGGTCAGGCGTCTCAGGCCAGGAGCAACGCGACCAGCGCGACCGCCGCCGGCAGCGCCTGCACCATCAGGATGCGGCTGCTGACGGTCGCGGCGCCATAGGCGCCGGCCACGATCACGCAAAGCAGGAAGAACGCCTTGATCTGGAATGCGAAGGCCGGGTTGCCGTGGACCAGACCCCAGATCAGGCCGGCGGCGAGGAAGCCGTTATAGAGGCCCTGATTGGCGGCCAGCACCTTCGTGATCTCGGCCTTCTCCGGCGTGTTGCGAAACACCTTCAGGCCCTGCGGCTTGTCCCAGAGGAACATCTCCAGGATCAGGAAAAAGACATGCAGTGCGGCGACCAGCGCCACCAGGATATTGGCGATCAGGATCAAGTTGAGCTCCCCCAGCGTCAGCTTTCGGGTGGACGATAGCACGGCCGGCATGGCAAGTGCGATGGCATGTTTCGATGCTATGGTGCCACCATGCCCGGGCGACCAACCAAACCGTCTGCAAGCTTCGGCCTCGATCGCCTGGTGACGCCGATCGGGATTGCTCTGCTCGTCACCGATGCCGAGGGTGCGCTACGCGCACTGGACTGGGAAGACTATGAGCATCGCATGCGCGAGCTCTTGCGCTTGCACTACGGTGCGGTCGATCTCAGCTACCGGCCTGCGCCTGCATCCATGCGGATCGCGTTATCGGGTTACTTCGAAGGCGATCTCGGTCAGCTCTCGGCCATCGCATGGCGTATCGCCGGCACGCCGTTTCAGCAGAAGGTCTGGAACGCGCTGGCTCACATCCCCGCCGGCACCACGATGAGCTACGGCGCGCTGGCCGCAAAGATCGATGTGCCAAAAGCCATTCGTGCCGTCGGTCATGCCAACGGCTCCAATCCGATCAGCGTGGTGCTGCCCTGCCACCGCTTGATCGGCGCCGACGGTTCGCTGGTGAAATACGGCGGCGGGCTCGAGCGCAAGCGCTGGCTGCTGCGGCATGAGGGGGTGCAGGTCCGAGAGTCCGTTTGAGAATGGATTGAGCGGACCGTGCCTGTGGCCGCACCTGCCTCATGGACGCTGCCTGCCGTAACGAATCCGTCAGACTTTCGACGTCATCACTTTCTGCACTATTTTCCAGGTCCCGTTCACCTTCAAGCACGACAGCAGGTCCGTGAAGGAACGCGGGGGAATGCGCAGCTTGACTTTCAAGAGCGCGAGCTCGCTCTCAACGTCTATTGATAGGATCTGATCTTCCCGCTCGAAGCCCAGTTGCTTCGGAGCTTTCGTGTTGCGGACCACTGCCAGCCAGGACGCAATCGGCGTCACGCCCAATTTGCCGTCCTCGGCCACCTTCGTCACGGAACTCGAGGGGTGAAATATGGATGCAAACTTCTCAGCATCCATTTCATAGGCAGCGTCGAAATAGGTCTGCGCAAGCGAGCGCAAGGCGGGAACGTCCGTATCCATTGTCATCCTCAAAGCTCTTGCACCGGACTCATTCATGCGGTCCGGCAGCTGTGCCGAGCGTCGACCTGCCCATCGCGCAGAAAAGCTGCAGGTCGTCTCCCTGCTCGCGCAAAACCTACGGCGAGGTGACTTATGAGACTAGGTGTCTTGAATGGCATGGGCTCATGAGCGATATTCATGATGATGACAGACGAAATGAACGACCTCGCCGCGTTTGCAATCGTGGCCCGCGAACGAAGCTTTACACGCGCCGCGATAAAGCTGGGCGTGTCTCAGTCTGCCTTGAGCCACACGATCCGGAGGCTTGAGGAACGGCTCGAACTGAAGCTGCTCGCTCGAACGACCAAGAGCGTTGCACCGACCGCTGCGGGAGCGGCTCTCCTGGAGGATCTGTCTCCGGCCCTTGAGCAAATCCGTCATGCCCTCGACAAGGCCCGGAGCATTCGGCGCCGACCCGAAGGTCGCCTTCGAATTGTGATGTCGCGATCGGCTGCGGTGATGGTACTGTTACCGCGGCTCAGAGCTTTCGCTGAGGCCTACCCCGACATCGTTCTGGACGTCGTCACCGTCACTGGCCCAGTGGACCTCGTAGCAGGCGAGTTCGATGCCGGTATTCAGCTTGGCGAGTACATTCAAAAGGACATGATCGCGGTTCGTGTCACGCCCGAACTGCGATTGGCGGTCATAGGGTCGCCACGCTATTTCGCTTCACGACGCATCCCCGAAAAGCCGAGGGACCTGAGCGATCATCGGTGCATTACCCTGCGTCTTGCAGGTGGTCCATATCGGTGGGAGTTTGAGCAAGGACGAAAGTCGGTCACGATCAACGTGAATGGCCCGCTCATCATTGACGACACTCACCTGGTGATTCAGGCGGCGCTCGCCGGAGTCGGTATCGGGCTCGCCTATGAAGAGCAGGTCGCCGAACATATTGCGAAGCGCCGCCTTCTTCGGGTGCTGGAGGATTGGACGCCGCCAATTCCCGGCTTCTTCATGTATTATCCCAGTCGTCAGCATCAACCAGCCGCGCTGTCTGCGCTCGTGAACGCGCTGCGACACTCTGAGCAAAAGTCGGCGCGATGATAGTCAGGGGGCAGGGCCCATTAGCCGCGAGCGCGGAGTGACGAAGGAAGGTCACGCCGCCGGCTGGACCGCCTTGTCGCCGGCCATCACATGGGTCAGCGCGCTCTTGATCGCGGCCTGGCGGGTCGGCGCGCTGATCTGCGCACCCAGGAGGTCGGTGACGTAGAACACGTCGCGGGCGCGCTCGCCGAAGGTCGCGACATGGGCCGAGGCGATGTTGAGGTTGAGCTTCGAGATCGCGGTGGTCAGCTCGTAGAGCAGGCCGGGCCGGTCGAGACCGGAGACCTCGATCACGGTGTAGCGGTCGGACCATTGGTTGTTGATGGTCACCTCAGGCTCGATCACGAAGGGCCGTGCCTTGCTGCGCACCGTGCGCCGCGCCACCACTTCAGGCAGGCGCAGCTTGCCTTCCAGCACGTCCTCGATCATCTCGCCGATGCGTGTGGCGCGCCGTCCCTCGTCCTCGTCGCGGTCGTATTCGCGCGAGATCGAGATGGTGTCGAGCGCGCGCCCGTCGGTCGTGGTATAGATCTGGGCATCGACGATGTTGGCGCCGGCCGAGGCGCAGGCGCCGGCGATGATCGAGAGCAGCCACGGATGGTCGGCCGCGAAGATCGTCAGCTCGGTGACGCCGCGGACCTCGTCGAAGCCGACATTGATCGCGAGCTTATGGCCGGCCTGTTCGCTGGAGCGGACGAAGCGGGCGTGGCGAATTTTTCGTGGCAGCTCGACCTTGAGCCAGTAGGCCGGATAGTGCCGGCCGATATAGGCATCGAGCTCCTCCGCCGGCCATTCGGCGAAGGCATTTCGGAATTCAGCGTAGGCGGCGGTGAGGCGCTTGCCGCGGTCGACCTCCGAGAAGCCGCCGGTCAGCACCGGCTCGGTCTCGTAGTACAGCGAGCGCAAGAGTTGCGCCTTCCAGCCGTTCCACACCCCGGGACCGACACCACGGATGTCGGCGGTGGTCAGGATCGTCAGCAACTTCATCTGCTCGACCGACTGCACCACGGCGGCGAAATTCTCGATGGTCTTGCGATCCGAGAGGTCGCGCGACTGCGCGACCGTGGACATCGTCAGATGCTCCTCGATCAGCCAGGCGATGAGCTCGGTGTCGGCCGGGCTGAACCCGAGCCGCGGGCACAGCCGTCGCGCCACCTTGGCGCCGGCGATCGAGTGGTCCTCCGGCCGGCCCTTAGCGACGTCGTGCAGCAGCGTTGCGATGTAGATCACCGATCGGTGCTCGGGCCGGGACTTGCGCATCAGGTCGCTGGCCAAAGCGAATTCCTCGATGCCGCCGCGCTCGATGTCCTGGAGGAAGCCGATGCAGCGGATCAGGTGCTCGTCGACGGTGTAGTGATGATACATGTTGAACTGCATCATCGAGACGATCTTGCCGAAGGCACGGATGAACTGGCCCAGCACGCCGGTCTCGTTCATCCGCCGCAGCACGATCTCGGCGTTGTCGGAGGTCAGGATCTCCATGAACAGCCGGTTGGCCTCGGGATTCTCGCGCATCTGCGCGTTGATCAGGCCGAGCGATCGCGTCACGTCGCGCATCGCATCCGGATGGAAGGCGAGGTTGTTCTTCTGCGCGAGGCGGAAGATGCGGATCAGATTGACCGGGTCGTGCTTGAACACGTCGGGTGCGGCAACGTTGATGCGGTTGTTGTCGACGATGAAGTCGTCGCTGTCGGGGACGCGCCGCTTCGCCGCGGTCGGCCGCAGCCGCGCCATCATCCGGCTCAGGACCGGCGCGGGCTTGGCCTGCTGGTCCTCGAGCTTGGCGCAGAGGATGGCGGTGAGGTTGCCGACTTCCTTGGCGACCAGGAAGTAGTGCTTCATGAAGCGCTCGACATCCTGCATGCCGGGATGCGAGGTGTAGCCGAGCCGCACCGCGATCTCGCGCTGGAGGTCGAAGGAGAGACGCTCTTCGGCGCGGCCGGAGTAGAAATGCAGATTGCAGCGCACCGACCAGAGGAAATCGGCGCAGCGGCGGAAGCTGCGGTATTCCTGAGCATCGAACACGCCGCGCTCGACCAGCTCGCCGGTGTCGCGGACGCGGTAGACGTATTTGGCGATCCAGAACAGCGTGTGCAGGTCGCGCAAGGCGCCCTTGCCGTCCTTGACGTTGGGCTCGACCAGATAGCGCGACTGGCCACCGCGGCGGTGTCGCTCCTCGCGCTCGGCGAGCTTGGCGGTGACGAATTCGGACGCGGTGCCCTGCACGACCTCTTTGTCGAAGCGCGCGACCAGCTCCTCATAGAGCGGCTTGTCGCCGGTGAGGAAGCGCGTCTCCAGGATCGCGGTGCGGATGGTCATGTCGCCGCGCGCCTGCCGGATCGACTCGTCCACTGATCGCGTGGCGTGGCCGACCTTCAGCCCCATGTCCCAGAGGCAATAGAGGATAGCTTCGGCGACCTGCTCGCCCCAGGCGGTCTGCTTGTAGGGCAGGATGAACAACAGGTCGATGTCGGATTCGGGCGCCATCAGGCCGCGGCCGTAGCCGCCGGTCGCGACCACCGCCATGCGCTCGGCTCCGCTCGGGATCGGCGAGCGGTAGAGATGGCGGGTCGCCGCCGAATACAGGATGCGGATGATCTCGTCCTGCACGTGACAGAGCCGCTCGGCGCAGCGACGGCCGTGGCGGTCCTTCAGAAGGATTTCCTGTGCCGCGGCACGTGCCGCGATCAGCTCGGCCTTGAGCAATTGCGCCATGGCCGTGCGGAACGCGTCCTCGCGTCCCTGGTGCTTTTCGGCAAGCGCATCGACCGCGGCGGTGATCCGCGCAGTGTCGAAACGATCGTCCACCTCGGCCTTGTGCTCAGTCGCGACGCTGTCCATGTCCCACCGGATATAAGAGGTGACAGGCGCTGTCACCCGCCATTCTCTGGCAATAGTCGTTCCATGCTGGAAAGGCGCGGCTTTGGGCAAATCTGTTCTCGGCCGGCGCGCTTTCGAGGGGCGGATTTTCTCGTTGACCTCTAGATATAACTCATTGAAAAACAATGAAGTTTTGGAGGAGGCTGGGCATGACCGGAATTACACGACGCATTCTGTTGGCGGGAGCGGTTGCGCTCGCCGTGACCCCCGCGGCCAAGGCGGCCGATCCGCTCAAGGAAATCCGCATCGACTGGGCGACCTACAATCCGGTGTCGATGGTTCTGAAGCAGAAGGGGCTCCTTGAGAAGGAGTTCGCCAAGGACGGCATCACCGTCACCTGGGTGCAGTCGGCCGGCTCCAACAAGGCGCTCGAATTCCTCAATGCCGGCTCGATCGATTTCGGCTCGACCGCGGGTTCGGCGGCGCTGGTCGCCCGCATCAACGGCAACCCGATCAAGTCGATCTATGTCTATTCGCGCCCTGAGTGGACGGCGCTGGTGACATCGAAGGATTCCAAGATTGCCGGCGTCGCAGACCTCAAGGGCAAGCGCGTCGCGGTGACGCGCGGCACCGATCCGCACATCTTCCTGGTGCGTGCGCTGTTAGGGGCGGGCCTCACCGAAAAGGACATCACCCCGGTGCTGCTCCAGCACGCCGACGGCAAGACCGCGCTGATCCGCGGCGACGTCGATGCTTGGGCCGGCCTCGATCCGATGATGGCGCAGGCCGAGGTCGAAGAGGGCGCAAAGCTGTTCTACCGCAAGGCCGAAGCCAACACTTGGGGCATCCTCAATGTGCGCGAGCAGTTTTTAAAGGACTATCCCGACGCTGCCCGCCGCGTCCTCGCGGTGTACGAAGAGGCGCGCAAATATTCGCTAGCCAATTACGACGAGCTGAAGAAGACCTTCATCGCCGTGACCAAGCTTCCCGAGGCGGTCGTCGACAAGCAGCTCAAGGAGCGCACCGAGCTCACCCATAGCCGCATCGGCGCGCCCCAGCGCGAGTCGATCCTCGCCGCGGGCCTCGCCCTGCAGCAAGCCGGCGTCGTCGACGCCAAGGTCGACGTGAAGGCGACGTTGGATGCGTTGATCGACGATCAGGTCCCGCTGCCGACGAATTGATTGGCAGGGAAGAGGCAGGCACGGCGCTGCAAACTCCGCTGTCGTCCCGGACAAGCGAAGCGCAGATCCGGGACCCATAACCACAGGAAGATGTGGTTGCGAGGACTCGGAGTGACCGTCTTCGCCTCAAACCCCTTCCTGTGGTTATGGGTCCCGGCCTTCGCCGGGACGACAGCAGCGGCCGCGGCAAGAGTAGTGTTGCATTCCCGCCCGAGACGCGCTTCCTACCGGCCATGATCTCCGACGCGCCAGTCCTGCAACAATCTTCGGAACCCGCCGAAAGTGCCGCCGCACCGTCGCGGCTGTCGCGCTATGCGCGGCCGATGCTGGGCGTGCTGCTGCCGCTGACGCTTGCGCTCGGCTGGGAGCTCGTGGTCTGGTCCGGCTGGTCCAACGGGCGCCTGGTGCCGCCGCCCTCGCGCGTGTTTGCCACGATCACCGAGCTCGCGCGCTCCGGCGAGCTGGTCCGCCACATCGCGGCGACGCTGTGGCGCGTCGGGCTCGGCTTCGCCTTCGGCGTGATCGCAGGCACGATGTTGGGGGCCGTCTCCGGCTACTGGTCGCTGGCGCGCCGGCTGCTCGATCCGACCGTGCAGGCGCTGCGCGCGATTCCCTCGCTCGCCTGGGTGCCCCTGTTCATCCTCTGGCTCGGCATCTTCGAGACCTCGAAGGTCGCGCTGATCGCGGTCGGCGTGTTCTTTCCGGTCTATCTCGGCGTGATGGGCGCGATACTCTAAGTCGATCGCAAGATCGTGGAGGTCGGCCGCACCTTCCGCCTGTCCGGCCCGGCGATGATCCGCCGCATCCTCTTGCCGGCGGTGCTGCCGGCCTATGTCGTGTCCTTGCGCGTCGGTCTCGGCCTCGGCTGGATGTTCGTGGTCGCGGCCGAGCTGATCGGCGCCTCCGAAGGCCTCGGCTATCTCCTGCTCGACGGCCAGCAGCTCGGCAAGCCCGCGCAGATCCTGGCCGCAATCGTGATCTTCGCCATCCTCGGCAAGCTCACGGACTGGTTGATCGAGGTCGCGGCCGCGCCTTTCCTGCGCTGGCAGGATGCCTTCGGGCGCGCGAAGGGAGCTTGAGGCAATGCTGGCGCTCGACCGGGTCAGCAAGACCTATCCCAACGGCGTGCAGGCGCTTTCACGCTTCTCCGCTGAAATCAGGCTGGGCGAGATCATCGCCATCATCGGCGGCTCCGGCTGTGGCAAGTCCACGCTGCTGCGTGCCATCGCCGGCCTCGATCGCGCCAGCGCTGGCACGGTGACGCTCGACAACGAGGCGATCGTCTCGCCGCATGCCAAGATCGGCATCATCTTCCAGGAGCCGCGGCTGCTGCCCTGGCTCAGCGTCGCCGACAATATCGGTTTTGGACTCGCCGATCTGCCCGCGGCCGAGCGCCGCGACAAGGTCGCCCGTGCGCTCGAACGCGTCGGGCTGGCGGAAAAGGCGCAGGCCTGGCCGCGCGAGCTCTCCGGCGGACAGGCGCAGCGGGTTGCGATCGCACGCGCGCTGGTGCCGCAGCCGGAGGTGCTGCTGCTCGACGAGCCGTTCTCCGCGCTCGATGCCTTCACCCGCAGGGATCTCCAGGATCATCTGCTCGACCTCTGGGCGGACACGCGGCCGACCCTCATCCTCGTCACACACGACGTCGACGAGGCCGTGGTGCTGGCCGACCGCGTGCTGGTGATGCGGCCGCGGCCGGGCCGGTTGTTCGACCAGATCGAGATCAATCTCGGCCGGCCGCGCGACCGCAATTCGCCGCTGTTCGAGAATTTCAAGCGAAGTGTGCTGACGTCACTCGACCGTTCGCTCGACCGCAACGTGCCCGACCGTGACGCAACCCAGGGTCCCGGTCAGGCCATGTGGTGGTGACAATTTCGCTCTGAACCGGTACATCGAGGGGCAATTTTCCGGGAGAGAACGAAAATGGACGCTGCAGAGCTGCGCCAGATGCAGGCTCCGATCAAGGAGCGCTACAAGACCGATCCCAAGACCGCACTGATCACGCTGAAGGCCAAGGGCTCCACCGACAGCGAAGGCATCGCCTGCAAGGTCGAGACCGGCCGCGCCATCGCGCTTGCCGGCCTGCATCCGGCGACCGGCGGTTCCGGCCTCGAGCTTTGCTCCGGGGACATGTTGCTTGAGGCGCTCGTCGCCTGTGCCGGGGTCACGTTGAAGTCGGTCGCGACTGCGATCGAGGTGCCGCTCAAGACCGGCAACGTCTATGCCGAGGGCGATCTCGATTTCCGTGGCACGCTCGGCGTCGACAAGGAGACCCCGGTCGGCTTCGCCGAGATCCGTCTGCGCTTCGAGGTCGATACATCGGCGCCGCAGGACAAGCTCGATCTCCTGCTCAAGCTGACCGAGCGATATTGCGTGGTCTATCAGACCATCAAGAACGGCCCGAAGGTGTCGGTGTCGATGCAGCGGATGTGAGTCTCTTACCCTCCCCTGGAGGGGGAGGGTCGATCGCGCATAGCGCGAGCGGGGTGGGGTGATCTCTCCACTCGGGCACCGTCGCCGTTGAGAGACTGTCACCCACCCGTCTCATATTTCGCTGCGCCCAATATGAGCCGACCCTCCCCCTCCAGGGGAGGGTAAGAAGCCAAAAATGTCCCCCGATCTCCACTTCTTCCTCTTCCTTCTCCTGCGCATGGCGATCGCGGCGGCGTTCGTCGTGACGGCCTCGATCATCACTGAGCGCGCGGGGCCGGTGATCGGCGCGCTGGTCGCGACCCTGCCGATCTCGGCCGGTCCCTCCTACGTCTTCCTCGCGCTCGACCACGATGCCGCCTTCATCGCGCAGGGTTCGCTGGCGAGCCTTCCGATCAATGCGGCGACGATCTTCATGTGCCTCGCTTATGTCGTGCTGGCGCAGCGGCATGGTTTTGCGGTGAGTTGTGGAAGCGCGGTTACCGTCTGGATCGTGCTGGCCTCGATCATCCGCCAGTTCGACTGGTCGCTCACCGCCGGGCTCGCCGCCAATCTGATCGCCTTCGGCATCTGCATTCCGCTCCTGGCGGGCTATCGCCATGTGAAGATGCCGCTGGTCACGCGCCGCTGGTACGACGTGCCGATGCGGGCTGCGCTGGTCGCGACCCTGGTCGCCATCGTGGTCTCGACTTCGGGCTGGGTGGGACCCCGCATCAGCGGCATTATCGCGCTGTATCCCGTGGTGTTCTCCAGCATCATGGTGATCCTGCATCCGCGCATCGGCGGCCCGCCGACCGCGGCGGTGCTCGCCAACTCCGCCTGGGGCCTGCTCGGATTCGGCACGGCGATTGCCGTCTTGCACGTTGCGGTGGAGTCGTTCGGCTCGGCCGTCGGTCTGTGTCTCGCGCTCGGCACCTGCATCGCCTGGAATCTGACGCTGTGGGGAATCGGCCGGCGAACGATGCACAAGGCGCGGCAAGGACCGTGAGACTACGGACACGCGCGACACCGCGTCGCGAAAGACATGTCGGAGACGGCATCTCATGCCGACGGGCAACGTGGCATCTTCCCAAGCCATTGAATGAGAAATGTCATTTCAAGTCGCAGGGGCGCAGGTGGCGGCTCTCGACGCCCGCCGGATCGTTCCCGTTCTGCTGGTTTCCGACAATTCTATTAGAACTTTGTTCGAGCTTTTCCCGTACGAATAATTTCGCGTACCCGCTTCCGCCGTCGTCGGCGTGAACTCGTCCGAGCTGCATCCGAGTGCAGGGACTCGCGGAATTGTCGATTTGAATACGGCTGTGTTGCCGCAGCGGTCACTTCCCCTACGGGCTGTCCACGTTGTTTCGAGATGGAGATTGTTTGATGTTCGGTCGCAAGTCCCACAGCGATGCACAAGGGCGGCTCGACGCCATAGGCCGTTCGCAGGCCATGATCGAATTCAATCTCGATGGCTCGATCGTCACGGCCAACCAGAATTTTCTCGACGCCCTCGGCTATCGGCTTGACGAGATTCAGGGCAAGCATCACTCCATGTTCGTGCCGGCCGACCAGCGCGATACCGCCGAGTACAAGGCGTTCTGGGCTGCATTGAACCGTGGCGAGTATCAGGCGCGCGAGTTCAAGCGGATCGCGAAGGGTGGCCGCGAGGTCTGGATCGAAGCATCCTACAATCCGGTGCTCGACGGCAACGGCAAGACGGTGATGGTCGCCAAGATCGCGACCGACATCACGGCGAAGAAGATCCGGAGCATGACGGATGCGTCGAAGATCGCCGCGATCAGCCGTGCCCAGGCCGTCATCGAATTCAAGCTCGACGGCACCATCGTCAGCGCCAACGAGAATTTCTGCAAGACGCTCGGCTATTCGTTGGCCGAGATCGAGGGCAAGCATCACAGCCTGTTCATGCCGCAGGCCGACCGCGACGGCGCGGCCTATCGCGAGTTCTGGGCTGCACTCAACCGCGGTGAATACCAGGCCGGCGAGTTCAAGCGCATCGGCAAGGGCGGCCGCGAAGTGTGGATCCTCGCCTCCTACAACCCGCTGCTTGACGAGAACGGCAAACCTTACGGCGTCGTCAAATTCGCAACGGACGTCACCGCGGAGAAGCTGAAGAACGCCGATCTCGCCGGCCAGATCGCGGCGATCGACAAGGCCCAGGCCGTGATCGAATTCAACATGGACGGCACGATCATCGCCGCCAACGCCAACTTCCTCGGCGCGCTCGGCTACTCGCTGGCCGAGATCAAGGGCAAGCACCACAGCATGTTTGTCGAGCCCACGGAGCGCGACGGCGCGGCCTATCGCGAGTTCTGGGCCGCCCTCAACCGCGGTCAGTACCAGGCGGCCGAATACAAGCGCATCGGCAAGGGCGGCAAGGAGGTCTACATCCAGGCCTCCTACAACCCGATCCTCGATCTCAACGGCAAGCCGTTCAAGGTCGTGAAATATGCCACCGACACCACGCGTCAGGTGCTGGTCCGCATGGGCAACGAGCGCGTGCGCGGCATGATGGAATCGGTCGCCGCCGGGTCGGAAGAGCTGAACGCTTCGGTGCGGGAGATCTCCGAGGCGATGACCAAGTCCCGCGAGACGGCGATGAGCGCGGTGGAGCAGGTCGCCTCCGCCGATGCTCAGGCCCAGCGCCTCACCGAGGCGGCGCAGTCGATGAGCGGCATCGTCGAGATGATCAACAGCATCACCGGACAGATCAACCTGCTCGCGCTCAACGCCACGATCGAATCCGCACGGGCCGGCGAAGCCGGCCGCGGCTTTGCGGTGGTCGCTTCCGAAGTGAAGAGCCTCGCCAATCAGGCCAAGCAGGCCACCGACAAGATCGGCCAGGAGATCGGCAGCCTCAACGGCATCTCCGGCGACGTCGTCAGCGCGCTCGGCTCGATCAAGCAGGCGATCAACAATGTCAGCGAATACGTGACATCGACCGCCGCTGCCGTCGAGGAGCAGAGCACGGTGACGAACGAGATGTCGACCAGCATGCAGCGCGCGGCTGCGGAGGCGGCTGCGATCGCGGCAAGGGCGTAGCGCTCAGCGCACGGAATCGTAGGGTGGGCAAAGGCGCGCACTTCGCGCGCCGTGCCCACCATCTCTTCCCGATCTCGTCCAAAACGCGGTGGGCACGCTTCCGCCGTCGCTCTTCGAGCTATGGCGGACAAGTCGCTTTGCCCACCCTACGGCACTGTCACTGCTTCGGCAGCTTCGCCTTCAACGCATACAACGCATCCAGCGCCTCGCGTGGTGACATCTCGTCCGGATGCAGCGCCTGCACGGCCTCCATCAGCAGTTCGGCCTCGCTCGGCGGCGCGGCTTCGGCCGCCGCGCGTGAGGGCACGGCGAACAGAGGCAGATCGTCCACCAGCGCGCGTGCGGTCTGGCCGCGGTCCTGCGCCTCCAGCTTGGACAGCACCGATTTTGCACGCGTGATCACGGCCGGCGGCAGGCCGGCGAGCTTTGCCACCTGGATGCCGTAGGAACGATCGGCCGAGCCCGGCAGCACCTCGTGCAGGAACACGACGTTGCCCTGCCACTCCTTAACCCGCACCGTGGCGTTGAACATCCGCGGCAGTTTTGCGGAGAGCGCGGTCAGCTCGTGATAATGCGTGGCGAATAGCGTGCGGCAGCGATTGCTTTCGTGCAGATGCTCGATCGCGGCCCAGGCAATCGAGAGACCATCGAAGGTCGCGGTGCCGCGGCCGATCTCGTCGAGGATCACGAGCGAGCGCTCGCCGGCCTGGTTCAGGATCGCAGCCGTCTCGACCATTTCGACCATGAAGGTGGAGCGACCGCGGGCGAGATCGTCGGCGGCGCCGACACGCGAGAACAGTCGGTCGATGATGCCGATCCGCGCGCGCGCGGCCGGCACGAAGCTGCCGATTTGGGCAAGCAGGGCAATCAGCGCGTTCTGACGCAGGAAGGTCGATTTGCCGGCCATGTTCGGGCCGGTGAGCAGCCAGAGCTGGCCGGACTTCTGCGCCGGGCTTGGCGACAGGTCGCACGCATTGGCGATGAACGGCTCGCCATTGCGCTTCAGCGCCTGCTCCACCACGGGATGGCGGCCGGCCTCGATCGCAAAGCCGAGGGAATCGTCCACGTCCGGTCGCACATAATTGTCGTCGACCGCGAGCTTTGCCAGTGATGTCGCAACGTCGAGCAAGGCGAAGGCGTGAGCGGCGGCGCGCAGATCGTCGCTGATGGTCATGGCCTTGGCTGACAGCCGCTCGAAAATCTCGAGCTCTAGGCCGAGCGCGCGATCGCCGGCATTGGCGATCTTGGCTTCGATCTCGCCCAACTCGGAGGTGGTGAAGCGCACCTGCCCCGCCAGCGTCTGGCGATGGATGAAAGTCGCGTTCAGCGGCGCCGACATCAGCTTGTCGCCGTGCTGCGCGGTGACCTCGACGAAATAGCCGAGCACGTTGTTGTGCCGGATCTTCAGGCCTTTCACGGATGTCGTGTCGGCGTAGCGCGCCTGCATCGAGGCGACGACGAGACGCGAGGCGTCGCGCAGGTTTCGGGCTTCGTCGAGCGCCGGCTCATAGCCCTGTCGAACGAACCCGCCATCGCGCTTGATCAGCGGCAGCTGCTCGTCGAGCGCGCTGGCGAATTCGGCCGCGAGCTCGCGCGAGGGGCGCTGCAAGGCCGCCATCACCGCGGCGATTTCCTGCGGCGGCTGATCGAGCTCGCCAAGCCGCGCCAGCACTTGGTCGGCGGCGATGATGCCGTCGCGCAGGCCTGCGAGGTCGCGCGGGCCGCCGCGGCCGACTGACAGACGCGCCAGCGCGCGCGACATGTCGGGCGCGCCGCGCAGGATGCTGCGGATGTCTTCGCGCGCAGCTGAATCGGCGACGAAGGTACTGACCGCATCGAGCCGGCGCGCGATCGCCGGCGCATCCGTCAGCGGCGCGGCCAAACGTTGAGCCAGCAGACGCGAGCCCGCCGAGGTCACAGTGCAGTCGATCGCATCGAGCAGCGAGCCGCGACGTTCGCCTGCGAGCGTCCGCGTCAGCTCGAGATTGGCGCGTGTCGCCGGATCGATCGCCATGGTCGCGCCGGAAGCTTCGCGCGCGGGCGGCGACAGCGGCGGATGCTTGCCGACCTGGGTGCGGTCGACATAGGTGACGGCGGCTGCTGCTGCCGTGGCCTCCAGCCGCGTCAGCTGCGTCAGTCCGTCCATGGTCGCGACGGCGAAATAATCGCAAAGGCGCTTTTCGGCGGTGGCGCCGTCGAAGACGTCGCGCGTCAGCGGCGTCACGGCCGGCAGCTCGCGCAAGGTCTGTCCGAGCTCGCTGTCGTTATAGAGCGCGTCGGTGACGATGGCCTCGTTCGGGTTGATGCGCGCCAGCGTCGCGGCGAGCTCGCCGCCCGAGCACTCCATCACGGTGAACTCGGCGGTCGAGATGTCGATCCAGGCGAGGCCGAAGCGGTCGCCGCCGCCGGAGGCGCGGGCGCGCGCGATCGCGAGCAGATAATTGTTGGCACGCGCATCGAGCAGCGTGTCCTCGGTCAGCGTGCCAGGCGTCACCAGCCGCACCACGCCGCGGCGGACCACGCTCTTGTTGCCGCGTGCCTTGGCGGCAGCAGGATCTTCGGTCTGCTCGCACACCGCGACGCGGTGGCCGGCCGAGATCAGCCGATGCAGATAATCCTCGGAACGCTCGACCGGCACGCCGCACATCGGGATGTCGGCGCCCTGGTGCTTGCCGCGCTTGGTCAAGACGATGCCGAGCGTCCTGGAGGCGATCTCGGCATCCTCGAAGAACAATTCGTAGAAATCGCCCATCCGGTAGAACAGCAGCAGGCCCTGATGCGCCGCCTTGATCTCCAGGTACTGTTCCATCATCGGCGTGACGCGCGCGACGGCTTCCGTTGGCGAAGCGGGCGCTTCGTCGGGGGGCGGTACTTGTATCGGCTGTTGCATGGTCATGGGCGGCGCAACCTACAAAATTTCGCCCCCTGCTCCTATCGCTTTGGCCGGAAGGAGCGGGTTTTCCACGTTGTCCGCATTGCGGCATGCGTGGCCGGCGTGCGGCCCCCTCGGAACACGCGTGTATCAGTCAATTGACCTGCTGCGGGCGCCCTCCTAAAACTCCGGCGTCA
Organism: Bradyrhizobium sp. IAR9; assembly: GCF_013408065.1. NCBI lineage: Bacteria > Pseudomonadati > Pseudomonadota > Alphaproteobacteria > Hyphomicrobiales > Nitrobacteraceae > Bradyrhizobium > Bradyrhizobium sp. IAR9. The sequence continues at coordinate 604,749 of NZ_JACBZW010000003.1, forward strand.
TTGAAGAATTTGGGCCGAACCGCGGCATTCAGGGAGAACAACGATGCGTGACGTCTTTATCTGCGATGCCGTGCGGACCCCGATCGGCCGCTTCGGCGGCTCGCTTGCCAAGGTGCGTGCCGACGATCTCGCCGCCGCGCCGATCAAGGCACTGATGGCCAAGCACCCCAATCTCGACTGGGCGCAGGTGGACGAAGTCTTCTTCGGCTGTGCCAACCAGGCCGGCGAGGACAACCGCAACGTCGCCCGCATGGCGCTGCTGCTCGCAGGTCTGCCGGACTCGGTTCCCGGCCAGACGCTCAACCGGCTCTGCGCCTCGGGCCTCGATGCGGTTGGTGCCGCCGGCCGCGCCATCCGCTCCGGCGAGATCGAGCTCGCCATTGCCGGCGGCGTCGAATCCATGACCCGCGCGCCCTTCGTGATGGGCAAGGCGCAGGAGGCCTTCTCGCGTTCGGCCGAAATCTTCGACACCACGATCGGCTGGCGTTTCATCAATCCGCTGCTCAAGGCTCAGTATGGCGTCGACGCCATGCCGGAGACCGGCGAGAACGTCGCCGAGGAATTCCAGGTCTCGCGCGCCGACCAGGACGCCTTCGCCATCCGCTCGCAGCAGCGCGCCGGCAAGGCGATCGCGGCGGGCTATTTCGCCGAGGAAATCGTCCCGATCACCATTCCCGGCGGCAAGGCGGGTCCCATCACCGTCGACAAGGACGAGCATCCGCGCCCCGAAACCACGCTCGAAGGTCTCGCAAAACTGAAGCCGATCGTGCGCAATCCCGGCACGGTGACCGCCGGCAATGCTTCCGGCGTCAATGACGGCGCGGCCGCGATGATCCTGGCCTCGGAAGCTGCGGTGAAGAAGCATGGTCTCACGCCCCGCGCGCGCATCCTCGGCCTTGCCTCGGCCGGCGTGCCGCCGCGCATCATGGGCATTGGTCCCGTGCCCGCGACCCGCAAGCTGATGGAGCGGCTCGGCAAGAAGATCAGCGATTTCGACCTGATCGAGCTCAACGAGGCCTTCGCCTCGCAAGGCATCGCCTGCATGCGCCAGCTCGGCGTCGCCGACGATGCCGATTTCGTCAATCCGCATGGCGGCGCGATCGCGCTCGGCCATCCCCTCGGCATGAGCGGCGCGCGCCTCGCGCTCACCGCCGTCCACGGCATGGAGAAGCGCGGCGGCAAGCTCGCGCTCGCCACCATGTGCGTCGGCGTCGGCCAGGGCGTCGCGGTCGCGATCGAGAAGCTGAACTGACGGTCCACGCAGTGGACCGTCATCCCGGAGCCGCTCGTTAGAGCGGAATCCGGGATCTCGAGGTTCCGGGTTCAGCCCTGTCGGGCTGCCCCGGAATGACGGGCGATCGGGAGGCGGGCATGATCATCGAGCGCGAGCAGGACGTCACGGCCGCGGCACTGGCGGTGATGGAGCGGACTTCCGATCCGCGGATGCGCCAGATCATGATCTCCCTGGTCAAGCATTTGCACGGCTTCGTGCGCGACGTCCGCCTGACCGAGAAGGAGTTTCGCGATGCCACCGCTGTCATCGCCGAGCTCGGCAAGCTGACCACCGATACGCACAACGAAGTGGTGCTGATGGCGGGCTCGCTCGGCGTCTCGCCGCTGGTCTGCCTGCTCAACAACGGCGATCAGGGCAATACCGAAACCGATCAGTCACTGCTCGGGCCGTTCTGGCGGTTGAACTCGCCGCGGGTCGAGAATGGCGGATCGATCGTCCGCTCCGAGACCCCGGGCGCGCCGCTGTTCGTGAACGGCCGCGTCGTGGACAAGGACGGTCGTCCGGTCGTCGGCGCCGAGGTCGATGTCTGGCACGCCTCTCCGGTCGGCCTTTACGAGAACCAGGATGCTGACCAAGCCGACATGAACCTGCGTGGCAAGTTCACGACCGACCTGGATGGGCGCTTCTCCTTCCGTTCGGTGATGATGGTCGGCTATCCCATTCCGACGGACGGCGTGGTCGGCCGCCTGCTGGAGGCGCAGAGCCGCCATCCCTACCGCCCCGCGCATCTGCATGCCCTGATCTTCAAGCCGGGCTTCAAGGTCCTGATCTCGCAGGTCTACGATCCCAACGATCCCCATATCGACAGCGACGTGCAGTTCGGCGTGACGCAGGCGCTGATCGGCAAGTTCCTGCGCCATGACGCGCCACATCCGACCGAACGCGAGGTTGCGACGCCCTGGTATTCGCTCGACCATGTCTACCGGCTCGAAGTCGGGGAAGCCGTACTGCCCCGTCCGCCGATCAAATAGGGCTCAAACCCGCTTCCCCCAATTAGTTATATCCTATAATGATTGGCGGAAGCGTTGTCCGGCCGGACCACATGGCCGGGGAGGAGTCCGCCCATGACATTCATCTATCCCACTGACAGCAACAAGGCTCATCCGTTGCCGCTGTCGCCCGACTACAAGAGCTCGATCAAGCGTGCGCCGAACAAGCCCTTGATCCCGATGCGCCATACGTTGTCGGAGCTCACCGGCCCGGTCTACGGCCACGAGACCGTGCGCGAGGGCGACAACGACCTCACCACCCAGCACAAGGGCGAGCCGATCGGCGAGCGTATCATCGTGCACGGCCATGTGCGCGACGAGGACGGCCGCGGCGTGCCGAACTCGCTGGTCGAGATCTGGCAGGCCAATGCCTGCGGCCGCTACGTCCATGTCCGTGACCAGCATCCGGCGCCGCTCGATCCGAATTTCACGGGGGCCGGCCGCGCCCAAAGCGATGCCTCCGGCTATTATCGCTTCGTCACCGTCAAGCCGGGTGCTTATCCCTGGGGCAATCATCACAACGCCTGGCGTCCCGCTCATATCCATCTGTCGGTGTTCGGCCATTCCTTCGTCACGCGCCTCGTGACGCAGATGTATTTTCCGAACGATCCGCTGTTCCCGTTCGATCCGATCTTCAACTCGGTGCCGGACGAGAAGGCGCGAGCGCGGATGGTCTCCTCGTTCGATCTCGAGAACACCCAGCCCGAATGGGCGCTGTGCTACCGCTTTGACATCGTGCTGCGCGGCAAGAACGCCACCCCCATGGAGAATCACTAAGTGCAGGATTCTGTGACGCCTGACGGGATCACCCCATCGCAGACGGTCGGCCCGTTCTTCAAATACGGCCTGACGCCGAACGGCGAGTACGCCTGGAACGACGCGTTCACCAACTCGACGCTGACGCCAGATGTCACCGGCGAGCGCATCCGCATCGAGGGTCGCGTATTCGACGGTGACGGCGTTGCCGTGCCGGATTGCATGCTGGAGATCTGGCAGGCGGACGCACAAGGCCGCTTCGCCGACCCGCAGGACAAGCGTGCGCTGCCAAATGCAAGCTTCCGCGGCTTTGCCCGTTGCGGCACCGACAAGGACGGCAATTTCGCGTTCGAGACCATCAAGCCGGGCACGGTGCCGGACCCCGATGGCAAGCCGCAGGCGCCGCACATCCTCCTTGCGGTGTTCGGCCGCGGCATGCTCAGGCATCTCTACACCCGGATCTATTTCGGCGACGAGGCCGGCAACGCCGCCGACCCCGTGCTGGCGCTGGTGCCCACCGAGCGCCGCGCCACGCTGACTGCGGTGCGCGAAGCCGGCAAGCCGGCCTACCGGCTCGACCTGCGGCTTCAGGGCGACAACGAGACGGTGTTCTTCGACGTGTGAGGCAACGCGTGCCGGGGGCTTGATCCTCGGCACACATGTCTCATCTGGCGCATCGAGGCCGAGGCTGCCTCCGGCCGAAACGACTCTCCCGCACGCGTGTGCGTCAGCCTCGCTGACTCAAATACCGATGGCTTGACGTCAAATTCCCGTAGTTAGACGGAGTGCGCGCGATACAATTTCGGCGCGAAGCAATCCCGTATTTACCGTATTCGTCTAGGGTGGCTGCAGTTTTGACACCGCCCTGGATTGTTTTCATGAAATTTCGTCTGTCGTTGTCATCTGCGATCATTGCGTTCGGCATCGTTCTCGCCATCGGTTTTGCCGCCGTGGTTTCGACCAGCCTGTACGCCTTGAAAGAGCTCAAGGTCGGCGGTCCGCTCTATTCCGACATCAAGCTCGGCAACGACCTCATCGCGGACATTCTGCCGCCGCCGGAATATGTCATCGAGGCCTATCTCGAGGCGACCCTGGCCATGCGCGAGCCGGACCAGCTGGCGGCCCACGGCGAACGCCTGGTCCAGCTCCGCAAGGATTACGACGAGCGCAAGGCGTTCTGGGTCACCTCCAGCCTCTCGGCCGACCTGAAGACGGCGCTGGTGTCGAAATCCGATGCTGAGGTGCAGAAGTTCTGGAAGGCGTCCGACCAGCTCCTGCCGGCCCTCAAAGCCAAGGACGCCGCTGCGTCCGAGCGCATCTATGCGCAGGTGAAGGACGCCTACACCGCGCATCGCGCCGTGATCGACAGCATCGTCGAGAACGCCAACAAGCAGAATGCAGCCATGGAAAAGCTGGCCGCGGACCGCGACAGCTCGATGCTTTATATCCTCCTCGGCGTCTCCGCCGCTGTCTTGGCCTTCGTTGCTGCGGGCCTGCTCGGCGTCGCACTCGGCGTGGTGCGGCCGATCGTGCGCATGACGGGCACGATGCAGAAGCTCGCGACCGGCGATCTCGCCGCCGACATTCCTTTCGCTGACCGAAAGGACGAGGTCGGCTCGATGGCGGGGGCGCTTGTGGTGTTCAAGCAGGCGGCGGTCGAGAATTCCCGCCTGCGCGAGGAGCAGTTGCGGCAGGAGCAGGAGGCGGCGCTCGCCAAGCGCTCCGCCCTGCACCAGATGGCCGAGACCGTCGAGCGCGAGACCGGCCGATCGGTCGACACCGCCGGCGCAGCGACGCAAGGCGTCGAGCGGGCGGCGTCCAGCCTGTCCGATATCGCGAGGTCGCTCTCCGCACAGTCGCAGGCGGTCGCGGCGGCCTCCACCCAGGCCCTCGGCAGCTCGCAGACCGTCTCGGCCGCGGCCGAAGAGCTGAGCGCCTCGATCCGCGAGATCGCAAGCCAGGTCGTGCGGACCAGCACCGTCACAAAATCGGCGGTCGCCGGCCGCGAGCAGGCGCGTTCGACCATCCAGGCACTGGCCGGATCGGTGAAGAAGATCGCCGAGGTCTCCGACCTCATCGGCGGCATCGCCGGCCAGACCAACCTTCTGGCGCTCAACGCCACGATCGAGGCCGCCCGCGCCGGCGAGGCCGGCCGCGGCTTCGCCGTGGTCGCCGCCGAAGTGAAGTCCCTGTCCGACCAGACCGCCAAATCCACCGAGGAGATCACGCGGCTGATCACCGAGATTCAGGCCTCGACCCAGGCCGCGGTCGATGCCGTCGAGACGATGGGAGGGCACATCGTCGAGATCGACGGCGTGGCGACCTCGGTTGCCGCCGCGATGGAAGAGCAGGACGCCGCGACGCGGGAGATCACGCGGTCGATTTCCGAATCGGCCTCAGCGGCGAAGGAGGTCTCGGCCAAGATCGGCAATGTCAGCCGCGACGCCGCTTCCGTGAACGAGCGCGCCGCCGAGGTCAGGCAGGCGATCGCCGGCATGGCGGCCAATCTCGAACAGCTTCGGTCGGTCGTGGTGCGGACCGTGCGCGACTCGACCGAGGCGGCTTGAGCGCGGCGTCGGTTCGGCCGCTGGTGCGCGGGGCTATGATCGTGCAGTATGGCGCGGGACAGGGGCATCGTGAATTTCATGACACCTCCACAACTGCCTGATGTCGTTGAGCCCGCCCGACTGACGGCGGCACTGCGCAGAGGCGGCGTGCTGGACGCCGGCGCGGTCCGTGAGGTGAAGGTGCTGCATCAGCGCGACACCGTCGTGTCTCACATCATCCGCCTCGGTCTGCGCTATGTCGGTGAATCCGGCGGCGCGCCGCAGACACTGATCCTGAAGACGCCGCATGCCGATTTTGCCAAGACGCTTGCGCATGGTGGCCGGCACGAAGTGGCCTTCTATGCGAAACTTGCACCGAATATGCCGCCGGGGCTGGTGCCGCGTTGCTTTGACGGACAGTTCGATGAGGAAAATGTCAGTTGGCATCTGCTGCTCGAGGACCTCACCGACAGCCATGAGGTCGCGGCCCCGTGGCCCTTGCCGCCGTCTCGCGAACAGGCGATGGCGATCGTCACGACGCTCGCGGGCTGGCACGCGGCATGGTGGGACCACCCAAGTCTCGGCGACATCGTCGGCAGTTGGATGAGCGCCGATGATACGTCAAGGTTGATGGAGACCTTTGCTGGCCACTATGATCGTTTTGCCGATCTTCTCGGCGACCGTCTGAGCGAAGAACGACGCATCCTCTATCGTCGGTTCATTGAGCAGTCGGATCGTTTGCTTGAGCGCTATCATTCCCATCGACATCTCTCTATTGCCCACGGCGATGCCCATACCTGGAATTTCCTCCTGCCGCGCGCGGACATCGCCGACACCGTGCGGATTTTCGACTTCGACCAGTGGCGCATCAACGTGCCGACCCACGATCTCGCCTACATGATGGCGACACAATGGTATCCGGAGCGCCGCCAGACGCTCGAGCGCCTGCTGCTCAACCGCTATCATGAGACCCTGATCTCGCACGGCGTCAGCGGCTACACGCGCGGCGCACTTGACCAGGATTATCGCCGGTCGGTGCTCTGGCACATCACCAAGCCGGTCTGGCAATGGAGCGTCAATCTCCCGCCGCTGATCTGGTGGAATAATCTGGAGCGGGTGTTTGCGGCGGTGGATGATTTGGGCTGCGAGGAGTTGTTGTAGGGCGCGCCGCAATTTCGGTGTCGTCCCTGCGAACGCAGGGACTCATAATCACAGGGAGTAGTTTGGCGCGAGACTGGTAGTTCACAGTCTTCGCCAAACTACTCCCTGTGATTATCGCGACGAGCGCAAGCGCTCGCGCTGAGGTCCCGGATCTGCGCTCCGCTTCGCAGCGCTTGTCCGGGACGACAGCGGACATTGGTGGTCGACCGCGTCCTACTCCATCACCGCATGCTCCGGTCCCGCCGCCTGCTTGCGCAGCGTGGCCTTGGTCGAGCCGATCAGCAAGGCGAGCGGGATGGTGCAGAGGATGAAGAACATCACCAGCTGATAGTCGTAGGCGAAGGCGATGATCTGCGCCTGGACGCTGACCATCCTGTCGGCCATGGCGCGGCCGGCGTCGGTGGACAGGTTGATCAGGCCCCTGACGTCGGGCATCTGCAGTGCATGGTTGAACGGGTTGATGTGCTCGGACAGGATCGCATAGGTCCGCCGCGTCCCCTGCGTCAATTGGGCGATGACGACGGAAATGCCGACCGAGCTCGCGACGTTGCGCATCAGGGTCAGCATCGCGGTGCCGTCGGTACGGAGGTCGTTCGACAGTGTCAGGAAGGCCACGGTCGAGAGCGGCACGAAGACAAGGCCGAAGCCGAAGCCTTGAATGACGCTGACAGTGACGATCTCCGGCACCTGGGTCAAATCGGTCCAGCCGGTCATCTGGAACAGCGAGCCCGCGGTCAGCGTCAGGCCGCTGATGATCAGCGTGCGCGCCTCGAAATAGCGCATCATGCGGCCGACCAGCATCATCGCGAAGAAGGTGCCGAAGCCGCGGCTCGCCAGCAGCAGGCCGGCGGTGATGATGGGATAGCCGATCACGTTCTGCATATAGGGCGAGGCCAGCGCCATGGTCGAGAACAGCACGAGCCCCATCACGATCATGAACACGCAGCCGGTGACGAAGTTGCGGTCCCGAAACAGCGCGAACCGGATGAACGGCGTCGAGGTCGTGAAGGAGTGCGCGAGGAAGAAGTAGAAGGCGACGGCCGAGACGATGAACTCCGCGAGGATCTCATTGGATTCCAGCCAGCCCAGCTGCTCGCCGCGGTCGAGCGCGAGCTGAAGTGAGCCGATCGCAACCGCCAGCGCGGCGAAGCCGAACCAGTCGAATTTGAGGCTGAGATTCTTGTCGGTCTCGTCCATGAAGACGATCAGCCCGAGCACGGTGATGAAGCCGAATGGCAGGTTGACGAAGAACACCCAGTGCCAGGAATAGGTCTCGGTCAGCCAGGCGCCGAGCGAGGGGCCCATGATCGGGCCCATCATCACGCCCATGCCCCAGATCGACATCGCCTTGGCACGTTCCTGGAGCGTGTAATAATCGAGCATCACCGATTGCGACAACGGCACCAGGGCGGCGCCGAACACGCCTTGCAGCAGGCGGAACAGCACCATCTGGTTGATGTCCTGGGCGAGGCCGCACAGCACCGAGGCCATGGTGAAGCCGGCCGAGCAGATGATGAAGATGCGTTTGCGGCCGAAACGGTTGGCGATCCAGCCCACCGGCGCCGTCATGATCGCCGCGGCGACGATGTAGGAGGTCAGCACCCAGTTGATTTGGTCCTGTGAGGCCGACAGCGTGCCCTGCATGTAGGGCAGGGCGACGTTGGCGATGGTGGTGTCCAGCGCCTGCATGATGGTCGCGGTCATGGCGCAGATCGTCACCATGTTCCGGCGCAGGCCGGGGACCATCAGGCTGGCATTGGGACCGGACATCGGATCAGTCCTTGCGTTCAGTCTTTATCCTGGCTCGCTGTCGCCGACAGGCCTAACAGGCCGGCGAGCGAGCGCTGATGGCCGGTGTCGATGGTGGCGTAGACGCTCATGCCGGCCTTCAGCTTCCGCACATATTTGTCGGTCTCGTCGAAATAGATGCGGATCGGCACGCGCTGCACCACCTTGACGAAATTGCCGGTGGCGTTCTGCGGCGGCAGGATCGCGAATTGCGCGCCGGTGCCGGGCGAGAGCGAGCCGATCTTGCCCTTGAAGACGTGGTTCGGGAACGCGTCGACCTCGAGCGTGACGGGCTGTCCTTCGGTGACGTGGGTGAGGTCGCTCTCCTTCGGATTGGCGTCGACCCAGGGGTGGGCGACGTCGATGATGGAAAACACCGGCGTGCCGGCGGCGACATAGCGGCCGAGCTGGATCTGCTCGACCTGCGTCGCCACGCCGTCCATCGGCGCGCGCAGCACGGTGTGATCGAGGTTGCGCTGGGCATCGTCCAGCTTGGCTTTCGCCTGTGCGTAAGGCGGGAATTGCTCCAGTGGCAATGCGGGGTCGCCGAGCAGCTGCGTCCTGGCGTTGGAGAGCTGTTGCTTGATGTATTGCGCCTGCGCGCCGGCGGTGACCAGCGCATTCGAGGCATTGTCGAGATCGAGCTGCGAGCCGTAATTGTTCTTCACCAGCGCCTGCTTGCGCTCGACGTCGCGCTGCTTCAAATCGATGCCTTGCTGGGCGAGGCCCAGCATGTCGCCATAGATCTTGATGTTGGCGACGAGGTTGTCGTAGGTCGTGCGGGCCTGCGCGAGCTGCGCCTTGGCTTCGACCACCGCGTGGCGAAACGGAGCGGGGTCGATCTCGAACAGCTCGTCGCCCTGCTTGACGGACTGGCCTTCCTTCACGACGACCTTCTGGATCTTGCCCGAGATGTCGGGCGTCACCAGCACCTTCTGCGCGCCGACATAGGCGTCGTCGGTGCCGACATAGCGGCCGCCATGCAGGTAGAAAGTGATGCCGCCGATGGCGGCGATGACAGGCAGCACGACCAGGAGCAGGAAGCGGCGGTAACGCCGCAGGCCCGCGACCAGGCGGCGGCGCGGGTCGGTGCCGGCCTTCTTGGTGGGCTTGCCGCTGTCGGTCTTCTGCTCGGGCTGGAACTTGAGGACTTGGTCAGCCATAGCGCTGCTCCTTACGCGCCTGTTCCGCGCCGCTGGTCTGGATCGCGGTACGCACGTTTTCCTTGATGGTTTCGAGCTGGGTCAGGAGGCGATGGGCGTCCGCCGGCGTGATGCCGTCGAGCGCGTTGGCCGTGAGCTCGGACTTCAGCCCGCTCATCCGGCCCAGCAATTGCCGGCCGGCCTTCCTCAGATACAGGCGCTTGACGCGGCGGTCCGAAGCGTCGCTGCGGCGCTCGATCCAGTCATTGTCGCAGAGCTTGTCGATCAGGCGGGTCAGAGTGATCGGCTGCATCTCGAGCAGCTCGGCGAGTTCCGACTGCTTCATGCCTTCGCTGCGCTCGACCTTGGCCAGCACTGCCCATTGCGCCCGGGTGATGCCGAACCGTGATGCCTCCTTGTCGGCATAGACGCGCAACAGGCGGTAGAGCTCACCGAGCGTGAACAGGAAGTTCTGGTCGACGGACCCGCGGGTCATAAGCTTGGTCTCCAATAAGCTGGGGATATAATAAGCAAGCTTATGATTATTCCATGGCGGATATCACGATGCTGTCCCGCAGCGCGAGCATGGCTGGCAGCCGGTCGGAGGGTCGCGCTTTGGGTTCCCGGGCTCAAATGCTAGAACGTGGCCGCATGACCCTCGCAAAGCCGGCATTTCCCGCGCCTGACCACGATCACGGCCGCTGCACCGCGGACGCGCTGGCGCATGCCGAGGAGGTCTGCAAGCAGCGCGCACAGAAATTCACGCCGATACGCCGTCAGGTGCTGGGGGCCCTGCTCTCCAGCCATCGCCCGCTCGGCGCCTATGAGGTGATCGACGAGCTAGCCAAATCGATGTCGCGGCCGGCGCCGATCACGGTCTATCGCGCGCTCGATTTCCTGATGGCCAACGGCCTTGTGCATCGCATCGAGAGCCGCAATGCCTATCTCGCCTGTGCCGCCCACGACCATGATGCGACCTCGGCGGTGGCGTTCCTGATCTGCGAGCGCTGCGGCCTGGTCGGCGAGATCCCGTCGGCGTCCTTCGCCGGGGATCTCAATGCTGCCGCGCGCAGCTCGGGCTTTGCGCCTAAATTGTCCGTGGTGGAGATCACGGGCGTCTGCACCCATTGTCAGAAAGCTGCATAGAGCAACAACGGCGCAAAGCCGGTAATCGGGAAGAGATGTCCTCACCACAAGCCTTACATTCCACCGCACGTCCCCTCAGTGCCGGCGCCATCGCCCTGATGCTCATGCTGTGCCTGACTTGGGGGTTCAACCAGATCGCGGTGAAGCTGGTGCTGCCGGACATTCCGCCGATGCTGCAGGCCACGATCCGGTCGACGGGCGCGCTGCCGGTGCTGTTCCTCATCGGCACGCTGCGCGGGGTCAAATTCTTCGAGAATGATGGCACGTGGAAGCCGGGCCTGATCGCCGGGCTGATGTTCGGCATCGAATTCGTGCTGATCTTCCAGGGGCTGCGCCTCACGTCGGCCTCGCGCGCGGTGGTGTTCCTCTACACCGCGCCGTTCTTCGTTGCGCTCGGCTCTTATCAGGTGCTCGGCGAACGGCTTGGCGCCTCGCAATGGCTGGGTCTTGCTATCAGCTTTGCCGGCGTCGCCCTAGCGATTGGCGTGCCGCAGCCCAATGTCGATTCGCACGTCCTGCTCGGCGACCTCATGATCGTCGGCGGCGCCGCGCTGTGGGCGGCAACCACGCTGGTTGCCAAGGGCACCAGGTTGCGGTTTGCCGCGCCGGAGAAGGCGCTGGGCTATCAGGTCGCGATCTCGATCCCGATCCTGGGGCTGGCGGCCTGGCTGTTCGGCGAGACCATCACGCACACCCCCGCGCCGCTGTCGCTCGGCCTGATGGCCTTCCAGGCGATCTGGGTCGTTGGAACCACGTTCACGCTTTGGTTCGCGCTGGTGAAGGCCTATTCGGCCAGCAAATTGTCGGCTTTTACCTTCATCACCCCTTTGTTTGGCGTCGTCGGTAGCTATTTCATCATGCACGACACGCTAAGCTTGGCGTTCGGGGCGGCCGCCGTCCTTGTAATTGCTGGGCTTTTTCTGGTTAACCGTCCCAGCCAAGTCGCTGCGGCGCCGCGCGATGCATTGCTGAACGTCACCAAAACCTGATATTTGGACCCCATGAACAAGCCCGAAACCACCATCGATTCCGACATCGCGGGGCCAGCGCCGCGTTACCATACCACCCAGGTCAAGGTCGGCGACGTCGCCGTCGGCGGCGGTGCGCCGATCGTCGTGCAGTCGATGACCAACACCGATACCGCCGACATCGACGGTACCATCGCCCAGGTCGCAGCGCTCGCGCGCGCCGGCTCCGAAATGGTCCGCATCACTGTGGACCGGGAGGAAGCCGCGGCCGCCGTGCCGCACATTCGCGACGGCCTCGCCAAGCGCGGTATCACCACGCCGCTGATCGGCGACTTCCACTATATCGGCCACAAGCTGCTCGCGGCCTATCCGGCCTGCGCCGAGGCGCTCGCCAAGTACCGCATCAATCCCGGCAATGTCGGCTTCAAGGACAAGCGCGACACCCAGTTCGCCGACATCATCGAGATCGCCAACAAGAACAACAAGCCGGTGCGCATCGGCGCCAATTGGGGCTCACTCGACCAGGAGCTGCTGACCAAGCTGATGGACGAGAACGCCGCCTCCGCCAATCCGCGCGACGTGCGCGCGGTGACGCGCGAGGCCATGGTGCAGTCCGCGCTGCTCTCGGCCGCGCGCGCCGAAGAGCTCGGCATGCCCAAGAACCGCATCATCCTCTCCGCAAAGGTCTCGGCGGTGCAGGATCTGATCGCGGTCTATCAGGATCTCGCTTCTCGTTCCGACTACGCCATCCATCTCGGCCTGACCGAGGCCGGCATGGGCTCGAAGGGCATCGTGGCGTCGTCCGCCGCGCTCGGCATCCTGCTGCAGCAGGGCATCGGCGACACCATCCGCATCTCGCTGACGCCGGAGCCCGGCGGCGACCGCACCCGCGAGGTGCAGGTCGGTCAGGAGTTGCTGCAGACCATGGGCTTCCGCACCTTCGTGCCGCTGGTCGCTGCATGCCCCGGCTGCGGCCGCACCACCTCGACCACGTTCCAGGAACTGGCGCGCTCGATCCAGGATTTCATCCGCGACGAGATGCCGACCTGGAAGACGAAATATCCTGGTGTCGAAGAGCTCAACGTCGCGGTGATGGGTTGCATCGTCAACGGCCCCGGCGAATCCAAGCACGCCAATATCGGCATCTCGCTGCCCGGCACCGGTGAAGCGCCGGCCGCACCCGTGTTCGTCGACGGCAAGAAGTTCCGCACGCTGCGCGGCCCGACCATCTCCGCCGACTTCAAGGCGCTGGTGATCGACTATATCGAGCAGCGTTACGGCCAGGGCGCTAAGGTGCCGGTGACCGCGGCGGAGTAAGCGTTCAGGTCAGCATGTAATCGTGCTGACCTGGCCTGTCTCGCCATATCTCAGCATCAATCCGTCCCGGGTAATCACGCTCGCGCCAAGGTCGCGAGCGGTTGCAATGATGATTCGATCCGCAGGGTCACGCGGCGGGGCGCCGGGCAAGAATGAAGACGCGATCAAAATATTGGGCGTGAGTTCGGCGAGCCGCACTCCTTCGACGGCAAGCAGCCGTTGAAACCAGAGTTCTGGTCTCGTGGAGAGGCCCAGCCTGTTGCGTGCAACGAGCAAGCCGATTTCCCATGCGGTGATTGCAGAGACGAACATGGCAGATCCTGCGCGATAGGCGGCTTCAATCGCCTCGCTCGCCTCGGTGGCAATAGGTTTGTCTTCTGCAATCCAGATCGCGGCATGCGTATCGAGCAAAAGAGGCGCAGGATCACTCATACACTTGGCCCCAATCGGGATCGGCCGGCTGTGTCAAATCAACGCCGGGTGGGATGTGTGCCAATCCTTTGAGGGCGCCGAACAGCGGAGGGCGGCCGAGCTTCTTGACGCGCGACGGCGCCGGTTCTGCGGAACTCAATTCGACCCGGCGAAACACGACCTTGCGAGCCTTCGTGTCGACCTGCTCGGTACGAAAGCCGGCGGCCAGCCAGACCTTGGTCATCACATTGTTGGTCGGATTGTTGCTCCACCAGGCCGGGTATTGAGGAGAGTTAGGAGGGAGCTTGCTTCCAATGACTCGCTCGATTTCGGCAAAGGTCATAGGGACCTCTTTGGCCCGTTGGGACTTCAGGAACGCGCCAAGTCGCTCATATTTACCCATCGTGGAAGCCTCTTTCCTTCTGCACACTATTAAAACTTTATAAGTGTGTCAAGATTCGCGGGTTGCTATCTTTGCGTCTGCGCTCCCGAGGCCTAGGATAGCAAGCAACGAACAACAGATCGGGAGACACGCCATGAGCTCACTCGCCGGCAAGCAGGGTCCGCGCTATCGCCACACGGCTGACGACGGCGCGCCCTACGAGACCATCGCGGTCGAAAAGCTCACCCCCATCATCGGCGCGGAAATATCGGGCGTGGACATCGGCGGGCTCGTCTCCGACGACGCGCGCTCAAATCGGCAGATGGACGAGATCCACCGCGCGCTCGCCGAAAACCTCGTCATCTTCTTTCGCGACCAGCAGATCACGCCGCAGCAGCAGCTCGCCTTCGGCCGCAAGTTCGGCGAGCTGCATTTCCATCCCGCCGCGCCGCATGAGGACGAAGACCCCGCCTTGATGAAGATCTACGCCGACAAGAACTCGCCGCGTGCCAACGGCGAGGGCTGGCACTCCGACGTGTCCTGCGATCTCGAACCGCCGATGGGCTCGATCCTCTACATCAAGCAATGCCCGCCGCGCGGCGGCGACACGCTGTTCGCCAACATGTACGCGGCCTATGAGGCGCTGTCGGACCGCATGAAGGCCTATCTCGATGGCCTCACCGCGCTGCATGATGGCGAGCCGATCTATCGCGGGCTCTATGCGAACTACGGCGTTGCCGACCGTCCGTCCTATCCGAGCGCCGAGCATCCCGTTGTGCGCACGCATCCGGTCACCGGCAGAAAGGCGCTCTACGTCAACCGCGGCTTCACCCGCCACATCAACGGCATCCCGCGCGACGAGAGCGATGCGATGCTCGCCTATCTCTACCAGCACGCCGAAAACCCGCTGTTCCAGTGCCGCTTCCGCTGGACCGAGAACGCCATCGCCTTCTGGGACAACCGCTGCACCCAGCACCGCGCGATGTGGGACTACTGGCCCCACACGCGCTCGGGCACGCGGGTGACGGTGAAGGGGGAGAGGCCGGTTTAGGTGGCGACCGTCGCCGATTGCTAAGTGATCTGAATCACGGATTTGGCGCTGTCCCCGTCGAATGATGTGGGCTCGCGGTGCTGCTTGCAGGCGCTGCAACCAGCGATATACTCGCTAAGGGCGATTTGGGGGAATTTTATGCGCTGGGTGGCGGCTACCATTCTTGCGCTCGTTTTTTACGGGTTCGCGGGACAAGCGCTGGCCGAGAAGCGCGTCGCTCTGGTGGTTGGCAATTCGTCGTACCGGAATGTCCCGAGCCTTCCGAATCCTCGGAATGACGCCGCCGAGATTGCCTCGCTGTTCAGATCTGCAGGATTTTCCGCGGTCGATGCCCGCCGCGACCTCGGAATTTCAGATATGCGGCGCGCGATCAGCGATTTCGCCGAGATGGCAAGCGATGCCGACGTGGCCGTCATCTATTTCGCCGGCCATGGCATCGAGGTCGACGGTGTGAACTACGTCATTCCCGTCGACGCGAAGCTGTCCCGTGATTTCGACATCGAGGACGAGGCCATTTCTCTTGATCGCATTCTGAAATCGATAGAGCCGACCAGGCGACTTCGCCTCGTCATCCTCGATGCGTGCCGGGATAATCCGTTCCTGAAGACCATGAAGCGAACCATAGCCTCCCGATCGATCGGTCGCGGTCTGGCGAAGGTCGAGCCCGCGGTGTCCGATACGCTGATTGCCTTCGCGGCCAAGGCCGGATCGGTCGCGCTGGACGGCGATGCGAAAAACAGTCCCTTCACGTCCGCGCTTCTGCACAACATTGCTTCTCCCGGCTTGGACTTGCGGATTGCGTTCGGTCGGGTTCGTGACGAAGTGCTGAAGGTCACCAATCGTCACCAGGAGCCGTTCGTCTACGGATCATTGGGCGGCTCCATTGTCTCGATCGTCGATGCACCGAAACTGCCGCCTCCGCCGACGACGGATGATATCGTCTGGAATGCCGTGAGGGATTCGACCTATCCAGGCGTGTTCGAGGAGTTTATCGCGAAGTTTCCGACCACCCCGCATCTGAAGGCGGCCGAGGCGCGGCGCGACGAACTGAGGCAGGCGCAAGCTGCTGCAGCCGCGCGCATACCCCCGCCGCCGACCGCCGACGAAATTGTCTGGGCGGCGATCAGGGATTCAACCTATCCCGCGATCTTCGATGATTTCCTCAGCAAGTTCCCCGCTAGCAAGCATCGAGCCGAAGCGCAATCGCGTGCCAACGAACTGCAAAAGCAGATTACGGCCGCCGCCGCCCGCATTCCGCCGCCGCCGACGGCCGATGAGGTTGTCTGGGATGCCATCAAGGGCTCGACATATCCGGCAATCTTCGATGATTTCGCCAGCAAGTTTCCCGCAAGCCCGCATCTGGCGGACGCACGGACGCGCCGGGATGAGCTTAAAAAGCAGATTGCCGCCTCGCAGGCTCCGCCGCCTCCTGCCGCAGAGGACATCGTCTGGGCCGCAATCAGGGGCTCGCGTGATCCCGCGATCTTCGATGAGTTCGTGAGCAAATATGCGGCGAGCTCGCACGTCGCGGACGCACGACAGCGCAGGGATGACCTCAGGAAGGAGATCGCTGCCGCTCAAGCGCCGCCTCCACCGCCTGCGCACGAGATCGTCTGGAACGCGATAAAGGAGTCGCACGACCCCGCGATCTTCGAGGAGTTTGCCGCAAAATATTCGAACAGTTCGCACCTCTCTGCCGCGTTGTCACGTCGCGACGAATTGAAGAAAGAAAGAGTAGCGGCGGCAGTACCACCGCCCCCGCCCGCGACCGATGAAATCGTCTGGAACGCGATCAAGGACGGCCGTTCGCCGGCCATGTTCGAAGAGTTCCTCAGCAAATTTCCGGAAAGCTCGCGATCGGCGGAGGTGCGCGAACGTCTCAGGGCACTACAAGGGACGCAGTTGGCCTCCACCAACGCGACGCTCCCCGCCGACACCGCCCCGCCGCGCGAGGGATTGAGTGCGCTCGGCATCAAGGCGCTGTCCGATTCGGAAGAGGGCGCCCTGAAGCAGAAGGCCAGCTTCAAGGAATGCGAGAAGTGCCCGGAGATGGTCGTGGTCGCGCCGGGTACCTTCATGATGGGTTCGTCGGACAGCGTATCCAAACGCTCCACGGAATCGTCTCGCCACAAGGTCACGTTCGCGCGTTCGTTCGCAGTTGGGCGCTACGCTGTCACATTCGACGAATGGGATGCCTGCGTCGCGGATGGTGGATGCAACGGATATAAGCCCTGGGACAACGGCTGGGGCCGCGGAAGGCGGCCGGCGATCAACATTTCCTGGTCGGATGCCAAGAGCTACGTGGCCTGGCTGTCGGCTCGCACCGGCAAGGCCTATCGCCTGTTGAGCGAAGCCGAGCGAGAATATGTGACGCGGGCGGGGACGACGACGTCGTTCTGGTGGGGCGCCTCGGTCTCTCGGGGGCGGGCTAACTACGATGACAAGACCGGACAG
Source organism: Bradyrhizobium sp. IAR9 (assembly GCF_013408065.1). Lineage (NCBI taxonomy): Bacteria > Pseudomonadati > Pseudomonadota > Alphaproteobacteria > Hyphomicrobiales > Nitrobacteraceae > Bradyrhizobium > Bradyrhizobium sp. IAR9. Next base: position 622,154 of record NZ_JACBZW010000003.1, read on the forward strand.
GACAAAAACGCAAAAGGGGGCTCTGGGCAAAAGACGGCCCCGGTCGATTCCTTTCAGCCGAATCCGTGGGGCCTTTATCAGGTGCACGGCAATATCTGGGAATGGGTCGAGGATTGCGTCAACGACACTTATGAGGGCGCGCCTACTGACGGCAGCCCCTGGACGAAAGGCCGCTGTGAGCAGCGTGTCCTGAGGGGAGGCTCCTGGGTCAGCAAGGCGGATGCAGTCGAAGCGGGGAGCCGATATGGCGTGCAGTCCGAAGGACGCGTCAGCAACGTTGGATTTCGTGTCGCGAGGACATTGAGATAGCCAGGTCCGAATGCATCGGCCTCGCCAGCCGGAACGACCTCAAACAATAGCACTAGTATTTTCATTGGAGACATATGACATGACAACTTACCCGGTACGCCTGCCGACGGCTCTTTTGATCAAAATCACGGCGGGGCTCGTCCTGTTCTTCGGAATCCTCTGTGGCGCCCATGCGGGCGGGTCGAACATGTCGCTCGTCGTAAAATCGGGCGAGGCAAAGGAAGTCTGCAAATGCGGGGGACACTGGCGAGTCGACAGCAGTGGCAAGGTCTGGCCCGTGAGCATTGAAGTCGTGTCTCCGCCGAAGAGTGGCGCCGTGACGACGCGAGTGAGCACCGGGCAACGCAAATTGAGAAACGGAGAGGCCAAGACCGTGCGGCTGACCAGCGTGGTGTACCAATCCAAGAAGGGCTACGTCGGTGAAGACTCCTTCACCTATCGGCGCGTGACGGCGGATCCCACCGACCCGGATAATGGCAAGGTATACACAGTCGCCGTCACGGTCAGGTAATTGCGACGGGGCGGACCGAAGCTAATGACTCGCCTCGTCGGTCCGCGAGAAGGACGGCGGGTCAGGCTTCGCTGACCCGTCCTCGTACCGCCCCGTTGTTCTTGCGTTGACGTTCTCTCACTCTCGCGCCAATCTTCCCGAAAATATTCGGGAGGATCAGCCATGCTCCGCGCCGAGGACAACAAATTCCTGACCGAGTCGGGTGCAGGTACCGGCATGGGCGAATTGCTGCGCCGGTTCTGGATTCCCGTCCTGCTGTCCGAAGAACTCCCCGAACCGGACGGCGAGCCGAAGAAGATCACCGTGCTCGGCGAGGAACTGCTTGCCTTCCGCGACACGCGCGGCGTCGTCGGCGTCATCGACCAATATTGCCCGCATCGCGGCGCCAATCTCTGGCTGGGGCGAAACGAGGAATGCGGCATCCGCTGCGTCTATCACGGCTGGAAGTTCAACACCGACGGCCGCTGCGTCGACATGCCGACCTCCTATCCCGATCTCAACGCCAAGGATCTGATCCGCATCAAGTCCTATCCAGTGCGCGAATGGGGCGAGATGATCTGGGCCTATATGGGTCCGATCGAGGCCATGCCCGAGCTGCCCGATCTCGAAATGGCGCTGCTGCCGGCCTCGCACCGCTACGTCAGCAAGAAATGGCAGGACTGCAACTGGGTGCAGGCGCTGGAAGGCTCGATCGACACCGCACATTTCACCTTTGCCCATCTCTCCTTCGACAAGGAGGAGAACGAGATCCTGGACATCAAGAAGCATTTCGTGAATCCGATCGCGCGGATGTCGAGCGATCACATGCGCTGGATCGCGGAAGACCCGCGGCCGGTGATCAAGATCAGCTCGCACGAGGCCGGACTGACCATTGCCGGTGGCCGGCTCACCGGCGGCGACAGCATCTACTGGCGCATCGCGCAATTCCTGATGCCATTCCACGCCTACGCGCCGAGCGCGATGCCGGGCGAGAGCATTTTTGGCCAGACCTTCGTGCCTGTGACCGACACCAATTGCTGGATCTACACCTATGCCTGGAATCCGGAACGGCCGTTGTCGCAAGCGGAGCGCGATGCCTACGACCGCGGCAACGGCGTGATCGCGGAGGTCGACGACAATTACGTGCCGCTGCGCCATAAGGGCAACGACTATCTGATCGATCGCAAGCTGCAGAAGACCAGGAGCTACACCGGCATCAAGGGTGTCTCCGAGCAGGACGCCGCCGTGCAGGACAGCCAGGGGCCGATCGCCGACCGCACCCGCGAGCATCTCGGGCCGACCGATCTCGGCATCATGCATTTTCGTAAAGTGGTGATGGATCTGGCGCGGGCGCTGCAGCAGGGTGAGCCGCCCCCGCAGGCGGCGCATCAGGATCGCTATGCGGTGCGCTCCGGCGCCTGCGTCACCAGCAAGTCGAAGGATCTACCCGCGGTCATGCTCGAACGATTCGGCGATGTCGCGGGCTTCGTCGGCCGGCCACGCATCGCGGCAGCGGAGTAGGATTTGTCGTCAGGGCGGGACATCGTCGCAATTCTCCTGGTGTCGCTGGTCGCGTTATTGCTTCCGTCCATCGATGCGGGGCAGGCTGCCCCGGCCCGAAAGGTCGCGAAAGCAAGGCTCAAGCCTTCGCCCGCGCCGGCCAAATGTGAGATGCCGAAATTCCGGATCGTCGTGGATGTCGGGCATACGCCGGACTCCTACGGCGCGTTGAGCGCGCGCAACGATCCGGAGTTCGGCTTCAACTTCCGTCTCGCAAGACTCATCACGGCGAAACTCAAGTCCGAAGGCTTTGCCGCAACACGCCTGCTCGTCACGGACGGCAAGGCTAGGCCCAGCCTGTTTAAACGTGTCGGCAGCGCCAATGGGTCGCACGCCGATCTCTTCCTGTCGATCCATCATGATTCGGTGCCGGACAAGCTGCTCGAGACCTGGGAATTCGATGGTGCGAAGAGCTATTTCAGCGATCGCTTTTCGGGCCACTCGCTGTTCGTGTCGCAGCGGAATTCGCACTTCGCCACCAGCCTGATGCTGGCCCGGATGATCGGCAGGCAGTTGAAGGAGCAAGGCCTGCACTATGCCAGCCAATACACTTTGCCGCTGATGGGCCGTTACCGGCGCCAGTTGCTCGACAAGGACGTCGGCGTCTACCGCTATGACGGGCTCGTCGTCCTGTCGCGGACCAGCAGTGCCGCAGTGCTGCTCGAGGCCGGCTCCATCATCAACCGCGACGAGGAAATGGCGATGAACGCACCCGAGCGGCATGAAACGATTGCGGCGGCCGTGGCGTCCGCCATAGCGGAGTTTTGCGCAAGGCGGTAATTGCTCCCGCCGTCATTGCGAGCCAACGGGTCCGCGCCTAGCGCGGCCCGAGGACAGGCTCCGCGAAGCAATCCAGAGTCTTTCCGTGGAGGCGGTCTGGATTGCTTCGTCGCAACGGCTCCTCGCAATGACGGGAGGCTACAGCGGCGTCCGCCGATACTCCCGGTTCGCCAGGCTCGCTTCCTCCAGATCCAGGTCGCGCTCGATTCGCCGCCGCGTCTCGTCGGTGATCTGGCCGTCGCGCAGCAGGTTGTGAATGAATTTGCGTTCGGCGGCGATCAGGTCGCGGGTCAGCGCGGTACCGGCGGCGGAGACATCGTGGTGGGTGGGATCGAGTGAATCAGGCAGCTGGTTGACGCGGATGTCGTGGCGGGCACGCAGGAGCCGCATCACTTCGTCGGACACCTCCTTCTCCTCGGTCAGCGCGTCGAGCGATTTCAGCGCTGCATCCAGCGCCTGGCGGCGCGCGGCGATCTCGGCTTCGTGCTCGGCGGCATGCTCGTTACGGCCGGCCTCGGCGACGCCGAGCCATCTCACCACCGGCGGCAGCGTCAGCCCGACGCCGATCAGCGTGACGAAGATGACGCCGAAGGCCACGAACAGGATCAGGTCGCGATACGGAAATGCATCGCCATCCGGCAGCGTGAACGGCAGTGCCAGCGCGGCCGCCAGCGACACCGCGCCGCGCACGCCGGTGAAGGCGAGCACGAACGGCCATTGCCAGGGTGGCGACGGATCGCGCTGGCGCAGCGATTTGCTGAGCATGCGCGGCAGATAGGTTGCAGGATAGAGCCAGGCGAAGCGCGCGACCACGACGATCACCAGGACCACGGCAGTTGCGATCAGGATGTCGTCGAGCGGGAACGCCTTCGATTTCTCGTAGAGCGCGCGCATCTGGAATCCGGTGAGCAGGAACAGCACGCCCTCGATCAGGTAGATCACGAGGTCCCAGAAGAAGATGCCCTGCAGGCGCGTTGCCGACGAGATCAGCAGCGGGCCGTTCCAGCTCACATAGAGGCCGCAGGCCACCGTCGCGATCACCCCGGAGCCACCGATATGCTCGGGCAGCCAGTAGGAGACGTAGGGGGTGATCAGCGACAGCGTCAGCTCGACCTGCGGATCTCCGGACCATTTGCGGAAGCGAAGGGAGAGCCAACCGACGCCGATGCCGAAGGCGATCTCGCTGGCGACAATGAGGAGGAATTCGCCGGCGGCGAGCGGCAGCGAGAAATGTCCGACCATGATGGCGGCCAGCGCGAAGCGGTAGAGGATCAGCGCGGTGGCATCATTGGCGAGCCCTTCACCCTCGAGGATGACGAGGAGCCGCCGCGGCATGTTGAGCCGGCGCGCGATCGCGAGCGGTGCCACCACGTCGGGCGGCGCGACGATGGCGCCGAGCAGGAAGCCGATGGTCCAGGGCAGGCCGATCATGTAGTGCGTGGCGGCCGCCACCATCGCTGCGGTGAAGATCACCGCGCCAACCGCGAGCAGCACGATCGGGCGCAAATTGTTCTTGAACTCACGCCAGCTCATGGCGACGCTCGCCGAGTAGATCAGCGGCGGCAGCACCATCAGCAGCACCAGCTCGGGAGGCAATTCCACCGGGGGCATGCCAGGCACGAAGGCGAGGCCGACGCCGGCCAGCATCAGCAGGATGGCGGGGGCGACGTTGAAGCGGCGTGCGGCCAGCGCCACGCCTGCCAGCACGGCGAGCAGGATGAGAAAGGTCTGAAACTTCGCTTCCATGATAGTCTGTCTTGACCCGGAAGCGACGGCTACGTCAATGTGCGCGGCTTACGCCAGCCGCTCGGCCACCATCCGCCCGATGCGTGCAAAGGCGGCTTCGATCTGCGTCGGATTCGGCGTGCCGCCCTGGGTATAGACCGCGATCAGGATCGGCGTCCCGGGCTTGGGCCAGGCGACCGCGATATCACCCGAAGCGTCCTTGCCGTTGTTGCCGGTCTTGTCGCCGATGGTCCAGCTTGCGGGCAGGCCGCCGCGCAGCCGGTTCGCGCCAGTCTTGCAGTTCACCATCCAGTCGGTGAGCAGGGCCCGCGAGGCTGGCGACAGCGCTTCGCCCACCACCAGGCGCTGCAAATTTCCCGCCATTGCTGACGGCGTCGTGGTGTCGTGGGGATTGCCCGGCGGCGAGCGGTTGAGTTCTGGCTCGTTGTGGTCGAGCCGGGAGGTGGTGTCGCCGAGCGATCGCCAGAAGGCGGTGAGGGCGGCGGGTCCGCCGATCCGCGCCAGCAGCAGATTGGCGCAGGTATTGTCGCTGAGCTCGACGATCGCCTTGCACATGTCGCTGACCGACATCGCGCCGGCCGCAAGATTCTGTTTGGCGACCGGCGCGTAGTCCAAGAGGTCGGGCTTGCCGTAAGCGATCATGGCCGCAAGCTGGTCCTCGCCGCGGTCGACCCGGGCCAGCATGCAAGCCGCAAGCGAGGCCTTGAAGGTCGAGCACATGACGAAGCGCTCGTCGGCGCGCCAGGCGAGCTTTTTGCCGGTCGCAAGGTTCTCTGCATAGACCCCGATCCGTCCTCCGCTCTCGCGTTCATAGGTTTCGAGCTCAGGCGGTGCCTCAGCGGCCAACGCAGGAGAGGCGGCGATCCAGCAGAGAGAGGCGAGCAGGGAACGGCGATCGAGCGGCATGGGGAGCTTTCATGAGAAGAGATGGAAGAGATTACGCACGCGTCATCCGCGCCGTCATTGCGAGCGCAGCGAAGCAATCCAGAATCTCTCCGCGGAGAGATTCCGGATTGCTTCGTCGCAAGAGCTCCTCGCGCGCCGAGAGTTGTGCTTGCAATGGTGCAGAATGGAGGGCGAGCGCGTCCGAATTCAGGCAGCGGGACGTCAGGCCCTCCTCACTCCCTCAGGTCATACCGATACGATTTCGACACGATCTGCCAGCCGTCGGCGAGCTTCATCGCCACCAGATAATCGGTGAAGAAACGTGGCGGCAGCTGGCAACGGACCTTGATGAAGGCGGTCTTGTCGTCCGAACGGTCGATGGTGACGATGAAATCCTCGCGCGGCTTGCCTTCGGCCTTGGCGGAGGCGCGCTTGCGGACGCGGTCGAGCCAGTCGGGTACGGTCAGGACCTGGAGCTCGCCCTTCTCGACCCAGCGCAAGTCAGCGGAGGGATGGAAGATGGTGCCGAGCTTCTCGGCGTCGCCCTCGTAAAGCCCGTCGAAATAGGATTGCACGACGGCTTCGACACTCGAACGGTTCTGGTTCATAGGTCATCCTTTTGCATGATGGCTCGGGCGGAACTTAGTCGTACACATCGAAATGCGCTATGGGTGTCTCTTGCCAATCGCGCAAGGACGCTGGAATGACCGGATCAGAAACTTCGAACGCTCGTATCCTGATCGGCGAATGCTACTGCCGCGCCGTGCGGTTTGAGGTGGCCGACGCGTTCTCCTATGCGATGAACTGCCACTGTTCGAACTGCCGTCGCACCACCGGCTCCGCCTTCAAGCCCTTCGCCGGCATCGCGCAGGACAAGCTCCGCATTGTCCGGGGAGGGGACCAGCGGATGATTTTCGGCGACGACACCACCCATGACGCCCATTGCTCCCGGTGCGGCTCGCTGCTTTATTCCCGGGTACGTGAAGGACAATGGGTCCATGTCGCCATGGGAACCCTGGTTGATGCCCCCTCGATCCGGCCGAGCGCCCACATCTTCGTGGCCTCGAAGGCGCCCTGGCACGAAATTACGGACAATCTGCCGCAATATCGGGGGCATATCGGCGATCCCTAGGGGAATTCGGTCTGCTTGCCTGTTTGGCAGCGAACCGTGACCGCGCTGGCGCGACAAACAAAGGGGGTCCTTCGGGCTGTCGCCGGCGCGGCCTTGGTGACCTCCACCACAAGCGCCGGCACCGGATCCTGCTAAAGCGGTCCCAAGGGGGACCGAAACGTCCCGAACTTCGGAAGTCGTGTCATGCGCAACCTGCTCAGACTCTGCCCGCTTCTCCTCGCCGCCGTGCTGTTGTTCGGCACGGATCCCGCTTTTGCCGGCAACCGCGTCGCGCTGGTGATCGCCAATTCGGCCTATCAGCACGCGCCGTCGCTCACCAATCCCGTCAATGACGGTGCGGTGATGGCGAAGACGCTGAAGGAGGCCGGCTTCAACAGCGTCGATTTCCGGCACGACCTGTCGGCCCTGGATACGCGGCGCGTGCTGCGCGATTTTGCCGATGCGACCCGCAATGCCGACATCGCCGTGGTCTACTATGCCGGTCACGGCATCGAGGTCGAGGGTTCGAATTATCTGATACCGGTCGACGCCAAGCTTGAGCGCGACACCGACGTCTATGACGAGGCGCTCTCGCTCGACCGCGTCCTGGTCGCCGTCGAACCGGCCAAACAGCTTCGGCTGGTGATCCTGGATGCCTGCCGCGACAATCCGTTCGGCAAGACCATGAAGCGCACGGTGGCCGCGCGCGGTATCGGCCGGGGCCTCGCCCAGGTCGAGCCGACCAGCCCCAATACGCTGATCGCCTATTCGGCGAAGGCCGGCTTCACCGCTCAGGACGGCGACGGCGCCAACAGCCCCTTTACGGTCGCGCTGTCGAAGCATCTGACGACGCCGGGCCTCGACGTCCGCCGTGCCTTCGGCTTCGTGCGCGACGACGTGCTCAAGTCGACAGGTAACAAGCAGGAGCCGTTCGTCTACGGCTCGCTCGGTGGCGAGGACGTGCCGCTGGTTCCGGTCAAGGTGACGGCCGCAGCAACGGTTGCGCCCGCGCCGAACCCGCAGGCCGACATCCGCCGCGATTACGAGCTCGCGCTCCAGGTCGGCAACAAGGCGGCGTGGGCTGCTTTCCTCGCCCAGCATCCCGATGGCTTCTATGCGAGCCTCGCCAAGCTTCAGGTCGAGAAAATTGGTGCCGAGCAGGCCCATGCGGCTGCCACCGAGAAGGCGAAACAGGCCGAGGCAGAACGCGATCGTCTTGCCGCGCTCGGCGCACAGAGGGATGCGCAGGCCAAAGCCGCAGCCGATGCGAAGGCCGCCGAGCAGGCGCAGCTCGCTGCGCAGAAGGCCAAGGAGCAGGCGCAACAGCAGGCAGCTGCCGCCGAGCAGCAGCGCGTCAATCTCGCCGCTGCGGCCCCGAGCGCGGCGCCGGCCAGCACGGCGAGCCCCGCCGGCACCAACGTTGCCTCTCTGACGCCGGCGACCGCGCCGGCGGATCTCAGCCGTTCGGTGCAGACCGAGCTCGGCCGCGTCGGCTGCTTCTCGGGCACTGCCGACGGCAATTGGAGCACATCCTCGCAGCGCTCGCTGTCGCAGTTCAACCGCTATGCCGGCACCAAGCTCGACGTGAAGGTGGCGAGCACGGACGCGCTGGATGCGGTCAAGGCCAAGCCGTCACGCGTCTGCCCGCTGGTCTGCGAGCACGGCTTCAAGGCCGATGGCGACAAGTGCACCAAGATCGTCTGCCGTGAGGGCTATGCGGTCAACGACGACAATGAGTGCGAGAGGAAGCGCGCCGCCAAGCCGGCCAAGCCTGCAACGGCGAAGCGCGATGATGGCGACGAACGTCCCGCCCGGCAGCGTCCTCAGGCCGGCGGCGCGGCGGGCGGCTATGGTGCCGCGGCCGGCATTGCGGCCGCTGCCGGCGCCGGTCGCGCCGCAGGTGGCGGGCAAGTCATCTGCAATAGCACTGGCTGCCGCCCGGTCAGCCGCGGTTGCCACCTCGAATATCGCGGCGGCGGCGGCCCCGGCAACGATGCCAATGCCGAGGTGTGTCGTTAGGGTTGTGTCGTCCCTGCCTAGTGCGCAATGGCGCACGGGCGCAGGGACCCATAACCACAGGAAGCAGTTTGGCGAGGACTTCCAGTTAAGAAGTCTTCGCTCGGTACTGCTCTCGTCTTCCAGTGATAGATCACGCGGTATGGGTCCCTGCGTCCGCAGGGACGACGTCAGGTCGCAATCGCGCTCGCCGCGATGTTGACCGTCAGTGCCAGCAAGGCCGTGTTGTAGATGAACGATACGATCCCGTGCGCCGTGGCCGTGCGGCGGATCGTCTTGTCGGTGATGCCGACGTCGGAGACCTGCGCGGTCATGCCGATCACGAACGAGAAATAGACGAAGTCCCAGTAGTCGGCGTGGTCTTCCTTGTCGCCGCTCGGGAACTGAAGGCCGCCCGGCTTGGCGTTCCGATAATAATCATGCGCGTAGTGCAATGCGAAGGTCGTGTGCACGGCGGCCCATGACATGGCGATGGTGCTGATTGCGATGGTCAGCTCCAACACGCCCCGATGCGGTGTGCCGAGTTCTGAGACGATCGCGGCGATGCTGGCGAAGGCGCCGGTCGCCGTCACCAGCAGGATTACGAAACGGCCGTCGTCCTGCATCGCGGCGGCGCGCCGGATATGGTGATGGTCGTTGCAAAGCATCATTGCGTAGACCAGCACGAGATAGACCGCGATCAGCGCATCCCAGCCGAACAGGAGCCGTGTCACCAGCCGGTGCGAGCCCGGCAGCAGCAGACAGACCAGGACGCCAGCCGCGAGCGCGATGAAGGTCCGCGGCCGCGCGTAAAGCAGCCGCATCGGCCGCGACATCTGGCGGAAGCGGACGAGGACGGGATCTTCTTTGCCCTCGGCCGCCATCGATGCGTGTCAGCTCTTCCGCTCGGCGACAAACCGCGCGGCGGCCTGCAGCACGGCGGCGCGCTCACCGAAGATCGAGACCGCGCTGTCGGCCCGGGCGAGCAGGTCGCGCACGCGCTGCTTGGCGCCTTCGATGCCGAGCTGGGTGACGAAGGTGGTCTTGCCGAGCGCGGCATCGGCGCCGGCCGGCTTGCCGAGGGCCGCCGCATCGCCCTCGACATCGAGCAGATCATCGGCGATCTGGAAGGCTTCGCCGAGCGCGCGGCCGTAATCGTCGAGTGCCTGATATTCTTTCTGCGAGGCCTGGCCGAGGATCGCGCCGGCGATGCAGCCGTAACGCAAGAGCGCGCCGGTCTTCATCTGCTGAATGCGGGCGACATCGATCGGCTCGTTGCCGCCAAAGCGGCCTTCGCCGGCGAGGTCGAGGATCTGGCCGCCGACCATGCCGCCGATGCCGGCGCAGCGCGCCAGCGCGCGCGTCAGCAGCAGCCGCACATTGGCGTCGCGATGGATTTCGTCACGGGTGACGATGTCGAAGGCCAGCGTCAGCAGACCGTCGCCGGCGAGGATCGCGGTCGCGTCATCGGTCTGCTTGTGCAGGGTGGGGCGGCCGCGGCGCAGGTCCGAATTGTCCATGGCGGGCAGATCGTCGTGGATCAGCGAATAGCAGTGGATGCATTCGAGCGCGGCGCCGACCAGCAACGCGGCTTCACGGGGAACGCCGAACACGGCCGCGCTCTCGACCACCAGGAACGGGCGCAGACGCTTGCCGCCGTTCAGGCTCGAGTAGCGCATTGCGTCCATCAGTCGCTTGGGCCGGGCGATCTCATCGTGCAGGATGTCGTCCGACAACAGGCGCCCGAGCAGGGCCTCGGTGTCATCAGCGGTCTTGTCCAGACGCTTGGCGAAATCGGACGGGGACGTGCCGGTCATCAAGAAGGGCTCCAGAACTAAAATTCGGCGGGACAATCCTTTATGCGCCCGCCCCAGTCAATCGTTTGGAAGGCCTAAAAAGTGCTGGAAAAGGCCCGAATTATCACAGACTTAATGGGGAGAGCCGTGGCCGCGTTTCGTTCCATGCCGGAAAGGTCGATTTGCGCATCGTCAAAATCCTGCTGGTAGCGCTCGCGGTCGTCATTCTCGCGCCCTATGTGATCGCGCCGTTCTACCGAACCGGCCATCCGGGTTCGACACTGATGGCGTGGCGTTCGCTTCGCGGCGCGCCAATGCAGCGGGAATGGATCGATCTGGCGGCGATGTCGCCCTATCTGCCGCGCGCGGTGGTGGCGGCTGAGGACGCACATTTCTGCAAGCATCACGGCATCGATTGGGGGGCGCTGCGCGAGGCGATCGATGACGCGCAAGAGGACGGCACGCCGTTCCGGGGCGCCTCCACCATTACCCAGCAGGTCGCAAAAAACCTGTTCCTCTGGCAGGGGCGGGATTTCGTCCGCAAGGCGCTGGAATTCCCGCTGGCGCTCTGGATCGATCTCGTCCTGCCCAAGCCGCGGATCCTGGAGATTTATCTCAACATCGCCGAGCTCGGCCCGCAGGGCCAGTTCGGGGTGGGGGCGGCCAGCGCCTATGCCTTCGGCAAATCGGCCGCCGCCCTCTCTCCGCGTGAGGCGGCCCTTCTGGCCTCGATCCTGCCGAATCCGGTCAAACGCAGCGCCAAAACCCCCGGTCCGGGCGTCCGGCGGCTGGCAGGGACCTATGTGGCAAGGGCGCAGGCCTCTTCGCTTGCGACCTGCTGGCGGGAAAATCGCTGATTTTGGGCCCTTTTCGGGCGCATTTTCCGGCCCAAGAGCCTAGCTTTGCAGCCAGCCTTCCTCTATAAGCGCGACCTTGATCGGCATTCAGCTCGCCTCGGATTGCGGGTGCTGAGCCGTCCCTCGCGGACGATGCCCTGATAACACCAATCCCTAGAGGATATTGAAATGGCCGTTCCGAGAAGAAAAACCTCGCCGTCGCGCCGTGGCATGCGCCGCTCGGCAGACGCCATCAAGAAGCCGACCTATGTGGAAGACAAGGACTCCGGCGAGCTGCGTCGTCCGCACCATCTCGACCTCAAGACCGGCATGTACAAGGGCCGTCAGGTCCTGAAGAAGAAAGAGTCCTGAGTTAAGGACCTTTCTCCAGGCGGGATGATTGCACCTGCCTGATTTCGGCCAACCCATGAGATATGACAGTGGCGGCGGCGGAGCTAATGCTTCGCCGCCGCATTGTCCTGTCTGGATATCTTGATCGAGAAGGCATTTCGCCGATGGTCGGTTTCCCGCTGCTTCTGATTCCGCTCGCGGTCTACAACATCATCGCCTTCCTGATGCCGACCGTGTCCTTCACGGATGTGCTGTTCAAGGTGCCGATGGTGTCGGGCGAGACCTGGCCGGTCACGCTCGCCGACGTGATGCTGGCGCTCGGTATCGTGCTGCTGCTGCTCGAAGTGGTGAAGGGCGCGCGGCCGGGCTCGAAATTCCTGATGGATCATCTGCTGTCACTGATCCTGTTTGGCGCGGCCGCGGCCGAATTCGTGATGTGGCCCAAATTCGGCAACTCGACCTATTTCCTGCTGGTGTTGCTCGCGATGGCCGATTTCCTCGGCGGTATTGCCCAGCGCACGCGCCGCCGCGTCACTTATGTCGCCGAGACAACGGTGCCGGCGTCACGCAAGGCCAAGCGCCAGGTGGAAGCTCCGGATGCCGTGGCCGAGCCCAAGTTCGAACCGGTGTCCGCGCCGATCGCAGCACCGGCGGCACCGCCCGCGCCCTCGGCACAGTCGGTCGCCGAATCCGTGCTGATGGATCCTCCCGCGCCGAAGCCGGTGCAGAGCACGCCCTCGCCGGAAGTCCCCTCGCCGCATTTGCAGCCGGGCGACGGCACGTCTCCGTCCCCCGACACGCCGCCGCGCTGACCGATCTCAAGCCACCTGCCGCGTGCGGGCGCTGACGCTTTGCAGCGGGCGCTTGTCGCCATAGGCCGTCTGCGCATCTTCGGAAGAGGCGCGGCGCAGCCGGCTCGCCTGGGGCAGATGTTCGGCATTGGCGATCAGCTGGGCGACGAAGCTGGGATCGGGGCGCGGCAACGGCGTCTTGTGGACCCATTGCAAAATCGGCAGTACCGGCACCAGGGCCGTGCCTGTGCCGCTATCCGCCGCGTCCGATCGATCGGTACTCAACATCGCTATCACCGTTGATCCGGCAGAGCCTGTCGCGTTTCGGGACGCTGGTGCCGGGTGCGTGTCAGTACTCGCAAGGCCTATGCCGGACGGGCCGGTTTGGTTCCCCCGGCCTGTAGAAACGTGGTTTCCAAATTGTTTATCAACTTTGCCTAGGGTTGGGGGCGAATCTAGCTCTATCCTGTGTCAGCTCAGGACTTTCCCGCTGTCCCGAAACGAGGCGATTTTGATACCCGCATTACCGCAAGCCTCCGACATCCTGGCCGCCCTCGGCCAGGCCGTGTTTGCCTGGGACATTGGCAGTGATGCGATCGTCTGGGGTGACCAGGTCGGCAGCGTCTTTCCCGGCATTCCCGCCGAGCGGCTGGCGACGGGAGCCGAATTTGCCAAGCTGATCGAGCCCTCGCCAACGCTGCGGAGCGCCGCGCTGGCGCAAGCCTATGCCGTGCATGGTGCCGACGGCACGCCCTACCGGGTCGAGTACGGGGTGCGCATGAGCGCCGCCGATCCCGTGATCTGGATCGAGGAGACCGGCCGCTGGTTCGCCGGCCCCGACGGCCGCCCGGTGCGCGCGATCGGCTCGGTCCGAATCAACAATGAACGCCACGCCCGCGACGAGGAGCTGACCAAGCTGGCCCGGCTCGATCCGCTGACCGGCGAGCTCAACCGCTCTCATCTGATTGCCGCGCTGGCCGAGGCGATCGAGGAGACGACCCGCTTCCGCTCGACCGCGGCCTTCATGCTGGTCGGTATCGACCATCTTGCCCGCGTCAACGACGCCTTCGGCTTCGACGTTGCCGACGCCGTGATCCTCGACATCGCCAAGCGCATCCGCTCGCGCCTGCGTGGCGGCGACGTGCTCGGCCGCTTTTCCGGCAACAAGTTCGGCCTGATCCTGAAGAACTGCACCGTCGACGACATGAATGTCGCCGCCGAGCGCTTCCTCGCCGGCATTCGCGACGAGGTGGTGCCGACCAAATCCGGTCCGGTCTCGGTCACCGCCTCGATCGGTGCGGTCAGCGTACCGCGCTATGCCCGCAACACCGACGAGGCCGTCAACCGCGCCCATGAGACGCTGGATGCCGCCAAGCGCCGCCGCGTCGGCTCGTTCGCGGCATGGCGTCCGGATGCCACACGCGACGCGCAGCGCCGCGTCAACATCCGCGTCACCGACGAGATAGTCACCGCGCTGAACGAGCGCCGCATCAAGCTCGCCTATGAGCCGGTGGTCTCGGCCGTCTCCCGCGAGCGCGCATTCCATGAATGCCTGGTGCGGATGGACCAGGGCGACGGCCAGGTGCTGCTCGCGCCCGACATCGTGCCGGTCGCCGAACGGCTCGGCCTGATCCGCCTGGTCGATCACCGTGTGCTCGAGCTCGTGGTGGCCGAGCTCGCCGCCGCGCCCGACATCTGCCTCAGCCTCAACATCTCGCCTGATACGACCATGGATCCGGACTGGTGGGCGGGCATCGAATCGCTGATGCAGGCCCATCCCGGCGTTGCCGAGCGGCTGATCGTCGAGATCACCGAGACGGTCGCGATCCAGGACATCGATGACGTCCGCGCCTTCGTTGGCCGCCTCAAGCATTTCGGCAGCCGCATCGCCATCGACGATTTCGGCGCCGGCTACACCTCGTTCCGAAACTTGCGCAAGCTCGGCGTGGATATCGTGAAGATCGATGGCGCGTTCGTGCAGAACATCACTCATTCCGCCGACGACCGCGCCTTCGTGCAGACCCTGATCGATCTCGCCCGCCGCCTCGACATCAAGACCGTCGCCGAATGGGTGCAGGACGAGGAAGCCGCAAGCATGCTGCGCGATTGGGGCTGCGACTACATCCAGGGCCGCCTGATCGGGCTTGCGTCTGGCGAGCGTCCGTGGGGGACTTCAACGGATAGTGCGCTTCCTGCTGCATGCTGAGGTCTCGTAGGGCGGGCAAAGGCGCACTTGCGCCGTGCCCACCATTCCTCCGTGATGGATATAGATCGTGGGTACGCTTCCGCCTTCGCTCTTCGAGCTACGGCGGACAAGTCGCTTTGCCCACCCTGCGAAACTTCACGCCCCCTCATCCAGCGCCACCAGCTCGCGCTTCTTGCGCAGCGACGGCAATAGCGGCGCGATCAGCAGCACCAGGGCAAACACGAGACAGACCCCCGAGATCGGCCGCTGTACGAAGGTCCAGAGATCGCCCTGCGACAGGATCAGTGACTTGCGCAGATTGTTCTCCATCATCGGTCCCAGCACGAAAGCCAGCACAAGCGGCGCTGGCTCGTAGCCGAGCTTGCGCATGAAATAGCCGATGATCCCGAACGCGATCATCACATAGACGTCGAACACGTTGTTGCTGGAGCAGTAGACGCCCAGGATCGTGAACAGGATGATCAGGGGGAACAGGATGTTGTACGGCAGCTTGAGCAGCTGCACCCACATGCCGATCATCGGCAGGTTCAGGATCAGCAGCATGACGTTGCCGATATACATGCTGGCGACGATGCCCCAGAACAGGCCGGGGTTCTGCGTGATCAGCAGCGGTCCCGGCTGCAGGCCGTGGATGACGAAGGCGCCGAGCAGCAGCGCCATCACCACGTTCGGCGGAATGCCGAGCGTCATCAGCGGAATGAAGGCGCCGCCCGCCGCGGCGTTGTTCGCCGATTCCGGTCCGGCAACGCCTTCGATCGCGCCATGGCCGAAGCGCTCCGGCGTCTTCGACAGCCGCTTCTCCAGCGCGTAGGAGGCAAAGGACGCCACCACCGCGCCGCCGCCCGGCAGGATGCCGAGGAAGAAGCCGAGGATGGTGCCGCGGCCGACCGGACCTGCGCTCGCCTTCCAGTCCTCCCTGGTGGGCAGCAGATGGGTGATCTTGGTGTTGATGATGTCGCGCTTGATCGCCTGCTCGGTGTTGAGCAGCACCTCCGCAACGCCGAACAGGCCCATCACGACGGGCACCAGCCCGATGCCGTCGATCAGCTCCATGCGGCCGAAGGTCAGACGCGGCTGCGCCGTGATGCTGTCGAGCCCGATCAGTCCGAGCACGACGCCGATGCACGCCATCAGCAATGCCTTCGGCATCGAACCCTGGGTCAGGAAGGTGAGCACCACGAGGCCGAGCACCATCAGGCTGAAATATTCGGCCGGGCCGAACGCGATGGCGACGCTGGCGAGCTTCGGCGCCACCAGCATCAAGGCGATCAGCGCGAACGTGCCGGCAATGAAGGAGCCGAAGGCGGAAATGCCGAGTGCAGGGCCAGCGCGTCCCTGCTTCGCCATCTGGTGGCCGTCGATGCAGGTGACGACGGAGGCCGCCTCGCCGGGGATGTTGACCAGGATCGAGGTGGTCGAGCCGCCATACATCGAGCCGTAATAGATCCCGGCCATCATGATGATGCCGGATTCCGGCGTGCCCGACAGCGTCACGGGCAGAAGCAGCGACATCGCCGAGATCGGCCCGATGCCCGGCAGCACGCCGACCAGGGTGCCGATGAAGACGCCGATGAAGCAGTAGAGCAGGTTGACTGGCAGCAGCGCGACGCCGAACCCATGCGCGACATTGAATAGCGTATCCATAGGGTCAGCCGATCCCGAACAGGCCCGAGGGCAGCTGGATCAGCAGCAGCCGCTTGAGCACCCACCACATGCCTGATGGCACCAGGACGGCGATCGGGATCGCCAGCGTCCAGCGGACGGGATCGATCAGCCGCAACAGCAGCAGCACCAGGGGGATCGACGACAGCAGGAAGCCGAGTGGTTCCAGCGCAATGGAGAATGCCACGAGACAGGCAATCAGCAGGAGCGGCTTGCTCCAGCGCACATTCTCCCAGCGCGAGGCCAGCGTCGGCGCGCCCTCGGTGACCGCCGAGACGATGATGGCGCCTGCGAACACGCACATCAGGATGCCCGTGTAGAACAGCACGTAGCCGGAGCCGGGATCGTTGATGGTGCCGAGCTTGAGCTTCATGCCGGACCAGATCACGAATCCGCCCAGCGCGAGCCCGATCAGCCCGCCCCAGAGCTCGGAGTTGCTGAGGCGGAGTTTGACGTTGGTGTCGTTGTTCATGTGAAGCGCCTTGAGATCACCGTCGTCCTGAGGTGGCGGAGCGCAGCGTAGCCCTCGAAGGGCGACGGTGCCCCGATCCATCCTTCGAGGCGAGCCGCAAGCGCGGCTCGCACCTCAGGATGAGGTCAGCATGTGTGATGGGACAAGCTACTTCTTCGCGAGCCCGAGCGTATCGATCACCTTGCGCTCGGACTCCGTGACCTCGACGACGAACTTCTTGTAGTCCTCGGTGTTCTTGTAGTTCGGCACCATGTCGTATTTGGCGAGCGTCGCGACCACCGCGGGATCCTCGACCGCCTTCTTGAAGGCATCGTGCAGCTTGGCGACGATCTTTGGATCCATGCCTTTCGGGCCGGCGATGCCGAAGGGGGAATCATAGACCATGGGATAGCCGAGCTCCTTCAGCGTCGGCGCATCGGGATAGTTCGGCGAGCGTGCGCCGGTCCACACCATCAGCAGCCGCAGCTTGCCGGCGTCGACCAGCGGCCGCCATCCCGTGGAGTCCGCCTGAAGCATCGTGTGCTGCCCCAGCACCGCGGCGTTGGTCTCCGCGCCGCCCTTGAAAGGAACTTGCGTCAGCTTGATGCCGGACATTCCGGCGATCTGCTCCATGCCGATATGCAGTGAGGTGCCGGCGCCCGGCGTGGCATAGGTCACCTTGCCCGGATTCGCCTTGGCGAACTCCACGACGTCCTTCCAGCTCTTGAACTGCGACTCCGCGCTGGTGGTCACGCCGAAGGTGTAGCCGGTGAGATGGATGATGTAGGTGAAGTCCTTGGCCGGATCCCACGACACTTCCTGCATCAAGGGCAGGCGGAACACTGTGATCGGAATCTGCGAGATGGTGTAGCCGTCCGGCTTCGCGGCTGCCGCCATGGTCGCAGGTCCCACCGTGCCGCCGCCGCCGGCCTTGTTGTCGATCACGATCGGCTGCCCCAGCACCTTCGAGGCGCTGTCGGCGATGGCGCGCATCGAGATATCGGTCGATCCGCCGGCCGGCCATGGCACGATCAGCGTGATCGGCTTGCTGGGATAGTCCTGCGCGCTGGCGGCAGTCGAGAGCAATGCGCCCATAACAGCATGCATCGCGGCAAATGCGATCGTCTTCAGCCCGTATCGCGGCATCGAAACTCCTCCCCTCGCGGCGGCCTCTTTGCGGGCCGCCGTTTCTCGTTCTTGCGAAGGCGATTGTTCCTGAAATCGAGGGAGAAGAAAAGCGCATTGCGCGGATCGCGGGCGCCGGGCGGTGCGGCAATCCCGGTCGAGGCGGCACATGCGACAATTCGTCGTTTTTTCGTGTGCCGAGAGACGGAATTTGAGGGAGCAGAATGCCGCTACGCCACGCGCCGGACCGAACTCAGCGTCTCGATGGTGCGGCCGACCTCCGATGCGGGGCACGGCCTGCCGAAATAATAGCCCTGTACGGCGGTGCAGCCGCATTCGCGGACGAAGTCGAGTTGCTCCTCGGTCTCCACACCCTCCGCCGTTGTCTCGACGCCGAGCACGGAACCGAGGCTTGCGATGGTGCGGACGATGGCAACGCTCTCCGGACTTTCGCCGAGCGTGCCGACGAAGGAACGATCGATCTTGATGCGATCGAACGGAAACTTGCGTAAATAGCTCAGCGAGGAATAGCCGACGCCGAAATCGTCGAGGCTGACGCGCACGCCTAACGCGCGAAGCTGGTGCAGGATCTCGATCGTCGCCTCGCTGTCGTCGAGCAGCGCCGTCTCGGTGACCTCGAGCTCGAGCCGTTGCGGCGGCAGGCCGGCTTCGGCAAGTGCGCTCGTGACCATCGCCACCAGCCCGCGCGAACGGAACTGCACCGGCGACAGATTTACCGCGACGGTGACATCGGGCCAGGACGCGGCGGTCGCACAGGCGCTGCGCAGCACCCATTCGCCGATCGGAACGATCAGCCCGGTCTCTTCAGCGATCGGAATGAACTCGGCCGGCGAGACGAAGCCGCGCGAGGGATGTTTCCAGCGCAGGAGTGCCTCGAACCCGGTGAGCTCGGTCGAATCGAGCCGCAGCTGCGGCTGGAATACCAGATGGAATTGACGCGCCTCGAGCGCGCCGCGTAGATCGTGCTCCAGCGCGTGCCGACTGCGCGCCTCTTCCTCCATCTCGGGCTCGAACAGCTGATAGGCGCCGCGCCCCTTGGCCTTGGCCTGGTACAGCGCGAGATCTGCGCATTTCATCAGTTCGTCGGCATCGAGCCCGTGGTCGGGTGCGATCGCGATGCCGACGGAGGCGCCGACATGGATCGACTGGTTTTCCAGTGGCGGCGGATGACCGAGAACCTCGACCAGACGCCGGGCCAGCTTTTCCGCCGCTTGCGGCTGCGGTCCGCGCTGGAGCACGGCGAACTCGTCGCCGCCGAGCCGCGCGACGGTATCGTGCTCGCCGACATTCTCCTTCAGCCGCGCCGCGACCCAGCGCAGCAGCCGGTCGCCGGCGGCGTGGCCGAGGCGGTCGTTGACGGTCTTGAAATTGTCGAGGTCGAAGCACAGCACGGCCATGGCGCCGCCGGCGATCGCGACCTGGTTCAGTCCCTCGCCCATCTTTTCGCGGAACAGCGTGCGGTTGGGCAGGTCGGTCAACGAATCGTGCCGCGCCATATGCGCGACGCGCGCCTGGGCCTTGTGGCGCTCGGTGACGTCCTCGTAGGTGACGACCCAGCCGCCATGCTCCATCCGCTTGTGATTGAGCTTGATGATGCGGCCGTCGCTCAAATGGCGATGCAGCGTATGCTCGCCCTCGCGCAGCCGCTCGACGTAATCGGCATAGAGCCGCGCGGCTGTGGTGTTCTGATGGATGCCGAGCTCGCAGCTATGCTCCATGATCTCGCGCATCGAGACGCCGGGCTTCACAATGTCAGGCGACAGGCCGTACATCTCGATGTAGCGGCGATTGCACACGATGACGCGCAGGCTCGCGTCGAGCATGCACAGGCCCTGGCTCATGTTGTTCAGCGCCGCGTCGAAGCGGCGATACTGCTCGCTCAGCTCCTCGATCGCGTGCTCGCGTTCGGTGATGTCCTCGTAAGTGGCGACGAAGCCGCCCTCGGGCAGCGCGCAATAGCGCACCGAGATCACGGTATCGTTCGACATGCGCCGGCGCATCGGCGAGGAATCGCGGTTCGCGATCCTGGCGCTGGCGGCTTCCAAGAGCTGCCGGGGGCTGTACTCGGACGAGAACGCGCCGTTCGCCATCGAGCGCTCGATCAGCTCGGCGAGATGCGTGCCGGGCCTGGTCTCCTCCGGCGACAGCAGGTAGATCTTGCGGTAGGTGGTGTTGCAGACGCGAAGGCGCATGTCGCTGTCATAGAAGGCGAGCCCGTGCGCCATGTTCTCCATCGCGGCATCGAGAATAAAATTCTGTTGCCGCAGCGTCTCTTCATATTGCAGCCGCTCCGTGACGTCCTCATGCACGGTCACCCAGCCGCCGTCGGGCAGGAAGCGCGAGACCGTCTGCACCATGCGTCCGTCATAACGCATCACCAGCAGGGACTTCGCCTTTCTGGTGCGCACGTCCTCCAGCCTGGATTTATGGAATTCGTCTGTCGGCATGCCCGGCAAATTGCCGCGCGATACCCAATGATCGAGCACCTCGCGATGCGAGGCGCCCGGCCTTACGATGCTGGGATCGAGGTTGTAGAGGTTCAGGAAACGTTCGTTGCAGACGACGACGCAACTGTCGGCATCATACATGATGAGGCCGTGCGACATGTTGGCGAGCGCGTGCTGGCTGCGCTCGGTCTGCACGCGCAATTCCGCCTCGAGCCGGGCGAGGCGGGTGACATCGTCGCAGATCGTCATCCAGCCGCCGCCGGGAAGCGGCTTCAGCTCGAGCGACATGACGAGGCCGCTCGCCAGCTGCTGCTCGGTCCGGAACGGCTTTCCCCCAGCGATCTGCGCGATCCGCGCCGAATACAGCGTGTCGAGCTGGTCCTGGGGAAAGTTGCCGCGCATCGCACTATGCGCAAGTACCTCGCGGTAGCTCGTGCCCACGCGCACGATGTCGGCCGACATATCGAACAGCGACAAGTAACGCTGGTTGACCAGCACGATCCGGTTGTCGGCATCGTAGACGCAGACGCCCTGTTCCATGTGGTCGAGCGCAAGCTGGCTCAGCGCGACCAGGGCCTCCGGGCCCTGCTCGCGGCGTGCACCAAGCTCGTTGTCGCGGGTCGACGTCATGGGATCGGCGGGATCTCGGCGAGCAATAGACTTAACGCAACCTAATTCAGCCGCCGAGGGTAGCGAAGAGGCCGGAAAATTCCCTTAAGCGCAGTAGTTTACGGAGGGTGACTGGCGATGGAGAGCGCGTCGGAAATGCGGAGGTGCGCGCGAGAGTTGGGCGGGAGGGCGCGTCAAATGAAGTGTCGTCCCTGCGAAAGCAGGGACCCATAACCACAGGGAAAGGTTTGACGAAGATTGGAAGTGAAGGGGCCTTCCCGTGATACCAGCATTGCGGCTTAGAGACAGATCACGCGGTATGGGTCCCTGCGTTCGCAGGGACGACAGCGGTGGTCTGGTCCGACGGCCTCCCTCACGGCCCGTACAACACCAGTTCCGTATCGGTGAGATCGCCGAGCTGCGGCCGATCCGGGCCCTTGAAGTATTTGCGACCGCGCCGCTCGGTATAAATACCGACCAGGCCGGGAAGCGGTCCATTGGAATCGATCGCCACCGCGATCTTGCCGAGCCGAAGCAGCAGCCGGCCGATGCGGCCTGCGCAGGCGGCATATTCCGCGGCGCTACGGCAGTAGATCAGCTTCATCGCAGGAGGCGCAATGAAGCCGCGGCGGATGCGCACCGGCTGCAGGATGAAGGGGAATGTTCCCTTCGGCGTGCGGCAGACGAGGCTGAGGCAATTGTAGCGCGCATGCCGCGTCAAGAGCTCGGTTTCGGCTTCGGATAGCCCCTCGATCGTTTTGGCGTGAGGCGAGATGACCTCGATCTCGCTCCAGCGCGGAGGTCGCGCCAGGGCAGGAACCGAGAAGAATATGCCGCGGCAATAGGCACGAAAGCCCTGCGTCTCGATGATCGGCCAGGTCCACGGGGCCGGGCTGATGTTGAAATAGGTCACGTCCTTGTGCCGCTGCGCGATCTTGGTCAGCAGCGGGGCATAGTTGCGGTAGGCCGGATCGACATACCAGCTCGACAGATTGCACTGGATGGCGGTCTCTTCGCCGTTCTTCCGCGCCGTGTAGATCAGCAGCAGCACACCGACCGGCGTGCCGTCACTCTCGAGCATGTAGCCGAAGCGCGGATAGCCCTCCGGCACGGACCGGAAGGCCTGCCGGCGCAGACCCTGGATCCAATAGTTCCGCGAGCGGCCGACGAAGCCGCGCGTCAGCAGGTCCGCGACCGCTTCGGCGTCGGACTCGGTGATCTCGCGGCATCGCACCTTGGTGTGAATCACGCTCGTCTTACCCGTGGAAATGACAGGCCTCGTTTGGTCTATTGTTTCAGCATGATCTTGTCGGAAGACCGCTTTGCACTTTTCGCTGACGCGGTCCTTCGGATCCGGATCATGCTGCTAGCGCCAGCCTTCGACATGGGCGTCGGCCGTGACCCGCGGCTGCAGGCCCAGGACGTCCCGCACCTTGGCGGGCCAGGCGGAAAGGTCCGTGCCGTGGGTGTGGAACATGGCGACCGCCAGCCGGTCCATGCCGAAGGCGACGCAGCCGGTGTGGGCTGGCTCGCCGCCGGCATCCTGAATTCCCCAGGTCGTGCCGAAATGCTCGCGGTGATAGTTGAAGCTCATGCAGGCCGTCGGCTGCTCTTCCGAGCGCAGCGGAATGAGCAGCTCGAACTTGAGCTGCTGTTGCTTCTGGCTGACCGCCTTCATCTGGCCGACACGACCGAAGAAGGGATCGCTGGCATAATCGACGCGGAAGGTGAGGCCGAGGTCGGTCGCGATCTTCTGCGCGCGCACCATCCAGCGCTCGCGGAAATCGGCGACGTCGTCGGGGCTGCCGATGCAGACATATTCACGCATCCGGAACGATTGCAGCCGGTCGAGATGCTTCGACGGCTCGCGGCGGAAGCAATCAGCGGCAACGTCGAAGCGCAGGCCGCCCTTCGGCAAGGGGCCGCGGCTCGCCGCGATCGGATAGACCGGATAGCAGGCGGCGGGCGACAGCACGAGATCGGCGGGAGACAGTGAGGTGGTCCAGTCGCCGCCGGCATCGAAGCGGCTCACCGCGGCGTTGATCTCGCGCTCGGTCCCGTGCAGACCGCAAACGCAGCCGAGCAGGTTCGGAAAGCTCTTGAGATAGCCGGATTTTTCCAGCTGGGCCCGGCTCATCACCGGCGGGAAACGCATCACCTCGGTGCCGCTCTCGCGATGGCTGGTGATCAGCGCGGCGAGCTTCTCGACGACGCCTTCATAGAGCGCGGTGCGGGCGTAGACGCCATCGGCGCCCATGCGGTGGAACAGCTTGTCGGCGAGATGATCGAGCGGATCGATCATCTGCGGCGCGGTCGCGGGCGAGTCGGGAAGGATGGCAATGTTCATGGCGCGATGTCCTGCTATCTCAAAATTGTTGTTGTTGATTCAGTCGTGAAGGCTTGTCGGCACGCCGCTCATCAGCGTCGAAGTCGCGGCATTGGCCAGAATACGGTCGTTGTTGATCATGATCGGGGACGACAGCACGTCGCGGAGGTGCCGGCCCATAGTGAACTCGCCGTCGTTGCGGTAGCCGGAGAGGCCGGCGGTGCGCATCGCATGCATCACGGTCTCGACCGCGAGCTCGGAGGCCTGCACCTTCAGCAGCGTGATCGAGGACTGGAAGTCGAGCGAGCCGAGCGCGCGCTCGTCATGCTCGGCGCGGGCAAAGGCATCGATATTGGCCGACAGCAGCGCGCGCAGTTTCGCCAGCGACATCTTGGCGGCGGTGAAATGCGCCGCGGCCGGCGGCATCTGGCCGCCGGAGGTGCGGGCCGCCTTGCGGATGAAGGCCTGCGCGCGGGTCACGGCTGCGGCGGCGATGCCGGCCCAGGCCGACGACCAGCACAGATGCGCGAACGGCGTCATGGTCTGGGCGTGGATCTTGTCATAGGATTCCGGGAAGACGCGGTCAGCGGGACAATCGACCTTCAGCTCGAAGCCGGTCGAGCAGGTGCCGCGCATGCCGAGCGTTTCCCAGCCCAGCGTCCGCTTCAGCGAATAATCGTCCCTGGCGAGCGCCAGCAGCACCTGGTCGGAGGCGGCGGCCTCGGTAGCGCGGCGGGCGATGGTGACGAGGCCGTCGGCTTCGGCGCCGTAGGAGATCACGGTGGCGTCGCGCACCAGCGAGACGGTATCGCCGGCGTGATCGACGGCGGCGGCGCTGGCCCGGATGTTGCCACCGTTCTGGCCTTCGGTGGTGGAGGAGGCGAGCAGCCACTGGTCGCGGGCGACCCGGCGCATCATGGTTTCCATCCAGGGGATGCCGTGGCCGTGCCTGACGACGCAGGCGACCTTGGTCTGGTGCATCGCATAGATCATCGCGGTCGAGGCGCAGGCGCGTCCGAGCGTGTAGCAGATGTCGGTGACGTCGTAGATGGAGGCACCGAAGCCGCCAAATTCGACCGGGATCATGACGCCGAGCAGCTTCTGCTCGCGCGCGACCTCGAAAGCCTTGTGCGGGAAACGGGCGTCGCGATCGACCCCGTCGGCGTCGGCCGCGGCAGCTGCGGCGGTCCGGGCGGCGCGCTCGGTCAGGGAGGGACCCTGCTCGAGGAAGCCCGTCTGCGTTTCGTCGACAGTGAGGACTGCTTCACGCACGTTCATACTCGTCCGCCTCCGGTTTGCCGTTCGAGATCGCCGGCATCATTCGCGATGCGCGTAAGCGATCCTCCGGCCATCTTTGCTTGTGAGACGAGGCTACGGATTTAATTCAAATTCGTCGATGAAATAGAGGGTAAACAAAGCCCAATTCCGAACGAACAGTTAAGGTCCGGTTGTTTGCATCACCCGTTTTTCCAGCATCGCGTTAGGACTCTGGAAGAAGCCTGAATTTCAGACAATCTGAGTCATCGTTTACTAAGAAACGCGAAGTATTGGTGTCGCCCATTGCGGGACCGGCAGGCCGTGCCCATCGTAGCGGCAAGCCGGTTCGACCTTTGACACAGACGGGAATTTGCCGATGCAATCCTTTGATACCGACGTACGCAATCGCATCATCAAGCTGGTGAAGGGCATCCTCGAGCAGAATTCGCTCATGGCCGATGTCACGCCGCCTGCCAAGCTGGTCGATGTCGGCCTGACCTCGATGGACATGGTCAATCTGATGCTCGCCGTCGAAGCCGAGTTCGACTTCACCATCCCGCAAGCCGAGATCACGCCGGAGAATTTCCAGTCCGTCGAGACGCTGGAGCGGATGGTGGCGACCCAGCTTCAGCTGGCGAACGCGGCTTAAGCCGCGCGCCGACCTCTCTCCGGGTCGTCCCTGCGAACGCAGGGACCCATTACCCCCAGGGAGAGGTTTTGCGAAGGCTGGTCGTTCTGGATTGCGACCAAGCACCTCGAAAGAATCCGCGGTATGGGTCCCTGCGTGCGCAGGGACGACCTCGAGTGAGAGGCGAGCGCGCCCGCGCCCCTCACACCACCGACATCGCCCCACCACCCCGTTCCAAAACCGCCGCAAAACTGGCATAGCTTAACCATGTCGCACGTGGCGAACAGGGTGGAGCAGGCATGACGCAGGCGGTATTGGGCATCATCGGCGGCTCGGGCATCTATGATTTGCCGGGCCTCGAGGGTGCGCGCGAAGAGGTGATCGAGAGCCCCTGGGGCGAGCCGTCGGCGCCCGTGCGCCGCGGCACCATCGCAGGGTTGCCGATCGTATTCCTGCCGCGGCACGACAAGGGGCACCGCCTGTCGCCCTCCGACATCAACTACCGCGCCAATATCGACGTCTTGAAGCGGGCCGGCGTCACCGATCTGATCTCGCTGTCGGCCTGCGGTTCCTTCAGGGAGGAGCTGCCGCCGGGCACCTTCGTTCTCGTCGATCAGTTCGTCGACCGCACCCACAAACGCGAAAGCTCGTTCTTCGGCCGGGGCTGTGTCGCGCATGTGTCGATGGCGCATCCGGTCTCTCCACGTTTGCGTATCCATCTTGCCGCGGCCGCTGAAGCCGAGAGCATCGCGATCGCGCGTGGCGGCACTTACGTCTGCATGGAGGGGCCGCAATTCTCCACCTATGCGGAGAGCATGACCTACAAGACGCTGGGCTATTCCGTGATCGGCATGACCAACATGCCGGAGGCGAAGCTCGCGCGTGAGGCGGAAATCTGTTACGCCACGGTGGCGATGGTGACGGATTTCGACTGCTGGCATCCCGATCACGATGCCGTCACCGTGCAGGACATCATCCGCGTGCTGACCTCGAACGCCGACAAGGCGAAGGCGCTGGTGGCGCGGCTGGCAATGGACTTTCCGCGCGAGCATGAGTCGTGTCCGATCGGTTCGGACCGCGCGCTCGACACCGCGCTGATTACGGCGCCCGAGGCGCGCGATCCCGAGCTTCTGAAGAAGCTCGATGCGGTGGCCGGGCGCATCCTGCGAGTATGAGAAAGGCAGAATGCCATGAAGGTCGACGGCAAGCATTTCCGCAGCATCTGGCGCGAGCCTGACGGCTGGTCAATCGGCGCGATCGACCAGCGCCGGCTGCCGCATGAGTTCGTCGTCGCGAAGCTGACATCCTGCGACGATGCAGCCGTCGCCATCCGCGACATGCTGGTGCGAGGCGCGCCGCTGATCGGTGCCACCGCTGCCTACGGCATGGCGCTCGCCATGCGCGAGGACGCTTCCGACGCCGGCCTGAAGCGCGCTTACGACACGCTCGTGGTGGCGCGGCCGACGGCGATCAATCTGAAATGGGCGCTGGACGAGATGCGCACGGCGCTCGCGCCGATCGATCCGCTGGAGCGCGCCGAGGCAGCCTATGCGCGTGCCGACGAAATCGTCGAGCAGGATGTCGAGATCAACCGCGGCATCGCCGGCAACGGCTTGAAGCTGATCGAGGCAATCGCAGCGAAGAAGCGGGGCGAGACCGTCAACGTGTTGACGCATTGCAACGCCGGTTGGCTCGCCACGGTCGACTGGGGCACGGCGACGGCGCCGATCTATCTTGCGCATGAACGCGGCATCAAGATCCATGTCTGGGTCGACGAGACACGTCCGCGCAACCAGGGCGCCTCGCTCACGGCCTGGGAGCTCGGTCATCACGGCGTACCGCACACGGTGATCCCCGACAACACCGGCGGGCACCTGATGCAGCACGGCATGGTCGACCTCGCCATCGTCGGTACCGACCGCGTCGCCGCCAATGGCGATGTCTGCAACAAGATCGGCACCTATCTGAAGGCGCTCGCCGCCCACGACAACGGCGTGCCGTTCTATGTCGCGCTGCCGTCGCCGACGATCGATTTTGCCGTCCATGACGGCATCCGCGACATTCCGATCGAGCAGCGCAGCGGCACTGAGGTCACCGACATGACCGGCCGCACCGCCGATGGAAGGCTGGAGACGGTGCGCATCGTGCCGGAGGGATCGCCGGTCGCGAATTACGCCTTCGACGTGACGCCGGCGCGGCTCGTGACCGGCCTCATCACCGAGCGCGGCGTGCTGAAGCCGGATCGCGACGAGCTGGCGGCAGCGTTTCCGGAACGGATCGCGGCGGCGGAGTAGGCTCCGCCCTCATTGCGAGCTCTCGTAGGGTGGGCAAAGGCGCGGAAGCGCCGTGCCCACCATCTGATTGTGGTGGGCGCGCTTTCGCTTTGCCCACCCTGCGGCATTTGCGAATTAAGTCAGCTTCAGCCCAGTTGCTTTCTCAAGCTCGGCGATCGCCTGCGCGCCGCTCGTCACCTTGATCGTGGTCATGCCCATCTCGCGCGCGGGCTTCAGATTGACGCCGAGATCGTCGAGATAGACGCAATTGTTCGGATCGACCTTCAGCGTCTCGACCATCAGCCGGTAGATGCGCGGATCAGGCTTGCGCAGGCCGATCTTGGCGGACTCGATCACGTGGTCGAACAGCACCATGACTTCAGCGATGTAGAGCGAGCGCCCGGTCATGCTGCCGATCGCATTGGCCGGCAGGTTGTTGGTGATGCAGCCGGTCTTGAATTGCGCCTTGATGCGCTTCAGCGCCTCGACCATCTCGGGGCGCAGATCGCCCTGCAGCAGCGGCAGCACGTCGCGGCCGCGCACCTCCGCGCCGAGTGCGAGCGATTCCGTGGCGAACAATTCGTCGAAGGTGTCGATATCGACCTCGGCCCGCTCGAACTTGGCCCAGGCGTTCTCCAGGTGGTTGGCGGCGTTGGTCCGCCGGATGATGTCGACGGGCAGGCCGCGCTCGGTCTCGAACCGCGCGAATGCCTCGAACGGTGAGCTCGTCAGCACGCCGCCAAAATCAAAGATCACAGCCTCGACCGCCACTATCCCTGCCCTCGTCAATTCCTTTCCAAGAGGGCTAGCATGCGCTATCGGCAAGGACCAGTCCGAAGCAATCTGCCGCCGCCAATACCGAAGCGTGTTCCCATGAAGAAGCTTGCCACGTTCATCACGACTGCGCTGCTGCTCGCCACACCCGCCCATGCCATCGTCGGCGGTGGCACGCCGCAGGCCGATGGCGTGGCGCGCGCCGTCGTCACCATCGTCGGCTCGCGCGGCAATTCCTGCACCGGCACTCTGATCGCGCCGAAGATCGTATTGACCGGCGCTCACTGCGTGCCGCCGGGCGCGGACTACAAGATCGTCGATCGCAGCGGTGGCGCACCGCAATTGCTGAACGTGCGCACCATCGCGATCCATCCGGGCTACAAAGCGCAGGTGCATCGCGCCGGCGCAGACGTGGCGCTGTTGCAACTGGAAATTCCACTCAAGGGAAAATCGGCGGTGCCGGTCGGCGCGCCGAATATTCCGATCCAGGTCGGTAGCCGTTTCGTCATTGCCGGTACCGGTGTCACCGTGCGCGGTGATGGCAGGAGCGGCGGGGCCACGCGCGTCGCGGGCCTTGTCGTCACGGGCCAGCCCGGCACGCTCCAGATCCGCCTGGTCGATCCCGTAACCAACGGTGTTCGCGACGGAATTGGCGCTTGTACCGGCGATTCCGGTGGTCCTGTGTTCGAGGACAAGCCGAACGGCGCCGTGCTTGTCGGTGTCATCAGCTGGGCGACGGGACCGAACGCCGGCGATGGCTGTGGCGGGTTGACCGGCGTCACGCCGCTCACGCTCTACCGCGACTGGATCTTGCTGACCGCGCGGAGCTGGGGTGCGGCGCTGTGATTTGACCGCGGCTCGATCTATGTCATTTTGAAGCGGAAGCGCGGCGGGTGATCATGCCGGCCGCGGAGGAAACGCGTCGTCCGTCAAGGGCGGCCACAAAAACAAGCAAGGCATAGAAGCAACAATGAATGTCGCTGTTCGCAGTCACGCCACCGCCAAACAGGCTTCTGAACATTTCGACGTGCTGATCGTCGGCGCCGGCATCTCCGGCATCGGCAGCGCCTATCACATCGAGAAGCAGCTTCCGGGCACGAGCTATGTCATCCTGGAGACGCAGGCGACGTTCGGCGGCACTTGGAGCACGCATCGTTATCCCGGCATCCGCTCGGACAGTGATCTCCATACGTTCGGCTATAGCTTCAAGCCCTGGGTCGGGCCGCCGATCGCGACCGCCGAAGAAATCCTCACCTATATGAAAGAGGTGATCGACGACAACGGTATCGCCAAGCACATCCGCTACAAGCACAAGATCAATTCCGCCAGCTGGTCGAGCGAGCAGAATCTCTGGACTATTGAGGCGGTGACGACCGACACCGGCGAGCCGAGGACGTTCACGGCGAACTTCCTCTGGATGTGCCAGGGCTATTACCGTCATTCGGAAGGCTACACGCCGGAATGGAAGGGCACCGATCGCTTCAAAGGCCGCATCGTCCATCCGCAGACATGGCCCGATGACGTCGACCTCACGAACAAGAAGGTCGTTGTGATCGGCTCGGGCGCCACAGCGGCGACGCTGGTGCCGAACATCGCTGACCAATGTGCGCATGTCACCATGCTGCAGCGTTCGCCGACTTATTTTCGCCTCGGCCGCAACGCCATCGAGATCGCGGAAGAGCTGCGCCGGCTTCAGGTCGATGAGGCCTGGATCCACGAGATCGTTCGGCGCAAGATCCTGTTCGAGCAGGATGCCTTCACGAAACTCTGCGTGTCCAAGCCAGAACAGGTCAAGAAGGACCTGATCGGCCAGATCAGCGCGGTGCTCGGTCCCGACTACGACGTCGGGACGCATTTCACGCCGACTTACCGGCCGTGGCGGCAGCGCATCGCCTTCGTGCCCGATGCCGATCTGTTCAAGGGCATCGCCAGCGGCAAGGCCTCCGTCGTGACCGACGAGATCGAATGCTTCGTCGAGAACGGCATTCAGCTCAAGTCCGGCAAGCTGCTGGAAGCCGATGTCATCGTCACCGCGACCGGCTTCAATCTCGCCGCGCTCGGCGACATCGCCTTCGAGATCGACGGCAAGCCGCTCGCCTTCGGCGATACCGTCACCTATCGCGGCATGATGTTCACGGGCGTTC
Organism: Bradyrhizobium sp. IAR9; assembly: GCF_013408065.1. Taxonomy (NCBI): domain Bacteria; kingdom Pseudomonadati; phylum Pseudomonadota; class Alphaproteobacteria; order Hyphomicrobiales; family Nitrobacteraceae; genus Bradyrhizobium; species Bradyrhizobium sp. IAR9. Next base: position 652,727 of record NZ_JACBZW010000003.1, read on the forward strand.
CGAACATGGTCTGGGTGTTCGGCTATTTCCGCGCCAGCTGGACGCTGCGCGTCGATCTCGTCGCCGACTTCGTCTGCCGGCTGCTTGGTCACATGAAGGACAAGGGTGCGAAGAAGGTCGAGGTACGCTTGCGCGCCGAAGACCACAACATGCCGATCCTGCCCTGGATCGATCCGGAAAACTTCAACCCCGGCTACATGATGCGCAACATGGATCTGTTGCCCAAGCGCGGCGACAAGCCGGAATGGCAGCACAGCCAGGATTACTGGACGGAGAAGGACGAGATCCCGAAGACGGATCTGGATGACAAGGCGTTTGTGTACGGGTGAGGGCGCTCGGGGGTGTAAGGGGCGGTAACGATTGCCACATCCTCCACTGTCGTCTCCGCGAAGGCGGGGACCCGTAACCACAGGGAGTAGTTATGGAGCGAGCTGCTAACTCCGAGCCTTCGCCAAACATCGGCTGTGGCTACGGGTCCCGGATCTGCGCTTCGCTTGTCCGGGACGACAGCGGTTGTTGCGTGAACAGCCTCCCAACTCACCCCAGCAGCTCTACGAATTCCTTCGCGTCGCATTCGCCGCAATCGCCGCCGCGGCGGTCCGGTTCTCCACGCCGAGTTTTGCGTAGATCTGCTCGAGATGCTTGTCGACCGTGCGCGGGCTGAGTCCCAGGATTTGCGCGATGTCGCGATTGGTCTTGCCCTTGCTGAGCCAGGCCAGCACCTCGCCCTCGCGGGTGGTGAGGCCGAGTTCGCTGGTGAATTCTGGCGGCAGCGCGGTGCCGGACTCCCTGGAGAGCCGCAACAGGAATTCGTTCGGCGCGGTTTCGCCCATGTAATAGAGCCGCAGCTGCGGATTGTCGGGCAAGCAAGCCGCTTGGGATTTCGAGCTGCCCTTGGCTTTGGCCTGCTCCAGCCATAGCAGCAGCGATGGCGGCAGGACGAAATCGTCGGCCTGTGCGCCGTGATGATCGGACAGCAGCTTCTGCGCCTGCGGTGTTGCCCACAGCAGATTGCCATGGCGGTCGACCGCGAACAGGACGCGGCCGGAGACGTCGAGCGCGGCGCGCGCACTCTGGGTCAGCCGGGCATTGCCGAGATGGACGCGGATGCGCGCCAGCATCTCCTCGATCACGATCGGCTTTGTCACGTAATCGACGCCGCCGGCCTTGAGCCCGCGCACGATATGCTCGGTTTCGGCGAGGCCTGTCATGAAGATCACGGGGACATTGGCAAGACCCGCATCGCGCTTGAGCCGACGGCAGGTCTCGAAGCCGTCGATGCCGGGCATCACGGCATCGAGCAGAACGATATCGGGCGTGATCTGGTCGATGATGCGTATCGCGGCCGCGCCGTCGAGCGCCACCATCACCGTCATGCCGGCGCCGTCGAGCGCGTCGGTGAGCAGCCGCAGCGTCTCGGGAGAGTCATCCACGACCAGCGCGACGTCGCGCTTTTTCGACTCAATGTTCATGCGCATGCAACGTCTTCAATGTGGCCATGTACTGCTCGAGATCGAAGCGGTCGACCAGCGACCGCATCTGCGCGACGAAGTCGGCGTGCTCCGGATGCTCGCTGCCGATCTCGTCCAGCTTCAATTGGATGCCCCTGACGTAGCCGATCTGGCCGAGCCCGATCAGCGCCTCGATGTGCCGCGCCGGCGGCCTCGATCCGCTTTCGGGGCGCCAGAACGGCACCGCGATCTCGTCCGAGCCGTATTGCCATTCGATCTTGAGGAGCTGGCGGATCGTCTCCAGGAGCCTCGGGATGTCGATCGGCTTCATCAAATAGCCGTCATGGAAGGGCTGCGCCAGCGGCGCGCCGTGGGCCTCGATCGCGCTGGCCGACACCATCAGGATGCGGGCCTGGTGATGGCCGCTCGCGCGCAAGGCCTCCGCGACGGCCCAGCCGTCCATGGCGGGCATCGAGATGTCGAGCAGGAACAGATCGGGCCGGCAATGCTGCGCCAATGCGAGGCAGCCGGGGCCATCCGGTGCGCTGAGCAGGATGAAGCCGAGCGGGGTCAGCACCTCGCGCAGGAGGTCGCGATGCACGGGGTCGTCGTCGGTGATGAGGATGGTCTTGCGCGCGCCGTGATAGCCGGAGACCGGGGCCTCCACCGGCGCGATGAGCTGCGGATTGGTGACCTCCGAGAGCAGGATCTTGACCTTGAACGTTGAGCCGGTGCCGACCGTGCTCATGACCTTGATATCGCCGCCCATTACGCCGGCGAGCAGACGGCTGATGGTCAGGCCGAGGCCGGTGCCGGTTTGCGGCTGCGAGACGCCGAGCGCACCGCGCTCGAACGGCGCGAAGATGCGTTCGAGATCGTCGCCCTGGATGCCGGGACCGGTGTCGATCACTTCGAACTCGGCAACGGGGCTGCGATAGTGCACCACGAACTGCACGCTGCCGGTCTGGGTGAACTTGATGGCGTTCGAGAGCAAATTGATCAACACCTGGCGCAGCCGTTTCTCGTCGGCATAGACCACCAGCGGTAAATACGCCGGCCGCCTGAACACGAAATCGATGCCCTTGGCAGCGGCCTGAAGGCGGAACATGCCGACCAGCTGATCGAGGAACTCGCTGAAGCGCACCTCGTCGCGCGACAGATACAGCCGTCCCGCCTCGATCTTGGAGATGTCCAGAATGCCGTCGATCAGGCCGGAGAGGTGGTCGGCACTGCGGCGGACGACGCGGAGCTGGTCGCGCGGCTTGGTGTTGAGCGTCGTGTCCTGCTCCAGGAGCTGGGCATAGCCGCTGATCGCGTTCAGCGGTGAACGCAGCTCGTGGCTCAGGCCCACCACGTAGCGGCTCTTGGCGAGGTTGGCGGATTCGGCGACTTCCTTGGCGCGCTGCAGCTCGGCGTCGGTGCGCTTGTGCGCGTCGATCTCCTGGATCAGCAGCGCGGTCTGCCGTCGCGTCTCGGCTTCCGCCGCGCGGCGGCTCTGCTGCGCCAGGACGAACAGCCACGCCACCACGCCGATGATGATGCTGAGCGAGAAGAAAACCTTCCAGAGCACGTCGGAGACGAGCGCGTTCTCGCCATGCACGCTTGCCGAGGTCTGCAGATAGATCAGGCCCAGCACCAGCGCGACGAGGCCGGCGGAGACCACGAACACGCCGACATAGTGGCCGAGTTGCGAGTTGATGCGCGCGTAGATCGGCTGTGGCATCAGCTTGCCCAGCGTCTCCGATACCTGCGCCTGGATCCGCGCGTGCGGCTTGCAGAGATCGTGGCAGCGGGCATCCAGCGAGCAGCACAGAGAGCAGATCGGGCCGGCATAAGCGGGGCAAGAGGCCATGTCCTCCGGCTCGAACGCGTGCTCGCAGATGCAGCACTGGATCGCCTCGATGTCCTGCCAGCTCCGTTTCGGCTTGCGCGCGATGTAGTATTTGCCGTCCGTGGCCCAGGCAATCAACGGTGCGGTGAGGAAGGCAACCGCCAGCGCTATGAAGGCCGACAGCGCCTTCGCGGTCGGCCCGAACAGGCCGTAAAAGGCGCTGATCGAGACAATGGTCGCGATCGTCATCGCACCGACGCCGACCGGATTGACGTCGTAGAGATGCGCGCGTTTGAATTCGATCTGCTGTGGCCGCAATCCAAGCGGCTTGTTGACGATGAGATCCGCGACCAGCGCACCGACCCAGGCGATCGCGACGTTCGAATAGAGCGCGAGCGTCTGCTCCAGCGCCTTGTAGACGCCGATCTCCATCAACAGCAGCGCCACGATGACGTTGAAGATCAGCCAGACGACGCGGCCGGGATGGCTGTGGGTCAGGCGCGAGAAGAAGTTCGACCAGGCGATCGAGCCGGCATAGGCGTTGGTGACGTTGATCTTCACCTGGGACAGGATCACGAACGTGCCGGTCAACGCCAGCGCGAGGTCAGGCTGGGACAGCACATAGCGGAACGCTTCGAGATACATATGGGCGGGCTCGGCGGCCTCCTCGGGCGGCACCCCGTGGCTGAGCGCGAAGAACGCGAGGAACGAACCCGCCAGGAGCTTCAGCGCGCCCAGCACGATCCAGCCCGGTCCCGCGCTCATCAGCGCCACCCACCAGGACGCCCTGGAGGCGCGGCGGTCGCGCGGCAAAAATCGCAGGAAGTCGACCTGCTCGCCGATCTGCGCCACCAGCGAAAACACCACGGAAGCCGCAACCCCGAACAGCAGCAGGTCAAAATGCCCGTTGAGGTCGCCGTGCTCGCCCGAGAACTTTCGCCACTCCGTGAAAGAGTGCGGGTTGTGCCAGGCGATCGCCGCGAACGGAATGATGTGGAGCACGATCCACAGCGGCTGCGTCCACAATTGGAAGCGGCTGATCAGCGTGATGCCGTACGCCACCAGCGGGATGATGACGACGGCGCTGATGAGATAGCCGATCGGCCGCGGAATCCCGAAGCACATTTCGAGGGCGGACGCGAGGATCACGGCTTCGATCGCAAAGAAGATGAAGGTGAAGGACGCGTAGATCAGCGAGGTGACGGTGGAGCCGATGTAGCCGAAGCCGGCGCCGCGCGTGAGCAGGTCGATGTCGATGCCGCATTTGGCGGCATAATAGGCGATCGGTACGCCACAGCAGAAGATGATGAGGGAGACCACGAGGATGGCGGCGGTCGCATTGGTGACGCCATAGTTCAGCGTGATGGTGCCGCCGATCGCCTCCATCGCCAGGAACGAGATCGCGCCCAGCGCCGTGTTGGCGACCCGGGCGGCGGACCAGCGGCGCGCGCTCTTCGCCGTGAAGCGCAGCGCATAGTCCTCCAGGGTCTGGTTGGCGACCCATTGGTTGTACTGGCGCCTGACGCGGTCTATTCGCTGCCGCCCTGCCACGCTTTACCCCACTCCTGATACGGACCCGGAGCCCTCGCAAATTCCGTACCAAAAGCCTACGTCGGCATTTTGCGGTGCAGTATACGCGATCTTGCGTATGCTGGCACTGCATCAATCCGAGCCATCCTCACGGCACCAATCGCGTGTCCTCGAACAAAAGTGGGGTGCTCATGTCAGACGAACCAAACAAGGGCCTTTTGTCGCCGCTCCGGCGCAAACTATTGATGGGAATGGCCGCCGTGCCCGCCATCACGATGCTGCCGCGGGCGTCCTTTGCGCAGGCTCCCGCGACCTCGGCGGTCAACACCACCGGCCTTGCGGTCACCGACACCGAGGTCACGGTCGGCATCCTGCACTCGGCGACCGGCACCATGGCCATCTCCGAGACCGGGTCGATCGAGGCCGAAAAGCTCGCCATCGAGCAGATCAATGCCGCCGGCGGCGTGCTCGGCCGCAAGATCAAGTTCATCCAGGAAGACGGCGCCAGCGACTGGCCGACCTTCGCGGAAAAGGCCAAGAAGCTGCTGGTCAACGACAAGGTCGCGGCGATCATGGGCTGCTGGACCTCGGCCTCGCGCAAGGCGGTGCTGCCGGTCATGGAGCAGTATAACGGCATGCTCTATTACCCGACCTTCTACGAAGGCCTCGAGCAGTCCAAGAACGTCATCTACACCGGTCAGGAAGCGACCCAGCAGATTCTCGCCGGCCTGAACTGGATCGCCAAGGAAAAGGGCGCGAAGTCGTTCTTCTTCATCGGCTCCGACTACATCTGGCCGCGCACCTCGAACAAGATCGCGCGCAAGCACGTCGAGAACGTGCTGAAGGGCAAGGTGGTCGGCGAGGAGTACTATCCGCTCGGCAACACCCAGTTCAACTCGGTCATCAACAAGATCAAGCTGACCAAGCCCGACGTGATCTTCACCGACGTCGTGGGCGGCTCCAACGTCGCCTTCTACAAGCAGCTCAAGGCCGCCGGCATCGACCTCTCCAAGCAGGCGCTGCTGACGATCTCGGTGACCGAAGACGAGATCGACGGCATCGGCGGCGAGAACATCGCGGGTGCCTATGCCTGCATGAAGTACTTCCAGTCGCTCGACAATCCGAACAACAAGGCGTTCGTGCCGGCGTTCAAGAAGGCCTGGGGCGAGAAGACCGTGATTGGCGACGTCACCCAGGCTGCGTATCTCGGCCCGTGGCTGTGGAAGTTGACGGTGGAGAAGGCGGGCTCCTTCGACGTCGACAAGATCGCGGCGGCCTCGCCCGGCGTCGAGTTCAAGGGCGCGCCGGAAGGCTATGTGCGCATCCACGAGAACCATCATCTCTGGTCGAAGACCCGGGTGGGGCGCGCCAAGCTCGATGGCCAGTTCGAGCTGATCTACGAGACCGCCGATCTCGTCGAGCCCGATCCGTTCCCCAAGGGCTACCAATAAAGAAGCGCGCCCAGTCGCGCTTTCTTCCAACCACCAAGCCTCTCCCTGGCGTGGACCGCAAATCCACGCCCAAGACCCCCGCGTCGCGAACCTGCATCGCGACGCGGGACCCTTATCCCCGACGGAGGACATCGATGTTCGGCGACTACTCGCTTGGTGACCTTGGCTCCATCTTCGTCATGCAGGGCTTTGCAGGACTGATCCTGTTCTCGGTCTACGTCCTGATGGCGCTCGGGCTTGCCATCATCTTCGGCCAGATGGGCGTCATCAACATGGCCCATGGCGAGTTCATGATCCTCGGCGCCTACGTCACCTGGATGACCTCGAATGTCTTCCAGTCCTATTTGCCGGGCTTGTTCAGCGGCTATTTCTTCCTTGCGATGATCCTGGCCTTTGTCGCGTCCGGCGCATTGGGGATGCTGGTGGAGTGGGTGCTGATCCGGCATCTCTACAAGCGCCCGCTGGATACGCTGCTTGCCACCTGGGGCCTCAGCCTGATGCTGCAGCAGGCCTATCGCTCCGTGTTCGGCGCGCGTGAGGTCGGCGTCGAGCTGCCGCAATGGATGCTGGGCTCGCTGCACGTAACCGACAGCATCGAAGTGCCGATCAACGGCGTCTTCGTGATGTGTCTCACCGTGTTGATCACTCTCTCGGTCGCGTACGTCATGTACATGTCGCGCTGGGGCCGCCAGGTCCGTGCGGTGGTGCAGAACCGCATCATGGCCGGAGCGGTCGGCATCAACACCGAGAAGGTCGACCGCTACACCTTCGGGCTTGGTTGCGGCATTGCCGGAATCGCCGGAAGCGCCTTCACCATGATCGGCTCGACCGGGCCGACCTCCGGACAGCTCTACATCGTCGACACGTTCCTGGTCGTCGTATTCGGCGGCGCGGCCAGCCTGCTCGGCACCATCGCCTCCGCGTTCTCGATCTCGCAGACGCAATCGACGCTCGAATTCTTCATGTCGGGCTCGATGGCCAAGGTCCTGACGCTGCTCGCTGTCGTCGGCATCCTGATGCTGCGGCCGCAGGGTCTCTTCGCCCTCAAAGTTCGCAAGTAAGGAGAAGCAGGCAAGTCATGATCATCAACTCACGCTTCTTCAATCGCTCCGAGCTCATCGGCTTCATCGTCCTGGCGGCCGTGCTGTTCGTGATCCTGCCGCTCTCGCTGGATGTGTTCCGCCTCAACCTGGTCGCGAAATACCTCACCTACGCCTTTGTCGCGCTCGGCCTCGTGCTGTGCTGGGGCTATGGCGGCATCTTGAGCCTCGGCCAGGGCGTGTTCTTCGGTCTCGGCGGCTACTGCATGGCGATGTTCCTCAAGCTCGAGGCTTCCAGCGTCGAGAACACGAAGATCCAGTCGACGCCCGGCATCCCCGATTTCATGGACTGGAATCAGATCACGTCGCTGCCGTTGTTCTGGCAACCATTCCACAGCCTCACCTTCACCATCCTCGCCATCATCCTGGTCCCCGGCCTGTTCGCGCTGATCATCGGCACCGCGATGTTCAAGCGCCGTGTCGGCGGCACCTATTTCGCGATCATCACCCAGGCCGTCGCCGCCATCCTCACCATCCTGATCGTCGGGCAGCAGGGCTACACCGGCGGCATCAACGGCATGACCGACCTGCGCACCCTCAAGGGCTGGGACATCCGGCCCGACCACGCCAAGGTCATCCTGTACTTCGTCGAGGTGGTGCTGCTTTTCGCCTGCATCGGCATCGCGCAGTTCATCCGCCTGACCAAGCTCGGCCGCATCCTGGTGGCGATGCGCGAACAGGAGGATCGCGTCCGCTTCTCCGGCTACAGCGTCGCCAACTTCAAGATCTTCGCCTTCTGCATGGCCGCGGTCTTCGCCGCGATCGGTGGCGCAATGTTCGCGCTCAATGTCGGTTTCATGTCGCCGTCCTTTGTCGGCATCGTGCCGTCGATCGAGATGGTGATCTACACCGCGGTCGGCGGACGCATGTCGATCTTCGGCGCGATCTGGGGCGCCATCCTGGTGAATTTCGCCAAGACCAGCCTGTCGGAATCCTTCCCGCAACTCTGGCTGTTCGGCCTCGGCGCGCTGTTCATCGCCGTCGTGCTCGCCTTCCCGAACGGTTTGTCCGGGCTCTGGGCCGATTACGTGCAGCCGAGGATTGATCGGCTGTTCGCCTCGCGCAAGCGGAAGCCGGGCTGGAACGACAATTCGGTCGCCGACGGCGCACCGGCAGAGTGAGGAGGCCATCATGCTCGTTGGACACCAGCCCAAGGATTTCCTGCTCGCGGTCTCCGGACTGACCGTCTCGTTCGACGGGTTCAAGGCGGTCAATGATCTCTCCTTTTACGTCGAGGAGAACGAGATCCGCGTCATCATCGGTCCCAACGGCGCCGGCAAGACCACGGTGCTCGATCTGATCTGCGGCAAGACCAAGGCGACCTCGGGCTCGATTCAGTTTCGTGGCAAGGAGCTCACGAAGATGAAGGAAAACGAGATCGTGCAGACCGGCGTCGGGCGCAAATTCCAGACGCCGTCGGTGTTCGAGGATCTCACCGTGTTCGAGAACCTCGAGATCTCGTTTCCACGCGGCCGCACCGTGTTTGGCTCGCTGACCTTTCAGCGCGACCAGCTGGTGAAGGACCGGGTCGAGGAGGTCGCCGAGATGATCTTCCTCAAGGACAAGCTCAACACCTATGCCGACGAGCTCAGCCATGGCCAGAAGCAATGGCTCGAGATCGGCATGCTACTGATCCAGGACCCGGACCTCCTGATGCTCGACGAGCCGGTCGCCGGCATGAGCGTGTCCGAGCGCGCCAAGACGGCCGAGCTCCTCAACCGCATCATCAAGAACCGCTCGGTGCTGGTGATCGAGCACGACATGAAGTTCGTCGAGGATATCGCCCACAAGGTCACCGTGCTGCACCAGGGCCAGATCCTCTCCGAGGGGACCATGGAGAAGGTCAAGAACGATCCCAAGGTCATCGAAGTCTATCTGGGGCACTGACGATGGCGAAAACCAATGAATCCGTCGCGGCATCGACGGTGCACCTCTCCCCTTGTGGGAGAAGTCGGATCGCATCGTCAGATGCGATCCGGGTGAGGGGTATCTCTCCGCGCGTCGAACGGCCTGTCGCATCCGCGGATGCAAACCCCTCATCCGTCGCGGACTTCGTCCGCGCCACCTTCTCCCACAAGGGGAGAAGGAAGGCATACCGAGTCTAGGAGCACGCTGATGCTGGCAATTTCCGATCTTCACGTCGCCTACGGCCAGAGCGAGGTGCTGCACGGGCTCAACGTCAAGGTCGCGCCCAACGAGATCGTGGCGATCATGGGCCGCAACGGCATGGGCAAGACCACGCTGATGAAGTCGCTGATGGGCATCCTGCCGGCCAGGAGCGGCTCGGTGATCATGGACGGCGCCGAGCTCGGCAACCTCAAGAGCTACGAGCGCGTCGCCAAGGGCCTCGCCTATGTGCCGCAGGGCCGCATGATCTTCTCCACCATGACGGTGAAGGAGAACATCGAGACCGGCCTCGTCGTTGCGGGCGAATCCGAGGTACCCGGCGACATCTACGAATTGTTTCCGGTCCTGCTGGAGATGAAGGGCCGCCGCGGCGGCAATCTCTCCGGCGGCCAGCAGCAGCAGCTCGCCATTGCGCGTGCGCTCGCGACCAAGCCGAAGGTCCTGCTGCTGGACGAGCCGACCGAAGGCATCCAGCCTTCCATCATCAAGGAGATGGCGCGGACCCTGAAGCGCATCCGCGACGAGAAGGGGCTCTCGATCGTCGTGTCCGAGCAGGTCCTGAGCTTCGCGCTCGACATCGCCGACCGCGTGCTGGTGATCGAGAACGGCGAGATCGTGCGCGACGATCCGCGCCACGCCGTCGATGCCGCGCAGGTCTCGAAATATCTGTCCGTCTAACCAACCGTGTAAAAGGGGAGCATCTCGATGCCAGAGACACTGATCAAGGTCGATCTGACCAAGTCGGCTTACGAAAATGACATGGTGCACAACCGCTGGCACCCCGACATCCCGATCGTGGCCTGGGTCAATCCCGGTGACGATTTCATCATCGAGACCTATGACTGGACCGGTGGCTTCATCAAGAACAACGATTCCGCCGATGACGTGCGCGACATCGACCTGTCGATCGTGCACTTTCTGTCGGGTCCGATCGGCGTCAAGGGCGCCGAGCCCGGCGATCTCCTCGTCGTCGATCTGCTCGACGTCGGCCCGATGAAAGAGAGCCTGTGGGGCTTCAACGGCTTCTTCTCCAAGCAGAACGGCGGCGGCTTCCTCACCGACCATTTCCCGCTGGCGCAGAAGTCGATCTGGGACATCAAGGGCCTCTACACCTCGTCCCGCCACGTGCCCGGCGTGAACTTCGCCGGCCTGATCCATCCTGGCCTGATCGGCTGTCTGCCCGATCCGAAGATGCTGGAGACCTGGAACAAGCGTGAGGCCGAGTTGATCTCGACCAATCCGACCCGCGTGCCGGGCCTTGCCAATCCGCCGTTCGCGGCGACCGCCCATGGCGGCCGCGCCAAGGGCGACGTGAAAGCCAAGATCGGCGCCGAGGGCGCGCGCACGGTGCCGCCGCGCGAGCACGGCGGCAATTGCGACATCAAGGATCTCTCGCGCGGCTCGAAGATCTACTTCCCGGTCTATGTGCCGGGCGCGGGTCTTTCGATGGGCGATCTGCACTTCAGCCAGGGTGACGGCGAGATCACCTTCTGCGGCGCCATCGAGATGGCGGGATGGCTGCATCTGAAGGTCGAGGTGATCAAGGACGGCATGTCGAAGTACGGCGTCAAGAACCCGATCTTCAAGCCGTCCCCGATCACGCCGAACTACAAGGACTATCTGATCTTCGAAGGCATCTCGGTGGATGAAGCCGGCAAGCAGCACTATCTCGATGTTCACATCGCCTATCGCCAGGCCTGTCTCAACGCCATCGAATACCTGAAGAAGTTCGGCTACTCCGGCGCACAGGCCTATTCGATCCTCGGCACCGCGCCATGTCAGGGCCACATCTCCGGCGTGGTCGACGTGCCCAACGCCTGCGCCACGCTGTGGCTGCCGACCGAGATCTTCGACTTCGACGTGATGCCGTCGGCGGCAGGTCCCATCAAGCACATCACCGGCGATATCCAGATGCCGATCTCGCCGGACAAGTAGTCGGTGCGCGACGGGATGCGGAGCGGCGTCTCTCTGCCGCCCCGCATCCGCCGCCGGATCATTTCTGAACAGGCAAGAGCGTGGGAATAATGCGATGCCGGTCTACGAATATCTCTGTGACGACTGCGGACCTTTTACGGATCTGCGCCCGATGGCCGAGTGCGACGATCCACAAAGCTGCCCGCATTGCGAGACCATTGCGCCGCGCGTCATTCTGACCGCGCCGAATTTCTTCTGCATGCCGTCAGACAAGCGCAAGGCGCATGCCGTCAACGAGCGCAGCTCGCACGCGCCGCAGACGCTCGCGCAATACAAGGCCTCGCACGGTCCCGGCTGCGGCTGCTGCTCTTCGGGCAAGACCGTGAAGGACAAGAACGCGATCGACAAGAAGAAGCCGGCGCGGCTGGTGACCAAGACGAAGAGCGGCGCCAAGGGCTTTCCGACTGCGCGGCCGTGGATGATCAGCCACTAACGCACCTCAAACCAATAAACGACAGGAGCGCACAACATGCTTCACGGTGACATTTCCAGCAGCAACGATACCGTCGGCGTCGCCGTGGTGAACTACAAGATGCCCCGCCTGCACACCAAGGCCGAGGTGCTCGATAACGCCCGCAAGATCGCCGACATGGTGGTGGGCATGAAGACCGGCCTGCCCGGCATGGACCTCGTGATCTTCCCGGAATATTCCACGCAAGGCATCATGTACGACTCCAAGGAGATGTACGAGACGGCGTGCGCGGTGCCGGGTGAAGAGACAGCGATCTTCGCCGAGGCCTGCCGCAGGGCCAAGGTGTGGGGCGTGTTCTCGCTGACCGGCGAACGCCACGAGGAGCATCCGCACAAGGCGCCCTACAACACCCTGATCCTGATGAACGACAAGGGCGAGATCGTGCAGAAGTATCGCAAGATCATGCCCTGGGTGCCGATCGAGGGCTGGTATCCCGGCAATTGCACCTATGTCTCCGACGGCCCGAAGGGGATGAAGGTCAGCCTGATCATCTGCGACGACGGCAACTTTCCGGAGATCTGGCGTGATTGTGCCATGAAGGGCGCCGAGTTGATCGTGCGCTGCCAGGGCTACATGTATCCGGCCAAGGAGCAGCAGGTCCTTATTTCCAAGGCGATGGCGTGGGCCAACAACGTCTATGTCGCGGTCGCCAATGCCGCCGGTTTCGACGGCGTCTACTCCTATTTCGGCCACTCCGCGATCATCGGCTTCGACGGCCGTACGCTCGGCGAGTGCGGCGAGGAGGATTACGGCATCCAGTACGCCCAGCTGTCGAAACATCTGATCCGTGACGCGCGCCGCAACGGCCAGTCGCAGAACCATCTCTACAAGCTGGTCCACCGCGGCTACACCGGCATGATCAATTCCGGCGAAAGCCCGCGCGGCGTTGCGGCGTGCCCCTATGACTTCTACAAGAACTGGATCAAGGATCCCGAAGGCACGCGTGACATGGTCGAGGCGATGACCCGCTCGACCCCCGGCACGGACGAATGTCCGATCGACGGCATCCCGAATGGGTCGTCGCCGAGCAATTACTGAGCCCTTGCCGGCACCATGAGTTGGACGGTCACCCCTTGATGTGAACGGCCGTCCACAAATGCGGACGTTCTGATGCGTCCGTAGGTGCGCGGAATGGGAATGGCGCCCGGCAAAACCGTGGCGCGGTTACAACATGGACTGTTGAATCTGCCCGAGTTGGGGGGCAGTTGGGCGGATTCTCGATGCCCCGTAGTTCTACCGCCCATCCTCTTCGCCTAAGTTCCCCGCGGCGCCGCTGGGGAGCGCCGCGGGGTGGGGAACGAGCGTGGGGGCTTGGTTGCGATCGAGCGGGGGGAGTTGCCCGCGCCGGAGTGCTGCGGCAAAGCGCGCGGCATTCGGGGCCGGCCTCGTCGTGGCCGCGATCGCTATGGCGAGCCCGGTCGGGGCCCAGCAGGTTTTCAACGGATCACAGACCACGCCGAACGGCACCGTCAACGGCGGGGGCGGCGTCTGGGACAACACGACGACCAACTGGACCGACGTCTTTGGCGCGACCAGCACCGCCTATGATCCCGCGTCAGCCGGCACGCTGTTCGGAAGCAGCGCTCCCTCGACGCCGGCGACGGGCGGCACGGTGACGGTTACGCCGGGCGGCGTGCAGCTCACCAGCCTCGTGGGCTTCGACCTGACCGCCGACGGCTCGATCTATACCATTCAGGGCGGCGACCTCAGGCTGGCTGCGGGCGGCACCACGTTCGTCACCAACGATGTGACCGGCACCAGCGATCCCTCGGCCGCGATCGTTTCGCGCATCGTCGGCAGCGACGGCATCAATGTTCAGGGACCAGGTACCCTGGCGCTGCTCGGCGCGAACTCCTATACCGGCGGCACCTTCATCTGCAATTGCGGATCCCTGCAGCTCGGTGACGCGACCCACACCGCGAGCATGGTCGGCGCGGTCACCAACGAGGGCCTCTTCAGCATCGTCAATGCCGACACGTCGGGAATCACGTCGATCCTGAACGCCTTCTCCGGCACCACGATGTTTCTCAACGCAAGCTCCGCCAGCTCGATCGTGATCACCAACAACGGCCAGGTGTATTTCGGCGATCCGCTCGGGGGTGGAGCCGATACTGCGACGGCCGGTCGGGCCACCATCATCAATGACAGCGGTCTGATCGGCTTCTTCGGACGGACTAATGCAGGCGCCGCCAACATCACCAACCAGAATGGCGGCGGCACGATATTCATCGAGCAATCTTCGGCGGGCTCGGCGACGATCGTGAACAAGGATTTTGGCGGGACCGTGTTCGGGACGTTCGCCGGCTCCGACACGGCGACCGCCGGCAATGCAACCATCGTCAATGAAGCCGACGGTCTCACCAATTTCGGCGCGTTCACGACGGCCGGCAATGCCACGATTATCACCAAGGACGGCGGCAGGACCGAATTCTTCGACAACTCCACCGGCGGCAACGCACGCTTCATCACCACCGGGACCGGCGTCGTCGATTTCGGTGGAGGCGCCGGTCCGGCCGGCGATGGTCGCATCACCGCAGGATCGATCGAAGGCAGCGGCTTCTACTACATCGGCGGCGGCAATACCCTCGTCGTCGGCGGTAACAACCTCTCGACCGAGGTCAGCGGCGTCATCGGTGATACCTGCGGTTGCGGTCCCGCCGGCCCCGGCTCGCTGGAAAAGGTCGGCAACGGCACGTTGATCCTCTCGGGCGCGAATACCTACACCGGCACGACCACGGTGAACGGCGGCATCCTGCGGGTCGATGGTGACATCTCGCAGTCGAGCCTGACCACCGTGAATGCCGGTGGTGCGTTGTTCGGCGCCGGAATCGTTGGCAATACCCTCATCGCCAACGGCGGCATCTATGCGCCCGGCGACGGCGGCCCGGGCTCGAGCATGCAGGTTCAGGGCGATCTTACCCTTCAGTCCGGCTCGGTCTATGTGGTGCAGGTCGGTAGCGGATCCAGCACGAGCCACGCGCTCGTCACGGGCAATGTCGCGCTGGACGGCACTGTCGGCGTCGCGCTGTATCCGGGCGCCGCGGTGGTGAAGCACTATTCGATCATGAACTTCTTCGGCACCTCCGTCGGGAATTTTTCGGGCGTTGCCTCGCCGGGTGGCCTCATTGGCACGACGAGCGTCGGATCGAACGAGGTCTTCCTCGATTTCACGCTGAACTACGGCGCGAAATACGCGCTCAACGTCAACCAGCAGAACGTCGCGACGACCCTTCAGAACTTCTTCAACACCAACGGCTTCCTGCAGGCCGAACTCGCGGGCCTTGGTCCCGCGGGCCTGACGCAGGCCTCGGGTGAATCCGCAACGGGATCGCAGCAGACGACGTTCAATGCGATGAACCTGTTCATGAGCCTGTTGACCGACGTCTTCAGCTCTGGACGCAGCGGCACCCCTGGCGCCTCGCCATTTGCCGCGGACGCAAATGCGCGCGACAAGAGCGCGCGCGACGCCTTCGCCTCGATTTACCGCAAGGCACCAGGTGCAACGTTCGAGCAGCGCTGGGATGTGTGGACGGCCGGCTACGGCGGCTCGCAGACCACGGACGGCAATTCCGGCCTCGGCTCGAACAACACGAGCAGCAGTGTCTACGGCACTGCCGTGGGCCTCGATTACCGCTTCTCGCCGTCGACGATTGCGGGCTTTGCACTCGCAGGCGGCGGGACCGCCTTCAACGTCAACGGGCTCGGCTGGGGTCGCACCGACCTGTTCCAGGCCGGTGCCTTCGTGCGTCATACGGCCGGACCGGCCTACATCACAGCGGCGCTCGCCTATGGCTGGCAGGACGTCACGACCAACCGGGTCGTAACGGCTGCCGGTTATGACCAGCTGCGTGCGCAGTTCAACGCCAACGCGTTCTCGGGCCGCATCGAGGGCGGCTATCGCTATGCCATGCAGTGGGCCGGCCTCACGCCCTATGCCGCGCTCCAGGCCACCTTGTTCAGCCTTCCGAGCTATGCAGAGGCTGCCGTGGTCGGCAGCAACGTCTTCGCTCTCAACTATGCCGCCAAGGACGTCACCAGCACGCGCACCGAACTCGGCCTGCGCGCGGACAGATCGTTTGCCGCGGCCGGTGGCCTGGTGACCCTGCGCGGCCGCCTCGCCTGGGCGCATGATTACAATCCGGATCGCACCGTCGGCGCGGTGTTCCAGACCCTGCCAGGATCGGCTTTCGTCGTGAACGGTGCCGCCCAGGCGCGCGATTCGGCTCTGACCACGGCATCAGCGCAGATGAACTGGATGAACGGCTGGTCTGCGTCGGCGACCTTCGAGGGAGAGTTCTCGAACCTCACCCGCTCCTACGCCGGCAAGGGCGTCGTGCGCTACGCGTGGTGAGGCATCGTCGCCTCCCTTGGGGAGGATAGGGGAGGCGTCACTGCTTCTTCTGCGGCGGCTTGCGCGGCGGGCGCGGGGCGGCAGTGGGGGGCGGCGTCCCGCTCATCTTGTTGGCGGCTTCGCTGACGTCGAGCAGCGAGCGACGGATGTCCTCGAGGTAGCCGGCCGATTTTTTTCTCATGATGTCGGCGAGCTCGTGCAGCCCCTGTATCTTTTCGAACAGCTCGTCGGCCTTGCCGTCGACGAAGCCGGGCACCACGCCCTCGATCTTCGTGACCGCCTTGTCGAAGCCCGCGAAGGCGGTGTCGACCTTGGCCATGACGGAGTCGATTTCGCCACCCTTGCTCCGGAGGTCGGCGGTGTAGTCCTCGAACGTGCGCAGGCCCTCCTTGATCGCGGGGGCGTTGCTGACGATGGTGCGGTCGACACTGTGCAGGGTGTCGACGATGGACTCGGCGTCGCTGAGATCGGCGGTCAGCACGGGGATGCCGTCCGAGTCCAGCGGCACCGGCGGCGCGGAGGGCGCGCCCCCGATCAGCGAGATCGCGGCGACGCCGGTGAGGCCCAGGAACTCGATGCCCGCCACGGTGTCCTTGCGGATCGGCGCGGTGTTGTCGAGCATCACCAGCGCCACGATCCTGCGCGGATTGTCCAGCTTGATCGACAGGATCTGGCCGGCGGGCACGCCGTCGAAATTGACCGGTCCGCCGCGGCGCAGGCCGCTGGCCGAGCCGCCTTCGAACACCACGCGCAACTGGCTGCGGCTCTGGATGGTGCGCCATTTCTGCACGCCGAGCAGGCCGCCGAACGCCACGGCAATCACCGCCAGCGTCGCCGTTCCGATCACCAGATTACTCGCGCGTGCCATCAGGCGATTCTACGGCCAAAGCGGGGAAGTTGGAAGAAGCCCCAATGGTACGTAGGGCGGGTTAGCGAAGCGTAACCCGCCGTTTTCGCCTCAGCAGTCGTGTAGATTGGCGGATTACGCTGGCGCTAATCCGCCCTACGGCCTCAATGCCCGGCAACCCGCCTGGCAGCAGCATTGTTCAGCACGATCAGGGCGTCGACCGCTACGCCCGTCCTGGTGTTGATCAGGAACGGGTTGATGTCGATCGAGGCGATCCGGTCGCCGGCATCCGCGATCAAATTGGACAGGCCGACCAGCGCCTTCACCGCGGAGGCCTCGTGCAGGGCCGGCTTGCCGCGATAGCCGCGCAGCTTGATCCCAGCCTTGGTGCGGCCGATCAGGAGCCGCGCCTCGGCCTCGTCCAGCGGCGCGCCGGCAAGCGCGACGTCTTTCATCAGCTCGATGTCGATGCCGCCGGTGCCGAACAGCACGACAGGTCCCATCTCGGCATCGAGCGAGGCGCCGACGACGAGCTCGAGCTCGGCCTTGACCTGCTGCGCGATCAGGATGCCGTCCAGCTTCGGCTTGCCCTTCAGCTTCGCGACCCGTGCGGTGATGTCGGCGAACGCCTTCTTCACCTCGGCCGCGCTGTTCAGGTTCAACACCACGCCGCCGATGTCGGATTTGTGCAGGATCTCGGCGCTGACGAGTTTTGCCACGACCGGAAAGCCGATCTGCTTGGCGATCTTCACCGCCTCGGCTGCGGTCTGTGCGATCGCCTCCTTCGAGATCGGAATGCCATAGGCCTTCAGGAGCTTCTTCGAGGCGACCTCGTCGAGCGCGGCGCCGCTCGCCGATTTCAGCGCCTTCTCCAGCACGGCGCGCGCGGCAGGTTTTGAGCTCGGGACGATATCGGGCACCTCCTTGCGCAGCCTGGCGTAGTCGAGCAGCGACTTGATCGCGGTCACCGCCCGGTCCATGCCCTGCATGACCGCGAGATGCGGCAGCGATTTGCGCAAGGTCTTGGTGAACTCGGTGAAGCCGATCGACATCGCGCTGATATAGATCACGGGCTTGCCGCCCTGGCGCGCCATGTCGTCGACGATACGCAAATTGCGCTCGCGAAGCTCGTGCGGGGCTTTCGGCAGCTCGGCATCGACGATGACGATGTCGATATCGGGGTCGTCGATCATCAGCTTGATCGACTTCATGTAGACGGAGGGATCGACCACCGCGGCAAAGCCGGCGTCGAGCGGGTTACCAACGATCGACCCCGGCCCGAGCATCTTTGCCAGCTCGGAGCCGACGTGCGGGCTGAGCGGCGCAAAGTTCAGGCCCTCGGCATAGAAGGCATCCAGCAGCATGCCGCGCTTGCCGCCGGACAGCGTGACCGCCGCGAGCCGGTCGC
Source organism: Bradyrhizobium sp. IAR9 (assembly GCF_013408065.1). Lineage (NCBI taxonomy): Bacteria > Pseudomonadati > Pseudomonadota > Alphaproteobacteria > Hyphomicrobiales > Nitrobacteraceae > Bradyrhizobium > Bradyrhizobium sp. IAR9. The sequence continues at coordinate 671,269 of NZ_JACBZW010000003.1, forward strand.
CTTTGGGCACGCCGCAATGAACGAAGCATTCGGTGGTCTCGATCAGTTCGTCGAGCCCGCCGACGCGGATGACGCCTTCGCGCGTTGCAATGGCGTCGAACGTCTCGATCGAGCCTGCAAGCGCACCCGTATGTGCCATCGCCGCGGCGCGGCCACCCTCGGACGAACCGAGCTTGAGTGCGATCACGGGTTTGCTGGCAGCGCGCGCTGCCTTGCAGGCCTCGCGGAACGCCTTGGTGTTGCGTACGCCTTCGAGGTAGACGACGATCACCTTGATGCTCGGATCCTCGGCGAAATAGCGCATCAGGTCCGGCGTCTCGAGCCCGGCCTCATTGCCTGATGTCACCATGTAGCCGACGCCGACACCTCGATCCTCCAGCGCTTGGCGGATCGCCATGACGATCGCGCCGGACTGTCCTGCGATCGCCACCGCGCCCTGTTCCAGGGTGACGATGCGGTCGTCGATGTTGGTGAAAAGCTTCTCGCCGGCGCTCAGATTGCCGAGGCAGTTCGGGCCGGTGACGGCAAGTCCCGTCTCGCGTATCGCCGCCTGCAATTCGGCGGCGAGCTTCTGGCTTTCCTCGTCCTGCAACTCGCTGAAGCCCGAGGTGACGATGGTGGCCGACCGTGCGCCGGCGGCCGCGGCATTGCGGATCACCTGGACGGCAAAGCGCGCCGGCACCAGCACCAGAACGTGATCCGGCTTTTCCGGGAGGCTCGCAAAATCCTTGTAGCAGGGGACGCCCCAGATGGTTTCCCGCTTGGCGTTGACCGGATAGAGGCCGCCCTCGTAACCGTACTTGATCAGGTTATTCCAGATGCGTTCGGCATAGTTGCCGGGCTTGTCGGTCGCGCCCACCAGCACGATGTTGTGCGGGTGCAGCATGGCGTGGATGCCCTTGACGATCTCTCCGGCATCGGGCGATGGAGACCATGGGCGCGGAGAAACCGATGCGGCGGGCACTTGAGCTTCCATGCGCTTCCCTCACTTCTTGTTCTTGTTGCAACGCGCGCCCGCGCGCCGGCTTCGGGGGCTGATCGTGGCCGCTCCATGCCGCGAGACGGAATGGGCAGGATCTGACGATAAGGCTAGCATCACGAGACTTTTGGCGAAAGTGCGAACGGTCCGGCAAGATGCTAGGAAACCGTGACCCTCATTCTCGCAAATGGTGATCATGCCGCTGCTGTCCATCGTGGTGCCGACCCTCGATCGTCCCGACACGCTTCGCCACGCGCTCGCGACCATGGCGTGCCAGCCTGCGGATGCAGATTGCGAGTTCATCGTTCAGAACAATGGCGGCAATCCCGAGATTGCGAAGATCGTCGCAGACCTCAGGGACGATCGCTTCAGGCATTTTGCCAGCGAGACCGTTCTGACCATGTCCGACAATTGGGAGGCGGCGCTCGGCCACGCCTCGGGCGAGTACGTTGCCTTCATCGGCGACGACGACGGGCTGATGCCCTATGCATGCGCCGCGGCATCGGAGATGCTCTCCGGCCGAAACATCGATCTCCTGAGCTGGAGCGCCTACACCTATCACTGGCCGAGCTACTACCATCCGGCCTTCCGCAACCGGCTGCTCGCCGAGATCGACCTGACCTCGTCCGCACAGCGAGTTTCGTCGCGCGACGAACTGAGGCGCATCTTCGGTTTCCAGGCGAACTATGCGCATCTGCCGATGATCTACAATTCGTTCGTCCGCCGCAGCGTCATCGATCGAATGCGTGCGATCGGCGGCCGCTATTTCATCGGTCTATCGCCCGATGTGGCATCCGGCATCGCCAACGCTGCGCTGACCGACAGTTTCATCCGGCTGTCGCGGCCGCTGAGCATGGCCGGATTCTCGCAGCACAGCACCGGTCACGCGCTGTTCTTCGAGACCACTGATCTGCTCGAGACGCCGCGAGGAGCGCGCGATTTCGGACCTATTGACGAGGATCCCCAACTTCCCGATCTCAACGCGCTCCAGCTCTTCATCGCCAAGGACATGCTTGTCCTCAAGCGTCTGCTGCTGGCGGATCACGACGAGGTGCGGCTCGACTTCAAGGCGCTGGCACAGGCGCTCGCGACCGACATCAACCATCGGCCGCCCCTGTATGATCGGACCGTGCAGACCATCGGCGAACTCGCGCGCACGCATGGGTTCGACGTCGCCGACATCATCATTCCTGCCCGCCTTGCGGACCGGCCGCCACCCGGCCGGGGTGTTAGCGTGACCGGACCGAACCGTGTGGCTTACGAGCTGGATGGTTCTGCGCTTGGGCTCAATTCGATTGCGGATGCAGTGCGCGTGATCGCGCAGTTCGTTCCGGATCAGGGGCCGTTCGATCCGGCCGCTCTGAAGGCTCCCGTGTCCTCGCCGATCCTCGGCGCAAAGCAGCTCGAATTCGCGCATGGCGGAGCGGGCGTCGCCGCGTTGATCGAGGGATGGAGCGAGCCGGAGCAATGGGGCACCTGGTCCATTGCCAGGAATTGCGTGCTCCGGTTCGAGGTCCATCCCATTCCGTCACGGCCGGTTGAGCTTGTGCTGGCGTGCCGGGCCTTCGTTTCCGAGAGGAATCCGCAATTGCAGGCGGCATGCCGCGTCGGCAATGGAGCGCCGCAGCAACTGACATTCTCGAGAGAGGCGTTCGCGGGCTTGCGCAGGTTGATGCTCGATCCCGCCGCGATTGCCGCCGACGGGACGCTGACCATCAGCCTGTCGCTATCCGATCCACGCTCGCCCGCGGATCTCGGACTGAGCCCCGACGCGCGACCTCTCGGCATCGGGCTCGAGCGGATCTGGCTCGATCACGATGTCCATGCGGCACGAGGTGGGTGATCGCCGCCCGCTCAGTATCCCAGCAGGCTCAGCTTGTGGGCGTAGTGAAAGATGACCTGCCTCGCAAGATAGGGGGCGATGGCGCGGCGAATCTGAATCTGTGTCGGATCGAAGCCGAGAGCGCGGCGCCGCAGGATGCCCATCTCCCGGACGCCGATCGCGTAGGTCGATGCCGTCTTCTGGGCATCATGGATTCGGAAGCAGGCGAGAAATCGCGGCAGGCGCACGAATTTGAATCCCGCGGCCTGCGCCCGCAGGATGAAGTCCCAATCCATCGCGTAGTGGAAGCTCTCGTCGATCGGACCGATCCTGTCCCATACGCGCCTGCGCCAGAACATCGTCTCCTGCGGGATATAGTCGGCATATTGCAGCGCGCGCCCGTCATGGGGCGGCAGCACGGCACGGCCCACCTCGAGTCCCTCGCGATCGACGAAGACGCGATGGCCATAGACGATGTCGACATGCGGATGCGACGTGAAGTAGTTGGCGACATAGGCCAGCGTCCCCGGCAGCAGCATGTCGTCGCTGTTGAGATAGGCCATGATCTCGCTGTCGACGCCGGCGAAGCCGAGATTGATGGCGTTCGATTGCCCGCTGTCAGGTTCGCTCTTCCAGCTGATGCTCTCGCCGCGGCCCTTCAGGAGATCAGCCGTGCCGTCGATCGAGGCGCCGTCCTGCACGTGGTAATACAGGTTCGGATAGTTCTGGCTCACGATGCTGTCGATCGTGGCTCCGAGATATTGCGCGTGGTTGTAGCTCGGCGTGACCATCGCGATCCGCGGTGCATTCTCATGGATCGAGGGTGCTGGCGGGAAAGCCCTCAGGTTGAGCAGGCGCGGTGGATATTGCTCGAAGGTCCACATCGGCGGACGCCGCCAGAGGCTCCGAAGCGAGGATCTTCTTTGCCCGGCGGCGATGAGATCCTGATTCCTTTCGAGCAGCGCGACGCGATTTTCGAGCTGCTCCAATCGCTGTTCGAGGCGCTGCCTGAACTCGTCGTCCATCTATCGAGCTTTCGCAAATTACAACGTCCAAAACAATGGAATCTTCTTACAGGTCTCTGGTCGACGGCGCCAGTTCACGGTCGCGTCAAACGCGATGGACCCGGCGTGTCCGGCGCGGTTTGAGAAGGCTCGATCGTTCCCGGATGGGTCGATTGCGAACCGCTATTCACGCGTTTCGATCAAGGTGGCATGCAGGACGTAGCGCTCCGGGCCGGACGTAACGGCGTCGAACGGCCAGCAGGTCGCGAGCACGAGTTCCACGCCCTGCGTCGAGGGGGCGATGCCCGACGCGTCGAAACGGACAACGGCCGAAGAATCCGCCCGATAGCGAAAATGCTTGCCGTCGCGGCGGGTGACCTCAATGACGTCTCCGACGGCAACATTTCGCAAGAAACGGAAATGGGTGTCACGATGCGCGGCGTATACGGCAACTCCCCGCTCGCCGGCATCAACCGTTTGGTGGATATGGCCCGGTCCGAAGGCGAGCGCCTGGCCGCTCGTACCTTCCAGCACGATCGCGCTGGCGCCTATGCGTTTCACCTCGATCCGCGCGACCGGCCAGGTATCGGCCCATGCCCATGGTTTGATCGCCTCGCCCGTCGCAAGGCTCTTGTCGAACGCGCGCTCCAGCAGCACCTGCGCCAGCCACGCTTTGGCATGGATGTAGGCGCCGTCGCCGAACAGGATGAGTCCGATCAGTGCCAGAACCAGGGGAGATAAGAGGCGGAGCATGACATCTACTCTCATCACTTCGCTCTTCACAATGACAGAGAAAAAGGCGCGCGCGGCCGTTGGTATGGGACGGGCAGCCGCGCGCGCTAACAGAGGAGCTCGGGGAGGCTCCTCTCTCAAGCGGCGTCGGTGAGCAAGAGCCGACGCCGGTTGAACACGAACAGGATCAGGGCGAGCACGATCAGGACCAGGCCTGCGATCATCTTCAGCTCGGCTGAAGTTGCTGTCTTGGGCAGACGGATCGCGTCAGGCCCTGCGGGTGTCGGACGCCGCGCGGCCGGTGAGGTGCGCGCATCGGCGTGGCGTTCACGCAAGTGTGCCGGGACCTGCGGCCGTTCGCCGAACACCTTCTCGAACTCCCAGCCGGCGGGCAGGTTGATCGGCAATTCGCTGAGCTTGAGCGGCGCGCCTTCGGGCCGACTTGGCGTCTTGTCGACGGCGACAAGGCTGGTCAGGCGCGTGACGATCTGATGGTCGAGCGCCAGCGCCAGGATCGCCTTGTCGGCCTCCTCGGGCGCGAGCTCCCGCATGGCGCGCGCCACTTCGGCATCACCGATCTTGCGCCTGGCCCAGAGTTTCGACAGGCCGTTGCCTTCGGCGGCATTTTGCAGCGGCAGGGTTACCGACCATGGACGGTCGCCGACGCGGCCCCTGATCTCGAGCGAGCCCGCGAGCTTGTCGAGCTTTGCCGCCAGCACCAGCGGCTCGTCGCGATAGACGTCGGGGATGATCGCCGGGGTGATGTCGGCGTTGGCCTCGGAGAATTTCGCGGTAAGGCCGGTTACGGCCGGGTTTTCCAGCTTGGCGAACAAGCCGCGCATGCGCTCCTCCACCTGCTCGACGGAACCGATATGGGTGAAGGCACCACGGCCGAGCTCGGCGGCGCGTGTCATGAGATAGGTGTTGGGCGCCGACCCGATGCCGACCATGAAGACGCGCGAGCGGCCGCGCATCGCCGTGATCGTTTCGAACAATTGCTGTTCGTTGCCGATTGCGCCGTCGGTCAGGAAGACGACCTGGCGAACCATGCCGGTGTCGCCGAGCTTGTCGGCCAGCGCGGCGCGCATTGCCGGCACCATCTGGGTGCCGCCGCGCGCCTGCAGCGCGCTCACGAACGAGGTGGCATCACCGACATGGGCCGCGTCTGCCGGCACGGAGGCGGGAAACAGCATGTCCATGGTATCGTCAAAGCGAATGACGTTGAAGCGGTCGGTCGGCTGGAGCCGCGACAGAGCGTAGGCGAGGCTCGCCTTGGCCTGGACGATCGACGTGCCGCCCATCGAACCCGAATTGTCGATCACGAACACGACCTCACGCGGCAATGGCTTTTGTGTCGTCTGTTCTGCGCTGGGCGGAGTGACGAAGGCGAGCAGGTAGTCGGCGTCGCCGACATGTTCGCGGAACAGGCCGACCGACGGCGCCTTCTCGGCGGCGGGCTTCCAGGTCAGCTCGAAGTCGCGGTCGGCGGGGACCGCACCGTCGGCGAGCGTAATGACGCGATCCGTGTTGTCCGGATTTTCGACCTTGACCTTATGGTGGTGGCTCTTGACCTCGCCGAGCGCGAAGCCGGCCTTCAGGCGCACCGTGATGCTGGTCGGATTGACCGGTGCATTCCTGGCGGGATCCAGCACAGGCGGCGAGATGCGGTCACGGTCCGGGACCGGGTCCGAGGTCGTCGCGCCCCAGCCCGATCCGTCCTTGCGGAAGTCGACGCTCTGGATGATCGGCGCCGTATTGTAGCGCGGTCCGACCACCAGCGGCAGGCGCAGCGAATATTCGTTGCCGGATTGATGCACGGGTTCCTGATATTCGATCTGCACCAGCACGGTCTCGCCGGGGCCGATATTGGCAACCGAATTGGTGAAGATGTTCGGCCGCTCCTGCTCGGTGAGCGCAGCTCTCTGACCGGTGCGGCGCGCCTCTTCGTAGATCACGCGGGCCTGCTGCCGCTCCTTGATGTCTCCGACGATGACGCGGTCGCCGACCACCATCTTCAGCGTATCGACGGCGCCGCTGGTCGCGAGCGGATAGACATAGGTTGCTTCGACCCAGTCCTTGGTCGGATTGCGGAAGATTTGGGTGACGCGCGCGCGCAGCGTCGGGCCCGAGACGGTGATGTCGATGTCGGTGCCGAGGCGGATCGCTTCGGTGGTGGCGCCATCCTCCTTCAGGAGGAGGGAGCCGGACTTGGCGTCGCCGGGCTGGAGCAGGCTGGCCTGCTCTGTCGTGGCCGACCAACTGGTCCCGAAGCTGACGAGCAGGGCTATGAAGGCCATCAGCATCACCGCGATGCCCTGCGCGAGAAGAAACAATCCGAGCTTGATCAGCCCCTTCAACATGGGGTGCTCGTCGTTGTCGGCTGTGTCGTAGGTGTCCATTGGCCTGCTCCCGAAAGGACGTTTGCTGGCTCTGAGCATTCGCTGGGAGGGGCCGATTTCGCGAGCAGAATGATCGGTCATGTTCCGCCGCGGCCGGCCCGGGCAGGCCGCCGTGGGGCGCCCATGTGCGGTTTTGTGCTGGTTTGTCCGCCCTGCTAGAATGGCCGTGCTGGAGCAGGGTTAGCGATGCAGATTCAGGACAAATCCGCCGACAAGCAGCTTTCGGACGAGCAGAGCCGCGAGATCGCCGAGACCATTCGCGAGGAGCTCGCCAGACGCCGGATCTCCCGGCAGACGCTGGCCGAGCAGGCCAAGCTCAGCCTGTCGACGCTGGAGAAGGTGCTCGGCGGCCGACGGCCGTTTACGCTGGCGACGACGGTTCGGCTGGAGCAGGCGCTGGGCGTCTCCTTGCGGAAGAGTCCCGTCGTGGCGGCGCCTCAGGCCGCCAACGATGTCGCTCCCGACAGTCTTGGCTCCTATGCGCATCGCGCCGTGACCTGGCTCGAGGACGTCTACATCACGCTGCGGCCGTCGTTCGGCGACAAGGACGCGATCTTCGCGTACCGCACCGAGATCGTCTGGGAGCCGAAGGTGTCTTCGCTGGTCTTTCGGGAGGGCGATCGCACCGATACCGCCTACGAGCATACCGGCGAGGTCGCCGTCCCGCATCAGTCAGGCTTCATCTACCTCGTCATCATCAAGCACGGCCAGCATCGCGTGATCACGGTGTCGCGGCCGACGGTCGCCGGCGAGATGTACGGCATCATCTCGACGCTCCGCGCCGGGCCTGGTTCACAGCTCACGCCGATCGCAGCGCCGATCGCGTACGTACCGCTCCGGAACGTCCCGAAGCCGTCGCTGGGGAGGGTCGGGCCCGGCGACGCCAACCATGCGTTGTACGGAAAGCATCTGCGCCGCACGGTGGAAGAATCCTTCGCACTGTTTCTGTCGGTATAGTCCGCAAGAAAGAATCCGGAATGGCGTTGCCTGCGTCTATAAGGGGGTATGCAGAACGCGCGCGCCCCATGCCTCGGCGAATCTCCGCTGTTCTCCATCATCATCCCGCTCGAATATCATCGCGGGCAATGGGAGCAGTCCTGGCTCGGCTGGACATCGCAGACCGCGGACAAGTCGCTTTACGAAATCATCCTGGTCGTGCCACCGGATTTCAAGACGCGCGAGGCGTTGAAAGCGCTGGCCGGCGACGAGGCTCGCCTCGAGTTCACTGATTCCGAACACGATATCGGGCTGTGCGCATTCGGCGCAACCAAAGCCCGCGGCAGCTATCTGTTCTTCACCGAATCGCACTGCTGGCCCGCGCCCGATGTGATCGAGCTGTGCATCCGCGCCATCGAGGCTCATCCCGAGTGGGCCGGCTTTTCCTGCCATTCGGTTCCGATCTGCCACAATCGATTGTCCGTGGCGGAGGCTGCGATGTATCAGGCCGACATCGAGTTCGGCATGAAGCGGCATCCCTGGCGCAAAGTGCTTGATCAGTGCTTCGTGACGCGGCGCGACGTCTATTGGGAATGCGGCGGCCTGCGTGAGGAGCTCGGCCATTTCGCCGAATGGGTGCTGGCTGCGGCATATCACGCGAGAGGCCATACCATTGGTTATCTGCAAGAGGCGCGCTTCCATCACTATTACATAGGCAAGATCGGCGAGCTGAAGACGTTCACGCTCGATTTCGTTCGGGGCGAGATCCGCTATCTCGGCGAGGCGCACCGTGATCCCGGTAGCGAGTTGCTGGAAGTGCCCACCGAGTGGAGCAAGCGCGACGATTTCGACACCGCGCTTGCGCGGAGTGCCTCGGCGCACGGATGCGATCCGCTCGAGTGAACGGCGAAAGCGTGCAGGCGCTCGGGCGCTGGGGCGTGATCGCGTTGGTCGGCGGCCGCTCTGCGCGCAGTTCAGCGCGCCTCTCCGCAGTCTATGCCCGCTGTGTGCTGACCATGCTCACCATGGGCGGCTCTCCCGACAGCATCGCGCGTTGGCTGAAGCGCTATATCGCCTCACTGATTCACTTTCAGCGCCTCGATTGCATTCAGGGCGGCAGCGAGCCCGCTGGCACGAAGCTGTCACGTCTCGGGGATGAGGTGATGGCGCAAGCCGGCTTCCACGCGTGCGAGGTCTGGCAGGGCCACAGCTTTCGCTGGAGTGAGCCGGAAGCTGCCTTGCGGATCAAGGTGTCGCCCGGACGCAGCATCATCCGCATCGTATCGCCCGAGATTCGCGAGCCTTTGGATCGAATCGGGGTAAGATTTTATCTCGACGGCGTACGAGTCGCCGATGCAGCGATCGCGATCGACGCCGGCGCCTTCGTCCTGCAACTCGATCAGCCGTCATCGGGCACGGCGATACTGGCATGGACATGTCCGCGCTTTGCGGCCGCCGGCGATGATCGCCGGCTGGGTCTGCCGGTGGCGGAGATCCGCATGGCGGCGAGCGAAGGCGCGAGCTGCGCGCCATCGCTCACGGCCATCATGTGCAACTAGCCGCCCGTTTCGGCGCTGATGATATCGCCGAACAGCTCCCACTGGCCGGCCTTGAAGCGGATCATCTTGAGCTGCTCGATCGGCGCGAAATCGTTGGCTCCGGTGTTGATCTTGATGCCGGGGATCAGCGTATCGGGCGTAAAGTCCTTCAGGCTGGCGGCCTGCTTCATCACGTTCTCTCGCGTCAGATTGTCTCCGCACTGCTTCAGCGTCTGCGCCAGGGTCTGCGCTGCGGCATAGCCGTAGACGAGGTTGGTGTCGGAGACGTTGGCGCCCGGCATGTATTTGTCGATGAAGGCGAGAAACTTCTTCATGCCTTCGTCGTCCTTCCATTGCGGATCCGACGCGTCCTTCAGATAGGTCGCCGACAGCACGCCTTCCGACGCGTCGAGGCCCGCGGGTTTCATCACGGCGCCGATCGAGATCGAGACGTCGGTCATCACATGCATCGGCTTCCATTCGAGTTCGGCGATCTTCTTGATCGCCTGTGCCGCGAATTTCGGCGTCGAGATGTTGACGAAGACGTTGGCGCCGGTTCCCTTCAGCTTGACGATGTGGGAATCGATCGACGGCTCGGTGGTCTCGTAGCTCTCCTCCGCGACGACCAGCGAGGAGGCCTTGTCGCCGAAGATCTCCTTGATGCCGGCGACGTAGTCCTTGCCGAAATCGTCATTGGCATAGAAGATCGCAACCTTGGCATCTGGCTTGGCCTGCAGGATGTATTTGGCGAAGATCCGCGCCTCGACCCGGTAGCTGGGCTGGAAGCCCATGGTCCAGGGAAAATTCTTCGGGTCGTTCCACTTGCTGGCGCCGGTGGCGAGGAACAGCTGCGGCACCTTCTTGGCATTGTGATATTTCTGCACGGCGGTCTGGGTCGGGGTGCCCAGCGCGTTGAAGATCAGGAATACTTCGTCGCTCTCGATCAGCTTGCGGACCTGCTCCACGGTCTTGGGCGGCGAATAGCCGTCATCGTAGGAGATCCAGTTGATCTTGCGGCCGTTGATGCCGCCCTGGTCGTTGACCATCTTGAAATAGGCTTCCTCGGTCTTGCCGATGATGCCGTAGGCGGAGGCCGGACCGGAATAGGCCTCGACGTTGCCGATCTTGATCTCGGTGTCGCTGGCGCCGGTGTCGTATTTCTTCTGCGCGAAAGCGCCCTGGGTGGAGAGTAGCGTCAGGGCAGTTGCCGCGGCGAGCAGGACGAGTTTCTTGTTCTTCATGGAAATTCCTTGGGGTTTCTTGTTGGGTCGAGCAGGCACTTCAAAAAAGAAAAAGCGCCCGCGAGGGGCGCTTGGGTCAGGCGTTGGCGACTTTCTTGTCGACTTCGGAGGCCACCGAGAACTCCTTGCGCAAGGTCGGCTTGTGGATCTTGCCCGTGGCGTTGCGCGGCAGCGCGTCGACGAAGCTGATCTGGCGCGGACATTTGAAGCGCGCCAGATTGGCCGCGCAATGCGCAAGGACATCGACCTCGGTCAGCTTTTGGCCCGGCTTGACCGCGACGATAGCAAGGCCCACTTCGCCCCATTGCGGATCGGAAATGCCGATCACGGCAGCTTCGGCAACGGCCGCGAGCTGATGCAGGACGTTCTCGACCTCGGCCGGATAGACGTTCTCGCCGCCGGAGATGTACATGTCCTTCCAGCGGTCGACGATGTAGTAGAAGCCCTCCTCGTCGACGCGCGTCGCGTCACCGGTGTGCAGCCAGCCGTCGGTGAAGGAGGTCTTGTTCGCCTCCGGCCTGTTCCAGTAGCCCGGCGTGATGTTCGGCCCCTTGACCCAGAGCTCACCGAGCTCGCCGACGTCGGCGTCGCTGCCGTCAGGGCGCACGATGCGCACTTCGGTGTGCAGCACGGGCTTGCCGGCGGAGCCGGCCTTGCGCGCGGCATCCTCGCGGTCGAGCACCAGCACGGCCGGCGAGGTCTCGGTCATGCCGTAGCCCTGCTGGAGCGCGACGCCGCGCGCCTCCCACACTTTCAACAGCGGTACCGGCATCGGCGCGCCGCCGACGCCGCCGACGATCAGCCGGCCGAGATCGGTCGTCGCGAAGGCGGGGTGCTGCGCCATGAACTGGTAGATTGCGGGCACGCCGAAGAACACGTTGATGCCCTGTGCGGGATCGTTGATCAGGCCGAGCGCGGTGCCGGGATCGAACGCGCGCATGATCATCACGGTGCCACCGGCATGCAGCACCGGATTGGTGTAGCAATTCAGCCCGCCGGTGTGGAACAGCGGCAGCACGGTGAGCAGCACCGAGGATGGCCCGATGCAGGCGGGGCCGCCGAGATTGACGCAATTCCAGAAGGTCATGCCATGGGTGATGGTCGCGCCCTTCGGATGTCCCGTCGTGCCCGACGTGTACATGATGGTCGAGACGTCATCGAGCGTGACCTGCTCGATCGCCTCGAGCGGCTTTGCGCCGGCGATGCCGGCCTCATAGGCTCCGCCGGGCCCGAGCAGCAGGCTGGTCGCAATGCCGCACAGCTTTGCGACGCTGAGCGCGGTCTCGGTGAGATCGGCGTCGTGGATCATCACCTTCGGTGCGCAGTCGCCGGTGATGAACTGAAGCTCGGGAACGGTGAGGCGGGTGTTCAGCGGCACGAAGATCGCGCCGAGGCGGCCGCAGGCGAACTGCACCTCCAGCGTATCGGTCGTGTTCAGGGCCAGCACCGCGACGCGGTCGCCGCGTGAGACGTTCAGCGTATGGCGCAGGAATGAGGCGAGGCGCGAGACGCGGGCATCCAGCTGTGCATAGGTGAAGCGGCGCTCGCTCGCAAGATCGACCAGCGCGACCTTGTCAGACGTGCGGCGGCCATGGTGAACGATCCAGTCGTAGTAACGAACGGCCAAGAATTCCTCCCTCGGCGGCCTTTGCCGCCAGCATCCCTATTGCCGTGCACCATGCCCGGCGTGGCCCTGGGGCCAGCCGGAGTTGGTGCATCGACGTCTTTTTTTGATTTGGAGTTGGCGCGCGAGGGGTCAAAATCGTCTTGCGTTGAGTTGCTAGGCCATGGCCTGCGCCGCAGTGGTTCTTTGGTCAGCCACTCTGCGCAAGTGAGCAGCCGATGTTCCGGCCATGGTGAACGAGACGAATCCGTCCGCGAGGCGAGACTGCGATGAAGAGCCCGTTCTATACCGCCGAGCACGATGCCTTCCGCGAAATGATGCGCCGCTTCGTCGAGAAGGAGATCTCCCCGTTCGCCCATGAGTGGGACGAGGCTGGCGAATTCCCGCGCGCGCTCTATCGCAAGGCGGCCGAGATCGGCCTGTTGGGGCTGGGATTCCCCGAGGAATATGGCGGGATTGCTGCCGACCAGTTCATGAAGATCGTGGCCAGTCAGGAGCTGGCGCGCGCGGGCGCCGGCGGCGTCAGCGCCAGCCTGATGAGTCACACCATCGGCTCGCCACCGATTGCGCGGGCGGCACGGCCGGAGGTAAAGGCACGCGTGCTGCCGCAGGTGCTGTCAGGCGACAAGATCTCCGCGCTCGCGATCACCGAGCCGGGCGGCGGCTCCGATGTCGCGAACCTCGCCACAAGGGCGCGGCGCGACGGCGATCACTACGTCGTGAGCGGTGAGAAGACCTTCATCACCTCGGGGATGCGCGCCGACTATCTGACCGTTGCGGTGCGCACGGGCGGCGAAGGTGCCGGCGGCGTCAGCCTGCTTCTGATCGAGGGCGATACGCCCGGCCTGTCGCGCACGAAGCTGAAGAAGATGGGCTGGTGGGCCTCCGATACCGCGACGCTGCATTTCGACCAATGCCGCGTCCCGGCCGAAAACCTGATCGGCGAGGAAGGCCAGGGCTTTAAGATCATCATGCAGAATTTCAACAGCGAGCGCATGGGCATGGCGGCCGGCTGCACCGCCTTCGCGCGGGTTTGCCTGGACGAGGCGATCGCCTACGCCAAGGAGCGCAAGACGTTTGGCAAGCCGCTGGCGCAGCACCAGGTCATCAGGCACAAGATCGTCGACATGGCGCAGAAGGTGGCGGCGTCACAGGCGATGCTGGAGATGCTGGCCTGGCGGCTCGAGCAGGGCGAGAGCCCGGTCGCCGAAATCTGCATGATGAAGAACCAGGCGACGCAGACCATGGCCTTCTGCGCCTCGGAAGCCGTACAGATCTTCGGCGGCGCCGGCTTCATGCGCGGCATCAAGGCCGAGCGCATCTACCGCGAGGTCAAGGTCAACGCCATCGGCGGCGGGACCGAGGAGATCATGAAGGATCTGGCATCGCGGCAGATGGGGTTGTGATCACCACCGTGGGGCGACGCCAAGCGCCGAACTGCGATGCGCAATTGCGCATCGGAGAATCTCGACATTGTAGGACCTGATCTCTGGATTCCGGGTTCGCGCTTCGCGCGCCCCGGAATGACAAAGGGGAAAGAATGCTATTCACCGCCGACCATGACGACATTCGCCGTAGCTTACAAAAGTTCATCGCCAACGAGATCAATCCTCATGTCGATGAATGGGAAAAGGCCGACATCTTCCCAGCGCACGAGCTGTTCAAGAAGATGGGCAGCCTCGGCTTCCTCGGCCTGAACAAGCCCGTGGAGTTCGGCGGCTCCGGCCTCGACTACTCCTACGCGCTGATGATGGCGGAGGAGCTGGGTGCCATCACCTGCGGCGGCGTGCCGATGGCGATCGGGGTGCAGACCGACATGGCGACGCCCGCGCTGGCGCGGTTCGGCTCGGATGAGGTGCGCCGCGAGTTCCTGGCGCCCTCGATCTCGGGCGATTTCGTCGCTTGCATCGGCGTCTCCGAGCCCGGTGCGGGCTCCGACGTGGCCTCGATCAAGACCCAGGCGCGCTCCGACGGCGACGATTATGTCATCACCGGCGGCAAGATGTGGATCACCAACGGCACCCAGGCCGACTGGATCTGCCTGCTCGCCAACACCGGCGACGGGCCCGTTCACCGCAACAAGTCGCTGATCTGCGTGCCCATGAAGAGCAAGGGCGTCACCGTCGCCCGCAAGCTCGACAAGATGGGCATGCGCTCCTCCGACACCGCGCAGATCTTCTTCGACAATGTCCGCGTGCCCAAGCGCAACCGGATCGGCGAGGAGGGCAAGGGCTTTACCTATCAGATGATTCAATTCCAGGAGGAGCGGCTCTGGGGCGCGGCGGCCTGCCTGAAGGCGCATGAATACATCATCGATCAGACCGTCGGGTACACCCGCAACCGCAAGGCCTTCGGGAAGTCGATCCTCGACAACCAGGTGGTGCACTTCAAGCTGGCGGAGATGCAGACCGAGGTCGAGCTGCTGCGCGCGCTGATCTATCGTGCCGCCGAGCAGCTGGTGGCCGGCGAGGACGTGACCAAGCTCGCGACCATGGCCAAGCTCAAGGCCGGCCGGCTCGGCCGCGAGCTCACCGACGCCTGCTTGCAATATTGGGGCGGAATGGGCTTTACCAACGAGACGCCGGTCAGCCGCGCCTATCGCGACAGCCGCCTGACCTCGATCGGCGGCGGTGCCGATGAGGTCATGCTGATGGTCCTGTGCAAGATGATGGGCACGCTGCCCGGCAGCAAAGGAAACGCCTGATGATCACGCTCTATCACTGCGACGCCGCGCGCTCGTTCCGCCCGCTCTGGATGCTGGAGGAGATGGGGCTGCCGTATGAGCTGAAGATGCTGCCATTCCCGCCGCGGGTCTTCGCCAAGGAATATTTCGCGCTCAATCCGCTCGGCACAATTCCCTTCATGGTCGACGGCGAGACGAAGATGACCGAATCCTCCGGCATCTGCCACTATCTCGGCATCAAGCATGGCCCGACGCCGCTGATGGTCGGGCCGGAAGATCCCGCCTATGGCGCCTTCCTGAACTGGATGTATTTCAGCGACGCCACGTTAACCTTCCCGCAGACGCTGGTGCTCCGATACACCCAGCTCGAGCCGGAGGAGCGGCGCAATCCGCAGGTCGCCGGCGACTATGCAAAATGGTTCCTGGGCCGGTTGCGCGCCGTCGAGGCAGCGACGGCCAATGCCGAAACATTGTGCGCCGGCCGCTTCACCGCCGCTGACATTGTCATCGGTTATGCGCTTCGGCTGGCCGACAACATCGGGCTTGCCAAGGATTTTGGGCCAAATGTCGCAGCCTATTGGGCCCGCCTGCAGCAGCGGGACGGTTTCAAGTGTGCGGTTGCTGCGGAACAGAAGGCTGGCGCCGAGCAGAATGTTGCACCGCGCGTGAGGGCGTAAGTTTTAGGTCGTCATTCCGGGGCGATGCGCAGCATCGACTATGGTGCGCCGTTGCGCAGCTGGGAATCTCGAGGTTCCCCGGTGCGCAATTGCGCACCTGAGGTTCGGTCCTAAGGACCGCCCCGGAACGACGGCGCGTGTGTTTTGACAGCGCTATCCCGTCGTGACAGCGCCCAAATTTCCGCTAAGGTGACCTCCGTCCGCAGCGGCCAGAGAGCCGCGCGAGGAGGATCCCAATGGAAGATAAAGGTCGCGAATCCGACCATCTGATGCTGATCACGCCGGAGCGGGTATTCTATGCGGGCCTGCTCGGGCGCCCTCGCAAGCGGACCCCCGGCTGCTGCCATATCTACGTCGCGGTGAAAGGCAGCCTGCACCTCACGATCGACGACGTCCACACGTCGGACGAATTGATCGTGACCCTGCCGAACCAGCGGCATTCCATCGCCGGCGACTACCGCACTGCAATCAGCGTGACCCTCGAGCCGGAAAGCATGCCGGATGGCGTGATCGAGGCCTTGGCCGAGCGGCTGCGAGGGCCGGACAAGGCTCTCTATGCCCGCAAGATCCTCGCCGCCTACGCGCTGCTACGCCAGCGCCGCTACGGCGACATCACCACCGCCGAGTTCGACGAGATGTGCTTTGGCGAGGCGCTTGCCCGCCGCGAGCTCGATCCGCGCGTGACCCGCGCCGTCGCCCGCATCGAGCGGTTCTCCGGCGAGCCGGTGACGGCCGACACCTGCGCGGCGGAAGCAGGGCTCTCGGCCTCGCGCTTCCTGCATCTGTTCAAGGAAGAGACCGGCATCTCGTTCCGCTCCTTCCGCGCCTGGAAGCGCGCACGGCATCTGCTGCACTTCGCCAACCAGGACCTCAACCTCGCCCATCTCGCGCAGGACATCGGCTATCCCGACTCCACGCATTTCAGCCATTCGATCCGCCGCTTCTACGGATTGAAGCCGCGCGCGATCTTCGTCGGCTCGCGCGACCTTGCGATCTATCGCAGCACCGAGACGGTGAGGCTCGCGGAGGCGAGTTAGGCTCGCTCTCGTAGGGTGGGCAAAGGCGCTCTTGCGCCGTGCCCACGACCTCTCGGCAACTGGCAAAGATGGTGGGCAAGCTTCGCTTTGCCCACCCTACGAATTCGTCGTGTTTTCCAGCTTCTCCGCGCAAGAAGCCGCATGCCGCCCATCCCATGATCGCAAGCGTTGAATTCTCAACGTGCGAGATATCCAAGGCATGAGCGACAAGGCCGTCATCACCTGCGCGCTGAACGGCGTGCTCACCGATCCCAAGCAGCACAATGTGCCCGTGACGCCCGAGCAGATGGCGCGCGAGGCCAAGGCTGCGTTCGACGCCGGTGCGTCCGTCATGCACATCCACCTGCGCCAGCAGGCGCCGGGCAAGGGCCATCTGCCGTCCTGGGAGGTCGCCGTCAGCAGGGAGATCCAGCAGGCGATCCGTGAAGCCTGTCCCGGCGTGATCATCAATCACACCTCGGGGGTGTCAGGGCCGAACTACTCCGGCGCGCTCGACTGCATCCGTGAGACCAAGCCGGAGATCGCCGCCTGCAACGCCGGCTCGCTGAATTATCTGAAGGTGAAGGCCGACAATACCTGGGCCTGGCCACCGATGATGTTCGACAACGCGGTCGAGAAGGTGAAGGACTATCTCGACGTCATGAACGCGGTCGGCACCATTCCCGAGTTCGAATGTTTCGACGTCGGCATCGTCCGCTGCGTCGGCATGTACACGCAGGTCGGCATGTACAAGGGACCGCTCGAGTATAATTTTGTGATGGGCGTCGCTTCGGGAATGCCTTCGGATCCGGAGCTGCTGCCGATCCTGATCAAGCTGAAACGTCCCGAGGCGCATTTTCAGGTCACCGCGATCGGCCGCGAGGAGATCTGGCCGCTGCACCAGCGCTGCGCCGAGCTCGGTGGCCACCTGCGCACCGGTCTCGAAGACACCTTCTATCTCGCCGACGGCAAGAAGGTGACGTCGAACGGCCAGCTGATCGAGGCCGTCGCCGCCTGTGCCCGCCGTGCCGGCCGCGAGATCGCAAGCCCCGCCGAGGCGCGGAAGATCTTTGGGACGAATCGCTGAATGTAGCCCCAGCCGTCATTGCGAGCGAAGCGAAGCAATCCAGAGTGCATCCGCGGAAACAGACTGGATTGCTTCGTCGCTTCGCTCCTCGCAATGACGGGTAGGATAGAGTCATGTCCATTCTCGAAAACACCATCTCCCCCGGCGGCGCCGCCTACCACGCCAACCGCGACGGCATGCTCGGCCTCATCGACCGCATGCGCGCGCTGGAAGAGCGCACCCGCGCGGCGTCGGCGGCGGCGAAGGATCGCTTTCACAAGCGCGGCCAACTGCTGCCACGCGAGCGCGTCGCGCTGGTGCTCGATCCCGGTGCGCCCTTCATCGAGCTGTCGACGCTCGCCGGCTACATGTTCGATGTACCCGACGCGACCAAGAGCGTGCCCGGCGGCGGCGTCATCGCGGGCATCGGCTTCGTCTCGGGCATTCGCTGCATGGTCAGCGCCAGCGATTCCGGCATCGATGCCGGTGCGCTGCAGCCTTACGGTCTCGACAAGACGTTGCGGGTGCAGGAGCTCGCGCTGGAGAACAAGCTGCCCTACGTGCAACTGGTCGAAAGCGCCGGCGCCAACCTGTTGCGCTACCGCGTCGAGGACTTTGTCCGTGGCGGCAACATTTTTCGCAATCTGGCGCGGCTCTCTGCGGCAGGCCTGCCCGTCGTCACCGTCACGCACGGCTCCTCGACTGCCGGCGGCGCCTATCAGACGGGTCTCTCCGACTACATCGTCATGGTGCGCGGCCGTACCCGCGCCTTCCTCGCGGGGCCGCCGCTGCTGAAGGCCGCGACCGGCGAGATCGCTACGGAAGAAGAGCTCGGTGGCGCCGAGATGCACACGCAAGTGTCCGGTCTCGGCGACTACCTCGCCGAGGACGACCGCGATGCACTGCGCATCGCGCGCGAGATCATGGCGGCGCTGCAATGGGAACGGCCGGGCAGGACGGCGTCGGCATTCAAGCCACCACGCTATGACCAGGACGAGCTGCTCGGCATCATGCCGATGGACCACAAGCGCTCCGTCGACATGAAGCAGGTGATCGCACGTATCGTCGACGATTCCGATTTCACCGAGATGGCACCGAACTACGGACCCGCCACCGTCTGCGGCCACGCCCGCATCGAAGGACAGGCGATCGGCATCATCACCAACAACGGGCCGCTCGATCCCGCCGGCGCCAACAAGGCGACGCATTTCATCCAGGCGTGCTGCCAGACCCGCACGCCGATCCTCTATCTCAACAACACCACCGGCTACATGGTCGGCAAGGCCTATGAAGAAGCCGGCATGATCAAGCACGGCTCGAAGATGATCCAGGCGGTGACCTCGGCGACGGTGCCGCAGATCACCATCTATTGCGGCGCCTCGTTCGGCGCCGGCAATTACGGCATGTGCGGCCGCGGCTTCCATCCGCGCTTCTGCTTCTCCTGGCCGAACGCCAAGACCGCGGTGATGGGCGGCGAGCAGGCCGCCGAGACCATGGCTATCGTGACGGAAGCGGCCGCCGCGAGGCGCGGGAAGCCGGTCGAAAAGGACAAGCTCGATGCCATGAAGGCGCAGATCATCGGCGTGTTCGACGGCCAGATGGATGTATTCTCGACCAGCGCGCGCGTGCTCGACGACGGGGTGATCGATCCGCGCGACACCCGCGCGGTGCTGTCCGAAGTGCTCGCGATCTGCCGCGAAGGCGACGCGCGGAATCCCCAGCGCATGCAGTTCTCGGTGGCCCGCCCATGAGGAACGGATCAGTGCAGCACCGGCCGTTCTTCAAGGTCCTGGTCGCCAATCGCGGCGAGATCGCATTGCGCGTGATGCGCAGCGCCCGGCAGCTCGGCCTTGGCGTCGTCGCCGTCTATTCGGATGCGGATCGCGATGCGATCCATGTGCAGCAGGCCGACCAGGCCGTGCGCATCGGCGAAGCCTTGCCGGCGCAATCCTATCTCAACATCCCCGCGATCATCGCCGCGGCGAAAGTGAGCGGCGCAGATGCGGTTCATCCCGGCTACGGCTTCCTCGCCGAGAACGAGGATTTTGCGCGCGCCTGCAAGGATGCGGGCCTGGTCTTCATCGGCCCGTCGCCACAGGCGATCGAGGCGATGGGCAACAAGGCCGGCGCCAAGGAGATCATGAGGAAGGCCGGCGTGCCCTGCGTGCCCGGCTATCAGGGCGCCGATCAAGGCGATGAAGTCATGCTGGCGGAGGCCAAAAAGATCGACTTCCCCGTGATGATCAAGGCGGTCGCCGGCGGCGGCGGTCGTGGCATGCGGCTCGTGACGGACGCGGCGTCCTTCCCGGATGCGCTGCGCAGTGCGCGGTCGGAGGCGAAGGCGGCGTTCGGCGACCCCACCGTCATTCTCGAACGCGCCATTCAGAACCCGCGCCATATCGAGATCCAGGTGTTCGGCGACAGCCATGGCAACGCCATCCATCTCGGCGAGCGTGACTGCTCGGTGCAGCGGCGGCACCAGAAGTTGATCGAGGAGGCGCCGTCGCCTGCGGTGACGCCGGTGTTGCGCGCGAAGATGGGTGAAGTCGCGGTCGCCGCGGTGAAGGCGCTGCGTTACGAAGGCGCCGGCACGCTGGAATTCCTGCTCGATGCCAGCGGCGCGTTCTACTTCATGGAGATGAACACGCGTCTCCAGGTCGAGCATCCCGTGACCGAGGCGATCACCGGGCTCGATCTGGTCGAGCTGCAGCTGCGTGTCGCGCGCGGCGAGCCGCTGCCGGTGAAGCAGCAGGACGTGAAGTTCTCCGGCCATGCCATCGAGGTGCGGCTGTGC
The DNA here is from genome assembly GCF_013408065.1 of Bradyrhizobium sp. IAR9. Taxonomy (NCBI): domain Bacteria; kingdom Pseudomonadati; phylum Pseudomonadota; class Alphaproteobacteria; order Hyphomicrobiales; family Nitrobacteraceae; genus Bradyrhizobium; species Bradyrhizobium sp. IAR9. Next base: position 691,780 of record NZ_JACBZW010000003.1, read on the forward strand.
TCGGAAGATGCCGCGCACGACTTCATGCCGCAGTCGGGCCGCATGGCGCGCTGGCAGGTGCCTGACGGCATCCGCGTCGAGCACGCGCTGCGATCGGGCTCGGAGATCCCGCCGTTCTACGATTCCATGATCGCCAAGGTCATCAGCCACGGCGCGAGCCGCGAGGAGGCGCGGGGGCGACTGATCGTCGGCCTCGAGCAGCTGACCGCGTTCGGCGTGACCACCAACCAGTCGTTTCTGATGTCCTGCCTGCGTCATCCCGGCTTTGCCAGGGGCGAGGCGACGACGGCCTTCATCGGTACGCATCGCGACGAGCTGCTGGCACCGCGCGCGAACGCGGCATTTGACTTGGCGCTGGCGGGCCTGCTGCTCTATATCACCAACCCGCGCACACCGTCATGGCAGGGCGGGCGGAGCCTCGCTGCCACCTTTCCCCTGCCAGCGAAGATCGAGATCGCCGGTCAGACATACGAACTCGAAGTCACGCGCGAGCGCGATGGTAGCTACACCGTTGCCATCGACGGCCGGCGAAACACATTCGAAATTGATCAACTCGACGTCGACGCCGTCCGCTTCCGCCACGATGGCTTGATGGATAGTGCAAAATTCCTGCGCGACGGCGACCGCCTCTACCTCCAGCACCGTGGCATCCCGCTCGCGGTCAGCGATCTCACGCTCGCCGCGCCGAAGGCCACTGCTGCCAATGGCGGCGACGGCAAGGTGCGCGCCGCCATGAACGGCCGCGTCGTCGCCGTCCTGGTCAAGCCGGGTGACCGCGTCACCGCTGGCCAACCGGTTCTGACGCTTGAAGCGATGAAGATGGAGCACGTCCACAAGGCCGGCGTCGACGGCGTGGTGGCGGCTATCGACGTCGCCGAAGGCGAGCAGGTGACGACGGGCAGGATCGTTGCGGAAATCGGGGCATAGTCGGCGCCACGAACTCCGCAATCGTAGGGTGGGCAAAGGCGCAAAGCGCCGTGCCCACCATCTCGCGCTAATCGCAGAAAAGTCGTGGGCACGCTCCGCTTTGCCCACCCTACGGCATCTCGCGCGCGATAAAAATTCCCTTATTATTTCAGTTGCTTAATTGCGTATCGGCGCGAGGGTTGAATTCAATTTGAACTTTGTTCATTTTTCACCTAAAAATAATGAACGTTGTTCAATTTTGGAGCCGGCATGTTGCGCGTCAATGATCCCGCCCAAGCGACCAATCCGACGCTCCCGTCGGTATCCCGCCGCTTCTCGTTCGTCGCCCCACAACTCCGCGAGGGATACCTGATTGGAGCCCTCTGCGTTCTGGCGCTGTCGGCGCTCCTTGCCCCCGCGCTGCCCGCCGCCGCTTGGCACATCCCGCACTTCGTCGACAGTCGCACCTGGCTCGGCGTGCCCAACGCAGGCGATGTGCTGAGCAATCTCGCCTTTCTCGCGATGGGCGTCTGGGGCTCGGAGCGGCTACGCGCCCGCCATGATGCGCCCGTGGGTGCAAGCTGGTTTTTCGTCGGCCTGATCCTCACCTGCCTGGGCTCAGGGTTCTATCATCTGGACCCCGACATGCCGCAACGGCTCGTGGCTGATCGTCTCGGCATGGCGGTGGCATTCGCAGGCTTTCTGGGCATCGCGGCCAGTGAGCGCGTCAGTGTGCGCGCCGGCGAGGCGGTGCTGGTGCTGATGATGGTTGCGGGCTTGCTTGCTGCCTGGGTGGCACGCGAGAATCTCACGCCATGGGTGGTCGTGCAGTTCGGCGGCATGGCACTTGCCGTGGGACTGGCGTTGGCGCGGCCGCAGCCTGGCGCGCTCGGCGTGCCGCTCGGCGGCGTGATCTTCTTTTATGTGCTGGCGAAGCTTTTCGAACTCGGTGACGCGCTCATTTTCGAAGCGACAGGACACATCGTCTCGGGCCACACGCTCAAGCATCTGGCCGCAGCGCTGGCGGCCTGGCCGGTGATCCGCACGCTCCGCAATCGTACCGAGCGTAGGGTGGATTAGATTAGCCCGCGGCCGCGCCAAGCGCGGTCCGCGGGCGCAATCCACCTTTTTGATCTCCGCGGAAACAGAAGTGGTGGGTTACGCCTTGCGGACCACCCTTCGCGCAGTCCGCAAGGCTAACCCACCCTACGGGACCGTGTTGCTCCGCCCCGTGCCCTCATTGAGCAGACACGCCACCTGATGCCCGTCGCCCGCGTCCAGCAGCGCCGGCCGCTCCATCCTGCAACGCTCCATCGCAAATCGGCAGCGGGTGTGAAACGCGCAGCCTGAGGGTGGATTGACCGGGCTCGGCACATCGCCGTCGACCAGCGGCGCGAGCTTCTTCGCGAGCGGATTGGCGACTGGAACTGAGGCGAGCAGGGCCTGCGTGTAGGGATGGCGCGGATTGCGGAACAGCTCGTCCTTGCCCGCGATCTCGACGATGCGGCCGAGATACATCACGGCGACGCGGTGGCTGATGTGCGCGACCACGGCGAGGTCGTGCGCGATGAACAGATAGGAGAAGCCGTGCTGGCGCTGCAGGTCGATCAGCAGGTTGATCACCTGCGCCTGGATCGAGACGTCGAGCGCGGAGACCGGCTCGTCGCAGACGATCAGGCGCGGCTCCAGCGCCAGTGCGCGCGCGATGCAGATGCGCTGGCGCTGGCCGCCGGAGAATTGATGCGGGAAGTTGTGCATCTGATCGGCTCGCAAGCCCACCTGCTCGAACAGCGTTGCGACCCGCGCCTCCAGTTCCTTGCCGCTGGCGAGCCCGTGCACCGCAAGCGGCTCGCCAACGATGTCGCCGGCGGTCATGCGCGGATTGAGCGAGGCGAACGGGTCCTGGAAGACGATCTGCATCGAGCGCCGGTGCGGGCGCAGTGCTGCCTTGGACAGATGGGTGATATCCTCGCCGTCGAGGTGAATCTGGCCCGAGGTCGGCTCGACCAGCCGCAACACGCTGCGCGCCACCGTCGATTTGCCGCAACCGGACTCGCCGACGAGCCCGAGTGTCTCGCCGGCATGCAGCGAGAACGAGACGCCGTCGACCGAGTGCACGGTGCCGACCTGCCGGCGCAGCACGCCGGCCCGCACCGGGTAGTGCTTCTTGAGGTTGGTGACTTCGAGCAGAACGTTGCTCATGCCACCTCCGCGACTTCTTCCGCACGCCAGCAGGCGGCAAGATGTCCGCCGCCCCAATCCGCCAGCGGCGGATACTCGGCCTCGCAGCGCTTGATCGCGAGCTTGCAGCGCGGCGCGAAGGCGCATCCCTTCGGTAGCCGCACCAGCGACGGCACGGTGCCGGGAATTTCGTTCAGCCGTGCCGGCGCCGCGACGCCGGATGCCGGCACCGCTGGGATCGAGGCCATCAGCCCGCGCGTATAAGGGTGCTTCGGCGCGGCGAACAGCGCTTCGACGCTGGCTTCCTCGACCTTGCGGCCCGCATACATCACGATCACGCGCTGCGCCGTCTGCGCGACCACGCCGAGATCGTGCGTGATCAGCACGAGCCCGGTGCCGAGCTCCTTCTGCAGGTCGAGGATCAGCGCCAGAATCTGCGCCTGGATGGTGACGTCGAGCGCCGTGGTTGGCTCGTCCGCGATCAGCAGCGCCGGTCGGCAGGCCAGCGCCATCGCGATCATCGCGCGCTGGCGCATGCCGCCGGAGAGTTGATGCGGATATTCCTTCGCGCGTCGCGCCGGCTCGGGAATGCGGACCAGGCGCAGCATCTCGACGGCGATATTCTGGGCCTCTTTGGCCGGGATGCTCCGGTGCAGCCGCACCGCCTCGACGATCTGGTCGCCGATCCGCATCACCGGATTGAGCGAGGTCATCGGCTCCTGGAAGATCATCGAGATGCGGTTGCCCCTGATGGCACGCATCTCCGCCTCGTCCAGCGCCAGCAGATCGGTGCCTTCGAGCGAGACGGAGCCGCCGACGATGCGGCCGGGCGGGTCGGGCACCAGCCGCATCAGCGACAGCGCGGTGACGCTCTTGCCACAGCCGGATTCGCCGACGATCGCCAGCGTCTCGCCGCGCTTCACGGTAAAGGAGACGTCGTCGACCGCTTTGAACAGGCCGGAATTGGTGAAGAATACCGTTTTCAGGTTCTTCACATCGAGCACGAGGTCGGGTTTGTCAGCCATCAGCCGCGTTGCCTCGGATCAAGAATGTCGCGCAAGGCGTCGCCGAACAGGTTGGCGCCGAACACGGCGAGGCTGATCGCGATGCCCGGGAAGATCACCAGCCACGGCGCGGTGCGGACATATTCGGCGGCGGACTCCGAGAGCATGCGGCCCCATGATGGATAAGGCTCGGGAATGCCGAGGCCGAGGAAGGAGAGCGAGGCCTCGGTGAGGATGGTCGAGCCGAGCTGGGCGGTGGCGAGTACGATCAGCGGCGCCAGCGTGTTCGGCAGCACGTGGCGGAGCGCGATGCGCACTTCGCTCATGCCGATCGACTTGGCGGCTTCGATAAAGGGAAGTTCGCGCAGCGCCAGCGTGTTGGCGCGGATGACTCGCGCGACCGTCGGGATCAGCGGAATGGCAATCGCAATGATCACGTTCGGCAGCGATGGGCCGAGCGCCGCCGTCATCACCAGCGCCAGGACCAGCAGCGGCAGCGCCTGGAGGACGTCGGAGACGCGCTGGAACACGAGATCGACCCAGCCGGAGAGATAGCCGGAGGTGAGGCCGACGATGACGCCGATCGTGCCGCCGAGCGCGGTCGAGCCGATCCCGACCGCCAGCGAGATCCGCGCGCCGTGGATGATGCGGCTGAACACGTCGCGGCCGAAGGAGTCCGTTCCCATCCAGTGCGCCAGGCTCGGGCGGGCCAGAGCGCGGGCCGAATCGATCGACAGGGGATCGTAGCGCGCGATGAAATCGGCGAAGACGGCCGTGAATACGAACACGGTCATGATGACGAGGCCCGCGGCACCCAGCACATGCCGCTGTGCCAAAAACAGTACGCGGCGCCAGCCCCCGGTCGCATGCGCGCCGGCCCGCCTCAGTTCAACGTCGAAGTCGATCGCGGCCAAATTGATCTCCTAGTCCGTGTATCTGATGCGCGGATCGAACACGGCGTAGAGCATGTCGACGATGAAATTCGCGCTCACCACCACGACGGCGATCAGCATCACGAGGTTCTGCACGATCGGATAGTCGCGCCAGCGGATCGCCTCGACCAGGAAGCGGGCGACGCCGGGGATGTTGAACACCGTCTCAGTGACGATCAGGCCGCCGATCAGGAACGCAGCCTCGATGCCGATCACGGTGATCACCGGCAGGATCGCGTTCTTCAGCGCGTGGTGATAGTTCACGGCGGCATCGGAGGCGCCCTTGGCGCGCGCGGTGCGGATGTAGTCCTGCCGCAGCACCTCCAGCATCGAGGATCGCGTGATGCGCATGGTCAGCGCGGCGCTGCGGAAACCGACCGCGGCGGCCGGTACGGCGTAGGTTGCGAACGCCTCGAGCCAGGTCTTCGGGTTTGGATTGAAGATCGGCATCTGGCCGAACATCGCCACCGACGCAGTCAGGATGAGCAGGCCGAGCCAGAACGAGGGCAGCGACAAGCCGCTCAAGCTGACGACACGCAATGCGTAATCCAGCCGTGTGCCCTGCTTCACCGCGCTGATGACGCCGAGCGGAATACCGATCGAGGCCGAGAATAGCAGCGCGAGGCCGGCTAGCTTTGCCGTGATCGGAATCCGCGGCAATATCTCCTGCAGCGCGGGCTTTTCGGAGACGTAGGAGTAGCCGAAGTCGCCGTGCAGAAAACCGCTGATCCAATGCCAATATTGCACGATCAGCGGCTGGTCGATGCCGAGCTCCTTCTCCAGATTGGCCTTGTCGGCGGGATCGACATAGCCGGCGGCTGCGAACAGGATGTCGACGATGTTACCCGGGACGATGCGCAGCAGGACGAAGATGACGACCGAGATCCCAAACAGGGTCACGAGCATCAGGAACAGGCGTCGCACCAGATAGGCAAACATCCTTCGCCCTCCGCGAGCCGCTAGAGCATGATCCGGAAAGGTGCGCAGCGGTTTTCCGACAAGATCATGCTCAAAACCAAAATCCCGAAGCCTTCAGCCTGCCGCGCTACTTGTCGAGCCACGCGTCCTCGTAGCGAAAGCCGTTATAGGAGCTGTTCGACATGATCGTGATGCCCTTGACGTAGGGCTGCCAGCAGGTGCCGGCCCGTGCATGGAAGATGATCGGACGGGCAACGTCCTCCTGCAGCTTCTTGTCGATGTCCCACACCAGCGGCTTGCGCTTGGCGGTGTCGGTCTCCTGCGACTGCACGTCGAACAGCTTCTCGATCTCCTTGTTGCAGTAATTGGTGTAGTTCCGTTCCGAGCCGCAGGAATAGTTTTCGTAGAAGGACTGATCGGGGTCGTCGACGGAATTGCCGGTCAGGTTGAGGCCCAGCATGTAATCCTTGCGCGCGACTTTCGGGAACCAGTTCGCGGTTTCCACGACGTCGAGCTCGCCATCGATATAGATGCTCTTGAGCTGGTCGATCAGGATGACGGCGGGGTCGCGATATTCCGCCAGATTGCGCGTCGAGACCTTCACCGCGAGATGCTTGTCAGGACCGTAGCCCGCCTTCTGCATCAGCTTCTTTGCCTCTTCCCGATTCGCGTTCACGTCCCGGCCGTAGCCCGGAATGGTCTCGAGCTTGTCCTTGGGCATGCCCCAGATGCCCTGAGGCGGTGGCAGCATGGTGCCGCCGATATCGGCCTGGCCTTCGAACAGGATATCGACGAACGCCTTGCGGTCGAGTGCAAGCGCCACCGCCCGGCGAATATCGATGTTGTCGAATGGCGCCGAGGTCGAATTGACGATGATGTTGGTCGAAACGTTGGTCGGCTCGACCACGCAAGTCGCGTTCGGCGCCTGCGACTTGATGTCCTTCAGGAGCGGGATCGTGATGTGCGTCGGGAAGGTCATGTCGAACTTGCCGGCGACGAACGCCAGGATCGCGGTCGAGCGGTTCGTGATGATCGTGTACTCGATGCCGTCGAGATAGGGCAGGCCCTTCTTCCAATAGTCCGGATTTCGCGTCAGCTTGATCGATTCATTGGCCTTGAACTCGACGAATCTAAACGGTCCGGTCCCGATCGGATGGGTGCGCATGTCCGCCGGCGAGACGTGACAGGGATAGACCGGCGTATAGCCGGACGCGAGCATCGCCAGCAGTGACGGCTGTGGCCGCTTCAGGTCGAAGGAGACCTCGAAATCGCCGCTCGTCGTGATCTCGTTGACTTCGTTGTACCAGGCCTTGCGCGGATTCTGCCGAAGCTTCTGCTGCGATTTGCCCATCAGCAGATCGAAGCTGCATTTGACGTCGGCCGATGTGAACGGCTTGCCGTCGTGCCATTTGACGCCCTGGCGCAGCTTGAACGTCAGCTTCTTGTTGTCGCTGCTCCAGGACCAGCTTTCGGCGAGCTCAGGCCGCAGGGTCTCAGGACTGTTCTGCGCGATGTGCTGGTCGTAAATGACGAGGTTATTGAAGACGCCCATGAACGGCACGTTGACCGAATAGGTCGCGCCCTCGAGGATCGATGCGTTGGCCGGGCTGTCGCGGTGATACATTCGCAGGACGCCGCCCTGCTTGGGCTCGCCGGCGAGCGTGGTGGTTGAGGCCGTCAGCACAGATAGCGCCGCCATTGCGGCGAGCGCCCACACGCTCCGCATGCTCATCCTCCCTGGACGTCAGTCTTTTGGGCCTTTGCGGCCTGTTTGTCGCGACGATAGCACGCGAGTTGAGGGAGGCAACCGGTAAGGCCGCATGCCGCCTCGACAATTCGGATGACCGAAGGCCGCAGGTCTTACTCTCATGATGTGAGAGTGCAGGTGCGAAGAGATGGTTCCGGTGCTGGTGTTGCGCGCAATCGTATCAACAAGCTCGCCGCCGCGCCCTCACACGATCCGCGACGCCTTGTTCCCCCAATACCGGTCCCGCAGCAGCCGCTTGTACAACTTCCCGGTCGGCAGCCGCGGCAATTCCTTTTCGAAATCGATCGAGCGCGGCACCTTCTGCCGCGACAGCGATTTTGCGCAGAATGCGATCAACTCTTCGGCGAGGGCCTCGTCCGGCACGACATCAGGCATCGGCTGCACCACCGCCTTCACCTCTTCGCCGAGATCGGGATTGGGGACGCCGAACACAGCGGCATCGGCGACCTTGGGATGGGTGATCAGCAAATTCTCGCATTCCTGCGGGTAGATGTTCACGCCACCGGAGATGATCATGAAGGTGGCGCGATCGGTGAGATAGAGAAACCGGTCGGCATCGACATAGCCGACATCGCCGACCGTGCTCATGCTGCCGTCGGCCGAACGCGCCTCCTTGGTCTTCTCCGGATCGTTGAAATATTCGAACGGCGAGGCGGTCTTGAACCAGACCTGGCCCGGGGTTCCGGTCGGGCATTCCCGCATGTTCTCGTCGAGGATGTGGAGGTCGCCGAGCAGCACCTTGCCGACGGTGCCGCGATGGCTAAGCCATTCCTCGCTGTTGCAGGCGGTGAAGCCGAGGCCCTCCGTGGCGCCGTAATATTCGTGGATGATCGGTCCCCACCATTTGATGATGTCGTCCTTGACCAGGGCCGGGCAGGGCGCGGCGGCGTGGATCGCGATCTCCAGCGAGGACAGGCCGTAACGGCCGCGCACCTCCTCCGGCAACTTCAGCATGCGCGAGAACATGGTCGGCACCAGCTGGGTGTGGGTGATGCCCCACCGCTGGACGAGCTCGAGGTAACGCTCGGGATCGAAGCTCTCCATGATGATCACGGTGCCGCCCATGCGGATCGTGAGGTTCACGGCCGCCTGCGGCGCCGAGTGATAGAGCGGGGCCGGCGAGAGGTAGACCATGCCCTCGCGGTAGTGCCAGAGCCTGGTCAGGAAATCGAACAGCGGCAGATTGTGCTTCGGCGGCTCCTCCGGCAGCGGCCGCAGAATGCCTTTCGGCCGTCCCGTCGTGCCGGACGAATAGAGCATGGCGGTGCCGAGCCACTCATCCGCGATCGGTGTCGCCGGCATATCGGCGGTCACGTCCGCAAGACCGACGATGCGCTCGCTCTCGCCCGGGCCGTCGGCGACGATGCAGAGCTTGATGTCGGGGCAGGCCTTGATCGCCTCGCGGGCGATGGCGAGCTTCGCCACCGAGGTGATCAGGATCTTCGACTGGCTGTTGACCAGCAGATAGGCGAGCTCGCCCGGCGTCAGGAAGGAGTTGATGCAGGTGTAGTACAGCCCGGAGCGTTCGCCGGCGCCGCAGGCCTCCAGATAGCGCGAATTGTTCTCCATGAAGATCGAGTAATGGTCGAGCCGCTTCAGGCCGTGCTGGCGGAACAGATGGGCCAGCCGGTTGCTGCGCGCATCGAGCTCGCGATAGGTGACGGCCTCGCCTGTGGCCGCCATGATGAAGGCGGGCTGCAGCGGGCGTAGGCGGGCATGCTGACCTGGGTACATCTATCCTCCGGCTTTGGACTATGCGGCGAGAAGCAGGATTTCGCGCACCTGCGCCGGGCCTTCGATCTTGCGCGGGTTGCGCGGGATCCAGTTGGTGCGCATCGCCTGCTCGGCGATTGTCTCGAAATGCTCGGGCGATACACGCACCTCTGCGAGGCTGCGCGGCATGCCGAGCGAGCGGATGAAGGCATCGAGCACGTCGGCGGCGTTGTGGCCGGGATAGCCCATGGCAGCGGCGACGATCATCTGGCGCTCGGCGTTGTCCCTCGCGTTCCAGCGCATCACCGCCGGCAGCATGATGCAGGACGTGTAGCCGTGCGGCACGTCGAAGGCCGCGCCCAGCACGTAGCCGATGCCGTGGCTCGCGCCCATGGGAACGCCGGCCGCGAGCGCGCCCATCGACAGCCAGGTGCCGATCTGCGCGTCCATCCGCGCGTCGAGATCGGTGGGGTCGGCTTTCACCCGCGGCAGCGCGTCGGCGAGCATCGCGAGGCCCTTCACCGCTTGCGCGTCGGCATAAGGATGCGTCTCGCGCGAGCAGATCGCTTCGACGCAATGGTCGATGGCGCGGATGCCGGTCGACAGGAACAGCCATTCCGGCGTGTGCACGGTGATAGCGGGGTCGAGAATGGTCGCACGCGGAACGCTGAGCGGATGCCGCAGCATCTGCTTCACATGGGTGCTGAGGTCGGTAACCCCCGCGATTGAGCTGAACTCGCCACCGGCGATTGTGGTCGGCACGCTGATCTGGCGCACCGTCGGCGCCGTCATCTCGGGCGCGACGCCCTTGTGCACGCGGATGCGATCGATGCCGTCGATATCGTTGATGCCATTGGCGAGGCAAAGCTGCACCGCCTTGGCGCCGTCGGTGATCGAGCCGCCGCCGACGGTGACGATCAAATCGGCGCCGGCCTCGCGCGCCGCGTTGGTTGCCGCGATCACCGCCTCGCGCGGCGTGTGCGCCGGCATGGCGTCGAACAGGCCGGCACAGCGTGGTCCCAGAGCTTCCTTGATCTTGCTGATTTCGTCGGTCTGCCGGTTCAGCGTGCCCGAAACCATCAGGAAGGCGCGGCGCGTTCCCAGCCGGTCCATCTGCGCGACGATGGCCTCAGTTGCAGGATGGCCGAACACGACCTCCTCGATCGCGCCGAAAACGACACGTCCCTGGTGCACGTCTGTCCTCCCGGACAATTCGTCTTGTTTTTGTAAGGGCAATCTAGCCGAGCGGATGGCGTTCGTCATGTGCGAAGGCGCTGGCTCTCTCTTACCCTCCCTCCAGGAGAGTAGGGCGATCGCATATGGTGTGCACGATGCGGCGGCATTGGCAGTCGGCTCCCTCTCCCGCTTGCGGGGGAGGGCTGGGGTGGGGCTGTCTCCGCATTGGGATTGTTGAGAATTGCGGACGATGTCCCCGAGTGGTGACAACCCTCACCCGCCGCGCTCTGCGAGCGCGTCGGCCTCTCCCGCAAGCGGGAGAGGCGGAGCAAGCCCGCGGCCCTCACGAAATCCATACGCGATAGCCCTACCCAGGGGAGGGTGGCGTCGTGCCTTCGTCACCGGTCTCGTATCGCCCGAGAGAGCTCCACTCACCCCCTGTCAACCCGCCATCCGGTCAGGGCGCGCTCGGAAGCCCTGCACGCGCTTTGGTCTTGAAGTGGTCATCAACTCCACCCATCTTGGGACGCCCGCGGGTAAATGCCTACCCTGCTTTTTCCGCGGCTTTTGATATGCGGACGATGCGAGGACCTGGGATGGCTGGACCGGATGGAAGCGAGCGACTTGTCAAAAAGCACGAATTCGTCCAGCCGCGGCATTACGCACTAGCGGGTCTCCTCGTCGCTTCATTCGCGCTCACCGGTTGCGGGCAGCCCGCCTCGCAAGGCGCTGCCCCGCCGCCGGCGCCCGTGACGGTCGCCCAGCCGGTCAAGCGCACCGTTACAGATTGGGACGAGTTCACCGGCCGCTTTGAGGCGGTGGAGGAGGTGCAGGTGCGCCCGCGCGTCGGCGGCTTCGTCAACTCGGTCGAATTCCAGGACGGCGCCATCGTGCGTCAGGGCGACCTGCTCTACGTGATCGACCCGCGTCCGTTCGAGGCGGTGGCCACGCAGGCGGAAGGGCAGCTATCGGATGCCCGCGCCAAGGTGGAGCTTGCCAAGCGCGAGCTCGACCGCGGCCTCAGCCTGGTGCAGACCAGCGCCGTCTCCGAGCAGGTCGTCGACCAGCGCCGCCAGGCCCTGCAAGCTGCGCATGCGGCGGAGGTGCAGGCTGAAGGCGCGCTGAAAGCCGCCAGACTGAACATCGAATTCACCCATGTGGCGGCGCCGTTGACCGGCCGCGTCAGCCGCCATCTCGTCAGCCCCGGCAATCTCGTGCAGGGCAGCGACAATGGCTCTTCGACCCTCCTGACTTCGATCGTCACGCTCGACCCGATCTACGTCTATTTCGACATGGATGAGGCGACTTTCATCAAATATAGCAAGCTGTGGTTCGAGGGGCGGCGTCCGAGCTCGCGCGATACGGCCAATCCCGTGCAGGTGACGCTCGCCGGCGAAACCAAGCCGTCGCATGAAGGCACCATCAACTTCCTCGACAACCGGCTCGACGTCTCGACTGGCACGCTACGCAGCCGCGCCGTGGTCAAGAATACCGATCTGTCGATCCTGCCGGGCCAGTTCGGGCGTGTCAGGCTGATCGGCAGCGCGCCCTATGAGGCGTTGCTTATTCCGGATGCTGCCGTCGCGACCGACCAGTCCCGCAAGATCGTGTTCGTGGTGAAACCCGACGACACCGTCGAGGCGCGTCCCGTAGTGCTCGGGCCGCTCGATGACGGCCTGCGCGTGATCCGCGAAGGATTGAAGGCCGAGGACCGCGTCATCGTCAACGGCATCCAGCGTGCCCGTGTCGGTGCCAAGGTAGCCCCGCAGACCGCGCAAGCCCCGGCCGGTGGCAAGTCATGAATCTCGGTCGTCTCTCCATCAACCAGCCCATCCTGGCGATGGTGCTGTCGATCGTTCTCCTGATCGTCGGCGCGATCGCCTACACCACGCTGCCGGTCTCCGAATATCCGCAAGTGGTGCCGCCGACCGTTGTCGTCACCACGCAATATCCCGGGGCCTCCGCGCAGACCGTTTCCGACACGGTCGCAGCTCCGATCGAGCAGGAGATCAACGGCGTCGAGGACATGCTGTATCTCTACAGCCAAGCCACCTCGAACGGCCAGCTCACCATCACCGTCACCTTCAAGCTCGGCACCGACCTCGACAAGGCCCAGGTGCTGGTGCAGAACCGCGTCGCGATCGCGCAGCCGCGCTTGCCCGAGGAGGTCCAGCGCAACGGCGTCACCACCCGCAAGAACTCGCCCGACATCCTGATGGTCGTGTTCATGCTGTCGCCGGACGACACCTTCGACCAGCTCTACATCTCCAACTACGCGCTGCTGCAGGTCCGCGACCAGCTGCTGCGTCTCGACGGCGTCGGCGACATCCAGATCTTTGGCGCGCGCGACTATTCGATGCGGCTGTGGCTCGACCCCGATAGAATTGCCAATCTCGGTCTGACCTCGGCCGAGGTTCTGGCCGCGATCCGCGCCCAGAACGTGCAGATTGCGGGCGGCCAGATCGCCGAGCCGCCGATCGCCGATCGCGCCTTCCAGCCGAACCTCACCTTCACCGGCCGCCTGAAGGACCAGAAGCAGTTCGAGGACATCCTGATCAAGGCCGGCTCCGACGGCCGCGTGGTGCGGTTGCGCGACGTCGCCCGCATCGAGCTCGGCGCGCTCGCCTACAGCACCAACAGCTTCCTGCTGCGTAAATCCGCCGTCGCCATGCTGGTGACGCAGCGGCCGGGATCGAACGCGCTCGCGACGGCAAAGAACATCTCCGACACCATGACGAGGCTGAAGGAGAGCTTCCCGAAAGGTCTCGACTACAATATCGGCTATAACCCGACCGAGTTCATCGCCCAGTCCGTCCACGAGCTGATCAAGACCATCTACGAGGCGATGCTGCTCGTGGTCATCGTCGTGCTGGTGTTCCTGCAGGGCTGGCGGCCCGCGATCATTCCGATCATCGCGATCCCGGTGTCGCTGGTCGGCACTTTCGCGGTGATGGCGGCGCTGGGCTTCTCGATCAACAATCTCACTTTGTTCGGTCTCGTCCTCGCGGTCGGCATCGTGGTCGACGATGCCATCGTGGTGGTCGAGAACGTCGAGCGCCATCTCGAGCACGGCATGAGCCGGCGCGACGCCGCGCTCAAGACCATGGAGGAGGTCGGCGGCGCGCTGGTCTCGATCGCGCTGGTGCTGTGCGCGGTGTTCGTCCCGACCGCGTTTCTGGGCGGTATTTCCGGGCAGTTCTTCCAGCAATTCGCCGTCACCATTGCGGTCGCGACGGCGATCTCCTGCTTCTGCTCGCTGACACTGTCGCCGGCGCTGGCCTCGCAGATCCTGGTGCCGCACGAGGAGAAGCGGCCGCCGGCAAGCTGGAATGTCATCGCGCGGGCGTGGGGCGCCTTCACCGCGGTCTTCAACCGTGTGTTCGACCGGCTGGCGCACGGCTATGCCGGCCTCGCCGATTTCGTCATCCGCCATGCGGTGGTGATGATCCTGATCTACGTCGCGCTGATCGGCAGCGCCGGCTGGCTGATCGTGACGACGCCGCAGGGCTTCATCCCCGCGCAGGACCGCGGTTATGTCATCGTCTCCGTGCAATTGCCCGGAGCGGCATCGCTGGCGCGCACCACCGAGGTCGTGCGCGAGATCGAGCGGATCGCGCTGGACACGCCTGGCATCGTCCGCGTCGCGGCCTTTGCCGGCTTTTCCGGCGCGACGCGCACGCAGGCGGGTAATGCCGCGGCGCTGTTCCCGGTGTTCGATGAACCGGAGGCGCGGATCAAGAAAGGATTGACGGCCAACGCCATCACCGGCGAGCTGCGCAAGCGGCTGCAGGCGATCCAGGGCGCCTTCATCATCGTGATTCCGCCGCCGGCCGTGCCTGGCATCGGCACCGGCGGCGGCTTTACCATCCGCATCCAGGACCGTCAGGGCCGCGGGCCTGAGTTGCTCGCCGCGGCCACCGACGAGCTGGTCGCCGCGGCGCGCAAATCGCCGTCGCTGCTCGGCCCCACGGTGTTCTCGCCGTTCTCGGCCAACACGCCGCAGCTCTTCGTCGACATCGACCGCACCAAGGCGCAGAAGCTCGGTGTTCCCATCTCCAATATCAACGACACGATCCAGAGCTATTTCGGATCGACCTATGTCAACGACTTCAACCTGTTCGGCCGCACCTATCACGTCACCGCGCAGGCCGACTTCCCGTTCCGGAAAGAGCCCAGCGACCTCGCACGCCTGCGCACGCGCAACGCCGCCGGCGACATGGTGATGCTCGGCAGCGTGGTCGAGTTCAGGGACGTCTCGGGTCCCGACCGCGTCGCGCGGTACAATCTCTATGCCGCGTCCGAGCTCCAGGGCGAGCCGGCACCGGGCACCAGCTCGACCACGGCGCTCAACACCATCAAGAAGCTGGCGGACGACACCTTGCCGAGCGGCTTCACCTTCGAATGGACCGATCTGTCCTATCAGCAGATCACCGGCGGCAATGCCGGCCTCTACGTGTTTCCGATCTGCGTGCTGTTCGTCTACCTCGTGCTCGCTGCGCAATATGGCAGCTGGACCCTGCCGTTCGCGGTGATTTTGATCGTGCCGATGTGCCTGCTCGCTGCCACCATCGGCGTGCGCATCATGGGCCAGGACGTCAACATCCTCACCCAGATCGGCTTCGTCGTGCTGGTGGGGCTGGCGGCCAAGAACGCGATTCTGATCGTCGAGTTCGCGCGCGACATCGAGAACGAAGGCAAGCCGCGGCTGGAGGCGGTGATCGACGCCTGCCGCTTGCGCCTGCGACCGATCCTGATGACGTCCTTCGCCTTCATCCTCGGCGTGCTGCCATTGGTGATATCGAGCGGCTCCGGCTCGGAAATGCGGCAGGCCGTCGGCGTCGCCGTGTTCTTCGGCATGATCGGCGTCACCCTGTTCGGCCTGTTGTTCACGCCGATCTTCTACGTGGTGGTGCGGAACCTGGCGGAAGGGCGGAACGAGGGGAAGAAGCCGCAGGTGGCGGGCCCCTAGTTGTCGGTGGCGGCCACTTGCGTCCCCTCACTCCCAGTGTCGTCCGCGAAAGCGGGGATCCATAGCCACAGGGAGCAGTTTGGCGAAGACTCGGAGCTGCGAGGTTCGTCCCAAACCTCTCCCTGTGGTTATGGCGACGAGCGCAAGCGCTCGCGCCGGGATCCCGGATCTTCGCTTCGCTCGTCCGGGACGACAGCTCATTTTGTCGCGCCATCCGCGATGCCAATTGGCACACGCCCATACTAACGACCAACGCGAAATGGATGGGCAGGCGCGGGGTTCTTCACTAGTATCCGCGCGATTTCAAAACAGAAAACTGCTGGGAGCTAACAGATGAAATCAGCACTTTTGGCCGCCGTCGCAACCTCTGCTCTGGTGCTGGCGGCGCCGGCCTCCGCGCAAGGCGTCAAGATCGGCATCCTCAACGACCAATCCGGCGTCTATGCCGATTACGGCGGCAAATGGTCGGTCGAGGCGGCCAGGATGGCGATCGAGGATTTTGGCGGCGAGGTGCTGGGCCAGAAGATCGAGCTCGTCACCGCCGATCACCAGAACAAGCCTGACCTCGCGAGCTCGATCGCGCGGCGCTGGTACGACGTCGAGAACGTCGACATGATCACGGAGCTGACGACCTCCTCGGTCGCGCTCGCTATCCACGAGCTCTCCAAGGAAAAGAAGAAGATCGACATCGTCGTCGGCGCGGCGACCTCGCGACTCACCGGCGATGCGTGCCAGCCCTACGGCTTCCACTGGGCTTACGACACCCGCGCGCTCGGCGTCGGCACCGGTGGTGCACTGACCAAGGCCGGCGGCGACACCTGGTTCTTCCTCACCGCGGACTACGCCTTCGGCTACGCGCTGGAGAAGGACACCAGCGAGATCGTCACCGCCAATGGCGGCAAGGTGGTCGGCTCGGTGCGCGTGCCGCTCAACTCGTCGGACTTCTCCTCCTTCCTGCTGCAGGCGCAGAGCTCGAAGGCGAAGATCGTCGGTCTTGCCAATGCCGGCCTCGACACCACCAACTCGATCAAGCAGGCGTCCGAGTTCGGCATCGTCGCCAGCGGGCAGAAGCTTGCCGGCCTGCTGATGACGCTTGCCGAAGTGAACGGCCTCGGCCTGCAGGCCGCGCAAGGCCTGGTGCTGACCGAGGGCTATTACTGGGATCTCAATGACAAGACCCGCAATCTCGGCGAGCGCTTCCTCAAACGCACCGGCCGGATGCCGAGCATGATCCACGCCGGCACCTACTCCGCGACGCTGAGCTATCTCAAGGCGGTCAAGGCCGCCGGCACCAAGGATCCGGAAGCCGTCGCCAAGAAGCTGAAGGAACTCCCGGTCAACGATGACTTCGCGCAGGGCGGCAAGGTGCTCGAGAACGGCCGCATGGTCCACGACATGTATCTGTTCGAGGTCAAGAAACCCTCGGAATCGAAGAAGCCCTGGGACTATTACAAGCTGCTCGCCACCGTCCCCGGCGACAAGGCCTTCTTCACCGCCAAGGAAAGCGGCTGCCCGCTGACGAAGTGACGGCTCTCGTGTCCCGGACGCGCTGCAGCGTGAAACGCTGCTGCGCAGAGCCGGGACCCACGCTCGTGCCACAAACTCTCTGTCGTCCCCGCGAACGCGGGGACCCATAACCCCAGGGGGAAGTTGTCGCGCGGGCTGATAACTTCGAGTCTTCGCCAAACCTCTCCCTGTGAGTATGGGTCCCGGATCAGCGCTCCGCTTCGCTACGCTTGTCCGGGACGACAGTGAAACGTGGGGCCGCAGATCATCCCTCACACCATCCGCAACACCACCGCTCCAAGCGCCCCCGCCCACAGCGCCATGGCGGCGAGCGCCTGGATCGCAAAGCCGGTGCCGCGCTTGGCTGCCGCCTTCGTATAGCCGATGAAGTAGACGACGCGGCCGATGATCCAGACCGCGCCGATCGCTGCCGCGATGCCGTCGCCGATATAGATCGCGAATAGCCAGAGCGCCGGCAGGACAATCGGCATCCATTCCAGCGTGTTCATCTGGATGCGGAAGGCGCGTTCGAAATCCGGATGGCCGGACATCGCCGGCACCTTGACGCCGGTCTTGGTGCGCGAGCGCGACACGTTGATGGCGGTGAAGAAATAAAACGCGATCGCCAGCAGCGTGACGAGGGCGGTGAAATGATACATCGCTGGTTCCTTCAAACAGACCGCGCTTCAATACCCGGTCAGCTCGAGATAGCCAACGCCGTCATGCGTCCCGGCAAAGCTGATCGGCCCCTCCCAATAGGAGAAGCCGGTCCCCATCCAGGCCCTGGGATTGAGCGGCTTGCAGTGGATCGAGAACGATCGCGATGGGATCGCGATCTGCCACTCCACCGGCAGCTTGCGTCCCGCAACCTCCGCCGTCGCCTTCGGGATCATCTGGATGTCGCCTCCCGCGATCATCTGCGTTTCGCCGGCAGCGCTGATCCAGTTGCCGAACGGATAGTCTTTGCCGTCCTTCTGTCGCAGCCGATACAGCATCAGCTTGTCGCCTGACGACAGATGCAGCGACAGCCAGTCCCAGCCGGTCTGGTCGGCGTCGAGCGGCTGGCTGCTCCATTCGCGGTCCATCCAGGCCTGGCCCGTCACGTCCACCGGTTTGTCGTCGATGGTGAGCGTGCCGCGGGCGCGGTAGAACGGCTGGCTGTAATAATAGGACGCCTGCCCACGCTCCGACTTGCGGCTGAAGCCGCGATCGCCTTGCAACACCACAGCGCGAGCGGCCTCCAGCGTCAGGGCGTAGCTGAAATCGGTGCTGGACGCCTTCAGCGCCAGCGGCGCCAAAGTACGGTCGTCGGTGCGCTCGAGGGCCTTCATCTGCCAATCGTCGATCCAGGCATCGAACGGCTTTGCCGTGACGCCGGCCTGCCCCACGCCGCCGCGTGAAAAGACTTCGTTGAAGCGGTGGGTGTCGGCCCGCGTCACCGCGGCGTGCGCCATCCACACCTGCTGATTGGCCCAGCCTTCGCCTTGCGGGCCCGGCTGCGCCGCCTGACGGAACAGCGTCCATTGCAGGCCGCACGCCGCGCCGCTGGAATCGACGAGGTTTGCCGTCAGATACCACCATTCGATACGAAACTCCGGATGCGGCCCGTGATCGCCAGGAAAGGCAAACAGCTTTCCCGGCGTCACCTTCCCAAAGCCATCCGCTTTCTCACCGAGCCCGGCATAGCCCTGCGCGCTGGCGCGGCGTGCGAGGGCCAGCGCGGCGATGCCGCCGGCGAAGGCGCGGCGCGACATGCGATCAGCGCTCATTGGCAAACACCTTGACGAGATTTTCCGGCTGCATCCGCGCCAGCCGTGCCACCGGCAACAGCGCCGCAAGCAGCGACGCGAGCAGCGCGACCGCGACCAGCTCGACCAGCTGCAGCGGGAATACGTGGAAAGGCAGCCGCCAGCCGAACGCCTTCACGTTCACGATCGCGATCAGGCACCACGCCACCAGGAGGCCAAGCGGCACGGCGAGCAGCGCCGTGAACAGCGCCACCGACAGCGTCTTGG
This sequence comes from Bradyrhizobium sp. IAR9, assembly GCF_013408065.1. Classification (NCBI taxonomy): domain Bacteria; kingdom Pseudomonadati; phylum Pseudomonadota; class Alphaproteobacteria; order Hyphomicrobiales; family Nitrobacteraceae; genus Bradyrhizobium; species Bradyrhizobium sp. IAR9. The sequence continues at coordinate 710,868 of NZ_JACBZW010000003.1, forward strand.
TCAATTCGATCGCGGCCAGGCGCGGCCGGGTGATGCCGATCGCCCACAGCGGTGCGAGGTGCGGCAGACGGGAATTCGCCAGCGTGAGCAGGCTCGTGAACAGCGCGATCCCGGCGACACCGAGCGTGAATGCGTTCAGCGCCGATGTCACCGCAAAGGTGCGGTTGAAGATGCGGATCGATTCCGCCTTTACCGTCGCCTGGTCGGCGACGCTGCGGTCGTCGAGTGCGAATTGCTTCTGCAAGGCCGCGATCAGGCCGGGAATGTTCTCCTTCGCGACGATCAGGTCGATCCGCGTCTGTGGCGTCTGCGGAAACTGCCGGATCAGCGCCGCGACGTTGACGGTGAGTTGCCCCCTGGGATTGCCGTAATCGGCATAGATACCGACGATGTCGAGCTCCCATGTCCCGCTAGGTGCCGGCACCTCGACGACGTCGCCGATGCGGACGTTGAGGCGGCGGCTGAGCTGCTCGCTGATGAAGGCGGCATTGCCCGGCACGAGCCGGCTCCAGCCGCGCGGCGCGGCTTCCAGCAGCGGCCAGCGCTCGCGATAGAGCGCGTGGTCGGGCAGGCCGAGCAATTCCACCGGTTGGCCCTGAACCTGCGCCTCGGCACGGCCGCCCGACAGGATCGCCTGCACGTCGCTGCGCTCGCGCAGCCAGTTGCGGATGGCAACGCCTTGCGCATTGTCGGAGGCGCTGATGTAGACGTCGGCTGCGAGCCGTCCGTTCAGCCAGCCGAGGAAGGTGCGGCTGAAGGTTTCCACCATGGTGGACACCCCGACATTGACGGCGAGCGCGAGCAGCAGCGCCATCAGCGCGAGCGACAATCCGGAAAGCTGCTGCCGGCTGTCCGCCCAGAACCACAGCGCAAGCGGCTTTCTCGCGGCGCGCTGACCCGCGAGCAGGATGATCTCGAGCAGCGCCGGCAGGATCAGCGCCGCGCCGAACATCAGCGCCGCCAGCACGCCAAAGCCCGCGATCAGCGATTGCCCGTACTGAAGCAGCAGCAGCGCGACCGCGAACACGGCGCAGGCCGCACAGCTCTGCAGGATCAGCCAGCGGCGCTGCCTCTGCTGCCAGGCGTGCGGCTGCGCGGTCGCCAGCACCGGCATCCTGATCGCCTTGATCAGGCTGGTCGCCGCCGCAACGAGCGCGCCCGCAATGCTGATGCCGATGCCGGCGAGCCACCATTCAGGCTGTAAGGTCAGCTGCCCCGGGATCTGAGCGCCATAGAGCCCGCGCAGTGACGCCGCGACGTCGGGCAGCAGCACGGCCGCGATGAAATAGCCGCAGACGAGCCCGATCAGGCCGGCGATCAGCGCCAGCGCCACGAGCTCGATCACCAGCACGGTGTTGACCAGGCGCGCCGAGGCGCCGCAGGCGCGCAGCGTTCGCAGCATCGGCAACCGCTGCTCGAAAGCGAGGCCGACGGCCGAGTTGACGATGAACAGGCCGACGAAGAACGACAACAGGCCGAACGCCGTAAGATTGAGGTGAAAGCTGTCGGTGAGGCGTTCCAGCTCGGTCTCCGCGTTCGGCTCGACCAGCTGCAATCGGTCGCCGACCACGCTTGCCAGCGGCGCAGGCTTGCCCTTGGGCTTGCCGATCAGAAGCCGCGACAGCTGATCCGGCTTGTGCAGCAGACCCTGCGCCACGCCGATATCGACCACCAGCACGCCGGGCGCGAGCTGCGGCAGCACGCGCAGCGGCGGCAATTTCGCGCCGTTGCTGATCGGGGGCGCCGCGCCTTCCGTTTCCTGCAAGTCGCTCAACGTCTCCCGTGCCGCCAATGTCTGGCCCGGCGGTGCAACAAAGCTGCCTAAATCCGCAGCACCGAGACGCGGTGCGTTGCCGATTTCGAGCGGCAGTGTCACCGGCTCGATCCCGAGCAGCCGCACCGAGCGTCCGTTGATCTGGACCCGGCCCTCCAGCGCCGGCGACACCGGCCAGCCGGCGCGGCGGAGCTTGATGAACAGCTCCTGAGGAAATGTCGCGCTAGCAGGCGCGACCAGCATCGCGGTGCGGACGCCGCCGAACGTCGCGGCGGCGCGGTCATAGGCGTTGCGGGCCTGCTGGTTGATGGCCTGCACGCCGCTCCACAGCGCGGTCGCCGCGATCAGCCCGACCAGCAGCGTCGCGAACTGCATCTTGTGACGCCGCCAATGGCTGAGCAGCACCGCGAGCACCCAGAGCGCGCGTCTCATGCGATCCGCCCCGCATGCAGGGTGAGATGGCGGTCGAGCGTGCCGGCCAGATGCAGGCTATGGGTCACCATCAGGAAGCCGCAGCCGGTGCGCGCGACCAGGTCGCGCGTCAGCGCCAGCACGTTCTCGGCGGTGGCCTCATCGAGATTGCCGGTCGGCTCGTCCGCCAGCAGTAGCGACGGCCTTGTCGCCAGCGCCCGGCCGATCGCGACCCGTTGCTGCTGGCCGCCGGACAATTGCTCGGGATAGCGCTTCAGGAGAGCGCCGAGCCCGAGCCGTTCGACCAGCTCCTTGGTCCAGGCTGCATCGTGACGGTCGGCGATCCGCGCCTGAAAGGCCAGATTGTCCGCGACCGACAGGCTCGGGATCAGGTTGAATTGCTGAAAAACCAGACCGATCCGGTCGCGCCGCAAGCTGGCGCGCCCTGCATCGGACAGCGCGGTGACCTCAATGTCCTCTAGCCGGATCGCGCCGCCATCGGCGGCATCGAGTCCCGCGATCAGGTGCAACAATGTGCTCTTGCCGCTGCCGGACTCACCCGTCAGCGCGACGCGTTCGCCGGCCCTGAGGTCGAGATCGACGCCGCGCAGCACATGGACCGGCTCGCCGGCCGAGAAGAAGGTCTTGGAGAGATTCTTGATGCTCAACACGATGAATGGCGCCGGGCGGAATTAGCGGAATTGCTGCGTAGCACACTTGCTGCGGAAATGCCGGGTTGCGTTGGTCTCGAAGCCGTTGTTAGCTCCCAAGACAGCCAAATCAAAAAAGTGCCAAAAACCAAAAGACATCGACGGGGGAGAATCATGAGCGTTGAGGGAACGACGGAGGGAGCCGGCAAGACGATCGGGACCAAGGGAACGCCAAAGGGCGCCTGGACCGTCACGTTTCTCCTCTTCCTCTTCATGGTCGTGAACTTCGCCGACAAGATCGTCGTCGGTCTCGCTGGCGTGCCGATCATGACCGATCTGAAGCTCACCCCGGAGCAGTTCGGCCTGCTCGGCTCCTCATTCTTCTTCCTGTTCTCGATCGCGGCCATCGTGGTCGGCTTCATCGTCAACAAGGTGCCGACGCGCTGGGTGCTGCTCGTGCTCGCAGTGATCTGGGCGCTGGCGCAGTTTCCGATGGTTGGCACCGTCTCCTTCACCACGCTGCTGATCTGCCGCATCGTGCTGGGTGCCGGCGAAGGCCCGGCCTTCTCGGTCGCCGCGCACGCCATCTACAAATGGTTCCCCGACGAGAAGCGCACGCTGCCGACCGCGATCCTGTCGCAGGGCTCGGCCTTCGGCGTCATCCTCGCGGTGCCGGCGCTGAACTGGATCATCGTCAACCATTCCTGGCACTACGCCTTCGGCGCGCTCGGCGTCGTCGGCCTGATCTGGGTGTGTGCCTGGCTCGCGCTCGGCAAGGAAGGCCCGCTGGAGGACACGCAGGTCCTCGCCGCGACCGAGCAGAAGATCCCTTACTTGCAGCTTCTCACCTCTCGCACCTTCATCGGCTGTGTCGCGGCGACCTTCGGTGCTTATTGGGCGCTCTCGCTCGGCCTGACCTGGTTCACGCCGTTCATCGTCAAGGGGCTCGGCTTCTCGCAGAGCCAGGCCGGCTTCATCTCGATCTTGCCCTGGGTGTTCGGCGCCACCATCGTCATTCTCACCGGGTGGATCTCGCAGGTGATGATGGCGCGCGGCTACAACACCCGCGTGGCGCGCGGCGTGCTCGGCTCGGTGCCGCTGGTGATCGGCGGGTTGATTCTGGCGACGATGCCGCACGTTCAGGGCGCGGGCCTCCAGATCGCGCTGCTCGTGGTCGGCTCTGGCCTGTGCGGGGCGATCTATGTGGTCTGCCCGCCGATGCTTGGCGAGTTCACGCCGACGTCGCAGCGTGGCGCGATCCTTGCGATCTACGGTGCGCTCTACACGCTGGCCGGCATCATCGCGCCGGCCGTGATGGGGGCGATGATCCAGCGTGCCGGCAGCACGGTCGATGGCTACATGGCCGGCTTCACCATCAACGCCGTGATCATGGTAGGCTCCGGCCTGCTCGGCCTGCTGCTGCTGTGGCCGAACTCGGAAAAGGCCAGGTTGATGCGTGGTGCCGCCCCGCAGCCAGCTGCGCTGAAGGGCGTGGTGTCGCCGACGTAAGGGGCTGCTCTCTTACCCTCCCCTGGAGGGCAGGGCTATCGCATATGGCTGAGGGTGGCCAAGAGGAATGCGTTGTCCCAGCCAGCGCGCTTGATTTTACGCCGGAGGGAAGCGCGATCCGGGT